>JBMLRP010000030.1:0-48589 GCA_049240965.1 Akkermansiaceae bacterium
CCATCAATGACTCTTTTGGGAAAAGGTATTCGATGAAAGATCGCGGCGCTCTCGGGAGCGGGGGGAAAACACGGTCGGGATGCCGGGGGCGGGATGGCTTTCGCGCATTTGGTGGGTGAGATACTGGCTGTAGCTTTGGCTCAGCAGTTTTTTGTCGTTCACGAACAAAATGTAGGTGGGCACGGGGATGAGCTCACTGGTTTTGTCGGTGGCGACCGTGCCGTAGTAAAGCTTCATGCGGCGCTTGAGCTTCGAATCAATGGGTGGTGGGTTTTTCTCAATGGCTTTTTGCAGAATGCGGTTGAGAATGCCCGTGGTGGGGTATTTTTGCGATTGATTGCGGATCTTGATGGCCTCTTTCAATACCAATTCCACCGAATCGTTTTCCTTGGCCGAGACAACGACAAACGGTGCGTAGTCGAGGAAAAACAGCTCGCGTTTGACATGATCGGTGGCCTCATCCATGCGGGCTTTTTTCTTGGCACCGGGGTGGTAGAGATCAAACTTGTTCAACACGATCAAACACGGCTTGTTTTCCGATAGAATGAGCTGGGCGATCTTGCGATCTTGGGCGGTGATGCCGGAAGCGAGGTCGATCACCAGCAGGCAAAGATCGGCACGGCGGATGGCCTTTTCCGTGCGCATGGCGGAGAAGACCTCCACGGAGGTATCGCGCTTCGATCGCGGGCGCAGGCCGGCGGTGTCGATGAGGGTGAAGTATTCGTTTTTGAACTTGCAGGGTAGATCAATGGCATCGCGCGTCGTACCGGCGATATCGGAAACGATGGTGCGCTGATCCTGTAAAATCGCATTCGCCAGCGAGGACTTGCCGGCATTGGGCTTGCCGACGATGGCAATGCGGATGCCCTCCGGCTGGCGCATCTCGGGTGTTTCGCCTTCGGCGGGAGAAATCGGTTCCAACAAGGCATCGATGGCATCGACGAGTTCGCCGAAATTGCGACCGTGTTCAGCGGAGACGGGAATCCCCTGCCCGAGCCCGAGTTTGGCGAAGTCCGACCACGCCGACTCATGCTTGTCGTGATCCACTTTGTTCATCACCAGAAGCACGGGAGCCTTGGCCTTGCGGAGTTTTTGCCCCAGCGCGGAATCGATGGCGGTGATGCCATCGTGAGCATCCACCACGAACAAAATCACATCCGCCGTGGCGATCGCGATGTCGGCCTCGAGGGCGACTTGCTCGGCGAAGCCGTCGTCGAGAGTGGCGCCGATGCCACCGGTATCCACGATTTCGCAGGGAAACTTCGTCAGTTTCGCTGGAGCGGCCAGTCGGTCACGGGTGATACCGGCCTGGTCGTGGACGATGGCGATTTTCCGCCCGACGAGGCGGTTGAACAGAGCGGACTTCCCCACATTCGGGCGACCAACGATAGCAACAGTGGGCATGCGTGAGAGTATGCCTGAAAATCCCCCGCGCACCAAGTGCAAAAAATTCCGCTGCTTCAAGACGCAAAACGTACTGGCAATGCGGATGGGGAAATCTAACATACGGCTCATGGACTTGAGATTACAAACACAAAAGCTGTTAGAAAATTACTACACCTGCTTCAATGCTGGAAATACCGATGGCATGCTGGCCTTGATGGCGGATGACATTGTGCACGACATCAATCAGGGTGGCAGCGAAACGGGCGTTGAGGCGTTTCGTGAATTCTTCGTGCGGATGAACCGCTGCTATCGCGAGAGCGTCAGTGATTTGCAGATTTTCGTGAGTGACGACGGCACGCGCGCGGCGGCGGAATTCATGGTTCACGGCACCTACCTCTCCACCGATGAGGGCCTTCCCGAAGCCTGCGGGCAAACCTATGATCTGCCTGCCGGAGCATTTTTTACCCTGCAAGGTGAACGAATCCAGCGCGTCACAATGTATTACAACCTTCAAGACTGGCTCGACCAAGTGAACTCCTGAACCTCATGAAACATTTCATCATCGCCCTGTTGGCCACGCTGTGCCTGGCGCAAGCGGAAGAAACGCCGCTCAACATCGTTTACATCATCTCGGATGACCATGCTTGGTCGGACTATGGCTTCATGGGTCATGCGCAGGTAAAAACGCCGCACCTCGATCAACTGGCGAAGGAGTCGCTGTTGTTCAAACGCGCCTACGTACCCTCCAGCCTGTGCTGCCCCAGTCTCGCCACTATTCTGACGGGAAAATTCCCCCACCAGCATAAAATCACCTCCAACGATCCGCCGACCACACCGGGCATGACACCGCAGAAATTCCGCAATTCCCCGGATTTCCAAAAAGGTCGGGATGTGATGAACGGCTTCATGGATCAGCAAAAAACCCTGCCGCGCCTTCTTACGGAACAAGGCTATCTCACCCTGCAAACCGGCAAGTGGTGGCAAGGACCCTACACCCACGGCGGCTTCACCCATGGCATGACCAAGGGCGGGCGCCACGGTGACGAGGGACTCGACATCGGTCGCAAGACGATGAAACCCATCGACGATTTCCTCGATCTTTCCGTAAGGGAAAAGAAGCCTTTTTTTGTCTGGTATGCACCGCTGCTGCCCCACGATCCGCACACTCCTCCCGAGCGTTTGCTGGAAAAATACAAGAAGCTCACACCCTCCATCCATCAGGCCCGCTATTGGGCGATGATCGAGTGGTTTGATGAAACCATCGGCCAACTGCGCGAGAGTCTGGAAAAACGCCATTTGTTAGAAAACACCCTGATCGTCTACGTGGCGGACAATGGCTGGATTCAGAATCCTAATGGACCCAAGCACGCGCCGAAATCCAAACAATCGCCCTACGATGGAGGGCTGCGCACGCCCATCATGTTCCGTTGTCCGAAAAAAATCCCCGCCTTGGATGCGTCGGATCTGGCGAGCTCCGTGGATATCATGCCCACGGTTCTGCATCTGGCTGGCATCACGTTACCTGCTGACCTGCCCGGGCTGAATCTCACTGATGCTGGCGCGCGCGCCAAGCGTGAGAGCATCTATGGCGCTTGTTTCACTCATGATGCCGTGGATTTGCAAGTGCCCTCTTCATCGCTGCGGTGGCGCTGGGTAATCCAGGGTGAATGGAAATTGATGATTCCCACTGATTTGGAACAAGGTGCGCAAACGGAGCTCTATCACCTGGCCAAAGACCCGCGGGAAGAAACCAATCTGGCGGCGCAAGAAGCAGAGCGCATCAAGAGCATGACAGGATTGCTCAACGCCTGGTGGCAACCCTGAAGCTGGCATCGATTCCTTCACGGATCCGATGCGGATGATTTCCCGCATGAGTCACGTGCGAGCACAAGACGATGCGTGGTTTCAGGACGGATTGTGCGGATTTCACGGATTTGATGAATGAAACGGAGGAAGCGGGCATGAAGGGAAAGAAAGCGCCGCCACGTACCCCGATCCGGCTTCCTCGTCCGCATCGTAGCGGGATATTCTTGCTTTGCGCTTGCGTCCCGCCGTGACAGCAAGCAGGCTAACGCCGTTCACTCATGTCTGATCTTTCTCTTGCCACTCACGCCGCGTTGGAAGCGGGAAAACTTCTGCGCGAAAAATTCGGCCAGCTCGCTGTGGTCGATGAGGCGACTCACCACGATATCAAGCTGCAGCTCGACAAAACCTCGCAGGATCTGATCACGGGAATTTTGCTCGATGCCTCTCCCGACGACGCGCTCTACGGTGAGGAAGGCATCGCGGGGAATCAGGCATCGGACCGCCAGTGGATCGTCGATCCCATCGATGGAACCGTGAATTTTTTCTACGGCATCCCCCATTTTTGCGTTTCGATCGCCCTTCGTGTGAAGGGGGAAATTGTGGTGGGCGTGATTCACGATCCGATGGTGCAGGAGACCTGGACAGTGGAAAAAGGCGGCCCTGCCCTGCACAACGGCATGCCGATTTCCGTCTCATCACGCACCCAGCTGGAAGAGTCCATTCTTTTCGTCGGCTGCGGAAAAGACGGCGATGCCCTGCGCACCGGCATGGATCGGTTTGCCAAGGCTTCCGTGCGCGCTCGCAAAATGCGTATGATGGGTTCCGCCGCGCTGGGCATGGCCTACATTGCTTCAGGAAGGCTCGACGCCTATGTAGAATCGAAAATTTCGCTGTGGGACATCGCCGCCGGACAACTCCTCGTCGAAACCGCAGGAGGAAAAGTCACGCTCACCGCTTCTCCCCAGAATCCGGATTCCTACTCCATCGTTGCCACCAATGGCTTGATTCCCATTGAGGAAATTCTCTAACCCTATTTTTACCATGTCCGCACTTCCTGTCATCGTCGGAGGCACCATCGCCATCGACAACGTTATTACTCCGCAAGCCGAAGCCAAAGAACTTCTCGGCGGCTCTGCTTCTTATGCTGCACTCGCAGCCGCGTATTTCACCCAACCGGTGCATCTCGTCGGAATCATCGGCCACGATTACCCGCAGCGCCACCTGGAAATGCTGGAAGACCATGGCGTGACCCTGCATGGAGTCGAGCGCTCCGATGGTGAATCCTTTACCTGGACTGGCGAATATCATGCCAACATGAACGACCGCACCACGCACCGAGTGGGCTTGAATGTGCTGGAAAACTGGCAGGTCAAGGTTCCCGCGGAAATTTCTACTACGTCCATCGTAGTTCTTGCCAACATGTCCCCGGACAACCAATTGCAAATGCTCGCCGGTTGCACCGCTTCGCCGCGTTTCGTCATCGCCGATACCATGGATCTCTGGATCAACATCGCCAACGAGCGTCTGCACGATGTGCTCCGCGAGCTGGACCTGTTTGTCATCAACGAAGGCGAAGCGCGCGAATTCACCGGCACCTCGAACCTGATTCTCGCCGGTCAGCGCTTGCTGGAAAAAGGTCCGCGCAACGTCATCATCAAACTCGGCGAGTTTGGTGCCATGCTGTTCACCGGGAATCCGCAAGGATGGCAGGTCAGTCCCGAAACCTTTTTCCGCTCGGCAGCTTTCCCTTTGCACGAAGTGGCCGATCCCACCGGGGCCGGTGACACCTTCCTCGGCGCTCTGGCGGGCTATCTGGCATCTCTTGGCAAAGCCTCCTTCAGTTTCGCCGATATCCGCCAGGCCGTCATCAAAGGTTCGATCCTGGCATCTTTCACTTGCGAGGAATTTTCCACACGCAAGCTACAATCTCTGTCCCAGGAAGAAATTCACGAGAGGCAGAATTTGTTTAAGATACTGACTGGTTGGTAAAATTCCGGCCGCGACGCAAACGGATGGGACCTTTGGCTGTGGAGGGATCAACTCGATTGCCTCCTTGCGTAATTTTGATTCGTTCTTTTGCGACCAATCGCCGTGCTGCTTGACGAGCTGCCTCCATGTGAGACATCCAATCCATGGGAAAAACCACGCGCGCTGCTTCACTGGGGCAGATCGAAGCCGTGCTGCTGCGTTTTTCCAGCAAAGCGATGATTGCCTCCTCCAGCGCATGATCTGGTTTTTTCAGACGTGTGCGGCGACAGGCATCGGAACAATATTGAATGCTATCCCAGACGTCTTTCCATTTTCGCCGCCATTCCATCGTGCGACCACATCGTTGGCATGTTTTTGACTCGTTCAAGTATGATAGTATGGCATTGTTCGTGACAATCACCAACCGTTTACAGGATTTTTTGAGCCGTGGGACGCATCAGGCATTCGGGTCATCGCTCGAGCAGAATGCGGCCATCCTTTACGACGAGATCGATGCTGCCCTTGAGTGTTTGATTCAAGAAAGGCGTATTTTCACTGCGTGATTGCATGTAGTCCCTGGTGAAAGTTGTTTCACCGGCGGGATTGAACAAGACGAACTCTGCCGTTTTTCCTTCTGCGATTGGCACCGGATCAAGTCCCATGAAACGACGTGGTTCCGCGGAATAGCGTTTCACAACAAGATCCCAGCCGAATATATTACTATGAACATAGTAGTGATAAAGACTGATCAATGCCGTTTCCAAGCCGGTGATGCCGTTGGGAGCGCTGACAAAATCTTGGGATTTTTCAAACGCCGTATGCGGAGCGTGGTCGGTGGCGATGAGATCGAAAACTCCCTGCTTGAGTCCCTCGAGCAAAAGCGCGTTGTCCCGCTTTGTGCGAAGCGGTGGATTCATTTTGTAGTGTGTATCGAAGTCGCCGATATCATCCTCGGAGAACATCAAATGGTGGGGTGCCACCTCGGCCGTAACTTTGACATCTCCGCGGTTTTTCCACCAGCGAATGGTCTCCATGCCGAGGGCTGATGAAACATGCTGGATGTGGATATGTGCGCCCGTGGCATGGGCCAGGCGGATATCGCGGTCGATGATGATTTCCTCGGCGCAGGGAGGGGAGCCTTTGATGCCAAGGCGGAAGGCCGTTGGCCCCTCGGTGAGAGCACGTGGACCGGCAAGTTCCGGCACCTCGCAATGGCTGGCAAAAAACATGCCAAATTCTTTAGCGTATTGCATGGCCCGATACAGCACGGCTGGGTCATACACCGAATCACCATCATCGGTGAGCATTTTCACGCCGAGATGGCGCATGCCGTCGATTGCTGCCAATTCCTTTCCATGTCGTCCTTTGGTAATGCAACCGCTGGTGAGCACGGTGATCCCTGTCGATTTTCCGGCATCCAGCACGGTACGGATCGTGGCAGGGTTATCGAGCGCAGGCGAGGTATTGGGCATCATCACCACACCCGTGACGCCACCGTTGATTGCTGCGCGTGCTCCACTCGCAATATTTTCTTTTGCTTCGAACCCCGGTTCGCGGAAATGCACGTGTGCATCAAACATCGCTGGGAGGAGGACGCGCCCCGCAGCGTCGATTTCATGAACGTGATCCGGCTTCCGTAAATTCGCACCCACTGCTTTGATTTGTCCGCCTTCCACAAGCACATCCGCTGGAGTAAGCTTCGTTGAATCTTCTGAGGCAATCAGGCAGTTTTTGAGAAAAAGAGAATTCATGAGACGGAGGGCAACGATCGCAGTTTGCGTGTGAGCACGATGCTAGCGACAGTCGATCACATTGGCAAATAAGAAACTTGCGGTGGATTTTGTTGTGGTCTCAGGCGGTTGCCGACTTTCTCGATTCGCATTCTGTCATTTCTACCAGAAAACACATGCAATCCTCGAGTTTTGCGCTAGTTTCGCGCGTCACTCACCGTAAGTTCCGCATGTTTTTCCGTCGCATTGTCATGCCCGTCTCGATCCTCGCCCTCGGCGTGGGCGCGTGGTATTATCTCGGCAAGCCGATTGAAAAGCCGAAACCGATGCCCCTTCCGGAGCAGTTGATCAAAACGGAAGTGCTGGAACTCAAACCACGTGATTATCAGGTTTGGATTGATAGCCAAGGATCCGTGCGGGCCCATTATGTTACAACCATCACACCCTTGGTGAATGGCACCGTATCGGTGTTGCATCCTTGTTTTGAAGATGGAGCTTTTTTTGAAAAAGACCAAGTTCTTGCCGAGTTGGATCCTGCTGATTTTCAAGCCAGCCTTGCCACCGCGGAGGCCCGTCTGGCGCGTGCGGAGGCCGCATTGCAGCAGGAGCAAGCGCGTGCCAAACAAGCCCGCCTGAATTGGGAAGATATCGGATACGATGATGAGCCATCCGATCTTGTTTTGCGAATCCCCCAACTCAAGGAAGCGCAGGCATCGGTCAAGGCTGCGGCCGCGGATGTGGACCAGGCGCAGCGGAATCTGGCGCGCACCAAGATTCGCGCACCCTTTGCAGGGCGCGTTAAAATCAGGAATGTGGGGCTGGGTCAGGCGGTGGGCGGTAACTCCGCCCTGGGCGAGGTTTTTGCCGCGGATTACGCGGAAATCCGCCTGCCGATCTCCCCTGCACAGCTGAATTTCATCACCCTTCCCGCAGAAGAATCAGATCCTGCTGTCATCGTCCATCTTACGGATGCCAGCGGTGTCACCAATGATGATCAGTGGGAGGCAGAAATTGTTCGCACGGAAGGTACTCTAGACGACACCACTCGCGAGTTATTTGCGATCGCGCGCATTCAGGATCCGTTTGGCCGATTAAAAAAATCTGCCCCATTGCGCATTGGTCAGCCTTTGCGGGCAAAAATCCGGGGCAATCTTTTGCCGCAAGTCTTTGTCATTCCGAGGAAAGCCCTTCGTGGCGTGAACCGTGTTTACATGGTAGAACAAAATCCGCCTGTGCTGACCCGCAAAACGATCATTCCTGCTTGGTCCACGGCTGACGAAATCGTCGTCAGGGAAGGGTTTGTGAGCGGAGAAAAGCTTTCCGTTTCTTCCCTGACATATGCCGTTGAGGGAGCGAAGGTTGAGATCATTCCGACCCCCATCGATGCGGCATCGGAAAAACCGAACGAACTTCCTCATCCGAAGTCTTGATCACGGCTCGGAGGATTTTCCTGGCTCTTTGTAAATTTATCAGGAAAAGTTAAATTTTTTCTTGATCAATCCTGAAAAAAAAATACGGTTTGTTTTATGAAGATTCCACATCTGTTCTTCGGTATGGTATTTATGTCCATCGCTTCGTTCGCTGGAGCTGCTACCCACGTTGTCAAATCGGGTGATACGTTTTATCGCATCGCCAAAAATTACGGCATCAGTGTGAAGAAGCTCGAACAGGCGAATCCTCGGGTTAATCCCAATGCACTTCGGATCGGTGGCAAGTTGGAGATCCCAGGTAAGACCGAAGCCACCTCTGCTGAGACAGTGGCTTCTTCGCCAACGAATGCAACGCAGACACCGAGCAGCATCGCGGGAACTTACGAGGTGAAATCGGGTGATAATCTTAGCAAGATCGCACGCGCACAGAACACCACCGTGGCCGCACTGCAGGCAGCAAATCCTGGTCTGAATCCCACGAGAATGGCCATCGGTCAGAAAATTCAAATTCCAGGTGCATCTCCTTCTGTGGCATCTTCGAGTGATATCGCCGAGAATACTGCGCCGGCACCAGCTCCAGTGCAACAATTCTTACCTGAAAACCATACGACCGAGCAGGCTCCCGCACCGACAGCTGTGCCTGAACCAACGGTGGCTCAAGAAACTCCCGCTGCTGAAAAGATGCCTGTTCCCGCAACCCAGTCTCTGAATCCTGGTGGTGCCCAAACGGTGCAGAATCCTACTCCAGAAGCCCCCGCGCAGCCAGCCGCGACAACCTATCGACTGATTAAAACCACTCGTGAACTGACCTTGGCAGAAGTAGCGAAAGAACACAACACGACTCCGGAAAAGATCAACTCGCTCAATGGTTGGAGCTTTAGTCCGCAGACCCTTCTCGCCGTGGACTCCGAACTCTACATTCCCGCCCAGCCATAAGTAGAGGCTTTCGAAACTCACGGCATCCCATGCCCGCCTGGAGTCATCCCCTCCAGGCGGGATTTTTGATTTCTTAGTCCAGCTGCTGCAACAATTCTCGGGGTAAGCGCGCCAAAACTCCTTCCATGAGCCATGTGCGCCACTCCTTGGGCATGGATAACCGATGCATTTTCCAAAATGGTTGTGGATTTTCACCTCGCGCACGCCATGCCTTGATGGCGTAAATCATCGCCCCCATGCTATGATCCGCCGCGTGTGCTGTGGCTGCCGCATGCCCCGTAGCCCGTGCCACAAAAACCCACTCGGGAAGTGCCGCCTCACGCGCGGCAGCATGTGCCGCCACCGCCGCTTTCATCGCCACGCCCGTTTTCACGCGGCCCTCAGCCCATAACCGCCCCACCACAATCGCCCGCCGCGGACGATCATCCTCCATTTCCCGCGCCAATTCGCCTAACAGGTGCTCAGCGACATCGCACGCCCATCGCATCAACAGCCGATGTTGTGACATGGGCAAATCGCCACCACGATGCTCTGCCACCCAACGCCGATCTCTCATCACAGGCATGACTAGCGCGTTTTCAAGGATGAAGCAATCTTCTGCATCAACCTTCCGCGCAAAATTCTCGCATTCACCGGAATCTTCTTCATCATCTCCCCATGCGTTTGTTTCTCCTCGATGGCATGGCCCTGATCTACCGCGCCCACTTCGCCTTCATTACCAATCCCATTCGCAATTCCAAGGGGATCAATACCTCCGCGCTTTACGGTTTTACTAACACGCTGCTCACCATCATCGAAAAAGAACAACCCAGCCACCTTGGGGTTGCCTTCGATACCCACGCGCCCACCGCGCGCCACATCAAGTTCCCCGCCTACAAGGCCCAGCGCGATGCCACGCCGGAGGAATTGCTTGCCGCGATTCCTCACGTCAAACGTCTCTGCCAGGCATTTCAAATCCCTGTGCTTGAACTCGATGGATACGAAGCCGATGACATCATCGGCACCCTGGCCCACCGCGCAGATGCCTGCGGCGATTTCCAAACTTTCATGGTCACGCCCGACAAGGACTTTTCCCAACTTGTCTCCCCCACCACTTCGATCTGGCGTCCGGGGCGCAAGGGCACCGATCACGAAATTCTTAATGTCGCGACGATCCTGCAGCAATGGGAAATCATTCGTCCCGCCCAGGTGATTGATATCCTCGGCCTCTGGGGTGATGCCGCCGATAACATTCCCGGCGTTCCCGGTGTGGGCGAGAAGACCGCAAAAAAACTGATCCGCGAGTGGGACTCGATGGAAAATCTGTTAGATCATGCTAGCCAGATCAAAGGCAAACTCGGCGAGAATCTCAGCGCCTATGCCGATCAAGCGTTGCTCTCGAAAGAACTTGCCACGATTCAAGTCGATGTTCCGATTGCTTCGTCTTGGGATGACTTGAAACTTTCGCGCTATAACGAGGCGGACATCAAGGCTCTCTTCGCGGAGTTCGAGTTCCGTACGCTGACCAAGCGTCTTTTTCCCGATGCGCCGATCGTCACCACCGAGGATGCTGCCGCTGTCACACCATCCGCCACCGCAATCCATCTGCGCACCATCCGCGAGGTCGATCATGTCTATCACATCGCCGACACGCCCGATAAACAAACGCGCTTGTTTTGCGAACTCGCGCGCCAGCCATCGTTCTGTTTTGATACGGAAACGACCTCGCTCGATCCTTTCGCCGCCGATCTGTTAGGCATCGCCTTCTGCTGGCAGGCGCACGAGGCATGGTATTTGCCTCTCACCCCAGGCCAGGCACTGCCGCCGGAATTGCTGCCTCTGTTTGCCAGCCGCAGTGAAAAGATCGGCCACAATTTGAAATACGACCTCGCCATTCTGCAACAACAGGGCATCCGCTGTGAGGGGCCGTTTTTTGATACCATGCTTGCACATAGCCTGTTGCATCCGGATCAACGGCACGGCATGGATCGCTTGTCCGAGGCCTATCTCCATTATACCCCGATCAAATTTACCGACATCGCCCGAGCGAACGAGGCCCCCGCCGCTACCGATGATCTCTTCGCCTTTGCCGCCAGCCAGCCAACCAACAAAAAAGATCTGTCGATCGCCCACATTGCTTTGGAAATTCTCGCGGAATACGCCGCGGAAGATGCCGATGTCACCTGGCAACTTGCGGCGATCCTGCGCGAGGAATTGCACCGCTCCGGTCAGCAAACCGTTTTCGAAACGATTGAGTCACCTTTGTTGCCGGTATTGATGCGCATGGAGCAACAGGGAATCGCTCTCGATACCAAGGCCTTGTTAGAAATTGGTGCCGAGCTGCAAGAAACCATCGATCAACTAACGAGCAGCATTCACCAACATGCCGGCGGTGTGTTTAACATCAATTCCCCGAAACAACTCGGAGAGATTCTTTTCACGCGCTTACAACTGGCGGAGAAGGCCAAAAAGACCACGACCGGACAGTTCAAGACCGATGAAACCACACTGCTTGCGTTAGAGGGCGCGCATCCCATCATTGCCGATATCCTGCAATACCGTGAAGCCAGCAAACTCAAGTCCACATACGTCGATGCACTACCCGGTCACATCCAGCCCAAGACCGGTCGCATTCACACGACGTTCCATCAATTGGTTGCCGCCACGGGTCGACTCGCCTCTACCGATCCGAACATCCAGAACATTCCCGTGCGTTCGGTGCTTGGCAAAAAAATCCGCAAGGCATTCATTCCCGCACCAGGTCACACCTTGCTCAGCTGTGATTACTCGCAGATCGAACTGCGCATCATGGCCGCCCTTTCCGGTGATGCCGGGATGATCGCGGCCTTCGAACAAAATCTCGATGTCCACACCGCCACCGCCGCCAAGGTTTATGCGGTTTCGTTAGAAGAAGTCACAAGGGAGATGCGCAGCCACGCGAAGATGGTGAACTTCGGCATCATCTACGGTATTTCCGCCTTCGGACTCAGCCAGCGGCTCGGCATCCCGCGGGCCGATGCCGCTAAACTCATCGATACTTACTTCGAGGAATACCCCGGTATCAAAGCCTTCATGGATGCCACCATCGCCCGCACACGTGAGCAAGGCTATATCGAGACCCTCAGCGGTCGCCGCCGTTATCTTCCAGACATCCACTCTTCCAATCAGAACATCCGCGGTAATGCCGAGCGCGCGGCCATCAACACCCCGATCCAAGGTACGGCTGCGGACATGATCAAGCTCGCCATGATTGGCGTGGCTGAGTTGTTAGAAAAATCCTATCGCACCCGCCTGCTGCTGCAAGTGCATGATGAACTCGTCTTCGACCTGGTCATGGAAGAGCAGGAGGAGCTCGTCCCGCGGATTCTCACGCTGATGCAAAACGCCCTGTCCCTCCCTCATCAAGTCCCCATCGTTGTGGAAGCTGGTATTGGTTGTAACTGGCTTGCAGCTCACTGACAAAGTGGAATCTAGACGTCCAAGCGTCCTGTGGAATCACCGATTCTTTCGGCTTTGACGTTCATGCGGTCCAGGAGCGACAAATGCAGGTTGGTTAAGGGCGTGTCGCCTCGCGCTTCCATCAATCGCCCGGTTTGCAAGGTGCCGTTGCCATGACCCGCCAGAATGATGGGAAGTTGATCGTGATTGTGGCGATCACCGTCGCAAATGCCACCACCATACACAATCATCGAATGATCGAGCAAATTGCCGTCATCTTCCTTGGTGTTTTTCAGGCGGCCCAGGAAACGTGCGAATTCCGCGGCATAGTATTCATCGATTTTGGCAATCAGCGATAGGCGTCTTTCATCGCGTTGATGATGTGAAATGCCGTGATGCGACTCGTTCACACCGATTTCCGGGAAAGTGCGGTTTGAACCGTCATGGGCTAACAAAAACGATGCCACGCGGGTGGAATCGGTTTGAAAAGCAACCAACATCAAATCATACATCGCGCGGATGTGCTCGCGGTAGCTTTTCGGAACACCGTTGGGAACATCGATTTCAGGCATTTCTTGGCGGTGTTTTTCCGCAAGTTCAATGCGTTGTTCGATCTCGCGTACGGAGGTAAAATATTCGTCGAGTTTGTTTTTGTCCGCTCCTGTGGCCCGCGACTGAAGACGCTTGGCATCCGCCATTACGAAATCGAGTACCGATTTTTTACGTAGCTGCCGTTCTGCATTGCCTTTTTCGTCTTTCGACCCGAACAGAGCTTCAAATACCATGCGGGGATCGCGCATCGGAGGAGCGGGTGTGGTGTCCGAGCGCCATGCAAGGTTGTATTGATATGCGCAGGAATAACCGGAATCGCAATTACCCGATCGACGCGGTTCATCGGTCGAGAGTTCCAACGAAGGGAGTCGGGTCAGATGCCCGAGTTGCTGCGCAGCGATTTGATCGGCAGATACACCGATCCGGATATCGGCTCCCGATGTTTTCCTTGCCTGACACCCTGTGAGAAAAGTGGCGTTCGCACGCGCGTGATCACCGGCTCCGTCACCATTGGATCGGGCTTTATCAAGAGCCAGACCTTTGATGACTTGAAAATGATCACGCAAATCCGATAGAGGAGAGAGCGACGGAGAAAGCTGGTAGTTTTTCCCCGAGCCGTTAGGAAACCATAGTTTGGTGTTCACGCCATTCGGCAAGTAAATGTAGGCCAGACGCAAGGGTGATCCCGGTTTCGCAACAGCAGTGGCAGCTCGCAAGGGCTCTAACATCGGCAAGGCTAATGTTGATGCCAGACTTTTCAAAAACATGCGGCGCGAATTCATATTAGGAAAGATAGATGTTGCTGAACGTAGCCCAGCAATGACTTTGTGCAAGTTTACGCAAAATGCCGCATCGGTATTTCATCACTTGTGTCATGGTGAGAAGATGGCGCGATTCGTTGGATCCGTATTTCTGGCTTTACAGACATGTCTCTGTGGGGTTCTAGTCTCATGTCATGACCACGAACATTCACACCGAATTTCACCGCTTTTTGCAACGCGAGGATAAAGAGCGTTTGCTCGGGCAGCGCGGCATGGTGATCTGGCTCTGTGGGCTTTCCGGATCCGGGAAATCGACAATTGCGAATGCCGCCGAACGAGTGCTGCATCAACAAGGTCGTACTACAGCGATACTCGATGGTGACAATATTCGCTCGGGTCTCAATGCGAACCTGGGCTTCACGGATGAAGATCGGTTGGAAAATATCCGTCGCATCGCGGAAGTGGCCAAGCTGTTTGCGGCACAGGGATTGATCACTTTCGTTTCCGCTATTACTCCGCGTGGTGAATTGCGTGATGTAGCACGTGGAATCCTTGGCGATGATTTTTTCGAAGTCTATGTCAGGGCCAGTTTTGAGGCTTGCGCTCAACGTGATGTCAAAGGGCTATATGCCAAGGCAGCACGCGGGGAAATCCAGCATTTCACCGGGAAAGATAGCTCTTTTGAAGAGCCCATGCAGGCAGATTTGGTGCTCGATAGCGAAGCTCTCAGTCTTGAGGAATGTGTCGATGCTCTGTTGGAAGCAACTGCCCAACGCCGACAGAATTAACAAGCCAATCTTGCTATCATTAGTAAATTACACAACAAACTAATATTTTTTCTTGACGAGGGAAAAAAGTAGGGCAGACTCCGCGTCGCGCGGCGCAAGCTGCTGGATATTTTCCTTATCTCGTCATGCCCAACTACCAACTCAGCCATCTTGATCAATTGGAAGCGGAAGCCATCTTTGTGCTCCGTGAAACCGCCGCACAATTTGAAAATCCGGCTCTGCTTTTTTCGGGCGGCAAGGATTCCATCGTGATGGCTTGGCTCGCACGCAAGGCTTTCTGGCCCGCCAAGATGCCATTCCCACTCGTCCACGTCGATACCGGACACAATTTCCCTGAAACCATGACCTACCGTGATGAGTTCGTGGAAATGATCGGCGCGCGTCTCGTCGTGGGGCTTGTTCAGGAATCGATCGACACCGGCCGCGTTGTTGAGGAAAAAGGCCCCAACGCCTCTCGTAACAAACTTCAGACGGTCACGCTGCTCGATACAATCGAGAAGCATCAATACGATGCGTGCTTGGGTGGTGGTCGCCGTGACGAAGAAAAAGCGCGTGCCAAGGAGCGCTTCTTTTCTCATCGCGACGACTTCGGTCAATGGGATCCGAAAAACCAGCGCCCCGAGCTTTGGAATCTCTTCAACGGCCGCAAGAATCCCGGTGAACACTTCCGCGTTTTTCCGCTGTCCAACTTCACCGAAATGGACATCTGGATGTATATTCAACGCGAAAACATTCCACTTCCCTCGATCTACTTTTCCCACGAACGCGAAATTTTTGAACGCAACGGCCAGCTTCTCGCCGTCACTGATTTCCTGCAACCGCAAGCCCACGAGCCCGTGGAGAAACGCATCGTCCGCTTCCGCACCATCGGCGATGCCACCTGCACGGGTGCCGTCGAGTCACGCGCCTCGAATCTGGATGAGGTCATCGCCGAAGTCGCTGCCGCCCGCCAAACCGAACGCGGTACCCGCGCCGACGACAAGCGCTCGGAAACGGCGATGGAAGACCGCAAAAAAGAAGGGTACTTCTGAAAAGTGCCGAGTGAGCAGTGATCCGTGATCAGTGCCGCTCAAGAAAATCAATGATTCAAACCACTGCTCACTCCACACGAAAAATGGATTTACTACGTTTTACCACCGCCGGTTCCGTCGATGACGGCAAATCCACCCTCATTGGCCGCTTGCTTTATGATTCCAAATCCATCTTCGAGGACCAACTCGAAGCTGTAGAAGAGTCCTCGCGCAAACGCGGCGATGAACATGTGAACCTCGCGCTGCTTACCGATGGCCTCAAGGCCGAGCGCGAACAAGGAATCACCATCGATGTCGCCTACCGCTACTTTGCCACGCCGAAACGCAAGTTCATCATCGCTGATACGCCAGGCCACATCCAATACACCCGCAATATGGTTACCGGTGCTTCCACAGCAAACCTCGCGATCATCCTCATCGATGCCCGCAAAGGAGTGATCGAACAAACCAAACGCCACAGTTTTATTGCCAACCTCCTGCGCATCCAGCACCTCGTGGTGGCCATCAACAAAATGGACCTTGTCGACTACTCCGAGGAGGTTTACGACAAAATCGTCGAGGATTACCGCGCCATGGCCTCACGCTTGGGCAATATCGTCGACATCACCTTCATTCCCATCTCCGCGTTGAATGGGGATAACGTGGTCGATAAATCAGAAAAGATGCCCTGGTATCAAGGTCCTGCATTGCTCTATCATTTGGAGCACGTTTACATCGGAGGTGAAGAAAATCACGTCGATGCACGCTTTCCGATCCAATGGGTGATCCGTCCTATGAGCGATGATTGGCACGACTTCCGCGGTTACGCCGGCCGAGTTGCCGGTGGTGTGTTCAAGCCCGGTGATCGCGTCACTGTGTTGCCTTCCGGATTTTCTACCCGCGTCAAAGCGATCCACTCGCCCGATGGTGAAAAAGATGAGGCTTATGCCCCGCAATCGGTTTGTATCACGTTAGAAGATGAAATCGATATATCCCGTGGTGATATGTTGGTGAAGGAAAACAACCCGCCGGAAGTGTCCCAGGATATAGAGGCGATGATTTGCTGGTTCTCCAGCAAGCCTATGCCACATCGTGCAAAGCTAGTCATCCGTCACACGACCCGCGAGACCAAGGCTGTGGTGCAGGAAGTGAAATATCATGTCGATATCAATACTTTGCATAAGATCGAAGGCTTGGAAACTTTTGCGATGAATGACATTGGTCGCATCACTCTGCGCACCGCCGTGCCCTTGATCCATGATAGCTACAGTCGCAATCGTCAGACCGGCAGCTTCATTCTGATCGATCCCGGCACCAACGAAACCGTTGGCGCGGGAATGATTGTCTGAATCGTATGGATGACGAAATCCCTGTTTGCATGAAAATGCATGGAGCGATTTCTGTCATTCAGTCAATCTTTGGTAAAAATTGCGTGGAAGCTGTGCGACGATTTTCCAGCGGGATGTCGTCGATGGTTGGCTCAATCAACGAGAAGGAACTGCGATGATGGCATTGAGTTTTTCCACCATTCGCTTGCGTTCTTCGGGGTATTGTGCGGCGAGGTTTTGCTTTTCTGCAGGATCTTTTTCCAAGTCAAACAACTGGTGATTCATCTGCGCTTTGTTTTTTTCGCGGACTAATTTCCATCGTCCCATGCGCAGTCCGAATTTGGCGCCGTTGTTATCCTGTTGTAGCAGGATATCACGTCCTTTTGCGTTTTTCTCCCCGAGCAGTGCGGGCAGGAGGTTCTGGCTATCCGTGCATCCTCCCGAAGGGATCGTAGTTTGCACCAGAGCGGCAAAACTCGCGGGGAGGTCGATGGTGCAAACAATCTGATCGGATACACCCGGCGTAATCCGACCTTTCCAGCGTGTGATAAAAGGAGTGCGTGTACCGCCCTCGAATACCGAATACTTGCCACCACGATAGGGGCCTGCGGGCTGATGCGATCCAAGTTTTTCGACAGCTTGATCCTGATAGCCATCGTCAAGAACAGGACCGTTATCCGAGCACAAAACAAAAAGTGTATTCTCAGACAGGTGGTTTTGCTCCACGATTTTCATCAACTCTCCTACGCACCAATCGAATTGTAAAATCGAGTCCCCACGCAGGCCCATGCCACTTTTGCCCTGAAATCTCTCATGAGGCATGCGCGGCACATGAATATCGTGAGCCGCGAAAAAAAGCAAAAATGGTTGGTTTTTCTGTGAACTGATCCATTGACGTGATTCCTTGATCCATTCATCAGCAAGATCTTCATCCCGGTAACGCGCTTTTTTACCACCCGTGTAAAAGCCGATGCGGCTGATGCCATTGTGAATGGTATCGTTGTGACCATGACTCCAATCGAGCTTCAGACCGGCACGATCCGTGATGCCCGTCGGGTGATCCGGCGATGGTTTGCGGTCTCCCACCCACAACGGGTCGGCAGGATCCAAATGGCGTACGCGATGATTCTCCACAAAGACCTGTGGCACACGGTCATTTGTCGTGGGCAAGAGGAGACAGTGATCAAAACCGATTTCTAACGGACCAGGCTTGAGCTCGCCATTCCAGTCGGGTCGTGTTTCTCCCAGACCCAGATGCCATTTGCCAATCACGGCCGTTCTGTATCCGCTTTGTTTGACCAGAGATGCCATGGTGGGAGTGCCTGGATCAATGATGGCCGGACCGTTCGGCGGCGCAATGCCGGTGTTTTTGGTGCGGAAAGCGTAATTTCCTGTCAGCAGTGAATAACGGGTAGGCGTACATGTCGATGCCGAACAATACCCACTGGTAAATCGCAAGCCTTCTGCCGCCAGTTGATCGATCGCCGGGGTTTTGATCGAGTTTGCACCATAGCATGAGGCATCACCCCAGCCCAAGTCATCAGCCATGATTACAACGATATTGGGCTTCTCGGCCGCAGGGAGAAAGGTAACGAGACCCAATAGACCAAAAAACAAAGAAAAAGATTTCATCATGGAAAAATTATCAAGCGTTGAAAGAAAATCCGACCAGTTGAGCCGAGGATGTCAGCAATCATTTTCTGCACGAACTTACTACGTTTCGGCCAATGATGATGTTTCCCGAAATGATCATTTCCCGAAAAAAGAATCCCACAGGAATGCATTTTTGTTAGATCTGAGAAATCAGGGCTGAGAGCGGATTTGTCTTACGCACCGGCATCTTTTCTTGCCATCCGAGGGGCATGATTCATAGTAATGCAGTCATGAAACTTTTCTTTCGTATCCTGCTTTTGAGTCCCGCGCTCCTCTTTGCCGCGCTGCTTCAAACGACACAAGCTCAAGTAGGCTTGGGCGCACAGGCTCCAGAAGGATCAGAAGTATTATTTGATGGGTCTAAAAAAATGCTTGATGAAAAGTGGATCTATTGGCAGGGCCCGCGTTTTGGTTCAACCATGCCGATCCAATGGCCGATTGTGGAAGATCCCGTTGACGGCGGCACTTGCGTTCAGACCGATGACCCCGCTGTCAAAAAAGGACTCTACGGTGTCGCTGACATCGTTACGAAAAAAACCTTTCGGGATTTTCGTTTGCACGTCGAGTTTTACATCGCCAAACCCGGAGGGAACAGCGGTGTTTATCTGCAAAACCGCTATGAAATCCAGATTCTCGATGGCGACACAACCAAACATGGCATGGGAGCAGTGATCAACGAAACCGAATCCCCCTACGCGCTTTATCGTGGCGCAGGCACATGGAACAGCTACGACATCATTTTTCGCGCCGCCCGATTTGAAAACGGCAAACGCACTGAGAAGGCACTCGTAAGTGTGTTTTTCAACGGCAAGCAAGCGCATCACAACATTCGCATCAATCAAGTGTGGGGCGGCGCGAATTCAGGTGTCGATGGCGGTAATGACGGTGGCAAGGGAATCACAGATACCCCACAGGGCATCAAGCTCCAGGCAGAGGGCCACGATGTCCGCTATCGCAATATTTGGATTCAGGAACTGGATCTCACCGCGCCAGATACCAGCATGAAGCCATGATATTGATCTCTGGAAACAGGCTCATGAACGTGTGGTTCACCAAGCGCTCTTGGGTATCCGGGCAATTAGGAAATTTCTTTGCGGATTTGCTCTTTCAAAGCAGACTCGCTCTTTGAATCAGCATTCTGCTGACCATAGCGAACCCGATAGTGATAACGCTCGAGTGCGTTTGCAAAGGGAAGGGCCGGGGTAAATTTTCGCAGGATCTGACGCAGCGTCAAATGCTTTGTCACAGGCACACCGCGCTTTTGGCAAAACATCAGGAAATACCGATAGTAACCCATTTCATGGACATGTCGGGACCCTGTGTCCGATACGCCCTCCAAACGCCGGTTCTTTAGCGACCACAGTACGATCAACACCGTGCTACTCATGGCGGTCAGGATGCCCAGTGCCAGGGAAACTTTTGCTGCATCGGCCTGTGTCGCATCCTCCTCCTGTTGCATTTCCGCAGCGTCCTCGGCCGAGACTGGTTTTTCGTCTGGAGGTGCCGCACGACTGTTGCCGATCGATGCCGGAGGAGTGCAATCCAGTACCACCCAACCTGTTCCCTCGATGAGAACTTCAGTCCAGGCGTGGGCTTCACGTGCGCGGAAAACAAACAAATTACTATTTTCATAGTAAGAACCGCCCGCCCAGCCGTAGGCAACGCGGGACGGCACACCGATGGCACGCGCGGCCAATGCGCCGGCAGTGGCAAAGAGTTCACAGTGTCCACGTTTTTCGTGAAAGAGGAAATTTTCCAGTGGATCGCGGTTATCGGGATTGGCGATGTCGAGCGAATATTCACACTCCTGCCGCAGTCCCTCGCGCAATTGTATGAGCCGTTGTTTCATGGAGCCGGCTGTGATCATTTCCGCATTCAATCCGCGGATGCCGATCAGCAGGGTTTCATCATCAGGCAACTCCAGCCACGGCGCCGGTACCATGGTGCGCGGTGCGGCTGTTGCAAGATCATCAAGGTCATCGATACTCAATGGCTGGGAACGGGCGCGATAGCGGTAGCCAATCGCCGTATCGCTGGGTGGTAGAATGAGAATGCCATCGCCGCGATAGGAAAGCGGTGTGATCTCGGCATCCAGCATGCCTTGCAGTGCGACGATCGGTGTTTGTCCCGAAGGGTCGCTGGGGTGGAAGATTTCGTATTCGAACAGATCACCCGGACGCCTGGCAAATGATGGAGGATTCGCGGTATCGGGCGGGGTGAGCGACCATGCCGCGTCATGATAGGTTCCTAGTGCAAAGGCACTGATGTAAGCGCGGCGCTGGATCAATGGGCGAACTTTTGCGGGATTCTGCAGCTGCAAGAATACTTCCGGTTGATTGCCCGGTTTCAAATTCGCCCGACGCGGCAATGGGCGGATGGTCTGCTCGTTCCACAACCAGTTGCCGGATCGTGGCTTGTTTTGATTGATATGCTGCTCGATCGACTTCTTCTGTTTTTGTGCGTTCGAGCTGAGCACCAGCATGACTTGTTCAGAAGCTTCTTCTAGCGCAGCGGGCGCGTGCAGAAAAAACAACGCGATCACACCTCCGGAAGACAACAGCACAGCCGCGAGCAGACTCATCGAAAAACAATTCAAGCGACGCGCATGAACCGGTCCGAACAACAGCCACCATGCCGTGATCAGCAAAATACTGGCATACAAGGCACCATTGCCAGAGGGCCATACGCGCAGCGCCAGATAGGCTGCGAGCAGTGCCGGAATCATGATCCATCCGCGTTTCATGGTTTGGTTGCACAGGAGTCGCGTCGTGCCTTACTGATGTGTAGAGGCAGAATGATGGTAGGAATTTCCCGACGAATGATCGCGGACTTCCAATGACAAACTGGCATGTCGGAAATCATGATCAATGAAGTTTGTGGATCAAGTTGTGACTGCACACGCAGCAATTCATGAAATTCCGTATCCACCCGGCGTTTCACGCGGGAAAAGTGATCGGATACATCCTGGAGCTCCCTGCGGTTGCAGCAAGATTGCTCCAACCAGTCATCGAAGTCAGCCATGAGCGTTGTAGGCAGCGATTGTTGCCATAGATAACGAAGTGTGCCGCTCAGGTATGAGAGCGCGCGCTCGAATATTTCCGGACGAATGATGGCGCGGTCGGTCGCATAAGAGTGAAACATCACGGTGACATGTCTGGGGGCATATCCCGGTGGATCCGTCTCTGCGACCATCAACCCTTGTCCGCGAGCATACGACCGCGCGCTGGCAGCAGGATGAACTTGTTTGAAGGAATCTCCCGGGCGCCATGCCCGCAGTCCACGGATTTCACCGACATGTGAGGTATGACCCGCGGCCCAAGCTGCGATTCCCTCGCACCACCAACCGTTCAGGAAAAGCTTTTTCGAAATCACCGGACGAGGTGCGACAATGAGCGGATGGTCGATCTTTCCCTCCAGCGAATGATGCCACAAACCCAGCGGATACGAGGAAAGGATCTGATAGACAAAGGATGCAATTTCGCCACGTTGTTTCATTTCCATCGACAACTCTCTTTCCATCGGGGTATTTGGGTCAATCATACCAATAAAACTTTGGATATGACTGCAACCCCGCGCTTGCATATGGAGCGTGAGGTTGTGGGAAAAGGACATATTTGTGCGCCGCTGCAAGGTGATGTTGAATACAAATGATTGACCCACGAGAGCACGATGTGCGGCCTGACAGCGCAACGTCAGGCCCTGCAGGTTGTGCTGTCCTCTCCATTTCAAGTAAGGGAATGAAAGCAGCACCAGCAAGCAGATACTGGCAAGGATCCCATCAGCGCGCGCCATACCGAATAAGAACATTACCACAGCGACTCCGAGAACCAAGGCACCGCGTTGGCTCAGCTCGGAACGCGGCTGCTCGGGATCGCGCACGGATCAAATTCGTTAGGGTTTCGGCGGCAGCCAGCGGGTGATTTTTTCAAAATACGCGGGCTCATTGATATCGGTGTGCAATACACCGCCGGGGCCGATGTATTTCCACTCGTGACAGCCATAACAGATTTGCAAGACGCGCTGGCCCTGGGCATCCCGCCACACCAAGGCGTAGTCCGGGTGAAATCCTGCACAGGTGGTCTTGGGCGATGCCAAGGCCTGATGGGATTCAGAATTGCGATAGAGATCGACAATCTCTCTCACAAGTGATGCCGCGACTGGCTCAGGTCTTTGATGAAATGCGAAGCCGGCGTAGAACCGATGAGGCTGTGTACGGAGTTGCTCAGCATAGATCGCGGTGTCGCGTTGAGGATGAGCTAGTCCATGATAGACCTGGATGTTTTTAGCTTGGCTGAGGTCTGCACTCGCCGCCCGCAGCGAAGCGAGTTCGGTGGGGCGCAGTGGCTCACCGCCGCGCCAACAATTGGCACAGGAAGCTAAAAAAAGGAGCGGTAAAAACAAAATCACGCGTGTCATTACGCAGTTGATCATGAAGTATGCCTGAGGAAAATCAATGGGATTTCTGATTTCTTCGGCTTGCCCCACGCCGATAACTGGCGCAGGATGAAGCCATGAATTCCGCAGGCAAAGCGCAGCAATTGCGCGCACGTAAAGGGCGTCAGCGCATTGCGGCGCTAACCGCCTATGACTACCCCATGGCACGCCTGCTCGATGATGCTGGCATGGATGTGTTGTTGGTCGGCGATTCATTAGGCATGGTGGTGCTCGGATTTCCCGATACTACGCATGTAACTCTGGAACACATGATGCATCACACCGCCGCCGTGGCACGGGCCAATCCCCGCGCGATGGTGCTGGGCGATCTGCCAATTCATACTTACGATGACCCCGATCAGGCATTGATTTCCGCACGCCAGCTCATTACTGCTGGTGCTGATGCGGTAAAACTCGAAGGCGGTGAGGAAAAAGCATCGATCGTCAGAATCTTGCGCGATGCCGGCATCGAGGTGGTAGGTCATATCGGTATGTTGCCGCAGCAAGTGGTGGAGGAAGGCGGCTATCGCAAAAAAGGCAAAACATCCGCCGCTGCCGATCAATTGCTGATGGATGCACAAGCATTGGAAAAAGCCGGGGTTTGTGCTCTGGTGCTTGAATCCATTGTTCCAGAAGTATCTGCGCGCGTCACGGCGGCGGTAGGGATTCCCACTATTGGCATCGGCTGTGGTGAATCGACGTGCGATGGTGAAGTGGCGGTGATCACCGATCTGTTAGGTTCTTATCCTTGGTTTGTCCCTCCCTTTGCTCGTCCGGAAGCGGATCTGGCAAGCGTGATCCGCGAAGCCGCCAGAGCCTATCGTAAGAGGGTGTCGTTGCAGGGATGAACTCCCAAATCGATGGATGCACTGTCACGCGCTCGGTTAAGTCGAAATTTCAACGTTGTGTGGGGAATTTTTCTTCCATCAGCCAGCGGTGGATGACCTCATCGCTAGCGGTGAGATTGCCGAGCACTCGATACTTGGATCGCTCCAGGACTAGGGCTTGCTCGGAGCTTTCATCAACGACGCACCAGGGCTGCGATCCGGATGAATGGATGAAGCGGAATTCTTCGTCTTTCACGATGACGAATCCGATGTGGGTATCGAGTCCGACCAGATAGATTCCCGGTTTGCCACGTGAGGTCTCGAAACGGAATGTTTTGTAAGGTATTCCCGCACGAACACGCAAATCGTCCATGGGAAGAAAAGTGCGCAAGATCGACTGCGATGCTTGCTGCGCCAGTGTGTTGCGCTCGATGCGAAAACCTGCTGCTTCCAGCACGGTAGTGACAAAATAGCCACAGGCGATTTTTCCTTCTCCCGGCTGGGTGGCCATACCATTGAAATCCCAAGGTGTTCCCAACCAACAACGCATCATCTGAGGCATGGTGTTCTCCAAGTGGGCGCGCGCCTCGTCAATGACCGTCTTTTTTTCGCGGGGTGTCGCTGCCATTCGGTAGCTCGCGCCATAATGTTTGCGCCATCGTTGCAGGTCCAGCCGCAATAACTGCCACTTGGCACGATCGGGAACAAGAGCCTGAGCTTTTTCTTCGGATGGCAAGGCTCCCGTGGTCCGGTACCAATGCATCGCGATCGTATCACGGTAGCGATGCACCAACCACGCCGCAACGACCGCGAGTAGCAAACCCAGAGCCCAGAATACCGCGCGATATGATCGCCGCGTAGCATACTGGTTGACGGGTTTTTTTGCCAAAATCAAATTTCTTGGTGTTGATCAAATCAACTGGTATTCCCCATCCTCATCGAGGCCGATCCAGCCGACATGGTCGAAGGCACGGTAGATCGAAGGCAGGATGTCTTCGGAGTCATCCTCGCAAAATTCAATCGTTGCCGAACTTGTCAGGCCGTGAGTCACTTCGATGCTGATCACGGTTTCACAGCCATCGATGCGAATCCAGTCGCCCCAGTTTTTGTGATCATGACTTACCTCAAGCTTCTGAGCTCGCAATGCGGCTAATACCGAACGAAGGGTCGAGGGCTTGGCGGATTCGGGGGCAGCGACGAGTATATCCATCACGGCAAGCATAGAAGAGTGGATGATGTTCGCCAAGCATTCTGTGATGGAAATATTCTAACGTATCGGTAAAAGGATCGATTTTTTCATAAATCTTGACACAATTCGCGATGGGCAGCTGCGGGAAAATCTGTACTATCACCGCGCTATGCTTCCCGAGCCCATTCTTGAAACGCGTGTCTTCGCCCCCGCCACCGTGGCTAATGTTGCCTGCGGTTATGATGTCTTGGGGTTTGCGATCGACTCACCCGGCGATGAAGTTGTCGTCCGCCATTCCAGCAAACCGGGGCTCCGCATTACGACGATCACTGGCGATCACGGCAAGTTGCCGAAGGATCCTGAGAAAAACACGGCTGGTGTCGCTGCCTTGGATTTTCTGCGTCACTTGGGTATGATGGATCGTGGCATCGAGATGGAGATTCACAAAAAAATGCCCTTCGGCTCCGGACTTGGTTCTTCCGCCGCTTCCGCCGTGGCGGGTGTCTACGCAGTCAATCGATTGATTGGCGAGCCACTGACAAAAAAACAATTGTTGCCCTTTGCCATGGCGGGGGAAGCCAGTGCGGATGGCGCGTGGCATGCTGATAACGTGGCGCCTTGTCTTCTCGGTGGCATTGTTTTTATTCGTTCGAATGAGGAACTGGACATCGCGCAGATCCCCGTGCCGAAAAATCTCTGGGCTGCCGTGGTTCATCCGGACATCGAAGTGCTGACCAAGGTGGCTCGTGAAATTTTACCCAAGGAAATTTTGTTAGCCAATGCCACGCAGCAGATCGGTAATCTTGGCGGGCTGATTTGTGGCCTGATCCAGGAAGATTATGGTCTGATCTCGAGATCCATCCACGATGTCATCGCTGAACCGCGACGCCAGAAGCTGATACCGGAATTTTACAAAGCAAAACGTGCTGCGCTATCCGCAGGAGCACTCGGTTTCTCCATCTCCGGTGCTGGTCCATCGGTATTCGCTTTATGCGAAGGCGAAGAAACGGCAATGAAGGTAGGCGATGCCATTTCCAAAGTCTTCTCCGCCGTTCCACTTTCGAATCAAATCCACGTCTCGCAAATCAATCCGCGCGGTGTGCACGTCATCGATGAAAAAACCAACGCCTGATCCGCCGTGTGGTATCATTCAACCAAACAACCTGACCAACGCGTCCCGCTCAAGGAAGCGATCCTGCGCTCGCTCCCCGCGGATAACGGTCTCTACATGCCACAGGAAATCCGCCCGCTATCGGATGAATTCTGGCACGACTGGCGCGGGATGAGCTTTGCCGAACTCGGCTACCATGTTGCATACTCGTTCTTCGGCGACGATATCCCCGCTGATGTTCTACGAACGATGGTGGCGGAGACTCTGTGTTTCGACGCGCCGCTCATTCAATTGGCACCTGCCGACTTCGTTCTGGAACTTTTTCACGGTCCCACGCTGGCGTTCAAGGACTTCGGCGCGCGTTTCATGGCACGGCTGATGGCTTGGCTGACGCGCGGAGACGACCGTGAACTCACCGTGCTGGTAGCTACCTCCGGCGATACCGGCGGCGCTGTGGCGTCCGCCTTCCATCAAGTGCCCGGCACCCGCGTGATCATCCTTTTTCCCAAGGGAAAAGTCTCGCCACTACAGGAAAAACAACTCACCACCTTGGGGCATAACATCACGGCGATCGAGATCGATGGCAGTTTCGATGACTGCCAACGACTGGTGAAATCCGCGTTTCTCGATGCATCGCTGTCGCAGCGACTCAATCTCACTTCAGCCAATTCGATCAACCTCTCGCGCCTTGTGCCCCAGAGTTTTTACTACTTTCATAGTAGCAGAATGATGCCTGTGGGAGTTGATCCTGCATTTGTGGTGCCATCGGGAAATTTTGGCAATCTTACTGCAGGATTGCTGGCACAGCGGTTGGGTTTGCGGGTCAAGCATTGGATCGCCGCGACGAATCGCAATGACGTGGTGCCGGCCTATCTTCGCAGCGGTCGCTACGAGCCACGGCCTAGCGTGGCCACGCTTTCTAACGCCATGGACGTTGGCTCGCCCTCGAACTTCGTGCGCATGCAGTATCTGTTCGGAGATGACTGGCAGCGCATGGCGGCACAGATTTCGGGCGATTCGTATGATGATGATCAGACTCGCGCCGCGATCCGTGAGGTCAAGTCGCTCTTTCAATACGAGATCGATCCTCATGGAGCTGTTGGCTGGCTGGCAGCGCGCAAATGGCGGGCCGCAAATCCCGGCACGCCTACGATCGTATTAGAAACCGCCCACCCTGCCAAATTCCTTGAAGTGATGGAAGCGGAATTGGGCGAAGGCTCGATCGATATTCCCGAACGCCTTGCCTGTCTTGCGGAGCGTCCCAGTCATGCGCATCGGCTCGGCAGCGATGAGTCCGCTTTTCATCAATGGTTGAAGAATGCCTGAACGTTCCGCAGGATGATGATCATGGCTCTCGCGCATTTTCCGAACTGATTTTTTTAGGCTTGAAGCTCTTCTGACTCGATCGATGCGGTGAGCGCCTCTTCCATGTCAGCAGCCATGCGGCACATGAATTCCTGGTAGGTAATGAGCTCCATGCGGCCATCATGGTGTTCGATGATAGCACTGAGGCTTTCCACCCAGTCTCCGGAATTGAGGTAATGGATATCACCAACTTGCTTGTCCGCCGGGGTGTGGATGTGTCCGCAAATGATGCCCTGACACTCGCGCTGGCGGGCGAGCCTTTGCAATTGCACTTCATATTTGTCCACAAAAGATACCGCTCCTTTGACCTTGTTTTTGATGGCTTTGCTGACGGAGTAGTATTCCTTACCCAATAAGGCCCGCCATTTGTTGTAAACGCGGTTGATCGATAGCAGACTATCGTAACCGAAGGCTCCGAGCATCGCCAGCCAGCGGTGATGGGTGGCAACGCTATCGAAGCCATCGCCGTGAATTACCAGATAGCGTTGGCCCTTGGGCGTTTGGTGGATGTATTCCTTCACGATACGGATTCCGCCGAAGGCGAGCGGCAGGAAACGTTCAAGAATGTCATCGTGATTGCCGCGAAGGTAAATGACTGCCGAGTTTTCTTTTTCCATCTTTTTCAAGATTGTGCGAATTACACGACTGTGTCGATTTAACCAACGGGTGCCACGTCGTAGCGCCCAACCATCAATGATATCACCATTGAGCACGAGGGTTTCGCAATGAAGATGTTTGAGAAAGCCAACCAGCTCGTCCGCCTTGCTTTCCGGTGTGCCGAGGTGGACATCGGAAATAAACACGGTGCGGCAGCTGAATTGGTCCGGTTTGCGGCGTTTGCCTTGTTGATCGAACATCGGCTGGCGTGTGCGTGCGCTGTTCGCGAGGATGCTTTCGAACCGTGCAACGATGTGATCCCAAGACAGGGGAATTGTTGCTTGATGTGCGGCATCCCGTATGCTGGCGAGCGAAGACCGGCTGGCGCAGGACAGGACAAGATCGAGCCAGCACGTAGAATCTCCCTTGGTTGTTTTGAGTCCATTTCTCTCGTGTTGAATATGCTGAGCTGCCGCTGCGTAATCATAGGCGATCACGGTCAAGCCGCTGGCCATGCCCTCGAGCACGACATTGCCAAACGTCTCCGTCTCGCTGGGAAAAAGAAGCACATCAGCAGAGGCATAATGACGTGCGAGATCTTCGCCGCGTTGCATCCCGGCGAAATGCACCCATGGTTGGGACTTTTGCCAACTCTCGCGCAAAGGACCATCACCCACCACGACGAAGCGTGCTTGTGGTTGAATGGCATGCAGTTCTGCAAACGCCCGCATTGCCAACGGGATATTTTTTTCCGCTGCTACTCGTCCCACCATCAAATAGACCATGGAATCACGGTTCGCGTTCCATGTGGCGCGTAATTCCTCATCCCTGCGCGTTGGCGAGAACAATTGTGTATCGACACCGCGACCCAACAAATGAACGTGCTGGACGCCCTCGCGTCGCAACAGGTCCATCACTTCCGGGCTGGGAGCCATCGTCGCATGGGCACGGCGGTGGATGTGCCGCAGGTAACTCAGGGCCGCGGGTTGCAGCGCCTTGAGTTTGTATTGCTCCATGTATTCGTGAAAATTCGTGTGAAATCCGGTTGTCACGGGAATGCCCAATCCACTGGCGACGCTCACGGCGGAAACGCCAAGGGGGCTCTCGGTGGCCACGTAGATCACGTCCGGACGTTTTTTCAACCAGCGTTTGCGCAGCTTGAAGGGTCCGGGCAAACCGATGCGCACTTCTTTGTATCCGGGAAGTGGGATCGCCGCGATACTGGTGGAGGAAGTCGGTTGCTCACCGGAACAAATGACTGTCACGCGATGCCCACTGCGGCTCAAACCCTGGCTAAGGCGGCCCAAAGTCATCGCCACGCCGTTGATGTCGGGGGCAAAAGTATCAGTAATGATGTCGATGCGCATGCGTGTTCTTTCTCGTGGCTGTGCGAGCTTGCCAGCATATCCGAAAGGAACGAGCGCACTACTGCGACGGAATCGTCACATGGCGGAATTCTTACGAATGATTGATGAAACGAGACTCCCCGGCAACAATGGTGCGCGCCACGCGGAAGTCTTCGCGTAGTAATGTGATATCGGCATGGAAGCCGGGTGCGATCTTACCGAAACCTTCCAGTCCGAGCGACTGCGCCTGATTCCATGAGGTGGCTTGGATGACTTCTTCGAGTTTTTTTCCTGTTGCCTCCATCACATGACGCAGGCCTTCGTTGGCCAGCAGCGTGGACCCCGCGAGTGCGCCGCCTGCTTTCAGACGAGCCACGTGATTTTCAATCACCACATCCAGCCCGCCCAGTTGCATGGTGCCGTTACCGATCCACGATGCTGCCACACTGTCGGTGATCATCAGCAAACGTTCGATGGGCACCAGGGTGAAAATCAAACGCAGCATGTCAGGGCAGAGGTGGATGGTATCGCAGATCAGTTCCAGATGAACGCGCGCATCATAAAGTCCGCCACCAATCACACCGATCTCGCGATGGTGGAGGGGTGTCATGGCATTGCCGAAATGTGTAAGATGTTTCAAGCCTGCGCTGATGCCTGCCGCCAGTTGCTCGTAGTTGGCGGAAGTGTGGGCCGCCGAGCAAACGATGCCTGCCTTGGTGGCGGCTTCGATCAAGGCGGTGGCACCCGGCATTTCCGGCGCCAGAGAAACGATCAGTGCCGGCGCGATCTCATGCAAGGCGCGCAGCTCCTCCCAGTCGGGCAGTCGCACGAATTCCGGGTTTTGGGCGCCGGCTTTTTCTTTGTTGATGAAAGGCCCCTCGATATGCAAACCAGGGCAACGCGTGAGATCCTGCTGTTGTCGATAAAGCGCCACTTTGCCGACAATCTCGCGCAGGGTTTCCTTCGGCTGCGTCAATGTGGTGGGCAACCATGTCGTGACCCCTTCGGCGAGTTTTTTGCCCGCGATGTGACGCACGGATTCTAACGAATTATCACACACATCCGCACCATCAGCTCCGTGGCAATGGATATCGAACAATCCGGGCACCGCGATCAGTCCGCTGCCATCAATCCTTTCCCCGGCATCCGCGTGATTCCCGCCAATGGACGTGATGCGTCCGTTCTCGATCAAAATCGATGTGGACTCCTGCCGAGACTGGGGCGAAATAACGGTGACATCATGGATCAGTGTTTTCATGCGCTGGAAAGATTGTATTACAAACTATGGCAGATTTCAACAAGTGGATTTTGTGAAAATATGCCGTGTTTGTGTGATCCGGGTTTCGTCAATCTCTTTTCAGGGCTGAACGCCGATTTCCTTAAGCTTGGCACTAACAGCTTTGGCCCATTTTTCGTAACTGGGGGCGTTCAAGTGCAGTAAATCAGGCATGACTTCTTTCGTGAGTATGCCATCGGGCTGCAGGAACTCGGGGCTCATATCCAAGCGGAAAACATGCTTTTGATCGACATATGCCGCACAGAGGCGGTTGATCTCGTCGTTGAGCTTACGCATCTCATCGGTTTTGTTGGCGGAGCGAGGGAAGACATCGTTGAGAATGATTTTTGTCTCGGGCGAGCGATCGCGGATGAAGTCGATGATCAACTTGATGCCCATGGCTGTTTCGGCCGGGTTTTGTTTGACATGTCCGGTGTTATTGGTGCCGATCAGCAGGTTCACCGCCTTGGGTTTCACATCATTCCATTCGCCATTGAACAAGCGCCACAGCACGTGTTGCGTGCGGTCGCCGGAAAAGCCCAGGTTGAGTGTTTGATACGAGCCAAAAGATGCATCAAACGCCGTTTTGCCTGCAGCTTCCCAGCCCTGCGTGATGGAGTCGCCGAGGAATACCAGATCGGGATTGCCCTCTTTTTTGATTTGCTGGACTTTCTCGCGATGGCGTTTCACCCACCAATCTTCTTTCAGCCTGTCCTGGGGAACCGCGGCATCGTTCACTTCGTATTCCGCACGTTTTTTGGCATACTCCTGTTTCATGAAAGAGAGAACAGAGGCGTATTCCGGATCATCGTGCACCGATTTCATCTCCTGCGGATCTTTGATCAGATCGAACAACTGCCACTCCTTGGTCGCGGGGAAATGCATGAGCTTGTGGGTGCTGGTGCGTATGCCATCATGTTGGGCGACTCTGTGAGTGTTTTCGCCGTAGTAAGCGTAATAAATGCTTTCCACGGTTTCGTCCTTTTTCCCCTGCAAGACAGGAAGGAAACTTTTCCCCTGCATGGCGGCGGGCACGGGTAAGCCTGCGGCTTCCAGCAAGGTGGGAGCGTAATCGATGTTTTGAATCATGGACTCCGGCTTGCTACCCGGCTTCACCACTCCCGGCCAGCGAACGAGGAAAGGCATCGCCAGCGATTCCTCAAACATCCAGCGCTTGTCATACCAACCATGCTCGCCCAGATAAAAACCCTGGTCCGCTGAATAAATCACAATCGTGTTTTTTGCCAGACCCGAAGTTTCGAGATATTCCAGAATGCGCCCCACTGATTCATCGACTGCCTTCACAGTGAGAAGATAGTCCTTGATGTAACGCTGGAATTTCCATTCGGTGATTTGTTTTTCGCTGAGTTTGCCCGCGCGTATTTGTTCGATGAATTCCTGATTTTCCGGTTCATACACGGCATCCCAGGCTTTTTTCTGTGTATCGTTCATGCGTTCATACTCCCCGTTGCCCAGCGCCGTGAAGTGGGCGGGGAATAGGTTCTTGCCATGAAATTTCATGTCGTGACTCCAGGAGAAATCCCTGGCAACCGTCATCTGCTGTTGTTTGAGCGAAATACTACGGTTATCGTAGTTATCAAACAAGCTTTCCGGTTGTGGCAGGGTTTTTCCATGATAGGCACCGATATGGCGCAGCGCGGGCGACCAATTGCGATGCGGGGCCTTGTGCTGGCACATGAGCAGGAAGGGCTTGTTCGTGTCGCGGCCATTTTTCAGCCAGTCGAGGGAAAAATCGGTGATGAGATCGGTGCAGTATCCCTCGAATCGTCTGGTGCCTTGTGCGCTGATGAACTGGGGATTGTAATAATGTCCCTGGCCCGGCAGGATGTTCCAGTGGTCGAAACCCCGGGGTTCACTGATGAGATGCCATTTGCCGATCAGCGCGGTTTGATAGCCGGCGCCTTGCAACAATTTGGGAAGGGTCGCCTGTTGGCCATCGAAGGTATCGAAATCGTTGCTGAGGTATCCGTTTTTGTGGGAATGCTTTCCTGTGATGATACAGGCGCGCGATGGTCCACAAATCGAGTTGGCGCAAAAAGATCGACGGAAAAGCGCGCCCTCCTTGCTGATGCGATCGATGTTCGGCGTGGGAGCCACTTCCGCGTAGCGACCGCCGTAGGCGGAAATGGCGGCAAGCGCGTGATCGTCGGAAAACAAAAAGAGGATGTTCGGACGATCAGCGGCAGCGAGTGGTAACACAGCCAAGCTCCAAGCAAGTAAATGACGCAGCATGTCTGTTGATACGCCGTCTCGGCACAAAGTCATGCAAAAAATCCGCGCCTTCCCCGATCATGCTCCTTTGCCAGCCAGCTCGGTGCAGCCTTTGATATCGAGTTTCCCTGATGCAAGGATGGGGATATCGGCGACGGGCACGATACGTTTAGGGCACCAGAGTGAGGGGATTCCCGCATCCATCAGCTTGTAACGCAGATCGATGCATTCCTGCTCGAGTGCGAGTCCGGCGACGGTGGAGAGCAGCACGATGGCTTCACCTTTTTGCGCATCCGGCACGCCAACGATGGCAATTTTCCGCTCGCTTTCCTGATCCAGACCCAGCGCCTTGGTCACCTCGGCTTCGAGGGTTTCGTGGGGAACCATTTCCCCACCGATCTTGGAAAAGCGTGAGATACGTCCCTCGATGTATAAAAACCCATCCGCATCCATGCGTCCTACGTCGCCCGTAAGGAACCAGCCGTCGTGCAAGACCTCGGCAGATTTTTTCGGGTTGTTCAGATATCCGCCGAATACATTCGCGCCTTTGAGCCAGATCAGTCCTTGTTGATCGATCGTAATCGGTTTTTCCGTAGCAGGGTTGGTGATGCGCAAGGCGATGCCTGGCAGCATGGCACCGACAGAACCGCTGCGGGCAGATGGAATCACGGGAAAACCTTGCGGGCTCGGCAGATCCGGCAGGTTCAGGTTGGTGGCAGGGGATGTTTCTGTGAGACCGTATCCTTCGTGAGGACGAATGCCGAATTTTTCCTCGAAAGCCTGGGCGAAGGAGTCGGGTAGTTTTTCCGCACCCGTTACGACCAATTGCAACGAAGCCAGTTGCTCTGGATCCACGCGTTTCATGTAGCCGCGCAGGAATGTGGGAGTCGATAAGAAAATTTCCACTTTCTGCTGGTGGATCAGTTCTGCGATTCGTTTGCTTTCGATCGGACTGGGATACGTCACCAAATTCAAACCACCAATCACGGGATACCACAGTGTGGCAGTGCAGCCAAAGGAGTGAAACAAGGGCAGACAACCGAAAATTTTGGCTCCGGGCTGGCAATCGAGTCGCGAGTGGAATTGCAATTCGTTGGCCAAGACATTGCGATGGGTCAGGGAAACACCTTTCGGCTCCCCGGAGGATCCGGAGGTGAAGAGAAGAACTGCTTCATCGGTCGGTTTTTTCTCCGTAATTCCCAAATGGGAACCAAGTATGGAAACCGGCAGAATTTTTGATAAAATCAGCCACCAGCCGATTTTTTTCTTCAAACTTGGCAGGGTTCGTTCGACTAAAATCAGGTCGCGATTCGGCGGCCAGGGAAACGAGGGGAATTTTCGTACGAACGGATCCACGGTGATGACCCGATCAATTTCCGCCTGCCGCATCGCCGAACGCACGGCTTCTTGACTTGCGGTGAAATTCAAATTCACCGGAACCTTGCCCGCGAAAATTACCGCTAGATTGGCGATCAAGCCGGCTTTGCCGGGAGGTAGCACGATGCCCACACGCGCTTGATCTGTCTCGTAACGGATCACTTTGGACAGCACGATCGCAGAGGCCAGGACTTTGTCGTAAGTCAATGAAGAATCATCCGTGCCGTCATGAATTTGCGCGCGCGTAGAAAACTTTTTCAATCCCTTCAGTAACACCATTCCCAGGTTTTGTTTCAGAAATCCGCGTTGTGAAAAGGCTTCTTCAGCTGCAAACAGCAAGCGTTCTTGGAACAATGCCACGGACGCTTGACCAGCATCCATGGGCTGTCCCACGGCCATGACTCCCTCGGGTTGTTGGGAGGATTTTTCGATCAAAAAAACGCCCTCGGCCGGCACATCGATGGCAATGGGCAGGACGGGCAGACCAAATCCACACAAAGCGCGCAGAATCGCTGACGGGATGTGACTGGGAACGGCAGCACGGGCTACGCTCCGACCGGGCAGAAAGACAATCACACCCTGTTTGGCAAGGTATGTTTTCAGCTGCTCGCCCACCAGTACGCAATCGTCATCCACGCTGAACATCGCTCCTTGATCTTGTTGGATCAAAGATTTGATATCATCAGGAATCAACGCGTTTTCCTCCACCAGCCAAGTGATGGAGCGTCCGGAAAACAGCTTGCGAAAGACTGTGATTTCCGCGCGCGACACTCGACCCGGAACGACCAGAATTCCGCCGCCTGGGATGCGATCTTGACCGATGATGTGATAGTGACTCATGGGAAATACTGTGGGTGGTGGCAAAACTACATGGCTATGTCCTTTCTGCCAAACAGGAAATGAGGAGAATGCAGTATCTAACGCGGCATTGGCGTGATCGAATGATTATTTTTTCTCTCCGGGCTTGGAACTGGGCGTCGGACTAAGTGTTGCGCCGGGCGCTGCAGGCAAAGTTTCAGGCAGCAAGGGAGCCTGGACGGGAGTCGTGTAACTCACGGCTTGGAAAACTTTGTTGAAATTATGGCGCACCGCGGCAGGGAAGGTGACCCGCCCGGCTTCCACTAAATTTTCTCTCGACAGTTTTTCCGTTAGATCGGCAACGAGATCGCCACCCATTTTTACCGCTGTTCCCATCGCACCCTGTGACTCACCCATTTTCACCGTATTACGCATCACATCACTGGTGATTTTGCGCCCTTGTATGGCGATGCTGCTTTGCGTGCTGGTCAGAACACCTTTCGAATCGAAGGTCATTTCCAGCGTGGCGAAATCATTGCTGGCAAACATGCCGCGGCAGTAATCGATGCGCACGGAAACGAAGATTCCGCCCTCTGGAGTGGGAGTGATTTCCGGTTTGTAGGTCCGATACGTGCTGCCAGAGAGTTCGTAATCCGCGGCTCTGCTGCGTTTTTTCTCCCAACCTCCCAGACTCTGCCCCAATGCTTCAATATCCAAACGAACCTGTGCCTGCGTCAGGCTTGGCATCGTCATCCACAGCAGCCCGCAGCAACAAATCGTTTTCAAGAGTTGGGAGTGCATGGAATCAAATATTGTTTTTTCGACGCGATTTTCAATGATTTATTCGAGCAATTCAACGAGGACCGTGGTGGTGGGCATCCGCTCAGCCATGCTGTCAGAAATCCATCAATCCCGGACCTTGATCATGACGAGGATCCAACACCAGAGCTCCCTCTTCGATACGGATCCGCGCCATCTCTTCAAAACCGAGACGGATTTCTTCCGGATAAAGGCTTGCCATGCGGGCGAAGGACGACTGCACCAGATGCAGGAACCCCTGCGGCACAACCAATTGGCCGAACCTCCCCCCCCGCCGGATGAAAGGGAGGAGTGTGTAAGGTCCACCATCCGGGTCGATGTGGGTCTCCACACGACCCTGGTCATTTTCCGTTTGTTCGATCGCAACCCACATGGAAGTGGTAAGGGTCAGCCCGGCGCCCTTGCGGATCATGATGATCTCGGCGCGTTCGCTTTCCAGTCTGACCCAAACTTTTTCCAGCGTGATCACTCCACCCAAGGCACCACCTTGCCGCGCATGAAGCGTTTTTTCCAGGTATGCGTTGATTTCCTCTTCCGTAATGCGCAGGGCATACGAGCCCTCGATCGCTTCGGAAAATACCTTGGTCAAATCCCGGGCCTTGACGGGCTGCTGGGGAGAATGCCCGGTGCCGATATCACTCAGGTTTTGCGGCTGAAATACCAGCAGGAGTGCATAACCAAGTGCGGTGATGAACAATGCCACACCAAATACCAACGCCCTCTCGATACGAGTGAATCGCTGGGTGGCTGAAGTTTTTGAGTTGATGGCAGTATTCGACACGCTTCAAGGGTAGGCAAACCGTTCTGTCCGGTCAATCGGGATCGATGGCAAAAAATCACAGCGAAAGCTTGACCCTGACCCCGTCTCGCGCTTGCTTGGGCGCGTGTTACATCAAGTTCTGAAATCAAAGCTCCACCGCGCCATGATCACAGCGGCCGATGTCGAGTATGAAGGCAGTATCGAGATCCCCACAGACTTGATGGAAGCCGTCGGCCTGTGGGAAGGAGAGAAAGTCTTGGTGGCTTCGATCAGTACGGGCAATCGTCTCGAAACCTATGTGCAACCGGGACCCGCTGGTACGGGAAACATCATCATCAACGGCGGAGCCGCGCATCGAATCAAAAAAGGCGAACGCGTTGCGATCATGGCTTTTGGTTTGTCGGAAACTCCCGTGCTCGCGCGTAAGGTGGTGCTGAATGATCAAAATGAAATCATCCGCCCGGGACGCTGATACTCGAATCCCGGAGAACGGCTCCTCTCGATTGGCCCATGGCTCAGAAACCGTCCATGAACCCGGCCATCATCGCGGCATGTGACTGCCTGCGGCGGCATGGTATCGAGCCGGATCGTTCTGAGGTATTGCAAGATGCCCATACCATTGTTGTGCGACTCACCCGCAGCCTTGTTGCCCGTATCGTGACCGATACCCAAGGTCCACGTCAGGGCACGACATGGTTCACGCGCGAGACGGCGATCGCCGCCCATCTCACGGAGCATCGCGCCCCCATCATCCCACTGCATCTGGATACGCCACCCAAGGCCCATGTGCAGAACGGTTTCGTGATGAATTTCTGGCAATATGTAACTCTCATTGATGCCCAGCCTGATCCGATCGCCATCGGCGCTTCGCTTGCCCAATGTCATCAGATTTTGGCAACATTTCCCGAACCGTTGCCTGCCCTCGGCATTTTGCACGAAAGTTGTGGTATTCTCGAACAGCAGTCCGTCCGCGATGCGCTGCCGCGCGATACCATCCGCATGCTATTGCGCCATTTATGCCAATCCATCGAAATACTGAGCACCCTTCCTCACCAAGTGCTCCATGGCGATGCCCATCCGGGGAATCTGATGATGACGACCAGGGGTCTGCTTTGGACCGATTGGGAGGATGCTTTTTCCGGGCCAATTGAGTGGGACCTCGCTTCGGTGATATGGAATTCTCATCTGTTAGAAAACGACCAGAGAACCGTGGCTGTGATCCTGAAAGCCTATGAAACGGGTGGGACAAACATCAATCGCAGGGCGCTCGACCAGTCTCTGATCGCGCGCGCCGCAGTCATGAGTGCATGGTATCCCGTCCTTTATCCCAACCCGTCGGCTGAACGGGTGCTAAAACTCGAACACCGTCTCCGATGGTTGGAGAGCATGGGATGATTTGATTTTTTCAACTGCGAGATACTGAGCATGCCGCTGCATGCCTAACGGCACAGCTCGATGGCGCTGCGCAGGGTCTCAAAGCCGGGCTTCTGGCGCGGGGTGAACTCTTGTCCGAGCCAGCCGGTGTAGCCGACCTCATGCAGGCAGGCGCAAATGGCTTTGTAGTTGAGCTCCTGCGTGTCATCCAGCTCGTGACGTCCCGGCACGCCCGCTGTGTGGAAATGTGAGATGCGCTTGTGGTGTTTGCGAATGGTGGCGATGACATCGCCTTCCATGATCTGCATGTGATAGATATCGTAGAGCAGGCGGAATTGCGGCGAGGCGATTTCATCCACCAAAGCAGCACCCCATTCGGTGTGGTCACACATGTAGTCGGGGTGATCCACTTTGGAATTCAGAAGCTCCATGACCAGTGTGATACCGTGTTCGATTGCCAGTGGTAAAATACGACGGATGCCGATCGCGCAATTGTTCAAACCAGTGGCGTCATCCATGCCATCGCGATTGCCGGAAAACAAGATCAACTGCCGAATACCCGCGGCTGCGACTTGTGGAATCATGTCACGATAGAGGCCTTCTAGCACATCGTGATGCTCCAGACGATTGAAAGCTTTTTCAATCGTGCCAATGCCTTGAGGGCTTTGTGGAAAAGTGGCGATGGCACAGGTGAGTCCGTGCTTTTGCAAGATGGGCCAATCTTCGGGTCCTGTGAGCTCGATGGACTCATAGCCCATGGCTTTCACCTGTGGGCATAATTCTTCCAGTGGCACTTCGCCGAAGCACCAACGACAAACGGAATGACGATATCCTGACATAGATGATTTTATAAAATGACTTCTCTGCCCTGCACTGCCACCTCGACATGTCCATCGTGCTGCTGATCAAGAGCTTCTTTCAGCGCCTGTGAGCCGTCGGGTTCGCCGTGAACGAGGAATACGCGCTCCTTCGAACCGGTGATGCGGGCAAAGTATTCTAACAACTCTGAATGATCGGCGTGACCGGAGAAGCTGTCGATGATTTCGATGTGGGCGCGGACCTGATAACGATCGCCGAGGATGGGTACTTCTTTTTCCCCCTCTCGTATTTTACGACCCAAGGTATTTTCTGCACAGTAACCAACAAATAGAACCGTGTTTTTCGGATCGCCGATGCCATTTTTCAAATGATGGAGAATGCGACCCGCCTCGCACATGCCGGAGGCCGCGATGATAATGGCTGTGCCCTCCAAATCGTTCAATTCCCGGGAGGCCTTCACCGCGCGGATCAATGTGAGGTTCTCGAAGCCGAAGGGGTTCTCGCGTTCGAATAAATCCTCGTAGACACGGTGATTGAAGCCTTCCGGATGCAGGCGGAAAATTTCCGTGGCGCTGACAGCCAGCGGACTATCGACAAATACCGGCACATCGGGAATGACGTTGTTTTCAAACAACTTGTGCAGGACGTAGAGAATTTGTTGCGTCCGTTCCACGGCGAAGGCGGGAATGAAAATCTTTCCTTTGCGCTTGAGTGCCTCATTGATGACGGTGCCGATGTGTTCATCCACGCCGGCGGGGACTTCGTGTTCGCGACCGCCGTAGGTGCTTTCCATGATGAGAATATCAATGTTTTCCGCGATGGCCGGATCATTCAGTAGATCATTGTTTCCGCGTCCGACGTCGCCGGAAAAAAGCAAGCGCTTGTGCTTGCCGTCTTCCTCATCATCGATTTCCAACAAAACCTGAGCGCTGCCGAGAATGTGTCCGGCATCGAGGAAGGTCAGTTTGACACCTGGAGCGATCAGCATGGGGCGCTCATAGTTGATGGTAACGAACTGGCGTAGGCAGCGTTCGGCATCCTGCTCGGAGTAGAGGGGTTCCACTGGTGGCAGGCCCTTGCGTTGATTGTGTTTGTTGAGCCAGTTTACGTCTCCTTCCTGGATGCGCGCGGAATCGGCGAGCATGATCTGGCAAAGATCACGCGTGGCGAAAGTGGAAAAAATATTGCCGACAAATCCTTTGCGGCAAAGGTTGGGGAGATTTCCCGCGTGATCGATGTGCGCGTGCGAGAGCACCACGGTGTCGATTTCGGTGGGTTCAAAGTAGGGGAAATTGCAGTTGATGTCGTAGCTTTTCTCGCGGTGTCCTTGATAGAGGCCACAGTCGAGAAGGATGGTCTGGCCATTCACCTGCAACAAATGCTGGGAACCGGTGGTGGTGCCGGCCGCACCGCAGAAAGTGATTTTCATGATGAACTACTAATCCTGCTTCGGGGTGCTGACAAGAGACAAATGGCCGGGTGCGGTGCGGATCACAGTTTATGATTGTGTCTCCCGGCGATTTGGTTGATAAGCTCGCTCTAGCATGAAAGTTCTTGTAGTAGGAAAAGGCGGACGCGAACACGCTCTGGTGCGTGCCTTGGCGGAATCTCCCGCCGCGCCTGAAATGTATTGTTTTCCTGGCAGTGATGCGATTTTTTCCCTGGCTCATCCCGTGCCTGTGAAGTCCCTGCACGAATTGATCGATTGGATGAAACAGAATTCCATCGATCTCTGTGTTGCCGGCGAAGAAAGTTACCTCGTTAAAGACGAAGGATTGGCAAATCTCTGCAAGGAGGCTGGCATCCCCTGCTGGGGGCCGCACAAGCAATCCGCGCAATTGGAAGCGAGCAAGGAATTTTCCAAAGGATTCCTGTTGCGTCATGGCATTCCCACCGCGATGGCGGCCGTGGTGGACACGCGTGAGCAAGCCATCGATGCCATTGCCGGAAAATATCCAACGGTATTGAAATTCGATGGTCTCGCCGCCGGAAAAGGAGTGGCCGTATGCCCCGATGAGGCAAGTGCCGAGCATTTCCTGCAAGAGGTGCTGGTCCAGCAACGTTTCGGTCCGGGGCGCTTGCTTGTGGAAGATTGTCTCATCGGTCCCGAGGTTTCGATTTTCGCCGCTATTGTCGATGACAAGTATCTGATTTTCACGCCAGCCCGGGATTACAAACGCGCGCTTGATGGCGATGAGGGGCCGAACACCGGAGGCATGGGTGCGGTGGCGAGTCGGAAATTGATCGATCAAGAAATGTTGGATGTGATCAAAGAGCAAATTGTCGAGCCTACGGTGCGTGGTTTGCGCGCGGAAAATTTGCCCTATCGCGGGTTCTTGTATTTCGGTCTCATGCTCACGCCTGACGGGCCGAAGGTGATCGAATACAATTGTCGTTTCGGTGATCCCGAGTGCCAGGCCGTGATGCCCTTGGTGCGCGGTGATCTTGCCCGATTTTGCCTCGAAGGCGCGCGCGGCAATCTCTGCTCGGATCTTATCGATTTTTCCGATGGTTGGAGTGTGGCGGTGATTTTGGCATCGGCAGGTTATCCGGAAATTTCACGCAACGGTGATGAGATTTCGGGTCTGGGAGATGTGAGCGCGGCACGCGTGTATCATGCCGGCACGAAGCAGCATCAGGATGGCACCTGGGTTACGCATGGTGGACGTGTTCTCGCCGTGGTTGCCACGGCAGATACCCGCGAGCAAGCGGCCTCGTTGGCGCATCGCGAGGCGGCCAAGGTGCAGTTCCCTGGATCACAGCGCCGGTCGGACATCGGCATCAGAAATTTCTAACATTTTTTGACATGAGCTCATCATTGACCGCCGAAGACATTGCCATCGCCATCGAATCACTGGCGGGACAAATCCGCGAAAGGCATCCCGAACAACCATTGACCATCATCGGCATCCGGAGTCGGGGTGACGAAGTCGCAGAGCGTTTGTGTACGTTGCTTGCCGCGGACGACCGTGAACTGAACTTTGGCACGCTGGATATTTCGCTCTATCGTGATGACTTTGAACACCTGCGTGAGAATCCGAAACTGCAGGGAAGTGACATTGATTGTTCGATTGATGACGCAACGGTCATTCTTGTGGATGACGTGCTTTTTACGGGGCGGACGATTCGTGCTGCGCTGGATGCATTGTCTGACTATGGTCGCCCCGCCAAGGTTGAATTGGCGGTATTGATTGATCGCGGTCATCGGGAAATGCCGATTCAACCTGATTTTGTAGGGATTTCTCTCGCCACGCAGCGGCTGGATCATGTATGGGTTTCTTTAGAGGGCACTGATGGTGAAGACAAGGTGCTCGTCACACCGCGCTCATGAGTTTGATTCCCCAGCGCAAAAAGACGCCGGAAGAGCTGGCCGCTCTTCGCGCTCAGGAATTGGCATCGCATCCTACTCATCAAGTTCCGCAGGTTCCGGATCAACCAGAGAAGGCTTCTCCCGCGAAGCCTCTTCCGTCATCAAGAGTCGAGAAGAGTTCGCAAGAAGCATCCGAGCTGTCAGCGGTGGATTCAGCCGATCCACTTCCTGAAATGAGAACACGTCTGCGTAAACCACCGCCGGCAAAACACGGTCAGATCCAGGCATTCGGTGGCTTGCGTCCCGCCGCTGCGGCAGAAGTATACATGGGCTCCCAAGGAACGCATGCGGCTTTGCCACACAGCAAGCATGATTCGAGGTCATTGCAGGAAATGCGCCATCGTGGGATGATGGAAACGCGGCCACCCGTGCAGCGCATCATGGCCATGCAGCTCCATCCTGTTTTCGCCTTGATGCTTTATCTGATGGCTTTCGCCGTGATCGTCTTTACCATACGTCATTGGAGCCACGAGGGCACGCAACGTTTTCAAATTCCGGCGATTGGTTGCGGCTCGCTGCTCCTCATCAGTCTATTTCTCTACCTGAAAAAACCGCGCGCGCGCCACCATGCTGCCATTCTCAGTGGCCTGTGCTTGCTGGTGCTCGGCTTCGTCATTCTTCTTACCCTGAAAAATCCGTATGCCCCGTAAGGACCTGTTAGACATCCACTCGCTGAGCACGGAAGAGATCATCTCTCTTCTGGACCAGGCTGCTCCCTTCAAAGAGATTTTCACCCGGTCGGTGAAAAAAGTTCCGGCCCTCAAAGGCAAAGGCGTGCTGATGTTGTTCTACGAGCCATCCACCCGCACCCACTCGTCCTTCGAGGTGGCCGCAAAACGCCTTTCCGCCGACGTGACGAACTTCGATGTTCCCTCCTCCTCCATCACAAAAGGGGAATCGGTTCGCGAGACCATTGAGACACTGCAGGCAATGCGCACGGATTACATCATCGTACGCCACAGCCGCTCTGGTCTTCCCGCCGCCATTGCCAAGATGACGAATGCCAGTGTGATTAATGCCGGTGACGGGGCGCACGCTCACCCGACTCAAGCACTACTCGATGCCTTTACCCTGCGAGAAATTCACCCCGATCTTACCCGTAAAAAAATTCTGATCATCGGCGATATCCTCCATAGTCGCGTTGCTCGATCAACCACGGAAATTTTTCTCCGCCTCGGCGCGGAAGTCGCCTGGCTCGCTCCCGGTTCTTTGTTGCCCGGTCATCCACCCAAGGGGGTTGCTTGTTTCACCGATTATGACAGTGCCATGCGCTGGAACCCATGTGCGGTTTACTTGCTGAGAGTACAAATGGAACGTCAGGATGTCCAATATTTCCCGAGTCTGCGAGAATACCATCGTGTTTTTGGTGTGACCGAAGATCGACTCAAAAGCATCTCTGCTGCCGGAATCCACATCATGCATCCAGGCCCCGTCAATCGCGGAGTGGAACTCTGTGACGCTGTCATGGACTACCCACTCTCTCTCATCAATCAACAAGTCGAAAACGGAATCGCCGTGCGCATGTCCGTGCTTTATTCGCTCAAGCCCGGAGCGGAGTGAGGGACCACAAATGGGCAGATCGCCCTCTCAGCAAAACTTTGGGTTTTTGAAATATCAAGGGCTGCCATCATTGTATTGGCGTTAACGAAAAATCTGGTTGATCAGGTCAAAAAATTTGCTAAATTTTCTACGTTGTTACTTGCAATAACAGTTGATTGTTAACGACCAACACACCCAAACCCATCTAACTAAAATCCTATGAAAAACAAGTATAGCCTTGTGCGTGTACGTGCGACTCGTCGTTTTTTTATTCCCGGAATTCTTGCCACTGCGTTAGCATTTGCGCTTGGTGAAAAGTCCGCGCAGGCGCAGACTTGGAACCAGACCGTCGCTGGAACTACTTATCTATGGGGCACGACGACGAACTGGACTCCCAACACCGTGCCTAACACCACGACGGCAGTCGCGAATGTGAACAACAACATCGCTGGAGCGCAGACGATCAGCCTCGCCAGTGGTACAGCCGCCAACCGCACGGTCAATGACTTGAATCTTGGCGATAGCGACGGCACGCACAGCTTTACGATCGCCCCCGGGGTGACGGGTTCCTTGTTGATTCTTGGCGGCACGAACCCGAGCATTGACATCACAGGAAATGCCGCCAACACGATTTCGGCGGGCATTCGTCCGGATGCCAACGTTGTTTTCCGCTCAACTTCCACAGGACAAACCACGATTTCAGGAGTCATTTCGAACAATGGCACGGCACGGAATCTTACTTTCAATAACGACATCAATGGCACGACCACTGCTGCGGCAACCAACCAGGGGCAGTTCGCTTTGACTGCTGCCAACACCGTTGGTGGTACGACAGGAACGGTGACAATCAGTGATGTGCGCGTAGCGGCTTCGATCGCTGGTGCTTTTGGTGCGAATGCGGCGAACACCGTAACGGTGGCAGGTGCGGGACAGGCGTATTTTACGACTGGAACTCACGTGAACAATCTTGTCTTGAACTCCACAGGCTGGGGAGAGACCGCTGGAAATCTTGGAGCGCTGCGTATTGAGAATGCTACTGTCAGCGGCACGGTTACGCTGCAGCAGAATGCCATTATTGGTGTGAATGCTAACAACACGGGCACATTGAGTGGCGTGATTTCCGGTGCGTTCGGTATTACCAAGGTGGGTGGCACGGCTACTACTGGCCAGGGCGAACTTCTTCTGTCTGCTGCCAACACTTTCACTGGTCCGGTGACAGTCAACAACGGAACGGTTCGTGCATCGAATGCTTCGGCTCTGGGCACCAATGCGACAGTCAGCGTGAATGCCGCTCCCGTTACAGGCGGCTCTGGCAATCAGTTGGCGATTTCGGGCACGATCACGATCGGTTCGGGTAAGACAGTGACGTTGAGTTCGAACGCTACGGGTGACTTCCGCAGTACTCTTCTCAACAGCGCCAACAACAACACGTGGGCTGGTAACATCATTGCTGCTGGTACGGGCTTGTCGCAGGTCAATGCTGCATCCAATACCACCCTTACCGTTAGTGGTGGTGTCACCTCGAGTGGTGGTGCCGGTACTGGTACTTTTTTCCAACGTGGTGCAGGAACGATCGTATACAACGGAGTCATCAACTTGGGCACGGATCGTATTTTTGCCCGGACTGATACCGGCACGGTGATTGTCAATTCGACAGGAAATTCATGGGTTAGCGCGCGTGTGGCCAACGGGCAGATTCAAATTGGTGCAAACAATGCTCTTGCCAATGCGCCTTTTTCCTTCGGGGAAGGCAACGCCAATAACGGCAGGCTCGAACTCAATGGTTTCAGTCAGACGGTGACGGGACTGAACAGCTTTGCCACATCGACGGCCACGAACCATATCCTGCGCAATTCCAGTTTCACGACAGCATCGACATTTACCTTTGCCACAGCTGCGGCTACTACCGACACCTTGACGAACGTGCAGGTGCAGGGCACGACTACGGGTCTTGGCACCTTGCACATGGTCAGCAATGGTCTCGGCCGCACGGAGTTTAACGGAGGTTTTCTTGGAGCGAACTCCTGGACGGTGAATTCGGGGACTGTTGCGTTCACGGGTACGAACAACCGCGTGCTTTCTGGAAATGTGACCGGCTTGGCCGCTGCCACGATTGAAAAGGGAGGTGCGTCAACGCTTACGGTCTCGGGAACATGGAACAATGCCGGTGTTACCAGTGTTGCCGGAGGGGCTCTCGTGTTAGGGGGTGCATCGAATAATCTCGGCACAACGAACGTCAACGCTGGCACTCTGATTGTTGGTGGAGGCACATCAGGTGTCGTCAACGTTTCTGACGGTGCGACCTTGAGTCCTGGTTTAGCTGGCGGCGTTTTAACAGCGACCGATGTGGCTTTCGGTGTATCGGGTGCAACAACATACGCGCCCTTGCTCACTGCGCCTGCCGCCGCTGCCCCACTGAATGCGGGCAGCCTGACGATTACGGGCACAACGGTCACGGTCAATCCTCAGGCGCCATCTTTCACCGTAGGCACCTATCGTTTGCTGGATTATTCAGGAAGTATCGGGGGAGCTGGCAGTTTTGTTCTCGGGGCCGTGGGTAACTATCCCCACATGAATGCCACGCTGGACACCAGCACCGCCGGCCAGGTCAATCTAGTGGTGAATTCGGTGGATTCGCTGATTTGGACAGGACAGGCGAGCAATACCTGGGACGTCAACACCACTTCCAACTTTGCGCTGGCTTCTAGCTCAAGCACCGCGGCTGCTTTCTATCAGGGAGACGCTGTGGTTTTTGGTGACACCCATGACGTCGGTGGTTCAGCGACTCCTGTGACCAACAGCACCATTACTGGCGGAGCAGTCAGCATTGGCACCCTTACCTTCAACAATAGTTCGGTGACCTACAGTGTCGCCAACGCACTTTCGGGCCCTGGTGGCATTACTAAAAATGGCACGGGTGCTGTTACGCTTTCCGGGGTCAATACCTATTCGGGTGCGACGAGTGTGAACAATGGAACCTTGACCCTCAGCGGCGCCAACTTGCTCGGTGGAGGAGCGGTGAATGTCACGGGTGGGACGCTCAGGATTGGCAACAGTGATGCGCTGCGCGGTGCGGGAGTCGTCACAGTATCGAATGCTGGAACCTTCGACGCCAACGGCACAGCTGTGGGTGTTCGATATCCCTCATTGGTGGTTTCTGGTCAAGGTGTTGGAGGAAACGGCGCGGTCGTCAACAATGGGGCCGCCGTTACCAATAATAGCCATTTCAGGAACATTACACTCGCTGGCGATACCACATGGGGTGGTTCAGGGCGCTACGATGTGGTTGCGGGACAGACTTTCAACGCTGGTTCTTATACGCTGACCAAAACTGGTTCCGGTGAGCTATGGTATGGTCCCGATGCCGGTTCCGTGTTGGAAAACGTGATTGTGAATCAAGGGGTTTTTGGCTCTCAACTGTCGAACCCGCTATCCACCACTGCGACCGTAACGGTGAACAATGGTGGACAGCATCAGGTTTGGGCTACGACTGCTCTACAACACAAAATTGTAATCAACGATGGCGGTATTTTTCGCAAGGGCGACAATACAGTTGGCACGATCAACGGTCAGGTAACGCTGAACGGCAGTAATGCGAGCCGCAATATTCAGGCTGCAGCCAGTGGAACTCTTAACATTGCTGGCAAGATCACTGGCACTGGTGGATTTACGGTCAATGAGGCGGGAACAGTCCAACTTCAGAACGCAGCGAATGACTATGCGGGTGATACCCAAATCAATTCTGGAACATTGAATTTCAATGCCACAGGTATTATTCCCACGAGTACCAATTTGATCATCAACGGTGGCACCTTTGCCACAGGCAATGTCGCTCGGAGTGTCTCCAGTCTATCCGGTACTGGAGGAACGATCAGTGGTGGAAATACTCTAACATCAAATCAATCGGGAACTACCGTCTGGAATGGAGCTTTGACTAGCACGACGGTTCAGATGAGCGGCACAGGAAGTTTGACGCTTGGAGGAACTGCCGATAACAGTTCTGGTGTCGCGATCGTCAACAGCGGCACTTTGGTTTTAGCCAAAGGGAATACCGCGGCTGTGAGTCAGGCCTTGCACACTATCGGGGGCGCCCCGGGTGTCACCGTCAATGGCGGCACTTTGGTGCTGGGTGGTAGCTTCGACAATATCACCACGCCTGGAACTGGAATCAATCTGGCACCTGTCGGAATCAATACGGCTACCTATGTGGATCAGATTTACAATCAAGTGGGTGTTGTTCTCAATGCGGGTGCCTTTGACCTCAACGGACGTGAAGAGGCCATCAATACTTTGTCGAATGCGAGCGGAGTTGGTGGAACGGTAACGAATAGCAGCGCAACCGCAGCGAAACTTTACATTGGTCACCAAAATGGTGCATCCACTTTCGGCGGCGCGATCAACGATGGCACAGGCACTGTGGCGATCGAGAAAATCGGTACGGGTGTCTTGACACTCACTGGTTCGAGCAACTTTACCGGTGGATTGACTGTCAGCGCGGGCACCGCTGTTTTGGACGGATCCAATGCTGGCAGCAGCGCGATCGCCGTCAACGGCACATCGATTTTTGCCGGTTCAGGCACGGCTGGCGGAA
>JBMLRP010000031.1:0-69039 GCA_049240965.1 Akkermansiaceae bacterium
CGGGTGTTGGATCGCTTGCGTTTCATGCGCCCTCCTTTCTAGTGTTCATTGCGAGCTTGCATGCCGGTGCCGCTGCGTAGCTTTCAATGAGTGCGTCGAGTTCGTTGCGGTCGATCAATGTCCGGCCGCGTGTTCCCATAGGTGCCACGCGGTGAAGCGTGAGGTGTCCGGCGCGGCTCCAGTTTCGGAGTGTTTCTTTGCTAACTCCCGCGTAGGTTTCTCCTTGGTCGAGTGTGAGCCATCGTGGTGTGATGGTCGTTGTCTTGTTTTGTTTTCTATGCGCTTGCATACGCAAACGCGCGCGTGTCAAAAAAAATGCCCGCCTCCGGTGTGGTGGCGAGCATGAGGTGAGCGAAAAAACCTTTATTTCACAAGGGATTTCACCGATGAAAAAAATTTCAGAAAATTTTCGGCAATGCTTCGATTGCGCGGTCTAGTGCCTCGTCGTGGTGGGTGTAGCGTTGGTGAATTTTGCTTGAACTGTGCCCCGTGAGCTTCTGTCTCACGTCTGCGTGAATGTCTGCTTCTGCAAGCATACTTGCGAACGTGTGACGCAAGGAGTGAAACGTGCGCTCGGCCTTGGTGCCACCAGTCAATTCGATTTCCTTGGGCACCCCGGCCTTCTGCATGATGCGGACAAACTGTGTCGAGGTCGTGCCTTTCTGCTGTGCTTTGAGCGTTGGGAAGAATTCACCCTTGCGCTCTCCTATCCATCCAATGCAAGCGGGTGTCAGTGGCACGGTGACGGCCTTCCCTGTCTTGGCTGTAATGATAGTGAGGCGCGTTCCTTCGATGTTCTTATCTGAGAGGCTGAGAATATCAGACAAGCGGAGGCCTGTTTGCGCTCCTATGATGACCGCGCCTTTCCATTCGTCGGAGGTGTGCTTGTGGTCAATCAGTGCGCGGATTTCTGAAAGCGTAAAAGGCGCGCGCTGTGTGCTGTCCTTAGTGGCGAGTGTCCGGCATGTTTTGGCGGCGTTATGTGTCACCACTCCCTCGGCAAGTGCTGCCTCCAGAACGCGGCGCAATGCTGCCAGTGCCTTGTTGATCGTGGTCGCCTTGCGGGTGCCCTCCTTGCGTAACAATTCCACCGCGCTGTCGATTTGCTGCTTGGTGATCTGTTGAATCGGTGCCGTCATGATGCGCTTGCCTAGTGACTCGGTGAATAGTTCGAGGTCTTGACGGTATCCATTCGCGGTGCTGGTCGAGACGTGCCGTTCCTGTTCATCCACCCATGCTTGCCAGTATTGCGCCAAGGTCTTTTCTTCGAATCGGGGATTGGCGAGCTTGTGGAGCTTTTTTACAAACTCCTCGGCACGGGCAAGGCTGAGTTCACCGGCTGCGGCTTCACGGGTCACTTGCTCTAGGACCACGGCAAACTGCTTGGGAAGTTGCGTGGCCTTGGCGCGGTCGTCGCGTGATTCTGCTTCGAATCGCTCGGCAATGCGTGTTGCCTCCCGCTTCGATGTGGTGCTTGTGGAGCGTGATACGCGGTCGCCGTTTCCGTCAAAATACTGCGCGTAGTAGAACGGACTGTTTTTCTTTTTGTAGAGCGTTGCCATGTTTTTAAGTGTAGGCACAAAATAGGCAAAAACAAGCAAAAAGTGCATACACTAACCTTGAAATCATTGGTAAATATAGGTTTTTCACCGCTAGGTCCTAGGTTCGAATCCTAGAACCGGAGCCATAAAAAGCCTCAATTCCTTGTGAATTGAGGCTTTTTTGTTTTTACCAGAGTTGGCCTGATAAGGCTCTTGATTACATTCTCTGGGGCACGTTGATACCAAGTAGCGCAAGTCCCTTCTCCAGGGTTTTCGCCGTCACATCACAGAGTGTAAGTCTTGTGTAACGGGTGATGCCTTGTGTTTTCAGCACGGGACACGCTTCAAAAAAACTGTGAAAGGCCCGAGCCACTTCTAACAAGTAACTGGTGAGAATATTGGGTCGGCAGTCATCGAGAACCGCGGGAACGACCTCGGCAAAACGAGTGAGCAATCGAGCCAAATGGATTTCTGCATCTTCGGTGAGAATGATTGCATCGCCAGCCTGATAGGCTTCGTCGAGTTTGCGGAAGATCGAACGCGAACGCACGAAGCTGTAAAAAAGATAAGGTGCCGTATCGCCCTCAAGTGCCACCATTTTATCGAGATCAAAGACGTAGTCTGACAATCGATGATGGGCGAGCTCGGTGAATTTAACCGCGCTGATGCCGATCAATTCTGCCAACTGCGCTCTCTCTTCGTCGGTTTCAAGACGACTGCGCTCTTCAACAGTTTTGCGCGAAGCAGTGACTGCATCATCAAGAACATCGGCCAATTGAGGCAAGTCACCCGCGCGTGTTTTAAGCGGCTTGCCATCCGTGCCCAGGATCGTGCCAAATGCGATGTGACGGAGATCCATCGTATCCAGTCCAATGCGTGATGCCACGGAGAAGAGTTGCTGGAAGTGGGAAGACTGCCGATGGTCCACCACATACCAGACCGAGTCCGCGCGCCACTCGCGGTGACGGAATTCGAGCGTGGCGATGTCGGTCGTGGCGTAATTGAATCCGCCATCGCTTTTGCGAATCATCATCGGAAAATCCGTCCAGTCGCCGTCCCGGCGAATCAAGAATGGGTCCTTGGTCGGATCGTTGACGGAACCATCGGAGAAAATGCAAACGGCACCATCGCTTTCACGTGCCAGGTTTTTTTCTAACAGTTTTTTAACCAACGGCGCGAGTTGCTCATTGTAGGCGCTTTCTCCCAGCCAGTGATCAAAGGAAACATCGAGTCGCTTGTAAATCTGTTGCAGGCCCTGTTTGGATAGTTCCAGACAGCGAGTCCAGATGGCGAGATTTTCTTCATCTCCTTGCTGTAATTTCACCAGTTCCAATCGGCATGCTTCACGGATGGTTTCATTAGATTTGGAGGCATCACTGGAGTGACGATAAAGACGGAGTAATTCGGCGAGCGGGTTGGCGAGGAGTGCTTGTTCGTCTAGGATGTGTTTCCACGCCCAGGTAACCATGCCGAACTGCGTGCCCCAGTCGCCAATGTGGTTGTCCGTAATGACCTTGTGACCCAGAAAGCGCGCGATGCGTGACAAGCTGTCGCCCAGAATTGTCGAGCGGATGTGACCGATATGCATCGGTTTCGCCACGTTGGGTGCGGAAAAATCAAGCACGATGGTGCGCGGTTGTGAGACTTGAGTCACCCCAAGTCGGGCGTCGGTCACCGCGTTGCGCATGCGTTCGGCGAAGATCTTCGCATGGATGCGAAAGTTGATGAATCCCGGTCCTGCGATTTCCGCGGTGGCAATCGCGTCATCCGGCCATTGTGCGATGATATTTTCTGCCAGCGCCCTAGGATTCATTTTGTTCATCTTGGCCAATACCATCGCGGCGTTTGATTGATAGTCACCGAAACGTAGATCATGGGCCACTGTGACGACAGGGCTTGCCGATGAGCCCAAAATTTCTGTGAGAACCGAGGCGAGTGTGGATTCGAGTTGTTGGCAGAGAGTAATCATCGGAAGTAACGTAAAACCTTCAGTAATAGGAAAAGTAGGGAAATTCCACTAAAATGCATCGCCGAGAAAGTTTTCTTTCCTCCTAATCGAGCACTGCTCGTCCTCAGTGCTCAAAAAAACGCAATATTGGTGAAAAAAATTCATAGTTGAAAAATAGTTGGCGTGATTCCTGCTTTCCCGCTGATGAGATACTGACATTTCGCAAATTTCACTCGTAAGTTTGTCGGAATTGTCCAATATCCGCTCGCCTCGAAATCAATACATATAACTACCATGACCAAATTCAAATTGGAATACATCTGGCTGGACGGTTACACGCCCGTTCCTAATCTCCGTAGCAAAACTCAGATCAAAGCATTTGAGTCGTTTCCCACTCTTGAGCAGCTTCCGAATTGGGGCTTTGACGGCAGCTCGACCCAACAGGCCGAAGGCCGTAGTTCCGACTGCGTTCTCAAGCCTGTGGCGATCTACCCTGACTCCACTCGTCTCAATGGCGCTCTGGTGATGTGCGAAGTCATGATGCCCGACGGTGTGACTCCCCACCCCAGCAATTCTCGTGCAACGATTCTCGATGATCCTGATACCTGGTTTGGTTTCGAGCAGGAGTATTTCCTCTATCAGAACGGACGTCCGCTCGGTTTCCCCAAAGATGGCTACCCAGCACCCCAGGGTCCCTACTATTGCGGTGTAGGCTACAAAAACGTGGGAGACATTGCTCGTCAGATCGTCGAGGAGCATCTCGATCTCTGCTTGGAAGCTGGCATCAATCACGAAGGCATCAATGCCGAGGTGGCAAAAGGTCAGTGGGAGTTCCAAATTTTCGGCAAGGGTTCGAAGAAAGCTGCTGATGAAATCTGGGTAGCTCGTTACATCTTGAACCGCGTTTGCGAAAGCTACGGTGTGGATGTGGAATACCACTGCAAGCCTCTCGGTGCGACTGACTGGAACGGTTCCGGCATGCATTGCAACTTCTCCACAAAATTCATGCGTGAAACAGGTGGGAAAGAATACTTTGAGAAACTGATGTCAGCTTTCGAGAAAAATCGCAATGAGCACATCGCGGTCTACGGGCCCGACAACCACATGCGTTTGACTGGTTTGCATGAAACCCAATCGATCGACATGTTCAGTTACGGTGTGGCTGACCGCGGTGCTTCAATCCGCGTGCCCCATAGCTTCGTGAACAACGGCTACAAGGGCTACCTGGAAGATCGTCGTCCTAATAGCCAAGGTGATCCATACGCCATCGCTGGTCGCGTGTTGAAGACTATTTCAGAAGTTGCTGTCTAACATCTCAGCGTTTTGCTTATTTCTACGGTCGCTCCCTTTACGGGGGGTGGCCGTTTTTTTGCACAGCTATCTCTTGTCAAATCTGACATCTAGCAGTATGAGTAGCGCATGTCTCTCCTATCCGAAGATTCTGCTGTCATGAATAAAACGCGTGAGCTCTGTGCGACCATCGCTACCGATGCCACATTTTTGAAGCTCACCGAGCGTGTCGAGGCTTTCCTTGATGATGATGCCGCCCGTTTGCAATATCAGAGCGTCAATGAGCGCGGTGAAGAACTGCATCACAAACAAAGTTCCGGCATTGAGCTTTCGAATCGCGAAATCAGCGAATTCGAGGAAGCGCGCGATGCTCTGCTGGCGAACGATGTTGCGCGCGGATTTCTTGAAGCACAGCGTGAGCTCGAGACTCTGCAACGTTCCATCGGCAAGTATGTAGGCATGACCTTGGAGTTGGGCCGTGTTCCTACTGCTGATGATTTTGCCCAAGCCCAAGGCGGTGGATGCTGCGGTGGCGGCGGCGGTGGTGGTTGCGGATGCGGTTGATTTTCACACTTCATGTCTTCCCAGCGTCTAACGATTCCTCAATACGCGATGGCTCTCGCGCATGTGGCGAGTTTGCGCTCGGAAGACCCTTATCGTAAAGTTGGTGCGGCGGCGCTCGATCACGATAACCGTGTGATCGCCACCGCCTACAATGGCCTGGCACCGGGTTTTGATGCTCCCGATGGTTTTTGGGAAGACCGGGACAAACGGCAGAAATTCATGCTTCACGCCGAGGTGAATCTTTGCAGTCTTTTCAAGCGAGGAGAGGCAAAAATCGTCGCGACGACAACCATGCCATGCACGGCTTGTATGCAAACCTTGTGTGCCTATGGCATCCGTGAAGTATATTATCGTGATGCCTATCTACCATCTGATGCGCCAGAAATCGCCGCCACATATGGTGTGAAATTGGTGCAAATCGATGACTTTCCGAACCACTCGCAGTGATTCACCTGGTTGACCTTTGGGTGTGAGGACTAAGTCACTGGCAGTCCTGCCGATTGCCAGGCATCCATGCCGCCAGAGACGTTGGTCACTTGGGTGAATCCCTGATCGGACAAATACTGTGCTGCGCGCGCGGAGCGTCCACCTGCCTTGCAATGCAAGTAGATCGCCTGATCTCTTGACCACTGGCTGGCTTGTTCCGGCACGGTCGCCAGAGGAACCAATTGGCTGCCGGCAATTGATGCTGCGGCATGCTCATCCGGTTCCCGCACATCGATCAAGCATAAGTCTGATTTGCGATGCATGAGTTCGGCAAGTTCGGTAACAGTGATGCTGGGGATGGTGTTCATGATAGAAAACGGATGGTTCGTTGATCACATCGGGCCATCGAAAGTCATGATGTTTTCGACGTGTCGTGTATGGGGAAAGAGGTCGAAGGGCTGGACCTCGGTCAGGGTGAAACCGGCATCGCGCAGGATGGCGAGATCTCGCACCTGCGTGGCGGGATCGCAGGAAACATAAACCACACGGCGCGGGGCAAAGGCGATCAGTTGTTGCAGGAACTCGGGCGTGCAGCCTTTGCGCGGTGGGTCGATGACCACGGTGGTTTCCTTCGCCGGGAAGGTGATGCCGTCGAAAATTGCTTCAGCGCTTGCACCAAGAAACGTGGCGTTGGTGACGGAGTTTTTTTCGGCATTCTTGCGCGCCCATTCCACAGCTGCCTCGGAGACCTCTACGGCGGCGATTTGTTGGAAATGCTGGGCCAGACACAGCGCAAAAAGACCGGAACCGCAGTAAGCATCAATCAGATACCGCGTTTCCGGCAACCGTGCCTGTTTCGCCACGTAGCCGACGAATTCTTCCAGAATGAAAGGATTGTTTTGGAAAAACTCGCCGGCGAGAAAATCAAAGCGTGATGCCCCGCAGACTTCGGTGACGACCGCGTTGTTGTCCGTGGTGACATGACGTTGGTTCTGAGAATCGACAGTGGCGCGCAGCAGCAGGGTGCCGCCTTTTTTGCCTGGAGACCGCCGAGTGGCTTCACGCACAGCCGGTAGAGCTTCGTTGATTTCCTTCATGGCGATGGGGCACTGCGGCACGTCGAGAATCTGGGAGCGACGTCCCTGCGCGAGAAAGCCGATGGGCATGAATTCCTCGGGCGCGCGGGGCTTTTGGTAATGCGGAGTGATTTTTGAGCGATAGCCCCATTGTCGGGGTGAAGGATGGCAAGAATTCACCGGAAAAGTGACGGCCGCCATGTGTTTCATCAGTTCTGTGACCTGACGGGTTTTCCAAGCGAGCTGGGCCTCGTAGGATAAGTGCTGGTATTGACATCCCCCGCATTCGCCGAAGAGTGGGCAAAGAGGTATCACGCGATCGGTTGAGGATGTTAGGACTTCGACCAGATCAGCCTGGGAGAAATTTTTTTCATTTCGATAGATTCTCGCACGGACCGTCTCGCCCGGCAAACAGTGTGGCACAAAGACCACCCAGCCATCCACCCGCGCCACCCCCATGCCGAGGTTGGTGAGGGATTCGATGCGCAGGGTCAGCTCATGATGATAGGGAAAAGGTTCAGGCCGGAATTTTTTCGGTGGTCGCACAGCGCTAGTGAGACGCGAACGGGCAGGGAAGAAAAGGCGAAAATGGTCTGCGCTTGCAATTCGTGCACTCAAATCATCAATCCGCTGCATGCATGATTGACAAAACGGCGTGATCCCTGAAACTGGCGAGGAGATTTATCATGGAAAACGTTATCATCATTGGAACCGGATGCGCGGGATACACCGCTGCCATATACACCGCACGTGCCAACCTCAACCCGCTGATGCTATCGGGCACTCAGCCGGGCGGGCAGTTGACCACCACTACGGAAGTGGAGAATTTCCCCGGTCATCCCGATGGCATCATGGGACCCGAATTGATGATGCGCATGCAGGCCCAAGCGGAAAAATTCGGCACCCGCATCGCCTATGAAATGGTGGAGTCCGTAACCCGTCGTGATGATGGCACATTTGCCGTCAAAACCGGTTCGGCCACTCATGAGGCAAAGACCGTGATCGTAGCGACCGGTGCGGCGCCTCGCCATCTTGGTCTGCCGAATGAACAGTCATTGATCGGCCGTGGTCTCACCTCCTGCGCGACCTGTGATGGTGCGTTTTATCCCGATGTGCCGGTAGCAGTGATCGGCGGTGGCGACAGTGCCTGCGAGGAAGCGGGGTTCCTCACTCGTTTTGCCAGCAAGGTTTACCTGGTGCACCGCCGTGATGAACTGCGTGCCTCGAAAATCATGGCGGAGCGGGCTTTGGCCAATCCCAAGATCGAACCATTGTGGAATTCCGGCGTCAGCGCTTATCTCACCGATGAAAAAGGGGAAATGCGTGCGATCCTTCTCAAAAACCTCATCGACGGCAGCGAGCGTGAGGTCGAGGTGAAGTGCGTCTTTGTGGCGATTGGCCACGTGCCGAACAGCGGGTTCCTTGGCGGTCTGGTAGACCTCGATGAAAACGGTTACATTCTTCAAACACCCGGACGCACATCCACCAAAACTTCCGGACTTTTTGCCGCAGGGGATGTGGCGGATCATTACTACCGTCAGGCGATCACGGCCGCAGGGCAGGGGTGCGCGGCGGCTTTGGAGGCCGAGCGCTATCTCGCCGATCACGAAGGACATTGATCCGGACTACCAGAAAAATGGTATGAAAAAAACGCGTCATCTTTTTGTGATGGCGCGTTTTTTTGCCTGAATATGCGCGCTGGTTATTTCGGTGGTGTAAGCAATTCCAGTTCGTGAATGCTCCAGTATTTTCCTGGTTTACGACCATGTTGCAGGATACGCAGGTGGGTTGTGGTGGCGGCGGGGAAGTGGATCGTGGTCATGCCTGCTGCGGCGTTTCCTTTGCTGAGCGAGGTCCATGATTTGGCATCGTTGCTGGATTGCACTTCGTATTGCTGTGGACCATCGTTCGCGGCACCGTTGTAGTGAAGCTCAATGCCGCAGACGGAAGTCGCGTTGGGCAGATCGATCTGGAACCACATGCCGGGGACTTGTTCGGTCTTGGTGTCCCAGCGAGTGGTCGGGTCGCCATCAATCACTTTTGCCATGCTCGCGGCATTGTGGCTACTGCTGAGTTTCCACGACTTGCGATTCGGCAATGGCTGTGGTGTCAAGGCTCGCAGTTCCTCGATGGTCCACGGTTGGCTGCGTGCCGATAATTCTTTGCGCAAGTTCTTGACCTGTTTGGCATCCACTAACGCAGCGCTGTTGCCAAAGGCATTGCGGATGTAACTGCTGATATCAGCTAGCCATTGGTCGCTGTTGGTGTGTTGGGGAATCATTTGGGATTCGTAGGTTTTGCCTTCGATCGGTCCTTCCAGTCCGTTGAGCAGAACACGCAAAATCGCGTCTCCTTGACGCACGGTTTTCGATCCCGCCAAGGGTGGTGCCAATGTTTGGCCTTTCGCGCCGGGAATCGGCGCGCCTTGACCATCAGGGCCATGACAGGCGAAACAAACCTCCTGATAGATTTTGAGCCCGCGCTCGAGTTGCTTGCGATCGGCGGGGGAAAAGTTTTTTCCTACGGTGGGTCCGGTGGTGAGCATGGCGGCGCCGATTTCTTTCAATCCTGCAGTGCCGGTGGTGACCAGATGCTGGGTGGCAATTTCTTTCCAATCAGGAAATTTTTGCAACTTCGCCGTCAGCACGGATTGGAGTTTTACCTGTGGATGAGGATCGGAGAGACGGGATTTGACGTCGGCAACAAACGAAACGTCGCCCGCCTTGATCAAGGACTCACTGGCGCGAATGGCCTGCACGCGCACCATGGGGTCTTTGTCCTGGTAAGCATGGCGTGCCATCGTGGGAGTGAGCGCGCCCAGTCCTTCCAGCGTCCATAATGCGTGAATTCGAGCCAGATGATTCGGATGTTGTTGCAGTATTTGCTCCAACTCGGGTATAACGGATTTTTCACCTTTTACGATCAGTAATCGCTGGGCGGTATCGCGCCACCAACCATTGGGATGTGCCAGGTGCTTTACCCACTGCGATGGACTCTCGTCCAACATGCGAGGTTGTGGGCCGGGCTTGAAGTCTTTATGAACCAGACGCCAGATCCGACCTCGCCCAACGTTGTGTTGAAAGCCGTATTGTTGCACGACCTTGCGCAAATAGGATCCCTCACGCACCCAATTACCTTCCTGAATGATGCCGCGATACATATCAACGATATACAAGCAACCGTCCGGTCCGGTGGTCATGTTCATGGGGCGGAAACAAAGATCGGTGGAGCGTATGAACTCCGATTGAGGATGTGGATTGCTGAGAACGGTGAGGCCCTCCCGATCGCTGACCACCGCGCGACGGATCAATCGTCCTACCGGTTCAGGGAGAAACACGTTGCCGTAAAGTTCAGCGGGAAGTCGATCACCGCGAAATACCGTTTGTCCGGCGCAACCCGTGAAGTGATTCAGCGTGCCATCATCGCGTGACTTATTCGGACCTCCTTGGTAATCACGTGCTCCGACCAAAGGCCAGGTGACATCGAAGTCCTTTTCTTTTTGCGAGGGAGGATTGAGATTGCCATAAACGATGGGCACTTGAAAAGTGTGCAGGCCTTTTTCCCCACCGGCATTGCTCCACCACATCTTGCCGTAGTCGTCTTGGGCAAGTCCCCACTGCCCTCCATTAGGATAAGTGGGTTCTTGCAGCGCGGGAGAGTTTTCTCCAGTCCAGCGGAGTCGATAGGAATTGTAGGTGGTGTAAATCCAGTTGTCCAAGCCCCACACCAAACCACTGGGTTGGTGCTCCATATTGCCACCGCGCGCGCCACCCTTGAACCAGAGTTGGTTGGTATCGGCCACGCCGTCACGGTTTTGATCGCTATAAATTGTTAGGTCGGAGGTATTGGTGATGCCTAGCAGAATGCGATCATCGAGAGGCAGGATCATGCGCGGGAGTAGTAGATCCTTGAGATACTCCGTGTGTTTATCGAAGACTCCGTCGCCCTTGCTGCTTACGTGCTTGCTTACCAAGCTGCGCGGGGTGATTTCATCGGTGCCATCGATGTCCTGCATGTAGGTTCGCATTTCTGCCACATACATCGCCCCGTTTGGATCGAAGGCGATGGTGACCGGTTCTTTGATTTGAGGTTCACTTAAAACCAATTCCAATCGGTAACCCTCGGGCAGTTGCACGGTTTTGAGAAACTCACCGGGGCTCAAAAATGGCACCTGGGCTTGAGGCGTGAAATCGAGTGCGGGTGGGATCGCCGCTGCCGGTAAGGTCAAGGCACAGGCGATCGCACAGGTGAGTGTCGGGTATTTCATGATGACGTATTGAGCTAAGTATTACGCTCAAGTCCGCGAGGTTTTTCAATCAGTAGCGATCCATTGCCTTTCGAGTCATAGCAATATGATCGTTTTTTGTGGGATCGAACTCTCGTGATTTTGATTTTTCACGCGATTTTGGTCTGGGTGATCTTTTGATATCAGCGAAACATGATCAACTGAAGTCCATCCGGGATTGGCAGATTTTAGGATAAAATACCCGCTCGGTATCGTTTTAGCAATGCTGCGTGCTACGTATGTGGATTTGTTTCCAAAGTTTTTTGGAACGGATTCTCGACAAAGTTCCCGCAAATGCTCAACTTGAACCCAGCACCCATCCCAAACGCATGGAACCAACACAGGATTTCGCCACACCTTCTTCGGATTTCGGCTTTACGCCCGTCCCTGCCGCACCATCACCAACTCCTGAACCGATTCCGGTAACGAACGATGGTTTGCCATCGGATGATGTGGCTGCGATCGATGAACTAGGGAAAACGTATCAGGCTTTTTGCGATGAATTGGGCAAGACCATCATCGGCCAACAACAGGTGATCGAAAATCTCGCAATTTGTTTGTTCGCGCGTGGTCACGCCCTGCTCATGGGCGTTCCAGGACTCGCCAAGACACTGCTTGTTTCCTCGGTCGCACAGACTTTCGATCTCTCCTTCAACCGCATCCAATTCACGCCGGACTTGATGCCTGCAGACATTACCGGCACGGATATCATTCAGGAAACGGGAATCGGCGGAAGGCGACAGTTCGAATTCATCAAAGGCCCGTTGTTTGCGAACATCGTGCTGGCTGACGAAATCAACCGCGCTCCCGCCAAAACACAGTCGGCCATGCTTGAGGCGATGCAGGAGCAAAAAGTCACGGTCCTGGGCAATACATACACACTCACGCCACCATTTTTCGTGCTCGCCACGCAGAACCCCATCGAACAGGAGGGAACCTACCCCCTGCCGGAAGCCCAGCTCGACCGTTTCATGTTCCTCATCGAGGTTGGCTATCCTACTGCCGAGGAAGAAAAACGCATCGCGCGTGAAACGACCGGTGCGGCGAAGGGTCGCCTCCAATCTCTTCTCAGCGGAGAGAGGATCCTGGCATTCCAGCAACTCGTAAGACGCGTGCCAGTGCCTGAGCACATTTATGACTACGCCGTGAATATCGTGCGGAAAACGCGCCCCCAGGAGTCCGATGCACCAGCATGGCTGAAGGAGCTCGTTGGCTGGGGTGCTGGTCCCCGCGCCGTGCAATATTTGATCCTCGGTGCCAAAGCACGCGCGGCACTGAAGGGATCCTACATGGTGCGATTGGAAGATATCGAAGCTGTGGCATCCCCGGTGTTGGCTCACCGCGTGATCACCAATTTCGCCGCCGAATCCCAAGGCATGACCTCGAAGAAAGTTGTCGAACGCCTCGTTGCCGAAATGCGCGAGTCATAATTCTCATGCCTACGCAGCTTCTCGATCACGATTTGCTTGTCCGGCTGGGGGCCATCCCGGTCGAGGCCCGTTTGCCGATGTTGGGTAACGTCGCGGGGAAACATCGTTCGCCGCATCGTGGTTCATCCGTGGAATTCGCGGAATATCGCAAGTATGTGCCAGGAGATGACACGCGTCGGCTCGATTGGAAAGCATACGCCCGCTCGGATCGCTATTACATCAAGGAATTCGAGGCCGATACGAATCTGCGTGCCTATTTCGTTGTCGACAATTCCGGCTCCATGGCCTTTGCGGAAAAAGGCATGGCGAAAATCGAATATGCCAGTCGCATCGCCGCCAACCTGGCGTATTTGCTGGTCAATCAGGGCGATGCAGCAGGGCTGTCGGTTTGCCGTGATGCTTTGCACATCGAGATCCCGCCGCGTCGCCGCCCCGCGCACTTGCAGTTGATCAACCACACCCTGCAAGACCTCAATCCACAGGGCGAGACGGGCCTCGTCGCGGCACTGCACCAGATTGCGGAAAAAATCGGCCAGCGCGCCGTAGTGGTGATTCTATCCGATTTGTTCTGCGACACCGCCGCGCTGGAAGACGCACTGCAACACCTGCGCTATCGCAAACACGACATCTGCATGTTTCATCTGATGGACCCGCAGGAAATTGCTTTCCAATTCGATAAACCCCACCGTTTTGTCGACATGGAGGACAACACCGTTCTTGTCGTCGAGCCCAATTTGATCGCTGATGAATATCAGGAAGCTCTGCGTGAATTTCTCAGCAACGTGCGAGGTGCCTGTCACAACGTCCACGCTGATTACCAACTTGTCACTACCGACTCCCCACTCGAACCCCTGCTTCGCGACTTCCTGCTCAATCGTCTTCCGAAGAAAGGAAAACGCTGATCATCATCGATTCCGCCAAATCAAATATCAACAATCCTCTATCAAAAATCAGAACGCTTCGCTCACAGACATAAGACATTAGATCCATTCAGCTTTCCGACCTCAAGATTTTTTTCCTTTTAGACCTTCACCGTGTCCTTCTACCAACAACCACTGCTCTGGTTCCTCTGCGCCGCTGCGATTCCGGTGATCATTCACTTGTTGAATCGTCGCCGTCACAAGACGCTGCAGTGGGCCGCCATGCAATTCTTGCTCAAGGCAACACGTGAATCACGTGGAAAGAAAAAACTCCGCCACATCCTGATCCTGACGGCCCGCACGCTCGGCATCGCCTGTCTTGCTTTTGCCGTAGCTCGTCCGATGATCGGCGGGCTACTCGGATGGGGCGCCAGTCAGCTCGATACCGTCATTCTGATCCTCGACCGCTCGCCCTCGATGGAAACCACGGCAGACAATACCATCGCTTCGCGGCGGGAATTGGCGATCGACCGCGTGCGTGATGCGATGAAATCCCTCGACGCGACAAGATTGGTATTAATCGACTCCGCCACGGGAATACCGCAGGACATTCCCTCTCCGGAGAGCTTGACCGAGATCACCAACACCCGCGCCACCGATGCCGCGGCTAGCATTCCCGCCCTGCTGCAACGTGCCGCTGAGTTCATCCTCGAAACCCAACCGGGAAAAACGGAAGTATGGATCGCCTCTGACATGCAATACGCGGATTGGGATCGCGAAAACGAGCGCTGGACCACGGCGATCGCCACCTTGCAAAGTGCGCCACAGAAGCCCTCCGTGCGCATCCTCTCTCTGGGCAATCCCACGAAATCAAATGTCTCTTTGCATTTGCTGTCATCCTACCGCAGTGCTGATGAACTTTTACTCGATCTCGAGGTGCAACGCTCGGGTGATGCTCAAAGCCCCGTAAACTTACCTCTGACTTTGGCACTCAATGGCATCAAAACCACCGATTCGATCACGGTCCCGGGGCAAGTCCTGCGTTTTCAAAAACGCGTCAAGTTGCCCCCAAAACAAGTCGAAGGCCAGGGTTGGCTCAACATTCCCGGCGATTCCAATCCGCGCGACAACACGGTTTTTTTCACTTATGGTGATGCCCATCCCGTCAAGTCGCTCATCGTCAGCGCGGCGGGTGAATGCGCCACTTATCTCGCCGCCGCAGCGGCTCCCACGGGATATGCCGGGCAATCCAGTGAGAGCATAGCTCCATCGCAATTCCTCACCAAAGTTACCGCATTGAATGAATACTCCGCCATCCTGTGGGCTGCACCTCTGCCACAAGAAGCGGCAGCCAAAGCGATCACCGAGTTTCTCAACGCCGGAGGGCAAGTTCTTTTTTTTCCACCGATGGAAAACAGCCCATTCAAGTTTCAGAACATCCAGTGGTCGCCAGTAAGCACCGCGCCTCAAGGAAAGTTTTTCATTCTCCAGCAGTGGAATCACGACGATGGTCTGCTGCGTGACACTCTGAACGGCGAATCTCTGGCCGGACAAACCTTTCGTGCCATCAACAAACAAATCGCGGAGGGTCCCGTCGGATCCAGCACCACGCTGGCCACCTGGGATGATAACAAGCCGTTTCTTTCGCGCATCGTGATGGAACGAGGCACGGCATGGTTTTTCTCTTCCACGCCCGATTACACCTGGAGCAATCTGGGTGATGCCCACTTGCTGTTGCCCGCAATTCAGCGTGCGGTGCTTGCGGGATCCACCCGGTTCGATGCCGCATTATTGGCAGAAGTCAACCGTGGCGATGCACTGCCACGCAATGCCGAAGTACGCGCGCGCATCGATGATTTCGCTGAATCATCGGATGCCGATGATGCCTTCGCCGCAGGTGTCTACCGCCTCGGCGAGCGCGTAATCGCCGCCAATCTTCCTGCAACAGAGTATGATCCACTCGCCTTGCAAAAAACCGAACTCAAGCCTTTGTTCGAAGGCGTGCGCTACAGCACTTTTGAAGAGACGGCATCCAACACTGCGGACAGCGAGGAAAAGGAAATCTGGAAACTGTTTCTCGCGGCCGTATTGTTTTTCCTGATCGCCGAGGCCTTGCTTTGTCTTCCCAAGCCCGCTCCGTTCGCGTCATCGCGCGTTGTCAAGCCTGCCTAACCGTTTTCCCCGACTCCGTGAATTTCCATATCCACCATCTGCATTTTTCCCCGACCATCCCGGTTCTGATCACGGGATTGGTGGCAATTGTGGTCGTAGCGACTCTGTGTGTGCTGGGGTATCGCCGTAGCCCTAACAGAAAACGCGGCGCGCTGCTGGAATTTCTTCGTTTTTTCATCACATTGCTGGTGGTCGCCCTGATGTTCCAACCTGAGTGGCTCACCGTCATCAATCCCACCACCAAGCCGCGTATTGCCATTGTATGGGATGATTCAAAATCGATGCAAACCACCGATGCAGAGTTGCCCGAAATTTTTTCGCCGAAGAAAGAAATCGTTACCCGCGCGGACTTTGCGAAAAAAGTGTTAGACTCCGACCTTTGGAACGCTCTTTCCGCGGAGGGCAAGAACGAATTGATCAAACGCGCATTCTCGACACCACCCCAGGATCAAGCACTGCAGGCCTCCGCTGGCACCGACCTTACGACACCGTTGGAAGAAATGCTGGAGCAGGAAACCAACTTGCGTGCTGCGATTGTGATTTCAGATGGCGATTGGAATCTTGGGCAGCCACCGGTATCTGCCGCACAAAAGTTTTTGCTGCGTAAAATCCCCCTTTTCACCATTCCCTCAGGTTCGAAGGTGCGATTGCCCGATCTTGACCTGCTCGCTGTGAACGCGCCCACTTACGGTATTGTTGGAGAGAACCTGCAAATCCCGTTTACCATCCGCAGCAGTCTTGATCGTGAGGTTCGCACCACGATACGCGTGCGCGATGAAAGTGGACGCGAACGTACCAAAACCATCACCCTGCCACCGAACAAGACCACTTATGATACCATATTGTGGAAGTTGGAGAAAGAAGGATCCTCCACCATGGAACTTTCCTTTCCCGCGGCGCAAGGGGAACTGGTTCCATCGAACAACGCGCGCAAATTCACCATTGCCGGCAAACCGGAAAAAATTCGCGTGTTGGTGGTGGAATCATTGCCCCGCTGGGAATACCGATTCCTCCGCAACGCGCTATCGCGCGATCCGGGTGTGGAGCTCTCTTGCTTGCTGTTTCACCCGCAGCTTGGTATCGGTGGAGGTCCCGACTACATCGAAAAATTTCCCGATAAAATCGAAGATCTCTCGAAATACGACGTCATCTTTCTTGGCGACGTTGGCATCGGTAACGATCAACTCACCAGAGATCAATGCAAACTCATCCGCGGCCTCGTGGAGAATCAAGCATCCGGCCTGGTGTTTCTCCCCGGTCCTCAAGGCAACCAGTTTTCGTTACTCGATACCGAGCTCTCGGATTTGTTACCCGTGGTATTGGATGCCTCGAAAAAAACCGGTATTGTCGAGACCAGTGCTTCGCCTTTGGCTCTGACATCGGACGGTGCGTCGTCTTTGCTCACCATGTTGGGCGATACGGAGGAGGATAATCCTATCGTCTGGCGCAGCCTGCCTGGTTTTTATTGGCATGCCCCTGTTGAACGTGCCAAGGCCGGCACCACGGTGCTCGCTGTCCATGCGAACCGGAGCTCGGGGAATTATGGTCGCATTCCTCTTATCATTACCAAAACCGCAGGCAGTGGAAAAATTCTCCACATGGGTATTGATTCCGCCTGGCGCTGGCGGCGTGGTGTGGAAGACAAATACCACTACCGCTTCTGGGGGCAAGTCGCCCGCTGGATGTCCTACCAACGCAATATGGCCGCGGGTCAGCGCGTGCGCATTTTTTATACCCCTGAACGCCCTTCACCCGGAGATACCGTGACGCTCCACGCCAATGCCTTCGATAGAAACGGCGCTCCATTGCAGGATGGTAAAGTGGCTCTCAACCTTACGGCGCCCAGTGGTGCCACTCGTATGCTTGATCTCGGCAAGGACGACAACTCTTGGGGAAGTTTTACGGGACGATTCATGATCGATGCTCCCGGTGCTTGGAAATTGAGTGCGGGCATTGTGGATGACGATACCAAACCCGTGGAAACCACACTTTTGGCGCAAACCGTGGATCTTGAAAAAACCGGTCAACCTGCTAGACCGGAAGTGTTGGAAGAAATGTCACGTATCGCGCGTGCGCGGATGATTCCGCCCGATGCGTTACCGGATCTGATACGCGAAATCACCGCGCTGCCCGAGCCTCGTCCCTTGGAAAACCGTATCCCACTGTGGCATCACTGGGCTGTCATCAGCGTCATTATCACCCTGCTCGCGCTTTTTTGGATGGCACGCAAGCTGAACGGACAATTCTGATGATTTGTGTGAACCAGTTTTTGATACTCCAAAAACAAGACACAATCGTTTTTTCGCAGCAATGCTAGCGTTTTTCCAGTATCAGAAAATTCCGCACCGGTTTATTCCATAGGGCGCGATACAGGCCGGGTCCGCCGTCGATGTGTGCGCTGACATAGAGATCAGCGGATGTCCCGCCATCGAGATTGAGTGCTGTGGCGATGATAAAACCGCAGGGGTTTTTTCCCGCAATACTGTTCGATAGCTGGGCCAGTGTGCACGGCGATGTGCGCGCAATCATCCACATACTGCCACCATCCCATGCGATGAAACAGCGCGCGCTGGTTTTGATGTTTTCCAGACCGTTCACAGGCTGCGAATTTTCCGCAAGCAGAGGTCCGGCTTGCAACAGTTCCGGAGCATTGAAGTTGCTTTTTTCTCTTCGCACAATTCCGGTTTTCCCCTTGGCCTCGAACCATACCGCGGAGCCGAGCGATGAGGGATTGTTGCCCCCGAGTTTTTTGCTTTGGCTGATCATCACTCCGAGTGGCTTGCCCTCGGGTGTGAAATACCCCGCGTTGATGGCGGCCAATCCTTCCACGGATTTCGCGGCGGCTTCCGCATTCACAAACAAACTACCCGGGCCACGAGGTTGGTCAATGAGCCGAAGGCGGTGCGAACGGGCATCAAAGATGACAGCCTGTAAGGTGACACCTTGATGTTTGATCACGCGGTGTTGGGGGGCTTTGATCTCCACGGGCATCGCGCGTGGCGCGGCATGGCAGCAGGAAAAAACGATGATCAGTATCAGAAATTTCCTCATGCTTTCGTTCGTTGGTGGACAGTGAGCTGCGGGAAGGGGATGACCCAGTGGTTTTCATTGGCGGTATCGACAGCACCACGTTGCAACATTCGTTGGATGATATTGTATTGCGGTGCCAATTCGCCACTGACACTGGCAGTGATACGAAAATCTAACGAAGAAGCGGATGCGGAAGCGAATTCCACACTCACCGAGCGCACCCGATCATTACCAAATTCCTCAACCATGGATTGGTAAATTTTGGTCTGCATGATGCTGGGTATATCTGTGGTGGCGATGGATTGGTATTGGTAGTCGAGCCCGAAGGTGGTCGATACCGAAAATTGTGGAGAAATATTTTCAGGATTTTTCGCAAGGTAGGTGAGAGTCGGGTAGGTCTTATAAGAGCCTCCCAGTTTCACCAACACCACTTGCTCGGGGGTTTGTTGTACGACTTTACCCATGACTCCATCGTCGAGGATGACCCAGTCATCGATGCGAGTGGGAAACCATGGTTCCTTGTCCATGGATGGGCGAGAGTAGCTTGAGAGCAGGGTTTTTGCGGGCAATCGCAGTGTGGCACCTGTAAGGTCGGGATTGTGGAGAACGCAGAAAAAATGCAGAGAATCCACGCGCCACGGCAGACCATTGTAAATAATGCGTTCTCCTTCGCGAACTGTGCCGAGATTGAGGATCAGGCGAATTTGTTCGAAGTAGGGCGGCAGTGCGGTGCGCGAGGCCCATGCCAAACCGATAAATAAAATGGAAACCGCGGTGAGCAAAAGCCAGTCATTGCGGATGTAGAGAGTTAAAACCATCGCAAAGACCGATGCCAGTGTGATGAAAAGACTCGCAAAGACATCGACCAACCGCGCTGTGAGGGTATCATGATACTTTTTATGGATCGGACTCACTTTGCGGAATTCCCGATAACTGCGGCGCAGGACAAAGAGTGTGACTACCAGAGCCAATACTGAGATTAACAGACTGAGCCCGCGGTTACGCCAGAAATGGGCGAGCATATTGGCCAACAAGGAAACGACCGATGGTGCGTTGCGCTTGCGCTCCTCGAGTTGCACAGTGTTGTTCGCCAGCGTGGTCTCTGCTTCTAACAAACGTTTTTCCCATGCCTTGCGCGCCGAGGTTAATTCCCGCGTGAGTTCCTCGGATTTGCTCTCTTTGAGTAATGCGTCGATCTGACTGACTGCGGATCTGGCCAGTGCGACTTTTCCCGTCCACTGAATGACCTGTGTTTTCAAGCTCTCAATTTCACGAGGCTGGGCCGTGGCTTCACGCAATTCTTGAATCGCTGGTTGGAAAATATTTTTCAGTTCCTCACTGAGGCTCAGTGGCGTGGTGTTTTGTGTCTGGTTGTCGTCAGGATTGATGCCAGTCGCTGTGATGGTGAATGATGTCTTGAGTTCCTTGATCTTGGTGGATATGCGCTCGATCTCTGCGGTGATTTCCTTTTTCTGTTCCTCAGCGGTGGCTTTTTTTAGTAAGTCGCGCTGACCGCTGCGTTCGGTTTCGAGCGCACGAAGCGACTCGGTTAATACTCTCAGCGCACGGATTTTTTCGCTTTCCACCGGCTCCGCAGGCACGGCAGGAGTCGCTTTTGGATTCGTAACTTCTTGAGCGCTAAGAGGGTGATACAAGAAGAGTAGAAAAAATGGTAATAACCAGCGCATGAGGAGATGGTTCACCATACTGATAGAAACGTGTGACGTCAACGAGATCCTCTATGGACCAAAAATCCTGACCACGGCGCGCGCGGTCAGGATGGGATGGTGATCCATTTTAGCTGTCGATGTCTCAAGGACCATCGATGGATACGGGAGGTGTGGTAGCCTCGATCGCGCCACTGGTGCTTCCGCCTGTGGCCGAATCTGTTGCCGGTTTTGTCAAAAGATCGGCACGTGGCTTGAGTAGGGAATCGATGGTGTATTTGGAAACCTCATAAACGCGGCCTTGATAGCCCTGTTCTGTTTTGAGTTTATCTTGCAATGTCTTGAGCGATGCTTGGAATGCCTCATCCGCGGTCTTGGCGTTCTCAGGTTTTTCATCGGCGGGTTTGGTGCGTTCCGTCGCAAATTTGCCCTCGACCTTGACTGTCATTTGGAAGTTCTCTTCCGCAGCCGGTGGAGTTTCACCCGGTTGTGCCAAGGTGCCGGGAACTTGCACCGGGGGCTTGGCTAGCAGATGAATCGTGTAAGTGAAACCATCTTTGGTGCCAATGTTGACCACTCGACGATCGGTGGCTTCATTCACCGCCTTTAATTCTGCCGAGGAAACGTCCTGGAAGCGAGCCGATGCCAGAACCGTTTTGAGTGCGGCCGTGGCGTTGTTATCAAGCTTTTCTTCAGGTTTCGCTCCATCTAACGAAAACTCGGCGTTTTCATCGGCGCGAGTGAGCTTCCAATCGATTTGATCGGGTTTTCCAGCGCTGGTAACCGAGACGGATGTAATTTTATCGACGCTGATAAATGCTTCGTTCAGCCAATCTTTTGGGTTGGTCGAGGCCGTGGGGAAGCTTTCGCTCGTGACATAAATGCCCGAAGTGTCGGCTGCGTTCTGGATATACCGTCCGCCACCCGAAGAATCCTTGCCAAGGAAAATCGTAGCAGCGTTGGATTGATCGGCCTTCAGGAAAGTCAGCTCTACGCCATGATCCGCCTGTTTTTTCGCCGTTAAATCCATGCCGAAACGTTTGCCGTAGCTAGGGCCCGCTTCGATGGCGTGGTTGATTTTCACGCTCTCCACGGTTCGTAGCAAATTGTTGATATTACTGAAGTTTGCCGGGTAGTTGTTGCGCTCTGCAACGACCCAACCATCGGCGGTTTTATTGAGGGTCACCGATTGATCGGCTCCTTTGACCTTGATGCATGAGATATCGGCTGCGGGAAACGATGAGAGCAACGTTTGACCGCGGCGACGTTCCGTAAGGGCTTCACCTGTGTCACGGCTGCGGGATTTGATCGAAATCACGCTCACGGAAAGTGCCGCGACGATGGTCCATAATAGAATGACTGTTTTTTTCGACATAGATGACGATGGTTGATGTTCAAGATAGGGTTATCGGGCACGGGAGGAACGGCGGCGAGAGAAGGCGACAGCAAGTCCTGAAAGCAAGATGATTCCGGGCATGCCCATCAGGTTGAGCGCGATGATACGTGCCGACAATGCGTCTTTGTCCCGCTTCAGGTCTTTGTATAAATCACGGATTTGTCGGTTGGTTTCGGTGACTTCTTCGCGGAATTTCTTTTCCTCGGCTTCCAGCTCGGGAGCCAGACGCACATCGCGGCTGTTGTTGCGATCCGCAGCTATCTTGGCAAGGCGATCTTGAGCTGCTTTCAGTTTCGCCTGCAGTTCCTGTTGTTTGTCCTGAGTGGTACTCTCTGCGGCAGCTTCCATTTCACGAATGAGCGTGAAAGGGCGGCGGATCGATGCGCGGCTGCGGGCACCAATCAGGTCGGCTGATGAAGCGGCTTGGTCGATAATGTTCAACAGCAGGACCGAGTTGCCATTGTAGGGCATGGCTGCCTGCATACCACCCATGTTCTGGATGCGGTAGGCTCCTTGGTTGGAGAAAGCATCGGTATCGGCAATGATGAAAACACTGGAGTCAGCTTTGCCTTCTTTGAGCCACTTCGATTCTTCCGGCTTGGCTTGATCGGACTTTTTCTCTTCTCCCTCTGGCTTTTTCTCGCCTTCAGCGGGTTTCGACTCTTCCTCTTTTTTCTCACCGGGCTTGCCATCGGGAAACGCGGTCTTGAACCGTCCCGTCAGTCGCGTAACTAGATCGTAAGCCCTGCGGTTGCTGATGGCGATGTTGCTGCTGAATTGTGATGCCTCCATGGCATCAACCAATCCGGCCTGTGTCGAAGATTTCACAAGTGATGACGACGCAAGTCCGTTGTTGCCTTGGTTGGTGATGGCGCCGGGCAAAACAAAGAACAGGTCGTTGAGATTTTTGGTGATCACGTCAGATTTGTCCGGCATGGATTCCTTTGGTAAACTCAAAATGGCATAACCGGGGCGATTGCCTTGAAGAATCGTGCGATACTTGGCATCGGCAAGTGTTTGGGTATTTTCAAAGTTGATATTCCATGCGGGTAGCAGTGTGGGCAGGGTGGAAGCGACTGGGGTGCCACCACCGCCGCCAAACATTGGATTTCCGCCAGCCGAAGCTGCTGCCTCGAACGAATAGGCGTCAAGACATGCGATGAGTGTGCCGCCACGCAAAATAAACTGATCGATGGCAAATTCGGTATCGGCACTGATCCCAGCTGGATGGACGAGCAGCAATACGTTTACGTCATCCGGAATTTCTGTAGCGGCAATTTCCAGGTCGCGGATTTCGTAGGTCTGCCCCAATTGCTGCATCATCACCCACCCAGGGTTTCCTTGTTGTCCGGGCATCATTGCTGGACTAGGTTTCAGGTTCAAGGCGCTCATGACGCCGATGACAGGCTTCTTCACTGCGGTGACTTCGCCTACCGCACGCGAGAGGTTGTATTCAAACATGGTTTCCTGCTCATCAAGCGATTGGGTGTCGAAAGGATCGATGTTAAGACGCGTGGTTTGGTCCAGACATGAGATCGCAAGCCCGAGGGATACGTTTTCGTATTGATTGATGTTCTGCGTTTGAATGCCATCGAGATTTGCCGAGTCTTCGGCATCGGTATCGGGCTGAGGATCCAAGTTTTCCACGCGCATCTTGCCGTTGGACAAGTTGACGTATTCCTTGAGGATGTCGTCGATGCGGCGAATGAACAATTTCGTCTCTCGAGGCAGTGCTTCATTTTTTCGTGAAGCATAGTAACGGATCGTCACGGGTGCATCGAGTTTGGACAAAATGGATTTTGTTCCCTTGGATAATGTATGAACTTTGTCCTCGGTGAAATCCGCGCCCTTGGTGCCAAAAGAGGTGAGTGAAATCAGCCAGTTGGCGAGGAAGGCGATCAACACGAGCGCCGTGATGCCAAAGGCGGCGCGAACGACAGGATGTGTGGTTTTCAGGTGTTGCATGGTAGTGAGTGATAAGAGTTTATGCGCGTTTGGCGGAGAGAATGGCCGATGTGCCGAGCAGGCAGGTGAAAATGATCGAGGCAAACCATACCATGTCCTGGTAGCGGAACATGCCACGCGTCAGCGAACGGAAGTGATCCCAGACACCGAGAGAGATCAGAGCCTCGACGAGGAAGTCGATGCGGAACTTGGTCAGTTCGCGAATCAAGGCCTCGTAGCCACACAAAACCATGAAGGTGCAGATTGCTACGGAAACGATGAGGCATACTACCTGGTCACGAGTGCAGGCACTCACCAGCATGGTGATGGCCAGGAACACGCAGCAGGTGAGATAGGATCCCAAGTAACCGGAGAAAATGCGCCAGTTATCGGGTTCACCAAGGTAGTTCACGGTGATGATGATGGGAAACGTGAGAACCAGAGCGATCAGCCATACAATTGCTGCTGCGAGATACTTGCCGATGATGGCGGTCCAGGGTGGGATCGGAAAGGTTCCCAGCAATTCCAGCGTCCCATTGCGCTGCTCATCCGACCAAAGCCTCATGCCTACGGCGGGAGCCAAAAGCATATAGAGCCACGGATGCCAGAACAGGAACGACCATTCGAGATTGGCATCTCCGGCAAGGATGAATGCGCCGAAGGTGAAGTTAAACAGTAACGAAATCACCAGAAAGATGAGGATGATTGCGTAGGCGGTAGGCTGGGTGAAATAGGAGACAAGCTCGCGTTTCAAGATGGTCCAGATGTGTTTCATGGAGGAAAAATAGGGGTTTGGGTTACGCCGCGCTATGGGCCGAATCGTGGGTGGTCAGTTGTCGGAACAAATCGTGCAACGAACCGCTCGGTGTTTGTTTTTTCAATTCCTCAGGCGTGCCATCAGCGACGATGCGACCGCGATCCACAATCACGGCGCGGGTGCAAGACGCGTCCACTTCCTCGAGAATGTGGGTGGAGAAAAGAATCGTCTTGCTCTGCCCGAGACGTTTGATCAGTTGTCTTACCTCGTGTTTTTGGTTCGGATCGAGACCATCGGTGGGCTCGTCGAGAATCAATACCTCCGGATCGTGCAGCAGCGATTGGGCCAGGCAGGTGCGATGCCGGTACCCCTTGGAAAGAGTGTCGATCGATTGTTTCGCCACATTTTGCAGGAAACAGGTCTCGATGGCACGTTCGACGGCATCATTTTTGGCAGCACCACTGAGATTGCGCACATCGGCGCAGAATTTCAGGAATCCGATCACGGTCATGTCGTTGTAAAGCGGTGCCGATTCGGGCAAGTAGCCGATTTTTTGTTTGGCAAGATAAGGCTCATCAACAATCGAGTGCCCGCAGACCTTGGCATCTCCGGAACTGGGGGTGATGAAGCCTGTAATCATGCGCATCGTGGTGGATTTGCCCGCGCCGTTAGGTCCCAGGAAACCGAGAACCTCGCCCGGCTTGACCGTGAATGACAGGTCGCTGACCGCATATTTCGGACCAAAATGTTTGGTTAAATGTTCAACTTCGATCATAGGTTGGATGGGTTGGATGTGATAGAGTCACAACGTATCGCCTAGCGACACGAAGGCTGAATTTGTCTAAAATTTCTTCTTTGTCAAGGGATCGGTAGATCAGTCTTTTTCATGCAAGCAGATCTTTGCTTTTCCATAGGCAAAATCAGGAATCGGTGATAAAGTTCCTTCCAGAAAATGACGGAGGAACGTGATCACGGAATACAACCATTGGATCGGTTGATGGTAGAATGGGGCTTTAGCAATCATGATTTGGTGGAGGCTTCTCCCGAGCAACTCAACCACAAGCAGGTGCAAAAAGCGCGCAAAGGCCGGCAGTTGACATTGCATTCCATGCAGAAAGTCACGCGCGCCCTGAACATTGCGATCTGGAATCGTCTGAGCAAGGAGCAAAAAGAGAATTATTTTGAATACCATCATCACTGGCTTTTCGATTACGCCAAAGGCTACCTCCCTGATCGCTTGGATCCCAATGATGGGATCAAAGAAAGTTTGCGGACCAAATGAAGCCGATTTTCATCGTTGGCATGGGCCTGGCCGGTGCATGCACGGCGTGGCATTTATGGCGGCGTGGTATTCCATTCCAAGTGTTTGATTCAGGACGACCCGGCAGCTCACAAGTTGCTGCGGGCCTCATTCATCCGGTGACAGGAAAAAACTGTGCGGTAGCGGAAGACTTCGCCATCCGGCGTGCATACGCGCTGCAATTTTATCAGAGTTGCCAGAGGCATCTCGATTGTATTTTTTGGCATGAACTTGAGGTCGTGCGTTTGCTGGATCGGACTGATTTTACAAAGAAGAGTCACAAGTTCAGCCAAGGGGCAGCGGCTTCCTGGGTAAAAGAAATTTCCCATGATTCGTCTTGGCATGAGCAGGTCTCGGTCATATTGCGTGGGGGTGCCAGAGTGGATGTTCCGATGTTCTTATCGGCGACGAAAGATTTTTTCAGGGCGCGCGGGCTGATGATTCACGAAGAAATCCGCACTCCCTTTGCCGATGCGATGACGGTTTTTTGTGAGGGATCACAAGGACTCATTCGTGGCAATCCGATTCCTTGGAAGCATCGTTGCGCGCGCGGCGAAATTCTCACAGTTCACGCTGCATCATGGCGGCAGAAACGAATGGTCACGGGGCAAGGATGGCTGGTTCCCGTGGGACAGGATTGCTACAAGATCGGCGCTACTTATGAGTGGGATGAATGGGATCGGGGGCCCACGGAGGCAGGAAGAAAACGATTGATGGAAATGGCTCGGTTTCTGGGTGGAGAAAATTTCGACGTCATCACTCACGAAGTAGGTGTTCGTCCGATTTTGCGAAAAAGCCAACCAGTTGTGGGGCGGATCGCGGATGGCGTATATGTCTTGAATGGCTTGGGGTCCAAGGGATCGCTTTATGCCCCGTGGGCGGCGGAACAGTTGGTCACTTGTATGGTGAATGGTGCTCCATTGGATTCCTTCTTGAGTGTCGATGAATATTTTGCCAGTCTCAACAAGCACTCATGAATTCATCGATTTTTCCAAAACCGACGGAAATGGCGCAACACTGGTTGCAGCAGGTGATCAAGCCGGGAGATCATGTGGTGGATGCAACTCTTGGAAATGGTCATGATGCATTGTTTTTAGCAAAATGTGTCGGCGATCAGGGCAAGGTGTTCGGTTTCGATGTGCAGGAAGAGGCATTGCAGTCCGCGACACGCCAGATGAATTTGCATGGGATTTCTGAATCAGTCTACCAATGGCATCTGATTTCTCATGCTTGCATGAGGGATCGCGTGACATACCCCGTGAAAGCGGTGATGTTCAATCTTGGATACTTGCCTGGTGCGGATCATTCGATCATTACTTCGACTGAGCAAACCATGATGGCTCTGGAAGCTGCCAGAGAATTGGTGGCGCCGGGAGGGATCATCACGGTTGTGTGTTATCCCGGACATGAGGGAGGAGAAGTCGAGGCTGATGCGGTGCGCGAGTGGGCGATGCGAATGGGCGCAGAGTGGCACGTGATCCATTATGAAAAATGGGCTACGAAAAACGCGGCACCTGAACTCATCGCGATGCAGAAAAAGGAGGCGCTTTCATGACAGAGGATGAAAATTGGATGAACTTGGCTCTCCGGGAGGCTCGTCGCGGAATCGGAAAAACTTCACCCAATCCGCCAGTGGGAGCGGTGATTATCAAAAATGGAATTTTGTTAGGTAAAGGTTGGCATCGTAAAGCAGGAATGCCTCATGCCGAGCGCGAAGCCATGGCTGATGCGTTGCGGAATCATGGCATGGAATCACTGCGCGGTGCTACTGCCTACGTTACGTTGGAGCCTTGTTCAACTTATGGCCGCACTCCTCCGTGTGTTGCCGGCCTGATTGATGCGGGCATCACTCGCGTGGTTTATGCTTGTGAGGATCCGAATCCTGCTCATGCGGGGCGAGCCGATGAAGTTTTCCGTGATTCGGGAATATCGGTGAGTAAAGGAATCTTGAGTAATCTCGGGGAAAAAATTCTTCAACCTTTTACAAAAGTCCAGCGCTGCGGTTTGCCTTGGGTCATCGCTAAAATCGCGATGAGTTTGGATGGGCGTATTACGAGACCCCAAGGCGAAAGTTCCTGGCTTTCGGGTGAAGCATCGCGCGCTGATGTGCAACTCTTGCGCGCCGAGGTGGACGCGATCATTACATCAGGGGAGACGGTCCGCCAGGATTTGCCCTCCCTCACCATAAGAAATCCGGATTTGATCGAGGGCAGATTGCAGCCATGGCGAGTGGTTATGACGCGCAACCCGGTCAGTTTACCCTCACAAGCGCCTTTGTTTGTGGACGATTGGCGGGAGCGAACGATTGTCAGCCATGAAGATCCGGAAACCATGCTGCGCGGTCTTGTCGAGCATCGAGGTGTTCTCGCGGTAATGATCGAATCAGGCGGGAAGTTGTTAGCAGAGTTTTTGCAACGCGGTCTTGTCGATGAAATGGTGATCTATATGGCACCGATGTTGACTGGCGGAATACCCGCGATCGCAGCATTGGAAGATATTCAACTTTCACTGGAAGACCCGCATTGGCAGACGATGGATGGTGACGTGAAGTTGCGCGCGCGCGTGTGCCAACATCACTCGGGTAAATGATCGTAGGCAATACGAAAACCGAGGTCATCCCGGCGCAGGTCCCGACTGCTGATCCACTCTCTTGCTTGCGCGCCATTGGCGGTTTTTGCGTAAGATCCGCCAATGACGACCCATAGCCGCGCGCCCAGCGGATTGGAGGGGTCGCTTGCAGGTTTACGAGTCCATTCAGAAACACCGCCAGCCATTCCAAGAAATCCAGCCCCATTTTTATCAAGTGAGATCACTTCCCCCCAGGTGGTGGGTTTGAGTGATAACGGGTCCTGGGTCTGCAGTCTCATGGCAGCATACCATTCCTCTTGGCTCGGGAGTCGCGCGCGTTTCCATTCGCAATAGGCATGAGCGTCCCACCAATCGACCCCGAATACCGGGCAATTCAGAGAAAGCAAACGATTTTTCCATGTCCCGCCTTTTTCTGCCGCCGTGATAATTTCCATCCAGTTCTCGATTTCATGTGACAATTTCGTTGGCGGTTGTGACTCGTGATCGTAAATTTTTCTTTGATTGCCATCGAGCTCGCGCAACCACTCCAGAAATTCCCTGTATTCCCCAATGGTCACTTCATGGGATGACAACCAGAATTTCCGGATTTTATTTTGATTTCCATCCGGACCGGGATGCATGCCTTCGGGAACTTCAATCGGTCCATTCAATGCGATGATGGATGTTTTTTGATTTTTTTGTCTTTGATTGAAAATAACAAACGCGGCCACTGCAAGGAGTGCGGCTATCACACCAAGGATCGTGGGCATGGGATTGTTTTTTTTGACAACAGTGAGCTGGGGTTGACGCGTTGTTTGGATGGGTATCACAGGTGTGGCCAGTTGCTGCTCGATTTGATCTGCGTAATGGCGCACATCTTTCCACTGCATGATGCGTTCCGGGTCTTTGCCCGTCATCCAATACAATAGGGTTTGCACACGTGTGTAGCCTGATTCTCCCGGTTCCATGAGTGGCAATAACGTGTTTCCGAGTTCTTTCATGTCGCGTGCACTTGACTCACCCTCGCGCGCGCCTGATTTGGCGAGATTGGAGAGTCTCAGCACATGTTGTTCGTTGAGATAAATGTGGGACAAGGTGAGAGAGTCCGTGGATGTGCCCCTCTCTTCAAGATGCATACAAGCCTCGGCAATTCTCTTGATGATGTGAGCCATTTGCACGGGCTTGATCATAAAAGCACGCTCTTTCAGAGATGCCAAATTTTCTCCTGGCAGCCACTCGCGCGTGAACATGCAAAAATCCTGATCATCGATCGCCTCATAGACGGACGCAATCAGAGGGTGATCAATACTGGCTTTGGCTCTGACCGAGGAAATGAACTCCATGCGATATTCGGAATCAAGATCGCGCAATTGCTCAAGCACCACGTTACGGCATACGGATTTTTGCTCGGCCAGCCAGATATTAGTATGGATGTTTTCGCCAAGGAGTTTACTTAGCTCATAATCGCTCGGTGGTTGGAAAGTCATTGGTTGTTGCTCATATCGTGAAGGAAAAAAACCCGGAGGAAAAGAGTAAAATTTGTTGCAAAAAACGCTTCCGGTATGTCCAGAAGCGTTGATGAGTTGCACGAGTTGTGTCAGTAACTTATTCCTCTTCGATGTATTTTTTGTGACCTTCTTTTTTCAGTGCTTTGGCGCTGTCGACTAGTTTTGTCACTTCGTCCATTTTGCCCTCGAGAAAAGCAATTTCGATTTTGCAAAAAACGACAAAAGATTCACCCATCAGGCGGCGGTAGTCAGCAATCGCTTTTTCCTTCTCCTTGGCGTCGGGAATCATATCAGTGATAAAATCCGGCACCATGGCAACGCCTTTGAGCATTCCTTCCTGCGCCTGTCGCGCAAGCGCAGCACCTTTGGCTGGATCTTTTTCTTTGCTGAGCGCTTTGAAGGAATCGTTGATCGACTCCATTTCCTTGCCGAGCGGGGTTTCCTCATCGGCATGCATCGGGAGTGTCAGACCTGCCATCATCAACATCAAAGAACATAGGGTGATCAATTTCATAACAAGATAGATACGCAGGATCATCTGTGATTCTGTCACCAGTCTTTCGTTTCAGGTCAAATTTTTCTTTTAGCGTGATAGTCTCCGCGGACCCTCGGATGGTTTGGGGATTTTGCGCAATTGATCAAAATCTCCCTCTTCGCAGCACCGGACGAACCCTTCGGCATAGCTTTTGAGTTTGTCCCAGGAATCGCGAATCTCTGACGCTTCGCGGGAGCTGATGGAGTTGTCCAGCGCGGCAGTTGAGATCATGCTCAGCATCTGGGAAAACTGGCTGATAATTTCATGCGTGGCAGGTAACACTTCAAATCCCTGTTTGCAGGAACTATCAGGATTCCGCAGGAAACAACCACCCGCCTGCTGACACAACCACTCAACGATGGCTTCGTCTTGGCTCAGTTCCATCAAGGTGGTGATCCGGTCCAAGGGATTGCGGCTTCCTGTGCCATCCGCATTGGGTTTTTCCGCCCATTTGTAGACGAGTGAAAGGGAGATTCCCAATTCCGCGGCAATCGCTTTGGGGCTCACTTTTTCGAACACTTTGCGCAGGACTTCGTGGCTTTCCATGTCGATAGACTTTCATTTTTTCAATGAACCGACAAGGACATAAGTCTTGCGTATGACGCCATGCGGCTTATGGTTCGTTTTTTTGGGATTGTTTTATCCACGATAGATCGCCATAAACACCGGATTTGCGAAAGTCCCATGACTTGAAACCCAGTGCATGCGCGGGCGAGGTGGGGGAAAGTGTCCAGTCTCCGGCGGCAGGATTCTTGAATTCAGGATTGGCAAAACGGGAGTTTGTTTCATGAGGCAATCCACCGGGATCCTTGGCATCACTCCGCCAGTAAAGATTGGTGTTGGTATGGAACTTGCCTGTTTTCCAGCCATTGCCCCGAAAGAGAGGCCCGCGATCCCACAAAATGATGTTGTTTTGAATGGAAAAAGACGAATGATCCTCTGGGCGCGTGAACTGGAGTTGTTGTTCGGTGGCATAGGCGAGGATGTTGTTTCGTAAAACATTTTCCTTGCCGTAATGTTGGTGATAGCTACCGCTCTTGGTGTGATGCACGAGATTATTTTCCATGAGAATTCCTGTGCTGCCTTCGTCGTTGTAGAGTCCCCAACCTCCGTATTTGTAAGATTTCACGTGATGAATATGATTGCCTGCAATCACGGTGCCCTCCGATGGACCCAGAGTGTAAACGGCTCCCATATCGCTCAGGAGCCCATCGCCGATATCATGGATGTGATTGTTGATGATACGGTTGCGTTTTGCCGCACTGGGATCATAGCCCCAACGCCATCCAACGGAAATCCCGGTATAGGGCATGAAACCGATGTCATTGTGGGAGACCAGATTATCACTGCTGTGACCGATCCAGATCCCAACGGCACAGGGAAAGTCTTTGCCAGTGTTATGGATGATGTTGTTGTCGAAAATCTGATGGGAACTCGCCATACCTGCTTCGGCGGGATTTTCCATCGTGCCGCTGCGCAGACCGCCAGCGCCTAGATCGTGTAGCCAACAAGATCGCACTTCATTGTGATGACATTGTTGGCGGAACCAAATGCCATAGAGCCCCGTGTGTGCGATCTCGCAGTCCGTTACCATGATCCGATGACAGAAATCCGCCTGAATCACAGCCTCCATGGAAGCGGCTGCTTGCTGTGGTTCAAAGCCGGTCTTCGGAAAACACCATCCCGTGTGAAGGAAATGAATGCCCTGCCAACTGATGTCGCTGACCGGTTGCTCAGCTGTGCCTTTAATCACCAATAATTGAGAAATCCGCGGAATCACGACTTCCGTTGTCTCATGTTTTTCACCCGGATGAGGGATGTAGTGCAGGATGCGTTCGGCATCGACATACCACTCTCCCGCAGCATCCAGTGCGGCGCGGAAATGTTCCAGAATGACTCCCGTGTGCGAATCCCATCGATTCCATGGCTTCATGGGTTTTCCCACCGTGCTGATCTGGCCATTGGCGAGGTGGAGGTTCTCAATCGATCGACGCGTGTTATCCCATTTGTGATACATGATCATCGACATCGATGATTGATCGTGAGTGCTGAGGTTTTGCAAAATCGGCAGGTCTTGCGGATGCATGGTGATGGACTGCCTCGCCTGTTTGTCCGTCAGCATTTCCTCATGGATTGATTTCATGAGAAGAAATCCTTGATTCGGATGACGTGCTTTCCGGGCTCGTCGCCCATTCATCCACAACTGATCAAACGCCGGGATGTTTTCCGGGAGCTTCAGTTGCCAAGATCCGTTAGGGTTCGGCTTGAAGCCCCGCAGTGCGATGCCGCCGGTGAAAACTGGTTTGGCATCTTTGGCCGCGCGCCAGCGAACTGGTGCTTGAGCCTTGCCACTATGTTCGCGTGAGATGATGAGTGGCTGATCCAGTGGATATGTTCCGTCAGCGACGACCACGTCAATCGGTTGATCCGGGTGACTGCGGCGGTGTTTTGCGATTTGTTCCAACGCTTGATGAGGGGAGATCCCCCCAGTTCCGCCAACTTCGATGTTCCATGGTTCCATGGACCGCAGAGTCATGATCTGACTCAGGAATCCAAGAAGCATTATGATCCAGTGGCAAAATTTCACGCTTTTACTACGAAGCGGGTGGTGCTCATGTTTCGACGTATGACATGCATAAAAAACAAGGAGCGGTGAATCCGCTCCTTGTGAACATCGGTAGACTAGCAGGATCTGCTCAAGCGAATCAGCCTCCCTGTTGTTTCAGCGAGACCAAGTATTCGACCAGATCGGTAAATTCCTTCGTGGTCAAGCCCGAGCCCAATCCAGCAGGCATCATGCTGGTGCCTGGATGTTGTTCTTCTTTGACATCACTGCGTTTGATCTGACTGGCGGCACCGCTGATGTCGCGAACGCTTACGAGACCATCCTGTTCGGCTGTCACGAAGCCCATTTTCATCGAGCCATCCTTCATGGAGAAAATGGACGTTTGGAATCCCTGTGCCACGACTTTACCTGGGTCGAGAATTGATTCGATCAGGTAATCGCGCTGGAATTTGGCACCTGCCGCACCGAGATAGGGACCTTTTTGCTCTGCTGCAGGATCCACGCTGTGACAAGCGATACAACCTTGTGCCGTGAAAAGTTTCGCACCGTTGGCCACGTCGCCTTTTTCGTTCATCGCGAGTTTGGTTACTTCATCAGGCTTGAGCTCCATGACTTTTTTACCACCTTGGCTGCTTTGGGCGCTTGCGATGGCTTCTTTCGCCGCCTTGGCAGCGTCAATCGTTTTTTTATTATCAAACGTAATTCCCGCCTCAATCTGTTGATCAAATCCAGGAAGTTTCATGTCAGCCAAGGCAAGGAAAAATCCTACCTCCTGTGGGTTTTTGTCAGCAATGTCCCGGACTTGCTTTTTCCACTGGTCCTTGGCTAAAGGCGAATTCAACACGGTGAGCAAGGCGCGCCAGGCAATACGAGAAGCGCTGTCGTTGGCTTTTTTGCCGATGTCGTTGAGCTCCTTGATTTCCGCTCCTCGCGATGTCTCGTTGACGAAGTCGTTGATCATTTGGTCGGCTGCCTTGTCGCGCTTCGCATCTTCGAGCCAAGCGGCGAGCACGTCGACGCGGTTACGGGTGTTTTTTTCTTTGGCTCGCAGCAGAGCATTGTAGCACTGGATTCGCAGATCCCATGGGCGTTTGGTATCCTTGGCGGCGTTGATGAGAATCGAAGCGGTGGAGGCATCGACAGTGCTCATGCCCAGAGCCGTGGTTACTGGATCAAGTCCTCCCAATTGCAGCTTTGCGACATCGAGTCGGTTCTTGGCGAAAACCTCGATCAGCAATTTGCGATCGCTGTCGCTGACTTTAGTGAAATTTTTCTCCAATCCTGTTTTGATGCGGTCGGAAGCCTCCCAAGTGATGGGCTCGTAGTAGGGACCGCGGTCATCGGGGCGAGTATTCCACCAAGCGTTGAGATCCCAAGGTTTTTCTTTGTGCATCAGTCGGGCCAATGCGCCCAGTGCCCCAAAACGCAGGGCGTTGTCGGTGGTTTTTGTGGCAACTGCAAGCAATCCATCGACCGTCTCATCCGAATGGAGTTGTTGCAGGGCGAGTAGCGCCGTGCGTTGTTGTGGGGATTGCTCAAGTGCCGCCAAGCAAGCTTTGACCGCCTTCAATTCAACCAGGCATTGAACCGCGATGTGAGGTAGAATGTAGTGCTCGTTTTGCTCGAATTTCGCTCCTTTTTTGAGTTTTGCCGGGTCATTCTCAAAGGTCGCGGCGGCTGCTAGGATTGCTCCGGCGTTCTCCGATTTTCCGAGACGCGCGAGCCCAATCATTGCTTGACGTTGAACTCGTGGATTAGAGTCTTTCAGACCATCGAGGTAAGGTTTGACCGGCACGTTGGCCAATTCTTTTTTGCGATCAGTCATGGCACGCAAGGCGAATTCTCGAATGGCGGCATCTGCGGTGGCGGAGGCAAGCGCGGGGTTTGCCTCAGCCCCCATCAATTGTTTGTATGTGAAAATGGCGGCCACACGTGCCGGCACACTGAGTTTGCCATCCTGAATGTAGCTCACAAGGGCTCTGGCAAGAGCGGGTTTTTTACCGCGCGCGATGATTTCTCGTTGTGTCTCAAGACGGGCGACGGCCGAGGGAGAGATGACACCTTTGACCAAGGCGTCATCGCTGAGTTTTTTCAGATCAGGGAATGGTGTGTGCTTAGCTCCCTCCACGGTGATTTGCTGCACTAAACCTACTGCTTTTCCGTCTCCGGAGTAGGAAAATCCGCCATTGCGCCAGTCAGCGATATAGATGCGCTGGGAGCCATCGACGTCCATATCAATCGCGCGCGCTTGGTCATGAAAAACATCCTGATCGGCGACGAAAGTGGCTTCGAATGGTTTGAGCGGATGGCGAAGGAACTTGCCTGTAGTCCAGTCGCAGGTGTAAAGAGTATCTCCAAATCCTTCGGGAAAATTGGGTTCTTGCAGATACAAGCCTCCTGTTCCCGAGCCGCCACCGTAATCGGCCAGGGGAGCTAACATTTCGTCTCTGAAGTTATGGTAAAATTTCGGGTATCCATGATTGGCATATTGCACGAAATGATGCAAACGCGTGTTCCAGCCCTTGCCGTCGTTGGTGTTGTCGCGCGCGAACATGTCAAGTGTGGGGGAAATCGCCACGTCACAAATGTTACGGCAGAAAAGCGCATAGGGCTCCATTTCTGATCCATCAGGGCGAACACGAACGACTCCGCCACCATGCAGTGTGTAAACCGTGCCATCTGCTCCTTTCGCGGCTGGCATGCCGAAATCGCCTACCGCGACATAGAGCCAGCCATCAATGCCCATGCGCACACCATTGGTGGTGTGATCGGCACCACGCGGATGCTCGATTCCCCAGCCGAAGCCTTTGACCAGTTCCTTGCTTTCCTCAGCAACTCCGTCGCCATCTTTGTCGGTAAAGGACGAAAGGAATGGTGGATGGATAATATACAAAGTGTCGCGCAGGAAGTGTCCACCACGAGGTGAATGCAAATTGGGGACGAAGTCTTTGAACTCATCGGCCTTGCCGTCTCCGTTGGTATCACGACAACGAATGACTTTGCCGTAGCCTTTTACATGTCCCAGCGAGCCGTTCGGGTCCGAGCTGACGAAAACGTCTCCACTGGCTGCCGCTGACAGCGCCGTGGGGTAGTTGACGTTGGGATATTCCGCGTAGGTTTGGATTTTGAAACCAGAAGGAACCGCCCACACGGTTCCGCAGAGAGACAAGGGAAGAAGTCGTAGCAGGGTTGGAGATTTCATTTGCGGCAAGATTACGTCCACAAATTCACTCATGTTACAAGCTCATTCAAGGTTTCTTGCATGGGATTTTCTCAAAATGACACAGTGCGTCAGGAAAATCATTCAAGGTTCTCCTGCGGGAAAAATTTCTTCGATGCTCGACTCGACTTTTTGATCTACCCAGAGCTCCAGGGCTCTTTTCATGGAGGTCATGATTTGTGGATATTGACTGGCGACATTTCGCTCACAATGTTTGTCGGAGGCGATGCCGAACAGTCGGAAGTGTCTTCCTCCATCGGCGAGAGGCGTCATGATGAGCTTCCAGCGCTCGGTTCTCAGCATTCGCTCCTTCGCATCGATGAGACGCTTTTCATATTCAGGTTTGAGAACGAAATGATAATCGTAATTCTCATCGATGTAGGTCAATTCATCCATGGGGGGCAGTGGTGGTCGTTGCACATTCTCGACACGGAATTGGATGAAGGGGAAGCCGGTTTCACCATAAAAAGGGCGTGACTTTGCCTGATGGGAGTCGCTCAGCCATGGAGTGAAACTTTTTCCTTCCCAACTTTCCGGCAGGGGTTTTTCCAGCAAATCCATCAGAGTAGGCGCTATGTCGATACTGCGCACGACTTGAGGATAGATCCTGTGTGGCATGCCGGGCACGTGCATGATGAGCGGAATGTGATTGGTCTGATCTCCGCCGTGGAAGCTGAGGCCGTGGCCTAATGTGGCTCCGGGTTCATAGAGGTCATCACCGTGGTCTGACGTGACAATCACAATCGTGTTTTGGGCTAGACCGTTTCTCTCGAGAGCCGCGAGAATGCGGGCCACGCAAGCGTCGAATTGTCTTGTGCATCCATCATAGAGTGCGGAAATCTGTCGGGCGTCATCGATGGACAATTTGTTCCATTTATTCTCCAAATCAGTGCCGCCAATGAAAGCATCGATATCGAAATCAACAGAACTTTTGTTTTTTCCTTCATACCTGGGATCTGCGAACATGCTATTGAAGGGTTCTGCCGAGCGGTAGGGAAGATGATTACAAGAATAAAATACATGAGTAAAAAACGGCTGACCTGAGGCGGCGAATTCGGCAAGATGTTGCTCAACTCGTTCCGTCACCACATCCGGAGTAACAAACTGGGCAAAGGATTCGATCTCGGGAAATAGCCGGTATCCAAGGGGATGGTCAAAATAGAGAGGAACAATGAAGTGCGCCATGATCACGGCTTGGCTCATGTAAATTTTGAAGCTGTCGAATGACGATGCTTTTACTTCTTCGTAACCGAGAGGAATCATTTCGTAAAAGCCGGCGCACCAATCACCAATGGCTGTGGTGCGGTAGCCGTGTCGTCGTAGTTCACTTGCAATCGGGCGAACCGTTTCCGAAGTCGTTGCAACCTGAGAATTTCCGGGATACATGTGCCGGAATCCATGACTATGAGGATACAGTGCGCTGTTCAGGCTTGTGTTCGACTCAAGGGTGGAAGCGATTGGCGTGAAACAACGGGTGAATACTTGGGAGCGGGCAGCAAGAGTATCGATGGTGGGAGATACTCCCGCTGCGGCTTCGCCATCCCGGCGTTGCGCGCGGTAGCCGGTGAAACCGAGTCGATCACCACGCAGGGAGTCCGATCCGATGATCAGCACGTTACGCGATTGCGAAGATGAAGGCGATACTCCCTGCTGCGATTTGAGTCTTGAGGGGAAAATCCACACAATCAAGGTGCAGACGATCGCTCCCAGAGCTGTTCTACGCCAGCGAGGACGATGTTTCCATCCATGCCAGTGCCAGATGATGGCACTCAGCAAAGCAAGCAGAGGAATTCCCTGAAAGACAATGTCATTAAGCCATGCGGGGAAACACTCACAGAGATGATAATACCAGTGGCCAAACTCCGCCTCAGTGAGGAAGTATGGACGGGTGGCACTCAGTCGTAGGATGAAGTAACAATGAACCGCGGTTAAAATGATCAGGGCGCGTGAGACAGACCACGCTCCTCGACGTTCGCAACGATTTTCGCATTCACGCCACAACGGGTAAAGAACGAATGTTGCCATCAAACCCAGTAAAACATAGGCCAAGCCGACGGATAAATTTTTTCCTAATAAAAATACGATATGTTTTTCACGTGCTAATTCACTGAATTTATTTTCCATGCCGCCAGACTGAGTCGTCAGACGAGCAAGCCCCATGACGTAATGACCAATCAGAAACAGCGCCACGGCTAAGAAGAAATGTCGTGCACGCGGACTGTCATCTCTCTGTTTTTCAGTCATTCAATGATTGGGGAGGGTGGATCCGGTAAATCGAGTCGCTGATCATGTCCTGAATCACGAGTGAGTCTTTGGCCACGATCTCTCTGGAGGCTTTGACGCGCAGGATGATGCGTTTGGGGCCATTGCTCAGTGCTGCGAGAATTTTTTTGTGCGCTTCGCTGTCACGCGGAACGTAACCATGCACCATGAGATCACTGTCATTTTGACTCAATTTGAACGAGGCCCACTGTTTTTCATCAGAAAATTCGTGGAGGTAATATGGAGAGTCCTCCACCATCACTCGGAAGGACATGGCGTCATCCGGCTTTTGCGTGAGAAAGTCGTCCCACTTCATGGGCTGGTAATCCACATGACTTTCCCAATCGACCAGAAATTGATCGTCGCCAACTTGTTCCACCATGACCGCAACACCAGAGCGATCTTTCAATTGGGCGACAACATGCCAAAGTTGCTTATCCCCATAGAAAAAAGGCTTCATCCTAACGACAGAGAGGCATTCGCGTGGCAAGAGCGGATGGCTGCTGTAGAACTTTTCCATTCTTGGTTTCGTCTCTGAAGGATTGCGGACGAAAGCGATTTTCTTTTCCAACGTATCGGCGTTGAAATAGCCCTGCAGCGTTTGCTGAATCGTAGAAAAGATTTTTTTGCCGACTTCCTCGTTCGTAGGTGCCGCGGTAGTAATGTTTTCGGTCGATTCTTGTTTGGCACTTCCCATGCTGAAGTAAGCGATCAAAACAACGGCAGATATGCCCAACACCCCAAGCCACATCCAGCCATCACTCAATGGTGTTCTCTTATCACCCCACTCGGGTTCTTGGTTTTTTTCTTTGCCGGCAGGGCGTTTCACTAAAGCGTCAATCGTATAGTCGACACTCTTGCCTTTATTAGTCTGCCGTTTTGGGGCACGGTCCACTGGAGTGACGGAACCACCTTGATTTTGATTTGGCGAGGGACTGGGAGATGAGTTCATGAGAATCGTGGGTTAGGAGTGGATCTACCTCGGCATAAGTGTGCGGATTATTTTTATCAGTCGAGTGATATTTCTGCAAGCCCATCGGTGCTGTAGGCTGTTTCAACTTGATGATCGGCCTGAGGTATGAATGAGAAAGAAGTTGGGAGTGATAGGGGCGTCTTCGGGTGCTTACGGTGGGTTAATTTGATAAGGTGAATCACTGACCAGAGATTTAATTACGATCGAGTCCCGGGCTTTCATAGCTGGCGATGCTTGGAGTTCCAGTATCAGATGGTTCGATCCTTGCATCAAGGCGGTTTGAATGGAGATGTCAGTTGGGCTGTTGCGATGAACATAACCGAAAATGATTTTTTCGCTCGTGCTTTTCGTGATTCGATAGCATCGCCATAAAGATTCATTGCTGAATTCGGCCACGAAACGGTTGGTGGCCTCCACTTGCACCCGGTATCGTACAATACTGTAGGTCGGTTGATTCACATACTGAGACCATGGCAATTCTTCAAAATCAACGTGACTGTCCCAGTCTACCAATACTTGGGTGTCGGAAATTTGCTCCAGCAAAAGAATCTCTGCCTTTTTTTTGCCATAGACCGCCATCACCTTCCAGAAGGTATGACCGTTCATGTTCAAAAGTTTGTAGTTCGTGACCTCCTCGCAACTCTGTGCTAGCAGAGGGTTTCGCGCGTAGTAATGCTCCATCTGGGGACGTATTTGCTCGGCATGACGAACGTAGCGGATTTTTTCGTCGATGGTATCGGCCGCAAGGTATTTCCTCACTGTGGCATCAATGGAACGGACAAGAACATCCGCTGTCTTGTCGAAGGGCTGTTCCGGATCGATCTGACTACTGACAATCCGCTGTTCGGCGATGCGATTCTTGTTCAGCATTCGATACATGCCATAACCAACGAAGCCCAGGAAAACGAGGAACAGAGTGATCCATCCTTTGGGAATACGCGTTTTTTTTCCACCCCATTCCTGCTCAATAGCGTTGGGATCGTAGGCAATTTCCTGCTGTAAAATTTCATCGATGGTGTAGTCGATGCTTTTCCCCTCAAATGCGGCTCTTCGGGTTCCCTCTTCCAGTGTGGGGACCACTGGATCGCTGGGTGCTGGACTCAACTCCTCCACCACGCGGAGTCCGGGTGTATATTGCCTGTTGGGGCCGGTTTCATGATCGCGATCATCAGGTGTCAAGCGAATGGGAGAGTCAGATGAATCATCTTTCTCGGTCGCTTGCAGTTTGATGATTGGCTCATCGTCGTTCATAGTGGGATTGAGCCTAGAGAAAAAAGTTGTTCGACGCAATCCTTCAACTTGTGATATTGGAATTCATGCCTGCACCACGAATTCTCATTCTGACCGCCGCATTTGGCGAGGGTCATAACAGTGCGGCGAGAAATCTTGCTCTGGCTTTTGCACAAATGGGCATCGAGGCGCGTGTTGTAGACCCATGCCTTGAATCGGCACCTCTTGTGACTCGTGTGCTTTGCTGGTTGTATCGATGGGTTACGACCCACGCGCCGCGTTTGTGGTATCGGATTTATTGTTCGACCGATGACATGGATTTTTCCCAGCAGCGGTTCGCTTTCATGCGGAAACCAGAACGATTTCTCGCAAAACTCGTGCAGGACTATGAGCCTCAGGCTGTGGTCAGCACCTATCCGATTTACCCATATTTTCTTGCTCGCATGCCGGCCAACCATGCACAGCGTGTCCCTGTGTTCACGGTCATTACGGATTCCATGGAAATCAATGCCTCCTGGAAAAAGGCCCCCACAACGAAATGGCTTGTCACGGATCCGCACACTCGGGATCAACTCTTGCGTGCGGGGCTTGCTGCCGAGAAAGTGATTGATACAGGCTTTCCCGTGCACCCCTCTTTTGCGCAAATGTCCGGGGTTGACGGTCAAGGCTCGGTCAAACCTTTTCGCATTCTCTATTTCCCCACTTCAAAAAAACCTCACATTCGGCGTGTATCGCGCGCCCTGTTGAATGCGTCGCCCGATGTTCATCTTACCATTGTATTGGGACGAAATATCCGATTGCTGTATTCTCGTGCACGTGAATTGCGGCGGGAGTTCCCGGGGCGGGTACGATTGCTGGGATGGACGAAGCGAGTCCCTGAATTACTCAATCGTCATCACTTGGTTGTGGGGAAGGCGGGAGGTGCCACGGTTCATGAGGCGATTGCCGCGCAGTGTCCAATGCTGGTGCATCATCTCGTACCCGGTCAGGAGGAGGGCAATTTGCGATTGCTTCAGCAACTCGGTGCGGGAGCGTTGACCGAGACTCCCGAGCAGATCCAGGCGATGATTCTCGACTTGCTTTGCGATCATGCCAGTCGTTGGCGCCAAATGAAACAGCAACTCGCATGCTATCATCGAAACAACGGATGCTTTCAGGCCGCGAGATACATACTCGATCATATCGGGAAATAGTCCCTTGGAAATTGTCTTTTCCCCCTAGGAGAAATGCAGTATATTCCGATTCATGAGAATCATTCTTTGTTGGCTGTTCATGCTTTTGCCGATTGTCGGGCAGGAAGCGCCATTGCAAGAACAGTTGGAAAAAGTATATGGATACTGGCGTCAGGCGATGGTTCAGAAAGACTACACAACGTGGACAAAAGTCACCGCAGCCCACAGGCAGATGATCGTGAAAAATCGACTCAATTCGGAAAGGCGTGTCTTTCCAAAAGGTGTTTTTGAAGTGCCGGCCGTGCCGCCGTTGTTAGCGAGCCTGAAAAATGTGCAAGCCAAGCGCAATGGCCGCACTGCGAAATTGATTTATTTTGGGAAAGTCGATTTCGGGGTTGGCGGAGAACCCACAGACAATCTTCTCGTGATCGATTTCATTCAGGAAAACAGCGGTTGGAAGTATGATGTTACCGAATTTGTCAACCTTGCCGCGTTGCCGGATGTTCGTTTGGAATTGGGCAGGGGAGATATTTCTTATATCAACAAAAATCCCGAATTTGCTCCCAGTGGCGTGGTGCCTCCTACACCTGTCGCTGCACCAGTCGCTAAATACATTGCCAAGGTCTATGTTTTTTGTCCGGGTCGGTCTGCCGATGTGACCGTGAATCGAGTCAGCAAACATCGTTTTGGTAATGCCAAGGAAGCGGAACTGGTGATGGGTGGTGTGGTCGATGGCAAGAATGAGATCCAATATTCCATCAAAGGCTTGCCCGGGGGGACCGGCAAAGAAGCACTGGCGATCCGAGTGTATGTGCTGTCGCAAATCGAGGGAGTCAAGCCCATCAAAGCATTTGAGTATCAGGTTTTGGAGGGACAGGCCATTGAGGGGATTGGCAACACCACGTTCGAATTCGATGCCGTCATGGCCACGAAATTGTTAGGGAAATGATATGCAGGAACGTTGGATTTTGGCTTCGTCGTCGCCGCGACGCATTGAGCTTCTGCAACAGGCGGGAATACCTGTGGAAGTGGTGCCCTCCGGTGCGGACGAGCTTCATGAGCTGACCTGGGATATCCGCGATCTATGTCTGGAAAATGCTCGCCGCAAGGCTTGCGATGTGGCTTCGCGACACCCAGGTGCTTGGGTCATTGCCGCGGATACTCTGGTGGGCCTGGATGGGCTTCCATTGGGTAAACCTGCCGATTCAGTGGAGGCGCGTGCCATGTTGTGCTCGTTGAGCGGACGAACGAATCACGTTTGCACAGGAGTCTGTGTGGTGAAGCCTGATGGAGGAGAAACAAGATTTTACGAGATCACGGAAGTGCAATTTCGTGAGCTGAGCGACACTGTGATCGATGACTACATGGGCCGCGTCCATACACTGGATAAAGCCGGAGGTTATGCCGTACAGGAATGTAGTGAAATGATCATCGCCGAACTCCGGGGCGATCGCGATAATGTGATCGGTTTGCCCATGTCACGATTGCTTCTGGAGTTGACAAAACTCGGTGCTGATTTTTGATTTTGAAGATTGTTTTGAGATGCGATATTCTTAAAATGGCAGTGTGCCACAGACCCGTTTTCAAATCGAGGAGATGCTGTCCCAGGATGCTCATGGAGCCGTGTTTCTTGCCATGGATGGTGAGAGTGGCCGCGAAGTAATACTGCAGCGTTTTTTCCCCTTTGGCGTAGGTGAAGTTGGACTGAACCTTGAGGAGCGTGCTGCCTACGACCTCGCAATCCAAAGCATGATGCAGCTTGATCACCCGAATTTACGGGCTGTCATCGAAGGTGGATCGGACGCGGTCGATGGGATGCCATTCGTGGTAACTGAGGCGCGCCGCGGTTTGAGCCTGCGGGAATATTCAGCCCATTCGCCATTAACCGTGGAGCAAGGCCGGATCTTGGTCGAATCCGCACTGCAATTGATGCTTTGGCTGGAACAGCGCATCGGTCACTCGGTAGAATGGTTGGCATTGCATCCCGAGGATGTTGAAGTGAATGACGAGGGGAATGACTATCGATTTTGCGTTGACCCGATGAAGTGGCTGGGGCTTCGCCAAGGGCCGGGAGCTGTGAAGGAATTGGTTCAGTTGGCAGAAGATTCTCTCGGCTGGACAGGTCGCGTGGTGACCGGAAGTACGGCGGGACTGCTGAGTGGTTGGCTGCGGATGGCAAAATCGCGAAATCTAACAGTCGAAGAGGCGCTTGTCGTATTGCGCGATGGGCAGCTTTCTGATCCTCATATAGCCGTAGTTGACACTAGCTCGGTCTTCCCTCCAGCGCCTCATCGAGCTCAAGTTCCCGCATCGTATCCATCTCCTGTCATGCTTGCCAAAACGGGTGGGAATGCGATTTGGTATATTTTAGGTTCCTTGCTTTTTTTCGCCGTAATGGCTCTCGGCGGCTTTGTTTGGGTTCGTCATCATCATTCGAAGATGCCATCTTCTACTATACTTTCCCAAGAAAAGAAGAAATCTTCAAAATCGAAGGAGAGAGGCTTGTCTTCCAACAAAATATCAAAAGAGCAAGGTTCTCCTGCGACTGACGATGAGGAAAAAAAGAGGCAGAATGCTGAGAAGCTGGCTCGGCAACTTCAGGCGGATCTCGAGCCCTCGAAATCTAACTCGGAAAACACAAAATCATCCGAGATTCAGAATGCCGACCAAAGTGCTGAGTATGAGCCGAGTCATGTTCGGGGTATACGCATGCAATTGGGCAAGGAGATTTACATGACGCAAAAAGTCACAAGTGTGCGTCTCAGTGGTTCAGGTAAATCTCTTTATCTTGAATTTGACGGAGACGGCATTGCTGCAAATCGCGCGTGTGGACGTTATCTCACAAACCTCGGGGTTGCAGGTATGTCCGTGAGTGATTTAGGATATCTCAAAGGGAAAAAAGTGAGAATTCTTGGTAAAGTCGTGGAGGAGTTCGGGACGAATCGTGTTATGGTCGATCTCATCGCGCCGTCTCAAATCGAGGTCCTTGATGGGAAGTAACTCGAATGATTCCAGTGTTGAACGTGATCGATTCTGGTGCATGCTGCGGCTGTGCAGATTGAAATTATCAATACGGGTTCGGAATTGTTGTTAGGTAACGTGCAGAATACGCATGGTGCCTGGCTGGGGCGGGAATTGTTTCGTCTTGGATTGCGGGTGGCTCGCCAAATTACGATTCCGGATGGTTTGGTGATCGAGCAGACGCTCGCAGAATCGATACGGCGCAGCGATGTGGTGATCGTGACCGGTGGATTGGGGCCGACAAGTGATGACATCACACGCGAGGCGACGGCCGCTGTATTGGGATGTGATTTGATCGAGGATGAAGCTGCCATGAGGTCGCTCGAGGCGTTTTTCGCGACGAGAAAAAAAGTCATGGCTCCGACAAATCGGAAGCAAGCCCAGATACCTGTAGGAGCTGATGTCTTACCTAACGGAAACGGCACAGCGCCCGGAATCTACGTGCCTCCTCGCTTGAATCCTGTGCGACCCTGTGCGATTTTTCTGCTGCCGGGCCCTCCACGCGAACTGTATCCTATGTTTTTTGCCGAGGTCGAACCTCGATTGCGTGCCCTCGCAGGAGTCTCGGCGGATCGGGGTATGCTGGAAATGAAGTTCACGGGGGTGGGGGAAAGTGATTTCCATCAGGCAATTGATGATCGGTTGGCGGCAGTCGACGGTTTGGAGTATGGCTACTGTGCACGGATTTCCGAAGTTGATTTGCGACTGATTGGGCATCGTGATGTTTTGGAACAAGGGCGCATGATCGCCATGCAGGCTTTTGCCCCGCAGTTGATCAGCGAAGGTGGAAAGTCATTGGAAGAGGTTGTGCTCGATATTTTACGAGAGAAAAATCTCACGCTCGCAACGGCGGAAAGCTGCACAGGGGGACTCATTGCGTCGCGTCTCACGGATGTGCCAGGATCGAGTGAGGTTTTTACTCAGGGTTGGGTGACATACTCGAATTGCGCCAAAGTAGATCAACTGGGAGTATCGGAAGAGAGTTTGACTCGATGGGGTGCGGTATCCGAGGTGGTTGCCGTGGAAATGGCAGAGGGTGCATTGGCTCGATCGGGATCGGACGTGGCTGTCGCGATCACCGGAATCGCCGGACCGGGAGGAGGAACTGCGGAAAAGCCCGTCGGTACGGCATGGCTGGCCTTGGCGAGGAAAAACCACACGACTGTTGCAGAGAAAGTTTTCCATTTGCGCGATCGAAATGGGTTCAAAAAAGCAGCGAGCCAATCGGCATTGGATTTGATCCGTCGTAATATTTCGCAACCGCCAGAAGTTTTTTGATTTCTGATTTGTGCTTTGGCGGTGAATTCCCGACACTTTCGCGCAGATGAAGAGATTGATGATGCTAGTGTGCTTGGTTCTTGCCTCCTGTGTGTCAGATCCACATGGTCTGACGGTAAAGCAATATCACCTAAGGGAAAACATGTTTGATCAAAATGTCGATCTCATGGCCCGCGGTGAGGTTCAGAGGTTGCTTCATGGTGCGGTGACAGTGGAAGAACGTCGTCAGAAAATCGGACAATATTACCAAGTCATCTGGAATCAACCGGGTCACTCATCGTCATCGATGGAAGTAGTTTTTGAATATTTGCAGGCTGGCAGTGGTAGCAGGGTCAAGCGACTTGCTCAACGGGCACCTGTCCAAGATCGGATCGATGCCTATTTTTCGATTGTGGGTAACGACTATCACCAAAATGGTCGGGTGTTGGCGTGGCGAGTCAGTCTGAAGGATGAAGGCAAGGAAATTGCCTCGAAGCAGTCCTACATGTGGCGCTGAATTTCGATTATTTCGGCATGATAGCGCCTTTCTCCGTGACGACCAAGTCCATGGTGACATCGTGGCTTTCATGCGGGATTTGGCAGAAAAGATAGGTCGAGAATGTCACTCCGATCAGGAAGGGGCTCCCAGGATGTGAATCTGCTAGGTAGCGATCATAAAAACCCCTGCCTTTGCCCAAACGACGGCCCTTGGTATCAAAAGCCATCCCTGGACATAGCATGACGTTGATTTCCTCATGAGTTACCAATGGTAATTCGGCAAGGGGTTCGCGCAAATTCCAACGCGTTGGTGTCAATTCTGCTGTTGGATCGGTGACCCGGTGGAAGGTCATGTCAGATCCTTCCATGCGTGGGTAAACGAAGCCACGATCGGGAAAGCTCCCGCTCAGCAGGCGGAGATCGGGTTCTCCGGCAAGCGGGAAAAAAGTGGCGATACAACGCCAATCGGGATGTTCTGCCAACAGTCGTGCCACTTCGGATGTGATCGCGCGTGAGTAGTCCACGGGATCAGCAACAATCATTGTGCGGCAACGACGACGCAACTCGGCTTTGTTTTCATGGGACGACGGAATTGGCACTTGATAATTTTTCAGTTCGCGGGATGCTAACGACTGTGAAGTGCATGTGGCAAGGAATCATTGGGCTGTTGCTGCTCTGCGCTGGTTTATCAGCGGCAGATGAGAAGAGGATCGAGTATCACCCCCCCGTGGTTGGTGCAGGTTTGTTTTCGGACAAGCTGGGCATGATGGATAAGGAGCGGGAGGAATATGCCATCAACCTTGCCACTTATGCGGGGAACCAGATTGCAGAGGCTAAAGGGTCTCCCTCCTCTCTCGCACAAGCCCGTCGATTGTTGGCTCTATCACTGCACCTGGCTCCACGGAATCGCAAAGCGGTGGTGATGAACTATCAGCTCGAACGCGGTATCCTGCCGCACAAGATCGAGGGCGACTACAGCGCCGAGGTCCTTGCTCGTCTTTTGCTCACGCGCGGTCAGTTGTTGATGAAGCAGTCTAGCGAGGAAGATGTGCTGCTGGGCCGGTGTTTTGTCGAGGTGGCTGCGGAAATGGATGCACGTAACGAAGATGCGGTCTATGCCGCGGAATTACTCCGTCTGGATAACAATAAAGTAGCATGGGACAAGCTAACGGATGTGAAGCCTGTGTCTGTGCCGAAAGCGGAACGCCAAACCGACATGCGTCCATGAGTATCATTACGAAGCGCGGAGACGAGGGAGAAACCGATTTGCTTTTCGGGCGTCGCATTCGCAAAACATCACTGCGTGTGCAGGCATTGGGTGCCATCGATGAATTGAATGCGGCACTCGGCCTCGCTCGTGCAGCCGGTTTGCGAAAAGAAATCGAAGAGATCATTGACCGTGTTCAGGAGAAATTGGTGGCGGCGATGGGGCAATTGGCGACATTGCCTGAGGATTATGATCGGTATACCTATGCGGCAATCGGTGCGGGGGATGTTGCATGGCTCGAACAGATGGCAAAAGACATGGAGAGCCGCGGTGTTCGATTCACGGATTGGGCCAGACCCGGTGCTGAGGGCGCGATTGCCAGTGCCGCTCTGGACATGGCGCGCACGGTGGCTCGTCGCGCCGAGCGTCAGTCATGGGAATTGCACGAGCAGGGCGGTGAGGTCAGTGCTGATGTGCTGCTTTTCCTGAACCGGATCTCTGACATGATGTGGATCCTGGCTCGCGTGAGTGCGTGAGCTGTTTTTTTGTTTGGAAATTCCGCAGATGAGACACTAGGCATTTGTTGTCATGGTAAGCACGATACGCATGGTGGATTTTCGTTGCTGGGATGCCTTGGCTCTCGACGTACCAGAATGTGGTGGGATTTTTGTGGGGCAGAACGCGCAGGGTAAGACGTCGATTCTCGAAGCGGTCTGTGTATTATTGCGCTTGCAGTCCCCTCGCACACACAAGCTTTCCGCCATGATTCGTTTTTCCCAGCCCGGCTTTGGCGTTGCGGGGGATGCCTGGGATATGAATCGCAAGGTGCGCTACGGCAAGGAGGGACTGCGTTTTCAGGTCGACGATGAAGCTCGAGAAAGCTCTGCTGAATATCTCCGGGACGGAGGCTTGGTGGTGTGGATGGGAAATGAAGATCTCGAGTTAATACGGGGGGCAGGAGAGACGCGGCGACGTTATCTCGATTTCATGGGCATGCAGTGGCATCCTGAGTATCGTCATCATTGGTCGCGCTATCGCCGCGCGTTGAAAATGAAAAACGTTTTGCTCAAAGAGAGGTTTATCGATGAACGCCAGCTCTTTGCGATTGAAGAACTGATGGTCACACATGGCGAGCCTCTGGCTGACCTGCGCGCGCAGATGATTGGTTTGCTAGAAGCCTGGTGTCAGCAATCGCATCAGGCGGTCAGTGGAGGCAAGGAAGCCGTGTCTTTACGTTATCGAAGCGCAGGATGCACTGATATGCGCGAGAGCCTGGCTCAGGCCCGTGAGCGCGAGTTGCGTTTGCGGCAATCAGTGATCGGCCCGCATCGCGATGATCTCATGCTGCAGTTGAATGGACTTTCTGCTGCGGAATTTGCCAGTGAAGGACAGCAGAGAACGCTGGCTCTGGCTTTGAAATTGGCACAAGGCGCTTTGCTCCAGCATGAGCGCGCGCGCGTACCCGTTTATTTGCTGGATGACATCTTCGGCGAACTCGATACCGGACGTCGCAATGCTCTGATGCAGGCACTGCCCCAGAGCGCGCAGAAATGGATCACCACCACATCCATGGATTGGCTGAGTGATAGAGTCGATGTCAGTCAGAGTTTGCCTCAGTTTCAGGTTTCCTCTGGCAAAGTTTCGCTCTTGTGACCCAAATAGAGACGAGAGCCTTTGACGTATTTCAAGGCCCATTCTTTGATTTTTAATTGCTCCTCCAACGAAAGATTTTTCACTACTTTTGCCGGTGAACCCAGCACCAGTGAACCGGGAGGGATGATGGTGTTTCCGGTAACCAATGCACCCGCCCCGATGATCGAACGCTCACCGATCACGGCGCCGTCGAGAATGATGGCTCCCATGCCTACCAGTACTTCATCTTTGATCGTGCAAGCATGGAGAATGGCGGAATGACCAACGGTCACCAGTTCTCCCACGTAACATCCGAAGTTGTCGGCAAGATGAATCACCGCGTTGTCTTGCACGTTCGAACGCGGACCAATCACAATTTCGTTGATGTCACCTCGCAGCGTAGCGTTAAACCAAACGCTGCTCATTTCATGCAGTGTGACACGACCAATGACATCCGCACTGGGAGCAATAAAACAACTGTAGTGAATTTTCGGTTGATGATGGAGAAAAGAGTGAATGGCCACACCGCAAGCTACTATGTCATCAAAACAGTCGCAAGACGGATGTGTCCGTCGGTCGATGCGTTTTTGTGCAAGGAAAGTAGTGAGATACCGTAGTCAGAAGCAGATGATGGGAAAAATAAGATTCTGGATGGCATTCACCATGCTGTGGACTTTTGCCGATGCTATCGACTGGATGCCGATGTCACAGGATCGCACTCAAATCTGGTGGCTGGAGGGCCCGCCGAAAGTGTTCCAGTCAAATCCGCCACCCGGGCGGGAGGTGTTGTGTTTTCAATACGGAGCAATGCTTTGGCAGTTCGATACGAAAAATGTTCGGCCATTGCAGGGTCAATGGAAATGTTCTTTGGAATCGGCGGGAAAAAGGTATCAGTGTGTTGGTTGTAAAGAGGGCGCAGACGAGTTTTTTCAGCCTGTGCGCTTTGTGGAGGCTGGGAAATGGTTTCATCGCGTGGTGATCGATCCTTTGAGATTCGTCGACGATCAAGGAGGGGATTTCCCCGGAGCGGCCAGTCTTGAGATTTCCGTGTGGCCGGATTGTCTGACGATTCGGTTCATCTCCAAAGATGCGGATGCCTTGCATTTGGAGGCGTTCGGCCAGCAGATGTCCGGCAAGGGGGCGATCTTGTTGCGTCAGGAATCTTCGAACAAGGTGGCAAAGGTGGAATCCGAGTTGCCGGTCGAATGGGATGAAAACCTTGCATGTCACCGCATACGCCTACCTGAAAAACCTTGGAGCAATGCCTCCGGTACTTATTATCCCGAGGAACATTTGGATCGCATGGATCGTTGTCGGCTCACCTTGAGCAATGACAGCGATCGTCCGGTTGTGGCGCGTGTGATGTTCACGCAGGAGCAGCATCTTCCCATCACGGGTTTCACCCCCATGTTGTGCGATGCTCAAGGAAATCCTACGGGGCATCTTGTGCAGATTTCCAAGAACTGGCACAAGCGACCCGAGCGTGGACGACTGACTCATGACGGCACTTGGTATCATGGATGCCTTTGGGTGCGTGTGCCGCCTCACTCGAAAAGGGATTTTTTCTATCAAATGGTCTATGCCCGCTATGCGGATACTTTTGCCGCGTCCCACGCGCAACTGAGTTTGATTGGATGGGGGCACAATCAGTTTTGGGATCAAGTGGCGGTGGGAAGCTTTGGCGAGAGCATCTGTTTTGAACCCGGGCGTGTGCAGCGTCGCTGTTGGATCACGGATGTGCGGCCATTATTGACGATGCCTCAGCAAAAGAACGCAAAGGCCTGGGGCTGGGCCGAAAATGCAGGTGGAGGGGATGCTTTGATGTGGATCGATGAAAGTGGACGCTATCAACCCATGGTTGGCACGCGCAGCGAGCCACAGGCTCACGGGCCATGTCTTACCGATGTGGTGTATCAGGAACAATCCCGAGGAGGTGAAATTTCTTCACAGATGCAAATCATGGTGCCGGCCGCGGAAGATCATCTGCGAACGAAAATGCTTTTGCGTTATGATGTGAAAAAATCAATGCGTTGGAAAAGACTGGCGTTTTTTCAGCTTGGTGCTGATTATTATAATGATGTTCCTGCGACGAAAATTGCTTATGGCAATCGTGAAAAAATGACCGACGAGTGGCCGACGGCAAGAGTCAGGGACCAATATGATCGCAATGCCGTTTGCTTAACGGGCGCGGATCCATGGATCTCTATTCATGGGGTGAATCGGGATCAGTTGAAAGCAGGCAGGGCGGCTGCCACGCGCGGCATTATCCTCCGGTCGTGGCGAGCCAAATTGGGCGGCAAGGCTGCTGGTCCATCATTTTCGACCTATGGGAATGAATGGGGTGCTGGCAATTTCCGCACAGCGATCGAATTGTCTCCTCCGGCGGGCTTGTCGGAATTGCAGCCGGGTGATTTTATCGAAGCAGAAATTGATCTGGTGGTTTTTCCCAGCGTTGCGGCTGCTTATTACGGACCGGATCAGGACTTTGCCAAGATCCTGCAACGCGATGCGGATACCTACAAACTTGTCCAGCGCGAAGCGGTCCGACGTCGGGTCACGGTAGAAATGAAACATGGTAAATTGAAGGATATGGACCCTCTAACGGTTGCTGTGGATCATCAGCAACGCGCGGAATTTACGATCAGCGGTGGTCTCGGCCATGTTCCGGTTCGGGTGGTCGGACTGACATCCGCCGATGCACACGAAATGATGATCAACGGAAAAAATGTCACGCAGTGGCAGATGGATTGGGATACTGTGTCGCAAACTTGGAGGATCATCGTGCCAGTGGAGACGGGGCATCAGACCTCGGTCATCCGTCTTTTGTCTCGTGAAGGAAGCTAGACTCCATGTGAGAATGATCGCCTCGAATCATAAATCAAGGCTTGCCAGTGATGTGTCTTGCTGCGCAGGTTTTGTGCCGCTTTTTTCATGTCCGCCACCGAATCCACCACTCAAATGCAAGAGACGTCGCGCCGACGGACTTTTGCCATCATTTCCCACCCTGACGCAGGTAAGACCACGTTGACGGAAAAACTCCTGCTCTACGGAGGGGCTTTGCAACTTGCTGGCAGTGTGACAGCACGCGCCTCGCAACGCAGCACGACCAGTGACTGGATGGAGTTGGAAAAACAGCGTGGAATTTCGGTGTCGTCTACGGTGTTGCAGTTCGAATATGGTGGATGCTGTGTGAACTTGCTCGATACTCCCGGTCACAAGGATTTCTCCGAGGATACCTACCGAGTCCTCACCGCGGTCGACTCGGCAGTGATGGTGGTGGATGCGGCAAAAGGGATAGAGGCCCAGACTCTCAAGCTTTTCGAGGTTTGCCGTAAACGCGGCGTGCCGATTTTCGTCTTCATCAACAAACTCGACCGACCCTCGCGCCCGCCGCTCGAACTCATAGACGAATTGGAAAAAGTGTTAGGCTTGGCACCGGCACCGATCAACTGGCCGCTCGGTGATGGTCCGCGATTTCGCGGGATCTATGATCGGGAAAAGCGTGAGGTTCATCTGTTTGAGCGCACGGCTCACGGCGCCTATCGTGCTCCGGTGAAGACCGGTGGTATCGATGATGATGCTCTGACTGAAACTATCGATGCGGATGTATTGGAGCAGGCACGTGCCGATATTGAATTGTTGGATGTAGTGACCGAGGCGCTTGATATGGAGCAAGTTCTCGCCGGGAAACAGATGCCGATTTTCTTCGGTTCAGCGATGAATAATTTCGGCGTTCAGTTCATGCTGGATGCCTTTCTTCAATTGGCCCCGCCGCCATCACCACGCCAGGCTGATGCACGATTGGTGCAGCCGAATGAAACGAATTTTTCCGGCTTTGTCTTTAAGATTCAGGCGAACATGAATCCGAAACACCGGGATCGTGCTGCCTACATTCGCATCGTATCCGGGGCTTTTGAACGGGACATGAATGTCACGCATACCCGCGCCGGAAAAAAAATCCGACTGTCGAACAGCCAACGGCTATTTGCCCAGGATCGGGAGACGGTGGACACGGCTTATCCTGGTGATGTCGTGGCATTGGTAGGGAACTACGATTTCCATATCGGCGACACGCTCGCGATGGAAGCCAATCTGCATTTTGATGAAATTCCGCGTTTTGCTCCCGAATGCTTTAGCTACGTGCAATGCATCGGCACGGAAAAATTCAAACGGTTCCGCGAGGGGCTTGATCAATTGCTGAAAGAGGGTTTGGCCCAGCCATTTGAGATTCCTAGCAGCATGCAGCGCGTGCCTTTGTTAGGTGCCGTGGGCCCATTGCAATTCGAAGTGTTGCAATACCGTTTGGAAAGCGAATATGGCGCACCGTGTCGAGTTGAGCCATCGCCATGGAATTGCATCCGCTGGGTCAGGGCCAAGGATGGTAATGTCATCAAGGATGAACCGAGATTGCAAGTGCCCTCCGGTGGTGTGGTGGCGCGTGATGTTCTGGGACACTGGGTGGTGTTTTTGTCCGACTCCTGGTTGCTCAAGTTGCTCGAGAGCCGCAATGAGGATTACGAGTTTCTGGCTCAGCCACTCTGATTCATCATTTAGCCAACAAAAAAGCGCGACCCCTCGAGGTCGCGCTTTTTTTGTTTGATGCTGTTGGATTACTCGCCAGCAGCCTCTTCTTTGTCCTCCTTGGGAGCTACAACGTTGATGGTGAGGATGGTCGAAACCTGCGGGTGAACTCGCACGTTGACATCGCTCTTGCCGGATTTCTTGATAGGCTTGTCGAGCTCGATCCCATGACGATCGATCACGATGCCGGCCGCTTCCAATTCGCGATGAATATCGATGGAAGTAACAGAACCGAATGCTTTGCCATCTTGGCCGATTTCGAGAGTGAATTTGGGGCGCAGCTTGGCGATTTTAGCCGCCACTTCTTGAGCCGATGCGAGTTCTTCCGCTTCACGCTGGGCACGCACAGCCTTGAGGGCATTGACATGGCGCAGATTGGCACGGGTGGCTTCGAAAGCCTTACCTTGCGGAATGAGGAAATTGCGGGCGTAGCCGGCGCGTACTTTGACGACATCCGATTCGGCGCCGAGACCTTCGATTTTTTCTTTGAGAATCACTTGTGCTGTAGCCATGACGTAAAATTGCTGTTGCGGGGGGCGGAACTTGGTCGAAACCGCTGGGGGAGTCAAGAAATAATTTTCGCTTTGGCCAGTTTCCGAGCATTTTGCCATTTTTTGTGCGCGATGCGAGATTTCCCGCTCTGTGATCAATTGCCCGAAATGCCTTGACCGTTGACTAAAGTCTGCCTAGGCATGCACATGACTTTCGACGAACTAGGCCTGAATGAAGCCGTCCTCGCAGCGGTGAAGGAATCGGGCTATGAGACACCAACCGCGATCCAAGCCCAGGCTATTCCGCTGGTTCTGGCAGGACGAGACGTGGTGGGCGCCTCCCAAACTGGAACCGGCAAGACGGCGGCATTCGCTCTTCCGTCTCTCTCCAAGATTTCTCCCTTGGGAAAACCCCAAATCCTCGTGCTCGAGCCCACCCGCGAATTGGCTCACCAAGTAGCCGAACAGTTCATCAAGTATGGCAAACACACAGGCCTGAAAACCGCTTTGCTCTACGGTGGCGTGGGCTATGGCGAACAGTCAAAAGCGTTGGAAGAAGGAGCGGATATTGTCGTGGCCACTCCCGGGCGCTTGGTCGATCATTTCTACCGGGCGACCATGCGCTTCGGTTCATTGAAAATTCTTGTGCTCGATGAAGTCGATCGCATGCTTGACATGGGCTTTCTCCCCCAAGTGAGAAAAATCGTCAACCTCTGCCCCTGGGATGAGCGTCAGACATTGTTCTTCTCCGCGACCATGCCTGCTGCCATTCAGACCTTTGCGCAGTGGTGTCTAAAAGATCCCATCAGTGTGGAAATCGCCAAGCGTGAAGTCGCGAGCTCGGTGACGCACGCGTTTTATCCCGTTGCGATGGATCAGCGCGATGAGTTGCTGGTGGGATTACTGGACGCGACTGAATGGCACAGTGTGATGATCTTCACCCGCACCCGCAAGGAGGCGGATCAAGTGACCGATATGCTCAAAGAAAACGGTCATCCGAATGTTGTGGCGATGCACAGTGATGTTTCGCAAAAAGATCGCATGGAGGCATTGCAAGGATTCCGCGATGGAAAATACGACGTGTTGGTGGCAACTGATGTGGCGGCGCGTGGCATCGATATTTCCGGTGTGTCTCACGTGATCAATTATCGTGTCCCGGAAAATGCCGAGGATTATGTGCACCGGATCGGTCGTACGGGACGTGCTGCAGCGGAAGGTGATGCCTTTACGATTCTTACTGCGGATGAACTGGATTACGCCAAATCTGTGGAGGTCTACGTCAACCAAACGATTCCCCGCAAGAAATTGGAAAATTTTCCTTACACTTACACCGCGTTGCTTGATGATGAACCGATTCGACCGGTCAGGCGCAAGTCTTCCGGTCCGCGCAAGCGACGCTAATTTTCTGATCCATGCGCGTCTTTGCCGTCGACCCCGCCGTTCGCAACACTGGATATGCGGTGTTGGAGGGCGATGCGCGTGCCCCCAAGGTCCTCGATTACGGGGTTATCAGCATTCCCGGCAATCACGTGCAATCGGTCGCGCTCGCATCGGTGCGTAGTCACCTATATCACTTGATGCAAAAGTGGCAACCGGATGAGGTGGCGGTCGAGGGTATCATTTTCGTGCAATCCCACCAAACAGCAATCAGTATGGGAGCGGCGCGCGCCGCGACTCTTATTGCCGCTGCGGATCATGGTTTGAAGATCTATGAATATGCGCCGCGCAAGGTCAAAATGGCGGTGGTGGGCAAAGGAAATGCCAGCAAAGATCAAGTGGCGTTTATGGTCAGAGCGTTGATGAAATTGAGTGAAACGCCGCCCGCGGATGCCGCTGATGCACTGGCCATTGCGATGGCTCATCTTCAGGCGGTGGATCCTTTGCGGGCAAAATTGCTGGAGCGAAAATTGATCTAACTACCGTAATCATGATTGAATCCGGATTCATTTCCTACGATCAGGGACTCCTTCTTCAGCAAGCCGCCGTGGCGGATTTACTCGCGGGATCCGCGGGAGAGCGTTTGATTTTGTTAGAGCATGAACCAGTTTACACCATTGGTCGGCTGAGAGACCATTCTTCGTTGCGCGATCCCGCGCATCTACCCTATCCGGTCGTGGAAACCAATCGCGGCGGGCAGGCAACCTATCACGGCCCTGGACAACTGGTCGGATATCCCATCCTCGATTTACGCCATCGCGGTCAGGATTTGCATGCGCATTTGAGAATGATCGAAGAAGTTTTGCTGGAATCGTGTCGCGATTTTGGTGTCGAGGCCGTACGCCGTGATGGTCTCACCGGAGTGTGGGTGCAAGATCGGAAAATGGCCTCGATCGGTGTGGGGGTGAAGAAATGGATTTCCATGCACGGTTTTGCCATCAACATCACGAGGGAAAGTCTTGGAGGTTTTTTTGCGATCACCCCATGTGGAATTGACGGTGTGACGATGACATGCCTCAGTCAAGAGGCGGAGCGTGACATCAGTGTGGAGGAATTTGCCCGCGTCTTGGTGAAAAAATTCCCTGATCTTCGTAATCGCGCAGGCTCATTCAGTTGATCGATGAAGCATCTTTCTTTGTCTTGTAGTAGCGGATTGGTTGATTCTGGCTTTTACTGCTTCTTGCTGATCATGCCTTTGGCCCGCAGTGATTTAATCCATCGCTCATATCTGGCTGCTGATTTTTGGCGCGCTACGCGCTGTTCGATTTGATCATGTACTTGAGCAAGCGGAGGGATGGGGCCGTAAACTTTTTTCAAAACTTTGATAATGGAAAGCCCGCGGGGATCCATCAAGGGGCCAATGATGGTTCCTTCAGGAGGATCCATCATCAGAGCGGCAAATTCAGGTGATAAATCATTGCGCGCCACATTTTCCTGTTTGCCACCATTTTCCGCGAAGGCATCACGAGAGTGAATCTTGGCAAGTTCTTCAAAGTTGGCTCCTTTTTTTAATTGCTTGACGATGCTGTCGGCCAGATCGAGTTGTGATTCAGGTGTGGAAACCGGGTTTTTCGGGTCTACGGCCGGGATGTAGATTTTCAGGAAAGTCATTTGATCGCCTGAGATATCGCGAAGTTTCAATTTCGTTTCTTCGTATTCTTTTTGAATTTCAAAAGGGAGAGGAGGAGCGGTGTCGCTGAACTTTGAGGCGCGCATGGCCTGCACGATCATCTGTCGTTCCGTCATCGCACGAAAGCTTTCCATGGTCATGGCGGATCGAGCTAGGTCGTCACGAAACTTGGCGGCATCACCATTGCTGCGTTCCCGGATCTGTCGTTGAATTTCCTCCTCGACTGCATTTCCCCGAAGTTTTCCACCTTGGGATTTGAACTCGCTCATCACGAGTTCTCGATCAATAAAGTCATCAAGAATTTTGTCGTAGGATTCTTTGATCCGTTTTTCGAATTCCTGGCCCCGACGGGGAAATTGTGCACGCAATTCGGCTGCGATGGGCGCTAAGGCAAATGCGATCTCTTTTTTGGTGATCACAAAACCATTCACAGTTGCGGCAATACCATTGATCTCCCGTGCTTCTTTTTTTTCCATAGTTCCCGATGTTGTCACAGGTATCTTTGAAGCGACGGCATCGGTTTGTGCCATGAGGGTGAAGGGGGTCAGCAGCAAGCCGCTGATGGCGATTTGTTTGATCATAAGTAGAGATGGGTGGTGGCCGGAATTATTCATCGACACGCTTGGAGGCGAGTTCGACCAGTTTAGCGGATTTGGCGAGAATGGAGTTTACCATGGCCTCCGTAACGACTTTTTTTTCTGTATCATCCATTACCATTTCGTTGCGCAAACCTGAGAGAATTTCGCGCATTTCCACGATATTGGGGCGCTCGGAAATTCGCGGGTGCAGAGTACCCAGTGTCTCTGTGTAGTAGTCGGCGATGTCCTCGCGCATCAACTCTTTGCCGCGCGCGGGACTGTATTGTTTTTTGACTGCAGTGGATGCAACATGGAGAGCACGCAGCCAACCACCGAGGGAAATGAGATGAGCGAGGTCGGTGTCGCGCAGGGCGACCAGTTCTTTCTCCACGTCTTTTTGTGTGGCAGCCAGTTCTTTTTTGAGCTGATCTGGTTTGTTGTTTTTTGCGCTGTCGAGCAAAGAAGCAACATGGCGTGAGACACGTTCTCCTGCGCCCAGGGCTTTTCCGTAGCGGGAAAGTTCTTTTGCCAGAGGTTCGACTTTGCCTAAATCATTGGCTTGGACGATCAGGAATCCATCGGCGATCAGGAATCCGATTTCAACGGCAAGATCCGCGCGATCAAGGGGCATCCGCTCAGGGATTTTACGCTCCACATCAGCCATGGGTAGGGGTGCCAGCTGCTGAAGTGAGTCAAAAACTTTGGCGATCGACGGTGCGGTGAAATCGTTGACCGCTAATTCCTCACGAACATGATCATCGTCCAAAAGATCCTCAGGAGCAACGGGTTGAGTCGTCTCTGGTTCATCGACTTCTTCTTTCTGGGCAAGAAGAGGGGTGCTCAGCAGAAAGACAGGTAACCACCATAACGAGAGGAGTTTCATGTAAAATATCGTGACAGATTTCCCCGATGGGTAAAGCAGAATCATCTCGTGATAAGGAAAAATCAACGACGGGATTCGGGGGGGGTTACTGTCCCGTTTTCTCTTTGGGCATTGTCGCAATTTTTTCCATCAGTCGCGGATCTCCGGGACGACCGTGAAAAAGAATTTTCCCTTCAGGGCTTAACAGTACGACTGTTGGCAGGTCGGTAACCCGTAAGCGGGAAGCAAGACTATCTTTGGTAAGATCGAGCCACTGTGGTCCCGGCAATGGTGCTTTTTGTTCTTTCAGAAACTCTTTGGCTTCCGCTAAAATTTCCGTTCGTCCGTCGACCAAAATCGACGCTAGGACGATTTTTTCTTTTTCCAGCGATGGACAAGAGGACGACAAATCCACCATGGCCGTGTCACAATCAGGGCTCCACGGTGACCAAAAATTGAGCAGCAATCCGCGGTTTTCACCCAAGCGCGCCTTGAGCGTTTGAGGGTTTTTCTGATCGAGATCAGTCAATGGGGTTTGCAGGTCAATTTTGGCCTGCTGGATGTGCTCACTCAGTCGTAGGTTTTCGATGTAGGGTGTGAACGCACTTGCCTGCCCGGGGCTGAGCCACAAGGCCTCGGTGATGTGTTTTTTGAAATCCTCGCGTTTTTTTTCGCCAAGTGCCTTCAGCGCGCGCGCAAATTCCACTACCGCTAAAAAATCTTCGCGAGTCGCGAAAATTTCCGAGTGATCGAGAGTGAAAGCCTTTTCCTGTTTTTCCCAGATCGGCAACAGTTCGATGATTCCCTGGTCGTTTTTGTGTTCGACGTGATAGAGAAACCGGGCTTCAAGAATGGTTTGCTCGTGCACGCCTTGTTTGCGTGCTTCCGCTTCCGCCAGATCCCATTGCGCTTGGCTTTCGGGTATGGCAAACAGAGCGTCCATCGCCGCTTCCTTGGGCGGAAGAGTTGGCGCAGGTGTGTCGAATTCCTGAGCGTGCAGGCTCAACCCAAAAAGAAGGAAAGCAAAAGCGATTTTCATCGTTGGTTCAAGGCGCGGGGATGATCATTTTTTTGCCCAGAATCACTGTGTCATTTGTCATGTTGTTGGCAGCTTTGATCGCATCAATGGAAACTCCATACTGCTTGCTGATTTTCCATAGGCTGTCTCCGGGAGCGACATAGTGCTCTTTGGCAACCGCTGTCGAAACAACCGCATCCGTCGTGGGGGCGGTTGCTCCGTCCACCACAGGAGCTGCCACGGCACCTGTGGTGTCCTCATAGGCGGCAGCGCCGTAAGTCGCAGTTGCGTTGTCTGGTGTGGTCGTCTGATAACCGGGGGTCACAGCGGTGTCGTAGTTATCGCCAGAGTTGCCACCACAAGAGGTGAGACTGATGACGGCCAGAGACAGCAGGGATAAAGTGGTTCTTTGCATGGGATTGTATTAATCAATGATAGGATGGTAACGCTACAAAAATCAGAATTATTTCCAGAATCTTGCAGATGAGCAAAAAATCACACTGATTGATGGGATTGGCACGGCAGGGGTTGCAAATTTGCCGGCGCACTGTATGGATGCTGATGCGTAATTTTTTATGAAGTTTTTTTCACCACGGAAAACCGTTAGTCTCCTGACGATACTGATTTTGTCAGCCACGATCGTTGCTCTGTGGGTGAGATGGAATCAGCAGCGCTTGGGGAAAACAGGGGAGCCACCGGCGGTGTCTGAGCCGAGATACCGGCTTTCTCCCATGGGGAAAATTCCTGACTGGAAATCTTTGGATGCTTATCAGATGACTCTGACGCGACAGCAATTTCTCGACGACTTGAGCCGTTATTTCACATGCAGCGATGTTTGGCAAAAATACATACAGATTGACGAGAAAGGTGCGTGGATCTTGGAGTCGGGCGGCTCCCCCGATCGGCGATATCGTTTGTTTTTTGCGCAACCGGGTAGCGAGAAAAAAGTGCCGCGTTTCTGGCGCAAAAAAAGTGAGATGACTTTTGATCCCACGAAGCCTCTGTTGCAGGGTGTTCATATTGCCATTGATGCCGGGCACCTCGGGGGTGACTGGGCGCAGATGGAGGAAAGGTGGTTCAAAATCGGCGATGGTAGACCGGTGACGGAGGGAGACATGACCCTTTATGTGGCCAAGCTCATTCAGCCTCTGCTCGAGGCGCAGGGGGCGAAGGTGTCCTTGGTTCGAAAAAACACGGAACCGCTCACGAAGGATCGACCTTCACAATTGGTAGACTTGGCAAGCAGGGAAAATCCCTCAATGACGAATCCCTTTTACCTCAATAAAGCGGCGGAGAGTCTGTTCTACAGGACATCGGAAATTCGCGCACGCGCTGATCATGTGAATCAAACATTGAAACCTGACTTAGTGCTGTGTTTGCATTTTAACGCGGTGGCTTGGGGGGATCCCGCGAATCCAAAATTGGTCGAGGAAAACCACCTGCATATCCTACTCAACGGTGCCTATACGGATGAAGAGATCGGATACGATGACCAGCGCTTGGAAATGATTCGTAAGATTCTTCAACGCACCATTCACGAAGAAGCCGCGGTGGCTGGCGTGTTGGCGGATGTTTTTGCGAAGCAGGCCGCACTGCCTCCTTATCCCTATGAGGCCGATTCCAAACGCGCCCGCAATGTCGCAGGGCATCCCTATCTTTGGGCCAGAAATCTCTTAGCCAACCGTCTTTACGATTGTCCGGTCATTTTTTTCGAGCCCTACGTGATGAATTCGCAGGAAGTCTATGAACGAATTCAAGCCGGTGATTATCCCGGTATGCCCGTCGTAGCTGGAAAACCACGCAAGTCGATCTACCGGGAATACGCAGATGCTGTGGTCGATGGGTTGCTGCAGTATTACCAAAAGACGCCGCCGACTAAAAATGCCACACCAGAGGAATGATGACAGATGCCATGATCCAGGTGATCACATTCATGGGTAAGCCGATGCGAATGAAGTCGCTGAATTTGTATCCTCCGGGGCCGTAGACCATCATGTGCGTTTGATAACCCATCGGTAACATAAAGGCACATGAGGCTCCGATGCAAATGCCTATGATAAAGGGCATAGGGCTGATGGCCAATGATTTGGCGAGGTTTACCGCAATCGGCACCATCATCAGCGCGGTGGCATTGTTGGATAACACTTCGGTGAGACAGAGGGTGAGCAGGATTACCGCAGAAAGCGCGAAATAGGGCAGAATATCAGGCGTGGAAATGGCTTTTGCACCATTCACAAAACCATCGGCCAACCACTTGGCGGTACCTGTTTGGTCCATCGCCAGTCCCAATGCGAGCATTCCGTAAAGCATCAGGATAATCGGCCAATCGATGCCTGCATAAGCCTCCCGCATCGAAATGACGCGCAACCATAAAATTGTGACAGCACCGACCATGCTGGCCATGTGCATCGGGATTCCAGGAATGAGTGTGACACTCAGGACAACAGCGAGCAGCACTGCCCAGGTTAAGGTTGCTTGTGAGCGCAATCCGGGAGTGGGCAGGGATTCCACGCTGTCAGTGAGAACGAAGTTGTGGCTGTCCTGCAGGCTCTGAAGGTTGTTGCGTGGCGTAAGAACGAGTAGGGTATCACCGTGATCGAGTTCGGTCGCCGCCAGTTTTTCCGTAATGTTTTTGCCATTGCGATGCACCGCCAACACCACGCAATTGTAGCGCTGACGGAAATCCATGGCCGCGAGAGTTTGATTGATCAATTCCGACTCCTCGGTGATCACCAGTTCGGTCACCACACCCTCGATTTTCGAGAGGGTCTGAATTCCCAGATCCGGTAGCAATTCTTCGGCAGTACTGACTTTGTTGCGCTTGCCGTGAACTCCGATGAGAAATCGATCGTTCGCTTCGATGACGATCTGATTGACTTGTTTCATGACCCGCTCGCCGTTGCGCCGGATCTCCATCATGTGAATGCCAGATTTGGGATTGAAAATGGGACTGTCCAGCAAACGTTGCCCAATCAGTGAGGAATGCTTGTCTACCAAGATGTGAAACAGGGGTGTGCTCCGCTGTTTGTCGTCCAAGACCCCGATGACCGAACTGCGATTGGGTAGCAATTTTGGACCAAAAGCAACCAGATAGGCCAAACCTACTACGCTCAGTGGGATACCGATCCAAGCGATCTCAAACATTTGCAAAGCAGGCAGTCCATAGTTTTTCAGGGCGCCGCTCACGACGATGTTGGTAGACGTACCGATCAGCGTGCAGCAACCACCGAGAATCGAGGCGTAAGATAGCGGAATGAGGAGTTTCGAAGCAGGGATGTCTTTGGAGCGAGCCAATCCCAGAGCAACGGGCAGCATGATCGCAACAATCGCGGTGTTGTTCATGAATGCGCTAAAAAATATGGATGTGCCGCAGAAGATTAATAAAGTCGAGCGCAGCCCACCTCCTGCCAGCTTTTGGATGATGCTGGAAATTTGTCGAACACCACCGGATTTTTCCAAGGCTGTGCCAATGATGAACAATGCTCCAATCGTAAGCGGAGCCTCGTTTTTAAAAACATCCAACACGGCTTTGGAGTCAACCAATCCCAAAAGCACCGTGGCGCAGAGTATCGTCAATGCGATGAGGTCGGCTGGGGCAATCTCCCTTAAAAAGGCATATAACGTTACTATGATGAGTAACAAAGTAAGGATTATGGGCGGGGACAGTGCCATTGCGCGGGTTTGCATAGCGGAAATCGCGGAAATGGCAAGGAGAGATTCGCTGAAAAAAGAGCAGGTAAGGGGGGAACCGAAATAAAAAAAGCGCCCACCGATGAGGTGGGCGCTTGGGAAATCATTGCTAATCTTTAGAAGTGGATCGCGTGGCCTTCGGCGGCGAGGGTGGCTTCGTGGATGACCTCCGACATGGTCGGGTGGGCGTGAATGGTCGAGTGAATGTCCTCGGCGGTGAGCTCCTGATCAAGGGCCAGGCCCATCTCGGCGATAAGTTCGGTGGCGTTGTCGCCGATGATGTGAGCACCCAGCAGTTCGCCATGCTCCTTGCCGTAGAGAAGTTTCGCGAAACCGTCGGCTTCACCGGCGGCAATGGCCTTGCCGATCGCGGCAAAAGGAATTTTACCAACAGTGTAGGCGATGCCTGCCTCCTTGAGCGCGCGCTCGGTTTTTCCAACGGAAGCGACCTGTGGATGGCAGTAGGTGCATCCGGGAAAATTGCCGACTTTGCGAGGAGTATGGCCTTCAAGGTAAAGGCCTTCCACAGCTTGAACTGCTTCAAATGATGCCGTATGAGCGAGCCATGGCGGCCCTGTGATATCGCCGGCCGCATAGACCCCGGGAATCGAAGTTTGATAACGCTCATCCACATTGATGTAGCCGCGGTCACTGAGCTCGGGCTGGAGCCCGCCGGGCAGCACGGGCTGGACCCCGATGGCGACCAGGCAGACATCGGCGACGATGGTCTCGGTGGCTTTCGGGCCCTCGACGGAAATTTCCACGTGTGTGCCGCAGTCTTTGGTCGCAGTGATTTTGGTGTTTGTCAGACAGCGAACTCCCTGCTTGGTGAAGGATTTTTCCAATGCGTCGCCTACTTCGTCGTCTTCGACCGGCAACATGCGTGGGAGCATTTCCACGACAGTGACTTTAGTGCCAAAAGCATTGTAAATGTAGGCGAACTCCACGCCGATTGCTCCAGCTCCCACGATCACCATGGATTTAGGCTGCTGCGGCAGCACCATGGCTTCTTTGGAGCCGATCACCGTTTTGCCGTTGAAGGGAAGGGGGGGGAGCGGGCGCGATTTGCAACCGGTGGCAATGAGAATGTGTTTGGTGTCAGCCACCGACTTCGAGCCATCGGCGGCGGTCACTTCCACTTTTCCTGGTGCGGTGATCGCGCCAAAGCCGCGGACGTAATCGACTTTGTTTTTTTTGAGCAAGTATTCGATCCCACCGGCAAGTTTGTCGGATACCTTGCGTGAGCGATTGACCACCGAGCTCCAGTCATAGGAAAATCCTTCGATCTTGAATCCGAATTCAGCTGCACGGTGCGCAAGAGTGTGATAAAGTTCCGCATTTTTCAGCAAGGCTTTGGTCGGGATACAGCCCCAGTTCAAACAGGTGCCGCCTGCACGGTCCGCTTCGACAACAGCGACTTTTTTTCCGAGTTGAGCTGCACGGATTGCAGCAACGTAGCCCGCAGGGCCGCCGCCAATGACGATGAGATCGTATGCCATAATGAGTGATTTGAGTGGTTCGGCGCGAACTTGGCTTGAATGATCGAGAATGTCAAAACTTCGACGCAATAAATTTGCAGAAATTCCCGGCATTCCATCATTCCCATGTGCGGATTCCATGATAATGTCGTGCATGTTTTCACAGGGAGATGATTTTCGTATCATTCGCAAGGTGGCATTTGCTGATACCGATGCAAGCGGTCGCGCGCATTTTACTGCCATCCTGCGCTACGTGGAGGACGCGGAGCATGCGTTTTTTGCGGAGCGTGGACTATCCGTGATTGGCGAAAATTTCGGCTGGCCTCGTGTGCATGTGGATTGTGATTATCGCGCACCATTGACATTCGGTGATCGAGTCGAGCTGCACTTGGTGATACAAGTGGTGGGGAAAACCTCGATCAAATACAATTTCACCATCAAAAAAGAGGAACAAGTCTGTGCCGAAGGCAGCATGGTGATCGTGCACGTCAACCAAGACGGGCTCCCGCGGGAAACACGAGGTTTAACAACAGAGTGAGGAAAAAATTCGCGACCAGGATCAAAAGTGAGGAGTTCACCATCGCACTTGTGGTGCCGCGCCCCACGCCTGCAGCGCCTTGATTGGCATTCAGTCCCTGATGACACGAGACGATGATGATAATCATGCCGAACACGGTGCCCTTGAATAGTGCGAACGCTACATCGGTGAGATCGGTCAAGTTTTGCATCTGGTATTTCCAATAAGCTTCACCAATCCCGAAAGCCTCAATGCCCACAATATTGGATGCCATGATGCCTAACGCTGCGGACTCACCAATCAGCAACGGAATCGCAACAAGCATGGCGAGCAGTCGGGGCGTAACGAGGTAGTCGATCGGATTCACGTTCATCACACGCAACGCATCGATTTGTTCGGTCACTTTCATGGTGCCGATCTCAGCTGCCATGGATGCTCCCACCCGCCCAGCCAACATCAGTCCTGTTACGACGGGGCCGAGTTCCCTCAGCATTGCCACGCTCACGAGAGCTCCGCCCAGAGTCTCCATGCCAAATTTGGAAAATTGAAACAATGACTGCGCGGTGAGAACGGCTCCGGTGAAAGCTCCTGTCACCATCACCACCGGTTGAGAACGGAATCCAATCTCGGCAATTTGCTCAATGATCAAACGAATTCGTTTGCGCCCATGGATCAACGACTCAAAGACACTCGAGGTCAACAGCGCCAGTTCTCCGAGATAGCGAACAAAACTGAGCACGAGACGACCGACTTGAGCAATGGCGAGCACAGACAAATTCTATCTCGGTTCTTTCGTGATGGAAAGCGGGGATTTTCGAGTCATGGCAGAGCATACGGAAAATGTTCACCTAAGATGACAAACCATGGTTCATTTTTTCAAAATGAGCATGATCGAATCAATTCGCAGGGTTCAATCAAACGATTGTTTTTTGCCCAGGTAGAATGGACTGTTGTCAGGCGATCCATGTTGATCTGAAAATTTTTGTTTGATACGATTGCTGCGATTGATTGTTTGATTTTTTTGAAAAAAATATCATTTTCATCATAAAGTTGATAAATTGATGCTTTTTTCTTGTCAGAAACATGGCGAGCGTCCAATTTTTTTCTGTACACATGAAATATACACTTATATGCGTTGGGTTGACATTGAGCGCCATGTCGCAAAGTTTGCCTCTCATTCCACAACCGAAAAATCTTCAGATGCAGGATGGGTTTTTCCTGTTCAGTCCGTCTACGGGGATTCGGCACGATCGTCAACTTGTAGCAGAAAGTGGATTGCTTGCTGAAAAAATCAAACGTTTGACCGGCGGGGATGTGCGCGTTGTAGCCGAAGAATTGCGAATTCAATTGCCTTCGGAAATCGCGCTTGATCTCGACCCGGCACTGCCTCTGAAACGTGGTGGTTACCGCATGACCATTTCGCCCGGCGGCGTGAAAATCGTTGGTAAAGATGAAGCGGGTGCTTTTGCCGGTATGCAAACATTGCTGCAGTTGCTTCCATCGGGTGCGCCTATGACGGAAAAACAGGTGAAACTTCCAGCCTTGCTGATTTCCGATGAGCCCGAGTTCGCCTGGCGCGGCATGCATCTCGATTGCGGACGGCATTTTTTTCCGCTGGAGGATTTGAAGAAATTCATCGATCAGATGGCGTTTCATAAACTTAACGTCTTTCACTGGCATTTGACCGAGGACCAAGGCTGGCGCATTGAGATCAAAAAATATCCCAAGCTCACTGAAATTGGCGCTTTTCGTGATTCGACCCCACCGTATGGAAATCGCAATAGCGACGATAAGCAGCGCTACGGTGGATTTTATACCCAGAATCAGGTGAAAGAATTGGTGGCCTATGCCAGCGCCCGTCATATTACTGTAGTTCCTGAAATTGAACTTCCCGGTCATGCTGCTGCGGCGATCGCCGCTTATCCGCAATTCGGTAATACCGATATCCCAAATTACAATCCCCAGGTGATGACGCGCTGGGGCGTGCATCCCTACGTTTTTGCTCCGAAGGAGGAAACCTTCGCGTTTCTCGAGGACGTGCTGACGGAGGTGTGCGAGCTGTTTCCCTCGAAATTCATTCACATCGGTGGCGACGAAGCTCCGAAATCGCAGTGGAATCAGTCAAAGTTTGCCAAGGAGGTGATGCAGCGCGAGGGACTGAAAAATGCCGATGAACTTCAAAGCTATTTCATCCGTCGCATTGAGAAATTCCTCGCCTCGAAAAATCGCTCCCTGGTAGGTTGGGATGAAATTCAAGAAGGCGGATTGCCGAAATCCGCGACCATGATGGTCTGGCGCGATCTCAACTGGGCGCGCCATGCGCTGGACCTCGGCAACAACGTGGTGATGGCTCCCAATGCCTTCGCCTACCTGGATCACTACCAGCGCCCCGCCAGTGAGGAGCTATCCAAAGGGCCGGAATACGAAGCAATCGGTGGATTTTTGCCGGTTTCCAAGCTCTATGGCTACGATCCCGCATCCGTAGCGCGCAATGAGAAGGAGCGCGCTCAGATTCTGGGTGTGCAGGCGCAATTGTGGACGGAATACATGAAGGACTGGAAAAAAGTCGAATACATGGCATTTCCTCGCATCGCGGCCCTTGCGGAGATCGCTTGGTTGCCCAAGGATCAGAAAAACTATGACGACTTCCGCACGCGACTCGATGGTGTGATGAAGTTTTATGATGCTCTTGGTATCAACCGTGCCCTTCCTCTCGATCCCCCCAAAAAAGAAACCAAGGACGGATCGGTGATCGAGACTTCGCTCAATGTCTATGACGACCGCGCCATCGAGTTTGCCTATGATGGAAGGGCGGATACCTTTTTCTGGGCGGCGCGGGAATTGAAAAAAGACGATCACATCACGCTGCGTCTGAAAACGCCGCTGACCAAAGAGTCGACAGTGACCTTGCAAACCGGCGGCAAGGCCAGCAAAAACGGCGATCTCTTGGAAAACGGTGAGTTGCAGTATTCCATGGATGGCACGAATTGGAAGAAGTTGGGTGATTTCAGAGAAGGCAAGGCGGGTGGGAAAATCCCCGCCGGCACGAAAGCCTTGCGTATCCTGGTGACGGCACCGCAGAAATTCTGGCTGATTCTCCACGAGATCGTCATTGAGTAAGGCTCTCCACGCCTTTCCTCAAAAATCCCTGAACACATCTTGACAAGTTCAGCGCCAACGCTTCAGCGACGGCGGATGGGAAATCGTCAATTTCTCATTCTGGCAAACGCACCGCCGCACGCACGCGTTCCGACAGACTCCTGTGATCTGTGCCCCCTTCGGCGCATGCCTGTGGCCGCAGTTCATTTTTTGGTCCAGACAAAGTGAAAGGAACGGGCGTATGATTAGATCCTCGAGAGGGCTTTGTCAAGCTGCATTTTGAAAAGCAGCAATTGCTGGATTCGGTTTTCTTTGGCGCAAAA
>JBMLRP010000032.1:0-16107 GCA_049240965.1 Akkermansiaceae bacterium
TCGAGTGCGCTATTTCCCGTGGCCGTGAATGTGTGAAGCGTATATCCAGCAGCTGTTCCTGTTCCCGTGGTGATATTGCCACCGGTTCCGGCGGCAGCTCCTTTGTATCGTAATATCACAACACCAGAACCGCCATTACCACCAGCAAAGTTCAGGCTTGAGTGACCGCCCGCGCCGCCGCCACCGCCAGTGTTCGCTGTACCGTTTGTACCTGCAGCCGCCCTACCTCCGTTGCCACCACCGCCAAGACCACCTGTTCCGACTCCTAAACCACTGCCAGTTCCACCACCACCGCCGCCGCCATAATAAACCGAACTGCCAGAAATGCTGTTCGCGAGGCCGGTTCCACCATTTCCACCATAAGCCCACCCACCACTGTGAAAAGCATTGGAACCTGCGGTTCCCGCTCCACCACCACCACCACCGGCAAACCAGCCATCATTCACTCCCACGACGCCAGAACCTCCCGCGTAACCCTGACCAGTTGTTCCCTGTCCGGGAGTGGTATTGACCGAAGACCCTCCACCTGATGCACCCAACGAAGGACCACCCGAAGAGCCGCCACCATATCCACCACCCACGGCAGTAACCCCAAAGACCGAACTACTCTGACCACTTTGAGACACGCCCAGCCAATATTGGGCATTGGAATGCTGAGGAGCACCCGCGCCACCTGCACCTACTTGAACGGAGTAACTGGAGTTCGAAGCTTGTGTTATTCCAGAAAGAACGCCTCCCGCGCCACCGCCACCGCCGTGGCGACTACCACCACCACCTCCGCCACCCACAACCAAATACTCCACATCGAAACCCAAACTCAATGTCAGTCCACCACTGGTGCTACGCCCTGCACTGTGCGCTTCACTGCCGGAAGCACCATTGAGTGTAACACTGGTTTGACCCCAAGATAATGAGGAAATTGCAATCGACATCCATGTTACAGGCCAAGCAATATGTAATGAACGGGATTTCATGTGACAGTTGATGAAGGATTAAATGCGAGACAAATAGAAAGCATTTGAAAAATTCTCGCGCGCATGCTAAGGGAAAACGCATAAAAGGCAATCAATAGATGAACTATGATGACAAAAATTTTTTGTTTGGAGTGTACTCTGCGATTCGCTTTTTCCCAACTCTCTCGAAACGCCATGAGGAAAGCAAGTCAGGGTTGCCAGTTGGGAAATATTGAATTAACGTCGAAAAGAAATGCGTTCCACGTTCTGCCTTTGTGCTTGCATCAGTGTGGTCTCGATGACAGCCGTTCGAAGCCAAGAAACACTTGCCGACTTACTCGAAGCCCCGGGAACAGACCTATCACGAGACGTGGACCGTGCCAATGTGGTGCAGCGATATGGGGAAATCCAACGGATTCGCAAAGAAAAAGCAGAGGCAAAAGCAAAAGCCGCGGGACTTTCTGTAAGATGGCTGGGGCCTGACGGAAGAATTAACGAGATCGAGAGCTTCGATGGTCCGCAGCCGATTTATTTTTCCACGCAAAATGCCAATGCGGCGATCTCCACGGGCGCCAATCTTCTACGGGTATCACCTTACTCACTCTCAGGCAGCGGTATCACCATCGGCATGTGGGACGGCGGATCGGGACGCGCCACTCACCAGGAATTCGGCGCACGGATGGTAGTGAAGGACGGTTCAGCTTCGATCGATCACGCGACTCATGTCGGTGGCACCATGATTGCGACGGGAGTCGTAGCCAGCGCCCGTGGTATGGCAAACGCGGCAGTGGTTGACAGTTACGATTGGAATAGCGATCTGACGGAAATGACCGGCCGGGGCGCCACCGCAGCGGGCCAGGAAGCGACTCGTATCTATCTTTCCAACCACTCGTATGGTTATCTATCAGGCTGGAATTACGTCGGAAATGCAGGCACTCCTGCAAGGCTGTGGGAGTGGTATGGCACTGGAACAACCGCCACTTCCATCGAAGATGATTTCGGCCGCTACAACTCCTACAGCCGCGATGTCGACTCGCTCTCGTTCAACGCTCCCTATTATTTGATTTTTCAGAGTGCGGGCAACGAACGAACCGATAACCCGACGAACGGACAAAACGTGGCACTATCTCCCGGAAGCACCACCGTTGTGGCTTATGACTCCACGATTCATCCGCGAGGAGATGGATCATATCGCAGTGGCTTTGAATCCATCGGTTTCCGCGCAGTGGCAAAAAATGTCATTACCGTGGGCGCTACCACAGATGCCGTCTCATCAGGACTGCGCGCGCCCGCCAATGCGAATATGACGAACTTTTCGTCATGGGGTCCCACCGATGATGGTCGCATCAAACCGGATGTCGTGGCCAATGGCGATGGTCTCTATTCTTCGCTCAATGGCAGTGATACTTCCTATGGCACTTATAGCGGAACCAGCATGTCCACGCCCAACGCCTGTGGCTCGGCCTCGCTGCTTGTGCAGCAATATGGTCAACTTTTTTCCGGACAAGCCATGCGGGCTTCTTCTTTAAAGGGATTGCTGATTCACACCGCGGATGATCGTGGCAATGCGGGCCCGGATTACACATTTGGTTGGGGACTGGTGAACGTAAAAGCCGCAGCAGATCTATTGATTGATCATGCAAACAACCCTAACAGAATTCGTCTTTCTGAAAACCAGATCAGCACCACGATCACCTCACGTACTCATGCATTTCTCTGGGACGGATCATCCCCGATCCGCGCCACATTATCTTGGACTGATCCCGCTGGCACTGCCACAACGACATCGGACCTGCGTACGGCGCGCCTGGTCAACAATCTCCAACTCAAACTGATCGCTCCCAACGGCAGTGAGTTTTTTCCCTATGTGATGCCATTTATCGGCACATGGACAGAGGCATCGATGAGTCTTCCTGCCACGACAGGCATCAACAACACCGATAACGTTGAACAAATTTTGGTCTCCTCGCCAGCATTAACGGGAACCTGGACGGCAGTCGTGTCCTACTCGGGGACTCTCACCAACAATCAGCAAAATTACTCGCTACTGATCTCAGGTAGCTCCAGTGAACCACCACCTCCGCCACCTTTGGCACTGGCTTCTATTACGCCGACAAGCGGTCTTGGAAACTCCATCGTCACCATCGACGTTAGCGGAGCATCGTTGCGAGCAGATACATCGGTGCGGCTGACAAAAACCGGTGAAGATGATATTGTCGCCTCGTCCGCACAACTCATTGGAGAAACACTTCGCTGCCAATTCAACCTCACGAATGCAGCTGCGGGGTTATGGAACGTGACTGCGACCAATCCCGATGCTTCCTCATCCACGCTGACCGATGCGTTTACCGTAATAGGTTCCATCTGGAGCGAAAATTTCGATAATACGGTGACAGGATGGTCCAACGAATCGTCTCTGGGGAGCAATAATTGGAGCATCTCTAACACGCAAAGCCATTCGGCCAACAACTGCTATTTCGCATCCGGGCCAGCCAGCAAAACTACCACACGTTTGCTATCTCCTGCTGTTTTCATTCCCCTTACCGCGAACAACTTGCAATTCAAATTCTGGCACAACTACTCTCTTCAAACCAATCGTGATGGAGGAAAACTGGAGTTTTCTGTTGATAACGGTGCCTGGTTTGATGCCGGGTCTGCCAACTCAGGCACTGCATTTTCCAGCAATGGCTACAACTCTGTTATTAGTAGCGGTGGATCGCCTGCTAATCGAAGCGAGTTCGCCGGGCAAAGCGCATGGTCGGGAAATTCAAACGGTTATATCGAGACGATCGTCAACCTCACAGACACGGCGAAATTTGCCGGAAAGTCATTACGGGCACGATGGATCATTGCCACAGATGGCAGCATAGCCAGTACGGGTTGGCGTGTCGACAGCATTTCTGTAACAGGAGGTGGCGACCTTTCCAATCAACCACCAACGATTGTCACCGAGGCAAACAGTTCCTCCACACAATCCCAAACTGACGCCGACAGCAGCGTCTGGAAGCTGGAAAACGGAAGCTCCACGACACTTTCCGTGACAGCGAGTGACAACAATGGCGAGGCGAACTTGTCCTACACATGGACCAGCAATGGGCCAGCTGCGATCACTTTCACTCCCAATGCGACCAATTCCGCAAAATCCTGCACTGTTGAATTCCAAACGGCGGGCGATTATGTTGCAACCGTTACCATTAGGGATGCGCAAGGTTTGTCGACAACAAGCAGCGTCAATCTGCGCGTTACTCAGACGATATCCCGATTGGAAGTCACGCCCGCAGTCGCATCATTGAACGTAGGAGCCACACAGACGTTTCAGGCAAGGCAACTAGATCAATTTGGCCATCAGATTTTATCGCCTCCACCTTCTCTGCAATGGACAACAAGCGGCGGTGGTAACGTCAATTCATCAGGTGTCTTCACCGCAACATCCGCGGGCGGTCCGTTCAGTATCACGGCAACTTCGGGATTGTTCCAAGACTTCGCCAGCGTCACGGTTAATCCGCTGCCCGCAACGATCACACTGTCTCAATTACGGCACACCTTTAACCAGCAACCCCAGCCAGCAACTGCAGTCACCAATCCTCCCAACCTAGCGGTACAACTCACTTACAACGGCTCAACCAGTCCACCTGTCAACGCTGGCTCCTATCAAGTGGTAGCAGTGATTACCGACAACAACTATCAGGGGAGCGCGCAAGATACACTCGTCATTTCACCTGCATCAGCAACAATCACCTTAAGCTCTCTGATCAAAAGGTATGATCAATCGGCCCAAACGGTGACAGCTACCACAACACCACAGGGACTGCCGGTAGAAATTCGTTATGATGGATCCCCCACTGCACCTACTAACGTGGGAAGCTATGAAGTCGTAGCGACGATCAGTGATGCGAACTATGAAGGCTCAGCCACTGGAACGTTAGTCATTGGTAAAGCGCTGGCGAACGTTACGTTGGACAATCTGGCTGCGACCTACGATGGAACATCGAAATCGGCATCTGCTACCACGACGCCTGAGGGACTCACAGTGAACCTCACCTACAACGGATCTGCCACAGCACCATCCAATGCCGGAAATTATGAGGTCGTTGCGACGATCAGTGACGCGAACTACGAAGGCTCGGCTACCGGCACGCTATTGATTGGCAAAGCACTGGCAAACGTTACGTTGGGCAATCTGGTTGCGACCTACGATGGAACATCGAAATCGGCCTCTGCGACTACGACTCCCGAAGGACTCACAGCAAACCTTACCTACAACGGCTCCGCCACCGCACCCGCCGATGCTGGAAATTATGAGGTCGTAGCGACGATCAGCGATGCGAACTACGAAGGATCAGCCAGCGGCACGCTTTTCATTGGCAAAGCCCTTGCCAGCGTCACACTGGACAATTTGGCCACTACTTACGATGGCGCGGCCAAGCAAGCCTCTGCAACGACGATTCCTGAGGGGCTGACCGTTAACCTAACCTACGACGGATCCCCCATCGCACCTAGTAATGCCGGTAATTACCAAGTCTTAGCCACCATCAGCGATGCAAATTACGAAGGCAACGCTCAGGTTCAAATGATTGTGGCCAAAGCTCCGGTCTTGATCTCATTCAGCTCACTTCAGACCACCTTTGATGGAACACCCAAATCTGTCAATACGATCACCACTCCCGCCAACTTGAACGTTGAGGTACTTTACAACGGTTCGACAACGCCTCCGACTGCCGCTGGGACTTATCAAATTTATGCAACAATCATCGAGGACAATTACACAGGGGAAGCTCAAGCATTATTCGTAATTAACGATCCATACAATCAATGGAAGGAAGCAAATTTTACGACAAATCAAATCGAAACTGGTCTCGCCACCCCCATCGCCGATCCTGATCACGACGGTAACAGCAACTGGGTGGAATATCAATTCGGCTTTCAGCCTCAAAATCCTGATTCACGACTCAAGAATGATTTGCGTGAAGAAAATGGATCATTGATCCTGACCATCAATCGCGTCCTGACCAAGGGGGTTTTCACAATTCAAACAAGCGATAATCTCTCTGAAATTTGGGAAAATATGATGACACTTGAGATCGAAGCCGATGCTGATCACCACAGCATCTCATTACCCAAAAACGGAGCCAAACGCTTCTACAGAATTCACTACCAAGCACCACCCATGCCGTAAAAAATTGGCACACGCCCTCCATTTTTCGTCAACTCTCTTGCATTTCTAAGGCATTTCATCATCATGCAAACAGTTCGCATGAAACGCCCTGCCCTTTTTCTTTTTATCCTCATCGCCGTCGGGCTCATCGTTGGATTGACACTGCACTTGTCCGATCGCTCCATCAACTTAGTCGATCAACACCTGAAAAATGCCCAAGGTGCCAATCGTCCCCTGGGCATGCCAATCGAGGGAGATGTCGATCATCGTTTCCATCAATTCGCGCCCTGGCTTCGACTTGCCCTGCCAACGGTGAACCGCATCGACCAGCCGTTGGGATCTGAAAATGGTGCACTCACCTATAACTCGCAGCCCTTCTGGGCATTGAACGAAAAGCGTGGCGGGCATCACACCGGTGATGACCTCAACGGCATAGGAGGCATGAATACCGACCTTGGCGATCCTGTTTTTGCCGCTGCAGATGGCATCGTTTCCTACGCGGGCAGCCCGTCGGCAGGCTGGGGGAAAATTCTCATTCTTTCGCATCGTCTCGCGGACGGATCGACATTTCAAACCATGTATGCGCACCTCCACGAAATTGAAGTGGCTCTTGGCTCTGTCGTGGGACGCGCGCAAAAAATCGGCTCCGTGGGCACTGCAGATGGATTATATCCCGCACATCTCCACTACGAAATTCGCACAGGTAACGGAGTCGATATCGGAGCCGGCTACGCGGCTTATCCGCTGAACCGGGTGAATCCCACTGAATTCCGCGAAGGAGTCCCGTCGTTACCCGATGACTTGCGCCCTTCAGTTCACCAAATCCTCCTCGCGGATCTGGCTCAACGAGATGCAGAAAGTTTGTTCAATCAATTGAACAACAGCAGTAATCGGGAACAATTATTGCGCATCCTCGAGAAACAGTGAGTGAATTCATGGCATTGTTGTAAATCCTCCCACGCCCGTGAGGCGCGCCTCGATCGCCAGTTGGTAGGCCGCATGATCACCAAATTTTTTGATCGAAAATTTCACTGATTGGCGTTGGCCGGGAGCCGGGCACCAAGTGGCCTGCCAAAAAAAATAGACGCAACCATTTCTCGATTTCACACTCACACGAGAAACACCCACAACTCCGGAAACGTTGCGCGGCGAGCTTTGGCAAACCCGCGGTCGCTGTTCATTCTGCCAGGCAACCCATTGCTGATCACGCCATTGGCGTGCAGCTTGCAAGGAAGAAGCGGCATTACCGTAATGACGATCGGAAAAAAAACGTGAAACCTTCCGCCCTCTGCACTGCATGCGCACCTGCCAACCGAAACTGCACACCCCTGCGAGTTCGATGCGAGCAATGCCGTGATTTTCCCCACGCATTTGTTTCATAAAAACTGTTTACCATTTACCGTCTCCTTTCTTTCCTGTCAAACGGTATAGGATGGCGTTGGTTCATTGGATCGACGTTACCTGTGAAAGAAATTTACGAGCATGACCATGTAAAACCAAACCATTGCTCATCCGGTTTTGATCCGATTGCCATGGTAGTAAAATCCGCTTTACCCCAAAGTAGTAGAACTCTAGTTTATCAGCATGAAGAGCATCGGCACACCATTTACCAGCAGCGCGACTCGCGTGATGCTTTGTGGATCAGGCGAATTAGGCAAAGAAGTCGTCATCGAGTTACAACGCTACGGTGTGGAGGTCATAGCGGTCGATAGTTATCCTAACGCACCCGCCATGCAGGTGGCGGATCGTTCGCACGTGATCTCGATGCTTGATGGGGAGGCACTGCGCAAAGTGATCGAAGCGGAACGACCAAATCTCATCGTTCCGGAAGTCGAAGCAATCGCGACCGACATACTGGCAGCTATCGAGGCAGAGGGACTTGCCACAGTCATTCCCACGGCACGTGCCACACAGTTGACGATGAACCGCGAAGGGATTCGTCGGCTTGCGGCAGAAGAATTAGGACTGAGCACATCTCCGTATCGCTTCGCAGCGACAGAAGCAGAATTTCATCAGGCCATCGCAGAAATCGGCCTCCCTTGTGTGGTGAAACCCATCATGAGTTCCTCGGGAAAAGGACAAAGCACCGTGAGGCGAAAAGAAGATATCCAAGCTGCATGGGATTACGCGCAAAAAGGCGGACGCGCCGGAAAGGGAAAAGTCATTGTTGAGGGCTTCATCGACTTCGATTATGAAATCACACAGCTCACCATACGTCACGCAGGTGGAACCTCGTTTTGCGAACCGATAGGTCACATCCAGATCGATGGCGACTACCGTGAAAGCTGGCAGCCGCAACCGATGAGTAAAATCACCCGCCAGCGAGCCCGGGATTATGCGCTGGCCATTACTGATGCCCTCGGTGGATATGGAATATTCGGTGTCGAGTTATTTGTAAAAAACGAACAAATCATTTTTTCAGAAGTATCACCGCGTCCTCATGATACCGGAATGGTAACGATGATTTCGCAAGATCTCTCACAATTTGCTCTTCACGCGCGCGCCATACTCGGACTACCCATTCCCGTCATTCGCCAGTTCGGTCCATCGGCTTCGGCGGTATTGCTGGTCGAAGGAAAATCTTGCTCCACTCGCTATGGTCAACTTGATCAGGCACTCGCTGAACCTGACACCCAGATCCGCCTGTTTGGTAAACCGAACGTCGATGGCAAACGCCGCATGGGAGTGTCCCTCGCGCGCGACACCGACATCGAGTCCGCCCGCGCGAAAGCTCGCCGAGCCAGCGCTGCGATTGATGTTCAATTGTGATTTGCATCTAACAACAATACAAAATTACACAAAAAAATCTTGGCGTGCGCGCGCGACTGGATTAAGACTGTCTTGTGATCACGCCGGAACTACTCTCCTTCTACCAGCAGACCCTTGAACAAATTCAATCCGATGGCTTGTATAAGTCCGAGCGTTGGATCGCGTCCTCGCAAAACACACAAATCACATTAAAGGATGGTCGCAGCGTTATCAACATGTGCGCCAACAACTACCTCGGTCTTGCGGATCATCCTCGAGTGATCGAGGCCGCGCACAACTCTCTGAATAAATGGGGTTTCGGCATGGCATCCGTGCGTTTCATTTGTGGCACGCAAACGCTTCACCGCGAATTGGAAGAAACGATCTCACGCTTTCTCGGCACTGAAGACACCATTCTCTACCCGAGCTGTTTCGATGCCAACGGTGGGCTTTTTGAAGTGTTATTGAGCGAGGCTGATGCTGTCATTTCTGATTCCCTCAATCACGCCTCGATCATCGATGGAGTCCGTCTCTGCAAGGCGAGGCGCTACCGCTATGCGAACAACGACATGGCCGATCTCGAAAAACAACTACAGCAAGCAACCGCCGATGGTGCCCGCTTCAAGCTCATCACGACTGATGGTGTATTTTCGATGGATGGAATCATCGCTTCGCTGGATCAGGTCCACGCTCTTGCGGAAAAATATGGAGCCATCGTGCATTTCGATGACTGCCATGCCACGGGTTTTCTCGGCGCACGCGGGCGCGGCACGCACGAGCATTTTGGCCTGTTTGGCAAAATCGATCTGACAACCGGCACCCTCGGCAAGGCACTTGGCGGAGCCTCAGGTGGCTACACTTCAGGCAAAAAAGAAATCATCGAACTCCTGCGCCAGCGCTCACGCCCTTATCTATTTTCCAACAGCATCGCGCCCGTGATCGTCGCCGCATCTCTCGAAGTCTTTCGCATGTTAGAAGAATCCACGGAGCTAGCCGATCAAGTCAAAGCAAATACGGCATACTTCCGCAGGGCGATGGAGCAAACGGGTTTTACCATCAGTGGCAAGGATCATCCGATTACGCCTGTCATGCTAGGTGAAGCGACACTCGCCCAGGAGTTTTCGCGACAACTTCTCGAACACGGAGTTTTTGCCATAGGATTCTTCTATCCTGTGGTAGCGCAAGGCAAAGCTCGCATCCGCACCCAAATCAGCGCAGCGCACAGCACCGAGCAACTCGACCGAGCGATCGATGCCTTCGTAAAAGTGGGAAGAAACCTCGGCGTCATTGCTTGAGATTGCCGGGAACACAAGTGCGTTAGATTTTCCTTACGACATGCATTCACCCGCCTTGGGTATCGTTGGTCGTGTGACTCACAGAGACATGAATATGTCGCCGAATTCATCAAAAATTCACGATTCGGTTCTTGATCATTCTGCCTGTTTCGACAGCATAGCTGATAGCAATACGCAGTTATCCCAATGAATTTCCTCTCTCGCCTTTTTCTGATCAGCCTTGCCATACTTTCCTGTGAATGGCTAACGGCACAGGAAACATTTTTCCGGAATGTATTTGAGCCGAAATCCGGTTCCTACGTGGAAGTGACGTCTCTCTTCAGCAAATTACCTTCCTCCGGATATGCTCCCGTGCGCGTGACGATCGCGAATCGCACGAGCGTTCCTGCCAGTGTGGCATTGAATTTTCACAGCGAAGCCATTTACTCGTATGGCATGGGATCATTGCATGCGAAGTCGTCGTTCACCGCATCATCTCCCGCAGGGATTGTCAGCACTGTAGACTTTCTGGTGCCAGTGGCGTCCAGTGTCAAAAACTCTGGATACAGCACGGCTGCGAATTCTCAGAGTCTGCAACTCGATATGGTCGGCGCTGTCAATACCCGTCACTTTCAATCCAGCTCCAACTCGGCTGATTTCCCGTATCTCTTGATGTCGGAGTCCCTGAGCACGCCCAATGCATCGAAGCTGGATGCTGAAGTCAACAAACACTTGCATGGATCGAGTCGAGGTTACGTATCCGGCAACCTCACGTTTGCCGGCAAATTCGATCCCAAGTCCATGCCGGAAGATTGGCGAGCTTACGTAGGTCATGACGGCATTCTGCTCACAGATCAGGACTGGCAAAACCTAACACCTGGCGCCCGCGCCGCTATTTTGCAATGGAACCGACAAGGTGGTTACCTGCGCTTGTATGCAACCAATGCTGGCACAACGCTAGAATCTCTCTCGATCGATACCGAGGAACTGCAGGGAAATCAGACACGCAGCAGGGGCGTGGTGAAGATCGACAGCATCCCCACTTCACTCGCCCTCGATGTCTCCAAAACGGTGGGTGAAGTTACAACAAAAAGCAACATGTGGCCCCTGCAAGCAAAGTCGGTCATGGAAGACTACAGCAATGGTTCATGGGGACTGCACAAAGCGCTGGGCACCAAAACCTTCCACTTCCTGCTTTTCATTCTCGTCCTGATTGCATTCGGAGTATTGGTAGGTCCCGTCAATCTTTTCGTTTTTGCCAAATCCGGTATGCGTCACAAATTATTCATCACCACCCCAGTCATCGCGATAGGTGCAAGCGTGCTGATGATTATTTTGATTTTCGTGCAGGACGGACTGGGTGGTCGCGGCATTCGCGTTCAATGGATGGAACTCGTGCGAGAAGACGGTGACAACAACGCCTACATTCACCAAGAGCAGGTTTCTCGCAGCGGCGTACTCATCGGAAATCGATTTGTGATCGGCGATCCTGCCAGCATTACTCCGCTGCCTATGGCTAGCAGCCAGTGGACGCGCTTGAGCAATACCAGTTCGAACGATCAATCGTATGAAATGAACTTCATCGACAAAGGTCTGCAAGTCTCCGGCGACTGGTTCCAATCGCGCTCGGAGCAAGCTCAGATGATTCGATCCGTCGTGCCGACTCGAGCTCGAATCGAATCCACGGACGCCACCAACGAATGCGCGCTGTTATCAAACTTCGAGCACGAAATTGATGCGATCTACCTCTGCGGGAAAGGCGGGAAATACTGGTGTGCTGAAAAAATCCCCTCGGGAAAAAATTTCCTCACACGCGAATGTTCGCAAGCAGAATTCGAAAAATTTGTGGACGATTCCAGTGCAAGTTTTGGCAAAAACCAACAAGAACAACTGAAGCGCCTCGCCATGCGCCGTGGTTTTTACATGGCAACGGCAAGCCAAGCTCCCATGATCGAAACCTATTCATCCATCCACTGGACGCAAAACACCACCATCATCACTGGACGCGTGGAAGGTCCGGAAGCACCCTAACCATTTTGATCTCATGAGTCAGCACGCCATTCGCGTTCACAATCTCTATCGCTATTTCGGCCCGCTCAAGGCTGTGAACGGAGTCAGCTTCGAAATCCCCCACGGTTCTGTTTGCGGGTTCGTAGGAGCGAACGGTGCTGGCAAAACCACCACCATGAGGATCCTTGCATCGTTGGACTATCCGACTCTGGGCATGGCAGAGATCTGCGGTTTCAATGTGGTGAGTCATCCGGATGAAGTACGCAGGCTCATCGGATGGATGCCGGATCATTTCGGTAATTATGAACACATGACGGTGGTTGAATATCTTGATTTCTACGCGCGTGCCCTTGGCTTCAAAGGCAAGGAGCGTCGTCAACGAGTGCAGGAAGTCATGGAATTCACGGACCTCATACCACTCGCGGAACGTTTCTCAAACAAGCTTTCCAAAGGGAACACCCAACGACTGGGTTTAGGCCGAGCCCTGTTGCAGGATCCGCAGGTGCTAATCATGGATGAGCCGGCTGCAGGGTTGGATCCCAAAGCACGTGTCGAACTCAAGAGCCTCATCCGCGTCTTGGCAAACGAGGGCAAAACGATTTTCATCTCCTCACACATTCTTTCCGAACTGGGAGAAATGTGCGATTCGCTGCTCTTCATCAACGGCGGACGCATTGTGCATCACGGCGATGCGGAAAGCATGAAGCGCGATACCGATACCACGGGTGGACTGCTCTACGATGTGCAGGTTGTTGGTAATCCTGATGAACTATCCGCCTGGTGCTTATTGCAGGCCCACGTTGAACTTGTCGAAGCAAGAAAACAGGGCGGACGCGTGCGCATCAAATCCGCCGACCTCCAGGACGCCGCGCAAGTGTTGCAACGCATGGTCAAGGATGGATTGCGGGTAACAGAATTCCACCGCGAGGAACGCAATCTCGAAGATGCCTTCATCGACATGTTAGGAAAAATCGACCGCGGCGAAATCGGCGGAAGTAAACCACCACCGATGCCGGAAATGAAAGCCTTTAACCCAACCGCACCCGAAGCATGAGCGAAGAAACCATGATTCCCATGAGCGCCCTCAGCGAGGCGGAACGCAGCACGGCAAAACTCAATGATTTTTCCGATCGTTTGCCTCCCATGCTGGTCAAGGAATTACGGCAAGGCCTGCGCGCCAGGACATTCGTCGGTGTTTTTCTCGGGCTGCAATTATTCCTCGGTGTGGTCATGCTATTCGCCACCACGGCATCAGGACTCGATGGAGCGGGTGAAGCGGTTTCACGCATCATCTTCCTGTTTTTTTCCTTGGCCGTTCTCGTGGTGCAACCGTTGCGCTCCATCAACGCGCTCCATACCGAAATCAAATCGACGACACTGGACATGATGGTTCTGACAAGACTCAACGCACGCAGGATCGTCGCGGGCAAATGGGCGTCCATTGTCGGACAAACCCTGCTACTTTTTGTATCCATCGTCCCCTACCTGATTCTCCGCTACTTTTTCGGCGGCATGAATCTTTTTGCTGAATTGCTGGCCTTGGGATCGATTTTTCTTTTTTCCGCCTGCCTCACCGCATTCAATGTAGGACTCTCGTCGAATGCCGCCATTATTGTTCGTGGCATTGTCCCCCTCATCATTGCCGTTTTCATCTTCGGCTTTCTGATGGCCATGGTCGGAGAGTTCGACGATTTTCTCGAGTTTTTCACTCTTGCTGATCCAGACTCCATTGCCATTTACTGGGGTCTGCTCCTGGGCTCTGTCTATCTGGCATGGATCGTCTTCGGCATCGGTGTCTCGGCGATTGCTCCCGCAGCGGAAAATCACAGTTCGCTGAACCGCATCGTTACTTTGGTCATGATGGCGATTGCAGGATTGATTCTCTATCTCGCTCATGCCGATGCAATCATCATTCCCTTCATCATCGGTGCAGTGGCATTCCCCGGTTTGCTAGCCAGCTTGACCGAAGCGAACGGGCTGTTGCCCCGCGTGACTCTCCCATTTGTTCGTCGTGGCGCAGTTGGTAAATTCTTTGGGTTGTTTCTCTATCCTTGCTGGACATCTGGGGTGCACTTCTCTGCTCTACTCTGTCTTTTGGTCCTGGCGATAGGCGGTTTTGTTGCCAATACCACCGCCAGCTATCGCTTCGGCGAAGAAGAATTTGTGGTCTTGTGCAGTCTCATTGGTTCCGCTCTGTTTCCCGCTCTCTTTTTGGCATTCTTCCAGAAACGAATTCAAAATCGACTGGGGCTCTATCTTGCCATTCTGATCGCCTCATTCGGCCTGATGCTGGCGCTTGTCGCTGTTGCAGAGAGCACGAATGCAGACAGCTCCATGTGGCTCTTTGCCTGGCTACCGCCCGTGCATTTGTATTTAATCGATAATGCTGCATCCGACACAGTCGTGATGATGACCAGTCTTGTTGTCACCTCTCTTTACATGGGAATTCTACTGATTCATGCATGGTCCCGTTACAAGGTTGTTCGCCAGGCCGAAAAAGAAGCTTCGGAAACATATCTCACACCTGAGGGTGAATCCCGCCCCTCATAGCGCTGGACATCACAAGAAAGGCATGTTCTTGTTTCGCCGTCATTCAGATGACTTTGTCCACATGATTACATCGAACCGCGTGACCGATTCCTGGAGATGGAGCGTAGCCATGGCGCTCTATCGCCTGCTGGCTCCGTGTTTGTTAGGCATTGCGCTTCCTTCATGGCTTCGGAAAATGGTCGCGCGCGATGGTTGGTCCACGCCATTTGGTGAGCGATTCGGCATCTATCGAAATGATATCGAATCGGCTCCATGCGGACGTATTCATCTTCATGCCGTGAGCGTTGGAGAGACCCTGATCGCTCTGAAATTTCTACTGTCGTGGCGACAAAGACATACGGATCCCGTGGTTCTCGCGGTGGGCACAGCAACCGCCTATCAACTTGCTGTTGCCAGCACGATCGATGATCTTACGGTTGTCTACGCTCCGCTCGATATCCATGCATTCGTGCTAAGGTATCTGCGACGATTTGAACCAGCGCTGATCGTATTAGTCGAAGCGGAAGCCTGGCCGGAACTCATGACGCAATGTCAAAAACGTGCCATCCCCGTGTGCATGATCAATGCGCGGTTATCCTCACGCTCGGAACGCCGTTACCAGAAAGTGCGTAATTGGATCATGCCACTATTCGGTAAAATTTCGCACATCGGTCTGCAGGGTCAGGAAGACGCAGCACGCTTTGCGGGACTGGGTATGAAGGCAGATCGTCTCCAAGTTACCGGTAGCATCAAATTCGATCCCGTCGCCGCGATCAAACCGAAAATGCGTGATGAATTCGCTGCCATTTTGGAACCGATCCGTGGCGGTAGATCCGTCATTCTTGCCGCCAGTACCCACGATGGTGAAGAACAACTGCTCGCCCAAGCAGTGTGCAACAGAAACCGCCTCTTGGTTTGTGTTCCACGACATGCCGAGCGCCGGAATGAAGTCAAACAACAACTCTCCACCGCAGGTCTTCGTGTCTGGTTACGCAGTGATGGTGTGCCCCCCCTTGGAGTGGAAATCGATGTCCTGATCATCGATAGCACCGGTGAATTGCGAGATTGGACCTCACACGCCGATGTCGTTATCATTGGCAAAAGCTTTCTCTCCAATGGTGGTCAAAACCCTGCAGAAGCAATTCTTGCGGACAAACCCGTGATTGTTGGCCCTCACATGGAAAACTTCGAACCACTGACGAGCCAACTTCTTGCCGCTGAGGGCATCATTCGGATCCATGAGGTAGAAAATCTCAGCGAAGAATTGAATCAGCTCCTGGATCACCATCATCGCATCAAAGCCATGACTCTACGCTGCAGGGAGGTACTGCAAATTCATGCCGGCGCCACCATACGCAGCATGGAAATGATTGAATCGCTTTTACAACGATGTGACTAGTCCTGAGAAAAACGCAAGAACGGTGATACCGAGACCTAT
>JBMLRP010000032.1:16207-28658 GCA_049240965.1 Akkermansiaceae bacterium
ACAACGATGTGACTAGTCCTGAGAAAAACGCAAGAACGGTGATACCGAGACCTATCCCAAAGCCGATCGAATGGCATGGAATCGAATGACTCAGCATAAGTTGATATTTTTTTCTCAGTAACGGGTCCAATCATCAAAATCGGGCACGAGTTGCACACAATTCCTCAAAAGCACTTTCGATGGTCGGATAACGAAACTCAAAACCTGCCTCCGCCCAAGATCGGGGATTCACCCGTTGTCCTCCCAGTAAAAAATCGCCAAACTCACCGAAGATCATTCGCAGCAAAAACCCGGGCGCTACCCATGGTGCGGGACGACGTAATGCTTTGCCCAGTTTTTGAGTAAAGTCACGATTTCTCTCCGGTGTGGGAGCCACTCCGTTGACCGGACCACGCAATTCCGGGTGATCCAGGGAAAACAGAATACCGGACACCAAGTCATCAATGTGGATCCACGGCATCCATTGCGAGCCATCGCCCAATCGAGCACCGCAGCCTAACAAAAAGACCCGGCGCAATCGATCCCACGCCATGCCACCACGGCCTAATACCATGCCAATTCTCACCATCACACAGCGAACTCCGAGCTTCTCAACTCCCGCTGTAGCGCGCTCCCAATCGATGCACAATCGCGCCAAATAACCAGACCCAGGCGCGGAAGATTCATCAACAATTTCATCACCACGATCGCCATAAAATCCAACAGCAGAGGCGTTGATCCAGACACTTGGTCTTGCTGAAACAGGCATTTTCTCCAAAGCCTCGACCATCGAACGCGTCACGCCGATTCTGCTTTGTTCAAATTTGGCTCTATTGGCGGCAGTCCAGCGTTGATCGACTCTCTCACCTGCAAGGTTGATGATCCCATCGAGTCCGGAAAAATCCCAATCGCCCGACTTTCGCCACTCGGATACACCGAGCACGTCCCCAGCACCACTACGACTGAACCCCACCACCTCGTGACCAAGCTTGAGTAATGCGGTCGCGACATAGCGCCCGACAAATCCCGTTACACCCACCACCCCGACACGCATTTTCATCACACAGGGATGCCATGTTTTCTGAAATTTGCAAATCATCCAACCCGGAGGTTCGAATCTTTTCACTTCAGACCACTACGATAGGAATCCAGTATCCTGAACTTTCATTTAAGCGCACCATGCGCTGTCGATCTCTCCCCCCTTTTTGTTTGGCAAATCGCAAAGTATCCCTTACGTTTCTCCCTGATGAACCGTCACATTCTCCTCATCCTTTTGCTACTGCTTGCGCAGTCGATGGGTTGGGCCGACCATGTGATCCTTTCAGGAGGACCTTCATTGAAGCGTTGGGAACAATATCGCGTGCCGCAAGACCAACATGACCGATGGTGGGCGAATTTTATCCGTGGGGGTACGATGCGTATGGATGAAATTCGCAAGGTATATGGCAACCAATCAAGCATCGTCTGGATTGTCTATCGGCCCGCATATGAAATGCGTGGGCGCGAGGATGGCCAGAATTATGTGGGAATGATCGAGCAGCAAGCCGGCAAGCGCGGTGCTTCGTTGATCTGGATCCGAAGTGGCTCTGATCTGATCCGCGCATTGAATGAGCGGGGCCGGGGCGCAATTCAAACCTTCGACTACTTTGGCCACTCGAACAAACACTGCTTCTGCCTCGATTATGGAACAGAAATCATTGCCACCAGCACCCAGTGGCTCCATGAAAACGATTTAGGGCGCATACGTTCATCGGTCTTTTCGCCCCATGCTTATTGCAAATCCTGGGGATGCCACACGGGAGAAAGCATGTCACGTCACTGGAAATCCAAACTCGGTGTGACTCTCGAAGGGGCAAAGGGCAAAACCGACTACCGAACTCTCGCCCAGGGAAAATTTCCTGCCGTCTCCGGAGGGTGGGCACGCTAATTCCAATCGATCAATCTCATGACATACGACCAACTCACCGCTCTCTACCAACTCCCACTGTTTGAACTCATCGATCGTTCACGCGCGGTTCACAAGGAACACTGGCCTGTGCAGGAAGTGCAACTCTGCACCCTCTTATCGATCAAGACCGGCGGATGCTCGGAAGACTGTTCCTATTGCGCGCAATCCGCACGCTACAAATCTGGTGTCGAAGTGGAACGCCTGATGTCAAAAGAAACCGTTATGGAGCGAGCCTTGCAGGCCCGTGCCACAGGATCCACTCGCTTTTGCATGGGTGCGGCTTGGCGCGGCGTACGCATGGGAACGCAACGGTTTGAACAAGTCTTGGATATCGTCAATGACGTTGCCAAACTCGGCATGGAAGTGTGTGTCACTCTAGGTGAACTCGGCGCGGAAGAAGCCAAGGCCCTCAAACAAGCGGGGGTTACTGCATACAACCACAATGTCGATACCTCTCCGGATCATTACCCCAACATTGTCAGCACCCACACCTTTGAAGATCGGCTTCGCACGATCCGTCACGCACAAGATGCCGGCATGTCAGTCTGCTGCGGCGGGATTTTAGGGCTTGGAGAAACGATCGAAGATCGACTGAAAATGTTGGAAGTGATCTCGGAATTCAATCCCCAGCCTGAGTCCATTCCGATCAACGCGCTGATGCCTATGCCGGGAACGCCGTTGGCGGAAAATCCCCAGGTGGATCCTCTCGATCTGGCACGCATGATCGCAGTCACTCGAATCGCTGTTCCCAAAGCCAAAGTTCGCCTTTCCGCCGGTCGCACCATGCTCAGCGAAGAAGCACAAACTTTGTGTTTTTACGCCGGCGCCAACTCCATTTTTTATGGAGACAAACTTCTCACGGCGAAAAACCCTGCTGTCGAAAAAGACCGGAATCTGCTGACAAAACTGGGACTGGGAGCTCAAGCACCCGATCCGGGACTCGAAGCTCCCTGCTGCGATGCAGAGAAACAACCTTCACCCTGTTGTTAGAGCAACCCACGGATCACCGCCATGAACTTGTCCCAGCGCTCCATGGGTATGAACCGCATCATCAATATTCTCTGTGTGCTGATTGCCACGATCGTTCTGCCTCAAGCCACAATGGCAGAAGAACTGTCGGAACAAGCGAAAATCGAAGCACTGATCCAAACAGTAGAATCGCTCACCGATGCCAAATTTGTTCGCAATGGAAGTGATTACAATGCGAAAAGTGCCGCAAAGTTTCTGCGGAGCAAATGGGATTCGCAGCGCAAAGAGGTCAACTCGGCTGAAGATTTTATTGCAGTGATCGCCACCCGATCCTCTACCACGGGAAAACCTTATCTGATCCGCCCCAAAAATGGCGCGGAAACACCCTGTGCCGATTTCCTCAAAGAACAATTAAAAAGGATCGAAGCGGCAGCCAAGCCCTAAGAAAAACTTACCCCTTTCCGGATAACGCGCTCGCATCACTGGATAGGGAAATGCCTTGATCCCAAGAGCTTGAATGCTTATCCTCTGCATGTGACCTGCGATTCAGGCAAAAGCGCGTGCGCATTCGTAATCCGGCAATTCGTGATCTCCCTGATCACGGGAGCTTTGACGTATGCCGCTGCGCCGCTGTCAGAACTCGAAAAACAAGGACGCGAAGCGCTGTCATCTCATCTGCCCGATGTCGCGGCCGAACGTTTTCAATCAAGACTGGCTGCTGCCCCCACGGATGAAAAAGAAACAACTCGTCTGCTTTTGCTGCTGGGTGAATCGTTAGTGCGATCCAACCGAGCGGATCAAGCTCTGGAAACATTGATGAACGAAAAGCTCAAAGAGTCTTCCGTCGCACTATTCTGGAAAGCGCAAGCCCATGGAGCGCGGGGTGAGTTGCAAAAGGCTATCGATCTTCTCGATCAAGCAATTGAACTCAAAAATTTTCCTTTATACGGCGAAGCTGTCTTGACTCGCGCGCGCTTGCTGTCCGCACAAGGAAACCAGCGTGCAGCCATCGCAGGACTCAACCTCTTAACCACCACGAAGTCCTACCTCAGCAATCGAGCCAAACTGGATCAGGCACGATTACTTCTCATCACGGGCAAAACAGAGGATGCTCGTAAAACACTTCCAGCGGCAAAGTCACTGAAAGGAAGTGAAATGTTGGACGCACAATTGTTGGAAGCCGCCTTATTGCAATCCGAGGGAAAATATCCTCAAGCGGCAATGGCTTTTGAAAATCTATTAAAGTCCTATCTGAAAGACGGAGAACCTCTCCCCTCTTTCATTCATGAAGCCGCTATTGGCACGGCACGCGCAAAAGCATCCATGGGCCAGCGCGCAGAAGCCACCGATTCGCTGCTATCCTTTCTACAAAATCAACCCGATTCCCCCGTTCTGAGTGAGGCATTCGACCTCCTGAAGTCTCTGATTCTCAGCGAAAAATCGAAAGAAGATCCCGTTACATCGCTCATCGATGGCCGATTGAAACAATGGTCGCACAGTCCGACTCTGCGATTCCCTGCGATGCTGCCTGATTCCGCAATGGGTGCAGCAGATTCTTTTCCCGGCCTGACCGCTTTGGATTATCCGGAACTTCACGCTCACTCGCTCTATCTTCGCATTCTTCAACAATCACAAACCAGCCAAGGTGATCCATTGGAAGAACTCCGGAGGCTTGTGACACAATTGCGTTGGGAGCATCCCGGCCATTTTCTCGCCCACCAAGCAACGATTGATCTGGCGCGCGCACTGTTCCGACACAACCAATCCGAAAAAGCGATTTACTTGTTGGAAAACATGATCAATGGCGAGATTGGTGGAAACGCGCAAATCGAAGCGCAATTATTGCTGGCGAGGGAATTTTTTCAGCGCAAGGCGTTTGATCAAGCTGCAGCAACTTTCGAAAAAGCCTCGGAGCAACTCCAGTCGAGCTCGCGCAGTAATGCACAATTCAACGCAGGGGTGTCAGCGTTACTCGGCGGAGATCATCATCATCTGCAACGGCTTCAAGATCATGGAACTCCAAAACTCAAAGCCAGTTTGCAACTCGAGAAAGCTTTGTATACAGCGCATCAGGATGCGGATCGTGGATTGGCGCTGTTAGACCGATTCATTGTCGATCACCCGGATCACTACCGCATCAATGAAGCGCGCCTTGCGATGGCTTTTTGCGCGCTAGAGCAAATCCCCCCATCCCTCTCACTCGCGCGCGCCCTTCTTGACACGTTGAAAGATGAAACTGAATACCAAGAGGAAATTCTGTTTGCTGAAATCACCTTTGCAACTTCCAGTCAGGAAAATTCCACTGCGATCACCTTGTGCAAACAGTTTCTCAATGATTATTCCTCATCTCCGCAATTTGCCAATGTGACACTCAGCCTGGGGATTGCACTCTATCAGAATGGCGATCTGAGCGATGCGAGACAAACATTACAAAAACTGGAAAAAAGCCATCCAGAAAAAGCGGCACCCGCTCTACTGATGGCCGCAAGAGCAGCAGCTCGTACGGGTACTCCACAATCCCTGGCTGAGGCGATCGAGCTGTTTGACCGACTGATCCAATCGAAGTCATCACTCTCAGCTTTTGCCTCTCTCGAAAAAGCACGCACCCTGATTGACACCAAATCCGCCACATCTCTGCTTCAAGCGGCCAAGGAGTTGGAAACCCTGTATACGAGTCTTGAGCAAAATCCCTCATTGCAAATCACGGCAGGCTTATTGTGGATGGAAACTTTGTATGCCCTGAGTGGATCCGATGCTTCACGCTTGCAGGATGGATTGTCGTTGCAGCGGAAATTGTTGGACAACCCCCTTCTCGCAGATGACGACCGCAATCGTGTCATCTATTTTAGGGGTTTGTCACTGGAACAAATGAACCAGATGGATCAAGCACTGGACGCCTACTATCAAGTGATCGAAGCCGCGACCAAACAAGCCCCGTCTCAATGGGATTATTTTGAACGTTGTGGCTTCAATGCCATCGCTTTGTTGGAAAAAAATCGACGTTGGGAACCCGCAATCGCCTTGGCAAAAAAACTGGCGAACTTCCCGTCACCCCGCGCAAAAGAAGCGGAAGAACGAGCCCAACGACTTAGCCTGGAACACATGGTTCTGGATCAATGATTTCCTGTTCTTATGGATTTTCTCATTTGGTGATTGGACAACGCCCCGGATCGGCTATCATCTCGTCGTGCCCCGTCCACTTGACATCGTGATTGATTATTTGCGCGCCCAACAGTCGCGCGGTATCACTCATGTGGATCTTGATGACTCTGCGCGTTCTTTTCTCAAGCAATTGGCATCGCAAAAAAACCAAGTAGCAGTTCCATCCGCGGTTCAAAAATCTTTTGCGCCTCCGTCATCAAATTCTCCAGCACCTGCCGCACCCGTCGTCAGCATAACATGGCAAACCCAGGGGCAAACCAAGGCGGAACGGCTTGCCGATTTGCGTCGTCAATTGATCGAATTACCACGCCCCGATCAACTCCAACAGTTGCGATCGACTCTGGTTTTCTCCCAAGGAAATCCTGATGCCTCGATTGCCTTTATTGGAGAATGCCCTTCGCATCACGACGAACAACACGGACACCCATTTGCAGGAGGCATAGGAGAAAAATTTGACTCGATTCTCAAGGCGATGAATTTGAGTCGATCCGAGGTATATCTCACGCATCTTGTCAAATTCCGCCCTGCCACCAAAAACCAAACGACCAATAATCGTTCACCAAATCAGGCGGAAATGGAAATATTCCTACCGGTGCTGGCACACGAAATGGAAATTGTCTCGCCCAAGATCATAGTCACGCTGGGATCATTAACCTCGGTGAGCCTGTGCGCCAGCGCGGCTACCGCGGATGAACTGCGGGGCAACTGGCACACATGGAATAGCATTCCGGTGCGTACGACTGACGCACCTTCATTTCTACTCACGGCAGCCAATCAGAAAAAACGAAAATTCTGGGAAGACATGATTGCCGTCATGGAAAGACTGTCTCTCCCGATCAACGAACGACAGCGCGGTTACTTTCTCAACAAAGAGTAACTGCCGCATGACGAGATCAATGACGCAGGAAGCGCGGGAGTTGTAGCGGACTGTATTAATATTTCACACCGCAACCGTAAGGCTCCGTCTTGCTTGTGGTGACGTCTTTTCCTGCCAAGACCTCATCGAGAGCCTTGGATACATAGTTTTCAGCACCGGGAATATCAGCGGGATTTGTCGTTTTTTTCGAGTCAATTGCTCCGTTGTATACCAATACGCCTTCTTTGTTGATGACAAACATGTGGGGCGTGGTCTTGGCGGAATAGGCCTTGCCAATCGTTCCGTTTTCGTCGGCGATCAAGTGACTTGCCTTGCTGCCCTTGTCGGCAGAAATAGAGAGAAATTTTTCATTTTGCATGAAACTCCCGCTCGCCTTCGAACCCGAATTGATCGTGATCCACACGACACCTTTACCAGTGTAAGTTTCTTGAAGCTTTTGCATGTTTTTGGAACCATAATGTTTCACCACAAAAGGGCAACCGTGGTTAATCCATTCAAGAACGACAATTTTTCCCTTGAGAGCTTCCAGAGAAACATCATCGCCCTTTGCATCTTTCGCGGAAAAAGCCGGCGCTGGCTTGCCAACCTCGGCGGCATGAACAGAAATGGAGATGGAAATGGCACTGACCATCGCCGCGAACATATTTTTAGCAGTCATCATAGAGATCGTGGGGTTGTGTTAGTCATACTGAGGTCATTGCGAAATCCTTTCGCATAACCTTATCACTTTACGTAAAGGCCGGACGCTGATCCATGAGAAAATTGGCTATTTTTTCCAATCGACCGCGAAAGCCCTCGCTAAACCGCGAGGAACGATAACGATCTCGAGTTTCGTAATCGATTGCGCCGCATACTCGTTTTTTTTCATACGGGCCATCAAACCCCTCGACGATTTTTCACAAGTGATGGGTGATCCGGGATCAAGAACCTGCTCGGACACAGGAAAAATTTCCGCACCCTCCAGATGAAGATGATCCGCTCCCGTAAACATGAGCTCAACCCAACCGTCGGCTTCTTTTACTTCCAAACGCAACTTTTCATCGATCATCGGGACGGCATCAAATGCACGCTTTACGGACGCAACTTTTGCCGCATCAACAATCACATCCGTAACCAGATCCGCTTTGATCGTAGCCTCCCCGGCGGAGCATTTGGTATCGTTGCACGCCAACCAAGAGACATTGAGTTCGATCGGCAAGTGATCTTTTCTTTCTCCCTCCACCGTTAATGTCACGGGGATAAAGACTTCACCTGTGTAGCCATAAGTAACGAGTTCTCCGGTAGTTTCACGCTTCGGTATCGGAAAATGGACTTCACCTGCCTTCACTCCCGCTGGCAATTTCCAGCGCAACTCCGTCTTCATTCCGCCTTCACCGGGATTGACCCAATAGCCGTGCCAACCATTTTCATAGACCATGCGCAGGGCGGCGTGGATGGTCGTGGGGTTTCCCTCCCGAACCATGGGCGGCGCCAGCCACAATTCCACCGTTGCATGGCCATTTTCCTGCGACTGCAGCGGTGAAGTCATGAATAATCCAAGTAGAATCAATTGACGCATGCCTCATGCTAGCACCATCGTTTCATCCTGCAGCAGAAAAATCTCATAACATGTCATGAGACGTCACTGAATTCTGCTCTCGTGTGCCCAACAATTTTGCCTGCGTGATGACACGCAATGGCGACTCATCGAAACGGAAGGAATGACAATTCGGGCACAATACCGTCCGGACAGCAACGATCGAATCACAGCCCTCGCAGACCTTGTAAGAAGCGGCGTTGGCGGCAATTTTGCGGGCTTTTTCCTGTCGCGATTCGGGAGCACTCATGAGTTATCGGGATACTTGGGCGAAAAAAAGCGGACGAGGTATGACCCAGTCCGCTTTTGTAGAAAATCAGAACAGCCGATCAAGCACCATTAGCCGCCAGAGCCTTGGCAGCCTTGCTCTTGATGTTAGCCGCTTTGTTGCTGTGGATCAAATTGGTTTTGGCAGCCTTGTCGACGGCAGACGCCAATTCACTCACGGCAGAAGTGGCCGCTGTTTTATCGCCAGCGCTCAGAGCTTCAGAAACTTTTTTGCGAAGCGTTCTGATACGACTTTTCGCAGCGCGGTTGCGTTCCGTGCGCACTTCGGTTTGACGGATGCGCTTTTGGGCAGATTTGGTGTGGGCCATGATGTAAAAATGACAGTGTTGAAGATGATCGATGAACGATTCCGCGAGTGCGGGGGGAGAAGCCTAGCGTTTTCGACCTTGGTGTCAAGAAAAAGGCGTAAATCGGATGAAAAAAATGAAATATGAAAAAAACGCATCGAATTGTCAGCGGAACGGATGATTTTTGCATTGATTTGGCATCGTGATGAACGACAGTAGGATCACTTGAAAATTCATTTCATCCGTTCACTCAGTTTTCCCGCAAAACCGGCGGGCGATGGAGAAATACTCTCCAACAAAGCTTGCCAAATCCCCGAAAAAAACAATGATCCAGCGTCACAAATCCACTGATTCCATTCTCTTTTCCGATACCAATACCGTGCCAGCCAAACGAATTCAATCATCCAAGCCCGTACAGGGCAGCGCCGCTCCACAGGAATACGGCTTGGTCGCCCCTTCCCAAGACGTGAAAAACTACGTTCTCGATACGAATGTGTTGCTGCACGATCCCGCATGTCTTGGAAGATTCAAAGAGAATCACATCTGCGTTCCCGCCGATGTATTGGCAGAGTTGGACAAATTCAAGAGCGAACAGACCGAGCGAGGGGCCAATGCACGCAAGGTCCACCGCATGCTCATGGAAATGTTTGCCGGTGGCGGTCCTGTGACAAAAGGTGTGCCCACCCCCGGTGGCGGCTCCGTGCGCATGGTGATCTACGATCCCCAAATTTGCCCCAACAATACCGAACGACTGGATCAGTTTCATCGAATTTTCCCAGATCGAGAGAGAATGGATCACCGAATCCTCGCATGCGTGTTGCTGATCACGCAATACAACGAAGCACCCGTAATTCTTGTCACCAAGGATCTCAACATGCACCTCAAGGCCCGTGCCGTGGGATTGAGCTGTGAGGACTATCTCAACGACAAAGTGCGGCCGGAGGAAATCGCGAACTATGAAACCAAGCGCATCCCCGTCGACACCTCGGAGCTGCAACGATTCGCCAGCAGTGGAGAGCTTGATTTGGAGGAGAGTCGTATCGAAGGTCTCAGTGTGAATGAGTATGTGCTACTCGATGCTGGCGATCACCACCACATGCCCGCTCGCGTCGATGCTCATGGCATGCTTGTGCGTCTGCTTTGCCCCGACGTGCTGAAAATCCCCGATGGCCACAATCTCAAGCCTCTTAATATCGGACAGAAGTGCCTGATCGATGCCTTGCTGAACCCCGACATTTCGTTAGTCACTTGTTACGGCCATGCAGGGACGGGAAAAACCCTGGTTGCCGTCGCGGTGGGACTTCATGAAATGTTCAACCGTCGTTACAACGGGGTCACCATCAGTCGTCCCGTCGTCGCGATGGGAGATCAACTCGGATTTCTCCCCGGCACCTTGGAAGAAAAAATGCGCCCCTGGCTGCAACCGATCCATGATGCTCTTGATCTGCTGATGCGCCCCACCATGCCTCCGGGACCTCGTCGGAAACAGATGAAAAAAGAGACACCGGATCCCAAAGTCAAAAAACCCTGGGAGCTGCTAATGGATCAGGGCATCATTGAAATTGAAGCACTTTGTTACATCCGTGGTCGTTCGATTCCCAACCGCTTTTTCATTCTCGACGAAGCCCAGCAACTCACGCCACAGGAAGCGAAAACTGTCGTCACTCGCATGAGCCGGGGATCAAAGTTGGTTCTGGTCGGCGACCCCGCGCAGATCGATAATCCCTACGTGGACAGCCGCAGCAATGGACTGGTTTACACCCGCAACCGCCTCAAGGGCCAATCTTTCGCGGCTCACGTGGCGCTCACGCGTGGTGAGCGATCAGAATTGGCCGATGCGGGGGCACGGCTGATGTAGTCCCTACGAGAGTCGTTCGATTATTTTGCCTCGGCAATTTTGTCATTGAGGCTCTCAACCACATTCTTGCGGAATCCCAAGGAAGACTCCGCCCATGCGCGGTGATACCAGGAAAACTGCGCGGGATTCATTTCAGCGATACCTTTCTGTGCGAGCGACAATCCCTCACCTAGTAGTCCACGCCATTTTTTCTTCACATCCGCTTCACTCATCACGAGCTTTTTACCGCTGCCCTCAGCTTTCCATCGCTCGAAGGACTGGACTATGGATTTTTCTTTATTGAGATCAAACACCGACTGCACCGTCGTATTCGAGCCATTGATCATGGCATCGAACTGTGGCACGTTGTCGAGAAGCTTTGCATCGGCCACAGCAAGCGCGAGGCGTGAGGCATCATCAAACTCACGGAGCCGCTTGGACTCAGCGATGAAACCGCTGATCTTGGTTTCCTTCCACGACAGGGACTGATTCAAACGCACGACGAATTGTTGCGGCTGTCCGCTGTAATCATTGTTTGGCCAAAGTCCTTTGGGTGCCGCAATGATTCTACCCATCACCCCCAGAACCTTGCCGGAAATGGCATGAATCACTGGACCACCGGCAGAAGATTGCAAATACGCGTTGTCCAGAGTCAGCGCTTGTCCTTCCACCCCCATCACATTGGCTTTTTCTACCCCCACCACTGTGCTCCCCTTCGCCATTCCCAGTGCCAGCGCGGGAACGGATGCAGGAATTTCAGTGCCTGCGGCAACGATTTCCATTTTATGGGAAACCTCGTCCAATACCTGCATACGTGCGATGTCTAGTCCTTCGCAGAGCTCCAGCGAGCCAAACTTCGTCAGCGCCTGGCCTCCCGAAGTGCGAATCGTCAGCTTTTGGTTTCCTGATAAAACGCTGGCGGCCGTGTAGAGATAAACCTTTTCTCCATCGACCGCCAAAAAACCGCCGCCGCGGTTGATATCGCCCTCGATGGATACAAAAGAAGACTCCACGGCTTTGCTGATTTCAGCTCCCGAATTACCGCCAGCGCTATGATTTGTACCACTGGTCGGAGTCATGGTCGCTGCCGCCAATTTGGTTTTCAACTCATCGATCTGTCGGTTCAAGTCGATGATTTGACTCTCGAGAGGCGAAAGTCGCTGCACTTCTTTCTCCAGTTGATCCTTGCGATCCGTGAGAGCTTTCGCCGCAGATTCATTCAGGCCACCTTGATTTGCTCTCAGTGAAACGGCATCCGCTTGCAGGCTGATTTTATCACTTTCCAATGAGGCGATGGTCGCCTCCAAATCCGCGATTTTCTGCTTCGTTTCTTCGTCTTCTTTGCAGGAGGTTACCATCAAGGATACCATCGCGATCCAGCATAAGGAAAAAAGTTTCATTAAGAGTTTGTGGGTTGGTGTCGGTTTCATAAAAGAAAATCACTGAAGACTCAAGCAGGAAAACAAGCGCGCCGGTCGGGAGAGAGTTGCGTTGAGATCAAAGGCTGCTACGCTAACAGCATGAACCC
>JBMLRP010000033.1:0-29568 GCA_049240965.1 Akkermansiaceae bacterium
CCCATAACCCACAATATAACCCAATCTTATGAAATCCAAGTTCAGTCTTGTGCGTGTACGTGCATCTCGTCGTTTTTTTGTTCCCACTGTGTTAGCAAGTGCCGTGGTGTTTGCACTCATGGGGGTGAAGTCTGCGCAGGCAGCTAGCATGTGGTGGGATGGCGGTACGGAAAACTGGTCGACTCTCGCAGCATGGTCCACCATTGCTTCTGCAGCAACTCCTGACCCAACTGCAGTACCGGGAAGCGCAGATGATGTGACGTTTAACCGGACTGCATCGAATACTACTGCGAATATTGTCTCATTTGCCGGTGGAGGACGTGCTGTGAGGTCGATGACTTTTGCAACAACCGGTACAAGTGTCTTCCGTGCGAATGCTTCTGGAACAACCACCGCGCGCACACTCAGTTTGGGTGCTGGTGGTCTCACGATCAATTCGGGAGCGGGGGCTGTGACAATCGGTGAGACGCCGGCCACGTATGGAGCTATCAACGTGGCTTTGACAGCCAATCAGACTTGGACGAATAACTCCTCTAATACATTTACTCTTGCGGGCATTGTCAGTGGAGCATTCAATTTCACAAAAACAGGAACGGGCATCATTCGATTGAATGGAGTCAACACCATGTCTGGCACCCTCACGGTGAGCGGTGGCACACTGCAGATCGGGAGTTACACAGGATTGAGCACGGTTACCTCACTGACTGTCTCGGGTGGATCGAGTAATCTTCAGTTGGTCCAAGTAGGCACGGGGACTACGAGTAATACGATCAATAAATCCTTGAGTCTTCATGGAACTTTGAGCACAGCAGGTGGTTCGAGTACGAACTTACTGAATCAAATCTGGGATGGAAATATCACTCTGGCTGGTGCAAGCACGATCACCAACAATGGCAACTCCTCATTTGATATTAATGGCCAACTCAATCTGGGTTCGAATGCCTTGACTTTCCAGACTGACGGAGCAGGCAGTCGAATCGATGGCAACATCATCGGTTCTGGTGGTTCTCTGACCAAAACAAGTTCGCAGGATCTCTTGCTGACTGCAGCTAATTCTTATACAGGTGCTACCACCATTAGTGCAGGGTCGATATCTCTGGGGAATGCCACCCCGTTTGGCACGACTCCCGGTGTCGATGGCACTAGTGGAATCTCGATGGCTGCCGCTACCACATTGAGTGCGAATGCAGCTGCGGGATCTTCCACCACCTTGGTTGCTCCCATCACGTTGAGTGGAGCAGGTAATACCAATTTACGTATAGGCGCAGGTGGAGCCGGTATCACGACGACTCTCAATCTTAACGGTGCAATCGGTGGATCGACAGGGAACCTGGTATTTACCACTACAGGAACAACTTTCGGCAATGGTCCATCTGTCTTTGTCCTTGGCACGGCTCACACGTACACGGGTAACACTCTTCTCACCACGGGCAACGGCGCGGATAATCCTGTGTTCGTGAGAAACGGCGTTACCAATGCTTTGCCGTCCACCACAATATTGAGTTTCGGTCAGGTGACTGGTGGAGGCACGGGCAGAGCTTTTCAATATGATCTCAATGGCTTCAACCAGACTCTTGCTGGATTGGATAATGGCGGCGTAGTTCCGAGCTTGAGAAACATGACGGTTACCAGCACCAATGCTGCCACCTTAACAATTAACGGTTCAACCAACACCACTTTTGGTGGCAGAACCACCACCACCAGCACCACAAGAGCTCAAATTACCGGTGCACTGGCGCTGACCAAGAGCGGCACCGGCACTTTCACGCTTGGTGGCACTCTATCGGGAGGAGCGGCTGCGATTGGCAACACGTTCACCGGCGATACCAAGGTTCTGGGCGGAATTCTGGTTCTCGGTGAAAGCCTTTCGATACAGAACAGTAATTTCGACACATCAGCCAGTGTCGTCGGTGATGCCGCTAATGGTCTGCGTGCTGGGATTGGTGGTGTTGGAGTTACTTCATTGACGCTGGGCGGCTTATCTGGAAATAAAAACTTTGCGGATGTTTTCACCACGACTACGGGAGGCTATGATGGACTTGCTGGACTTACGATCAATTCGGGCACTGGCCTGACCAATAGTTATGCTGGCAATATCGGTAATGGAGCTGGTGCGCTGGCTCTTACGAAAATTGGTGCTGGCACTCAAGTCTTGACGGGCACTAACACTCATAGCGGGATTACATCGATCAATGCCGGGACACTGGAAGTGAGTGGCGGCACAGCTTTGCCTGATACCGGTGCGGTATCGATCGCCAACACTTTGGGAGCCACGCTGAAATTAAGTGCGAACGAGACCATCGGCGCTCTCGCAGGCGGTGGTGTGATCGGAGGCACAGTGGATCTTCAGGCGAATATACTCTCGGTAGGGGATGATTCGAATACCACCTTCGATGGGGTGATTGAGGGTTCGGGAGGATCGCTGACCAAACAGGGAGCGGGTGCTTTCACATTGACCAACAGCCAATCTTATACGGGTCAAACGACGATCAATGCTGGGAAGCTCATTGTGAACGGTTCGATCAGTTCCAGCACTTTGCAATTGAATGCGGGAACACTGACTGGAAATGGTGTGGTGGGCAGCGTGACTGTTGCTGATTCCGCTAATGCCGTTATTTCCAACAATAATGGTGCACCTGGCCTGGCGCTGACCACGGGTGCCCTGAGTTTCAGTGGCACAGCTACGATCAATACTTTTAGTTCGACTCCGGCCGCTGCGATCGTGGCATCGGGCATCGCCACGAATGCTGCGGGTACGGTGACGATCCATCCGACTGGAACATGGACATCCGGCGCGACCCATGAGTTGATTTCCTACGGTGGTGGTAGCATCGGTGGAGCAGGATTTGGGAAATTTGCGCTCGGAACCGTGGGCGGTCTAACGGCACGTCAATCTGCTGGATCTTTGGCGAATACAGGTACGGCAATTACGTTCACTGTGATCGGTGATACTCCCGCGTGGACTGGTCTTGGTGCTGCCACCTGGAATACGGCTGTTACCAATGACGACACCGGTCCGAATGACTGGGTTCGCAAGACTGCAAAAACGGGAACCAATTTCTGGTCAACGGATGGCGTTGAGTTCAACGATACTTATGACCTTGGTGCTGGGGCTGTCCCGGTGACCAATACCACGGTAACGATCAGTGGCGGAGTTTCGCCTTCGGTAACAATTTTCAACAACTCTGCCGTGGATTACACATTAGCCAGCAGTGATGCTACCGGGATTAATTCCGGAAGCTTGATCAAAAACGGTGCAGGTACTGTGACAATCAACAACATTAACGCTTACGATGGTGGCACTACTTTGAATGCGGGAGCTGTGCAGATCGGTGACGCTGGAGCTCTTGGAAACAGCGGTGCGATTACTTTTGCGGGTGGCACATTGAAATATGGTGCGGGCATCACAGCGGATTTATCCGCACGCTTCAATCAGAGTGCATCACAGTTGTTCAAGGTAAATACCAATTCGAACGATGTCACGTTTGCCAGTGCGCTGGTGAGCAGTGGAGGATCTCTAACAAAAGAAGGCTTGGGCACACTGACGCTGACGAATGCCAACACATATTCTGGTGCAACCACCATCAATGGAGGTGTTCTTCAGTTGGGCAACGGCGGTACCACGGGTGCGCTTCTTGCCACTACTGGCATCACATCCAGTGGTACGGTAAGTCTTGTCATCAATCGCAGCAATACTTTCACACAGCTCACCGATCTCAACGATCAAGTGATTACGGGCGCGGGACTGTCTGTAAGAAAGTCGGGAGCTGGCACTGCCACACTCAGTGGTGATAATAGCTATGGAGGTGCGACAGTTATCAACGGTGGCACGCTTGCGATTACACACACCAATGCGTTGGGAAATACGGATGGAGCAACCACGGTGGAGGGCGGAAATGGTCAGACGGGCAACACGTTGAGTTTGAGTTCTGCAACTTCCGATCTGACGATTGCCGAAGACATGAATCTTTTTGGGAATGTGTCGGGCCGTGCCCAGATCAACAATACCAGTGCGCAGAACCACACGATTACAGGTGCAGTTGACGTGAGCAGCGATACAAATCTTGTTCAAATCACTTCTGCTAGCACCGGATCCATCACGATTAGCGGTGATATCACAGGCACAATGCTGAATGGAAGCGCGCTCTATCTTCGCGGCGCATCGACCAGCGCATTGAATCGGGTTGTGGGAAATCTGAACTTATCTGGTGGAAATCTGGGGAAAACGGATGCTGGCACATGGCTGGTAGGAGCTGCAGGGAAAACCTACAACTGGGTGGATACACTGTTGGCGCTGGGTACGGTGAAGATGGGAGCCGCAGGAGTGCTGCCTGCTACCGGAGCCTTGTCGATGGGCAATTCTACCGGGAGTAGCACGCCGATTCTTGATCTCAATGGGTTTAGTCAGACAACGGTGGGAATTTCTTACAATGGTGCCGGCACGGCAACAGGCACGAAAACCATCACCAATAGTGATCTTTCGAATCCTGCGGTATTGACAATCAATCACGCCGCTGATCTCACCACGGGCAGCGCAGCGGGCGCGAATAACATTCTTTTCACGGGAAATCTGGGACTCACGAAACAGGGGACTGGCAAGCTTACCCTGCGCGGTACGAATACTTACACGGGCAATACCACCATCGCCGCAGGAACAATGGAGATGGCTTCGAATTTGATCGCCAATTCGCCTAACATCTCCATCGGTGATGGCGCTACTCTTCAGAGCACCGCTGGGCTGACCTTGAGCGCAAATCAATCGATCACCGGTAGTGGAACGACTGGTTTTGTCACTACCACGAATACAGGTTTGATTACCACCAGTGGCACGACCATTAGTTCCTCAGGCACGCTGACGATCTCCCGCCTTGACGTGCGAGGTGCCAGTAACGTCATCAGTGGAGGAAATATTCAGTCTGGCAGCACTGCTAGTCTCATGCGAGGGCTCTTGGTGGCGAATGGTGTTTCAAGCAGTCTAACGATTTCCGGTGGCACATTTACTTCAAACGGCGGAGCTACCAATTACGATATCATTGCCAATACGGGAGGTGCAGGCGCTCCCAACGGTGTCTTAACGGTGAATGGTGGCTCATATGTGAATACGGCCAACAGCGGCAAATTAATGCTAGGAAATGGTGGTGCCTTAGCCGGAAACCCTACTTTCACAATCACTGCCGGCTCTGCCACGATCCATACTCTGGAATATAATCTTGGCACTTTCTCTGGAAACACCGGCACCGTGAATCTCGATGGTGGCACGCTCACGGTTTCCAGTATCCTCTCGACAGCAGGGACCAATCGCATTTTCAATTTCAACGGCGGACAGTTCATCGCTGGTGGTTCGTCCTTCACCGTCGGTTCCAGCTTGACCTTGAATGTGAAGGATGGCGGAGCGAAAATCGATACCAACGGAAATTCTTTTACGATCAGCGATGCTCTTGTCAATGCAGGCACCGGAGGTTTGATCAAGTCGGGCCTGGGCACTTTGACGCTTGCTGGTGTAAATACTTACATCGGTGGAACATCTGTGGCAGCAGGCGCGGTTCGCTTTTCCTCGGCTGCCGCCGGGTCCACGAATGTCATAGTAGCTGATGGAGCTGAAGCCGGTGCCTTGGTCGAGGTGAACGACGCTCAGTGGATCAATTCCGGCAGTATGACTCTGGAAAATAACGCGACATTGCTCGTGGACTTTTACGGTAATACGGTTCCGAGTACGACAGTGCCCCCCGTTAGTGTGACGAATTTCATCAACGGCAGCGCTCCTGGAGTGAAACTATCCGGTGCAGCTGTGGCCTCCATGATCGTAGGGCAAACCTACCCCCTGATCACGTGGTCGGGTAGTGGTCCTGTTGATGCATCTGCGTTTGTATTGCGTACGCATCGTCTTGCCGGAACGTTCAGTGTTGCTTCTAACACTCTTTTCTTAACGGTGACCAATAACGCAACTGGCTCACCGATCGCCTGGAATACTGGAAACGGTGCTTGGGATGTGCTCACTTCAAACTGGGTGGATCCCAACCTCGCACCAACGACCTACGTGAATACCCTGGACAGCGTGTTGTTTGGCGATGCTGCGGGTGTTACTGGAAATCCACTCGTATCTTTGGCGACAACAGTCTCTCCCATGGGAGTAACGGTTAACACCTCCGGTCGCAACTATACCATCAGTGGTGGAGGTTCGATCAGTGGCAGCGGTTCTCTGACCCTATCGAGCACAAACACAGGTGTGTTGACTTTATCGACTGGTGGTAATTCTTATACGGGTGGAACTTTTGTCAACGGTGGCACCTTGGCTCTGGGCGATGCCAGCAATACTTTGCCGGACAGCGGAGTCGTCACTGTAGATGGAGCTTTTTCGGTTCTCAGTCTCGCTGCCAACAGTGATGTGGTAGGTGCTGTTACTCTGAGAAATGGAGCCAGCATCACAGGTAGTGGAACGCTTACGGGAACATCATACGCGGTGGAAAATGGTTCCATCTCCGCGACTCTGGGTGGCAGTGGCGGCCTCACAAAAACGACTGTGGATACGGTGACATTATCCGGCGCTAACTCCTACACGGGTGCAACCACGATCAATGCTGGTGTGCTGGTGGTGGGTCACACGAATGCCCTGAGTTCTTCCAGTCTGGTGAACCTATCCAGTGCAGCAGGATCCGGCACACTGCGTCTGGCGACGGATGCGAGCGTGGTTGGTTTCCCCTTCTCGGGCAGTTCCTCATTTCCAGCCACGATTGTTGCGGATCGCGCCACACCGGGCGAGGGCATTACGCATGCGCTTGGCGCCGCTAACTTGGCCAACAACACTTGGACTGTGGCCGCAGGGGACAACGTCACCAGTGGCAATGCCGCTGTTTCGATGGCTTCGCTCAATTTAACGGCGGGAAATACTGGAACATGTTTACTGAGCCCGACTACTGCCAGTGTGCTAATTGCTGGTCCTGTGAATATCGGAACGAATAACCAGGCTAAAACATTGGGCCTTGGTGGACTGAACCTGGGCAATGTGATTTCTGGAGATATTTCGAATGGTTTGAATACCTTGTCCGTGACGAAGACGGGGATGAGTACGTGGACGCTTTCCGGACTCAACAGTTACAGTGGTGTCACCACAATTGACCAAGGCCGCTTGGTTTTTGACATCAATGATCAATTCCTCAGCGGTGGCCTTACTTTCGGGGCAGCGGCCAGCAGTGTGAACGTTGGATCTCTGGATCTTAGCACAGTCAATGCGACATTCGGTGGCGCTCTTACCGTGCAAACCAATTCGAATTCGCCGAACACGATCGTTGTCGGCAGCGGTAAGACTTTGACGTTGAACAGTGGCTTGATCATGAGCAACAACACGGATGCTGGGCAAACTCGCCTGACAATGAGCGGAGGAGGAGCACTGGTGGTGAATGGTGCTTCCATGACCGTTGGTTCGAACACGACCGGCACGAATAGCTCAAGTGAGTCACACCTTGATCTCTCGGCGATGGGATCCTTTAGCGCAACACTGACAGGCAATCTGATCATTCAAGCTCAGGGAGACAACAGCGACACCGATCCATCTTCATTGACGCTCAGCAATATGGCCAATTCCATCACAGCAGCATCGGTGAGAGTCGGTAACAGCAGTACTGGCTCCACCAACCGTCTGTGGTTGGGTTCTGGCTCGAATTCGATTCAAACGGACCTGATCAATCTTGGTGCAGGAACACGAGACAGCGGTGTGATTGATTTCGCGGGCACAGGTGGATCGGTTACGATGCGAAACATTGCAGGAACCGGTCGTGTTGCGAATGTCAACCTGGGGCCACAAACCGCGCAGACGACAGGCTACGCCACGAACAGCGTGGTCGACTTCACTGGAAACACGGCTGATGTGGCGATAGGCACCTATGCGACCTCGCTCGGGGCGAAGACGGCTGCCAATACCAATGATCTTCGTTTCGATGCCGGCACGTTGGACATCCGGTCGATCAATATGGCTTTCGCCAAGGGCACGGGTGCTTCGACCAACCGCATCACGATTGGTGGTGGTACTGTGAAACTCGGTGGATCAGAGGCATTTGCCGATACGGGAACAGGAACTATTACGTTGGCGACGGCTGGCAACGGTCAACTCATCATCAATGGTGGATCTGTTTCATCAACGGCTGCCTTGCTCAAAGGTGTCGGTGGCACGGGCACGGCCAGCGTGGCCCTCAACGACGGTAGCTTGGATCTGAATGGAAACAACATCGGCACGCTCACTGACACGGTGGCATTTACCGCGCAATCGGGCACGCTTGCGAACGTCGGTCAAATCAACGGCGGCGGTTCGTGGACAAAATCAGGCACCGGTACACTCGTCCTCGCCGGCATCAATCAATATACGGGTGCAGCTACGGTAAATGGTGGCACGATTTCGGTGACAGGTTCTTTGAATTCATCGAGTTCGATGGCGCTTGCGGGCAGTACGTTATCCTATTCCGGAAGTTCCGCACAGAGTCTGAGTGGACTGGTAGTGAACGCAGGATATTCAACCGTGACGAATACCAACACCGGATCGACCAACGTGATCAATGTCGGAGCGATCACGCGCAACGCCGGCGGGTATGTGAATTTTGCCAACTCCACGGCGAGCAACAATGTGATTCAGACCACTACGCCCAACACCAATGGCATTCTGGGAACATGGGCTTTTGTTGGCTCGGACTATGCTATGAACGACGGCAGTGGCAATATTGTCGCGTATTCAGGTTATACGGATGTCACTCGTCTGACCCCGGGTGTGATTGTTGATGATATGACGAGCAATGTGCGCATCGTCGAAGGAAGCGGATCTGCAGGCCTGATCACGCTGGGTGCGACGACGACTTCGGTGAACACGCTGCTCCAAAGTGCTTCTGGTGGTTCGAGTGATGCGACGGTAAATCTTGCCTCTGGCACACTGCGCGCGGACGCCATTACCTTGGCGGATCTAGCGGGAGCTCTGCATATCGGAGCTACGCCGAATTCCGGCACGCTCACACCAGTTTCAGCCGCGGGAGAACTGATTTTGAATAACGCCAACACGGTTCATCCGCTGGTTATTAACGCAGCCATTGCTGATCATCTGGCGCCAACCTCTTTGGTGAAGTTTGGCCCTGGTACACTGCGCCTTGGTGGGCTCAGTACCTACACGGGAACCACGAGCATTCGAGAGGGCATTCTGCAGGCAGCGGGCAATTTACCAACGACATCCGCAGTGACGCTCTTGGGCGCAAGTTCACTCGATTTGTTTGGTGCAAGCCAAACGATCTCGAGTCTCGCAAACTGGGCGGGCAATACGCTGACGAATTCGAGCACAGGCAATCATGCCTCGACAGCCACGGCGCCCGGATCTCCTGCTCTGACGGATGCTCTGGTTCTGAGTGGCGCTTTTACTGCCAACTCCTTGCCGCTGCTTGTTACCGATGGCGCTACAAGAAAGACCCAAGTGGTGCTGAATAATAGTAATGGCAATGCGACTTTCATGCTCACTAATAACGCGAACACCTTTTCGGGTGGTTTGGTGCTGGCCCATAACGCCAGTAACGGCACCCGCTTGTTGTTGAGTAGCACGAATTTGGGAGTTGTGGGAACGGGGCCCATCATTGTGGGCCAATCAAACACGGACCGCGCTGGCGTTTACTTTATAGCGGCTGTGAATTTTCCCAACGACATTGTCTTCAACACGGCTCGAGGTACCGATCGTGTGGGATTGCGCGCGGATGCGGAAGTTACGCTCGGTGGTAAAATCACCGCCAATCTGGCTCCGGCAACGTTCTCATCAAACTCGGCTACGGCAGGTAGCGTCACGATCACAGGACAGGTCACGGGTGCGTCTGGATTGGTGCTGGATATCACATCACTCTCTGCTGCCGCCACGAACTTCGGCGTTACATTGAACAACTCCGGCACGCCGAATAATTACGCCGGCGATACGGTGATCAATCTTGGTGCTTTGTCAGGCAAGAGCGCCGCATTGAACCTCGGCGCTGCCGAGCAGATTCCGCACGGAGTCGGCACGGGCAACGTCGTGATCAACTCCAATGGAACCGGTAATGGAACACTCAACCTCGGTGGTTTCAGTGAAACGATCAACGGCCTGAGCGGCAATGGTATCTTAGAAGCAGGTGGAGGCACCCCCACATTAACGATTGGTGAAAACAATGCGACTGCTAGCTTCAGTGGTGTGATCCAGAACTCTTCTGGAGATTTGACTCTGGTGAAAACGGGCACGGGAACGCAAACTCTTTCCGGAGCCAATACTTACACGGGAACCACTACGGTGAGCGCTGGCACGCTTGCGCTTGTGGGCGGTAGTCAGGCATCTGCCGTGACGGTGAATGCAGGCGCATCACTTGGATTCACTCTTGGTTCACCAACGACCTCGGTCAGCACCTTTGATCTCAGCGCGGGAACCATCAAAATCAGCGGCTCTCCGACCTTGCCGAGCTATGATTTGATCACCAGTTCAGCAGGTATCACGGGCACTCCACAGCTGGACTCACCTGTGCCGGGTTACGAGTTGAAAGTGGAAGGCAATAGTCTGAAACTAGTGCAAGCTGGCTATGCATCGTGGGCCGCTCTCAATGGTGCGGGCGCGAACCTCAACGACGATCACGATGCCGATGGCGTGCCGAACGGAGTTGAGTATTTCGTCGGTGGCACGAGCGGAAATACCACAGGCTTTACGGCGCTTCCGGGTGTTGTGAACAATGCCGGCACGTTGACTGTGACCTGGGTCATGGGCGCGGGATATGCCGGTGTCTATGGAACGGACTTTACCGTGGAAACCTCGGAAACCCTTGAGGGAGCCTGGATCACACAAAGTTCACCTGGCACGGTAACCATCACGGGTAGCAATGTCACCTATACATTCCCTGCGCCTCTCGGAACCAAGAAATTCGCCCGACTCAAAGTCACTGGACCCTGATCGTGTCGTTGGTGTCTTTTGTCCATATTCTCGCCAATCCCCGGTAGCCGTGCCGGGGGTTGGTAAACTTGGCTTTCTGACGATAGGACCAGTCAGCAATCGAAGGGCATGGCGTTGCGATGATTACCCGATTCTCCGCACTCATTCCGGAGAACAGGGCTTCACTCTTGAGCCTGCCTTTTTTCCAATGCGACCATGGTGATATCGTCCATCTGCGTTGCATCTCCGGTAAAGTCTTTGAGCGTGCGCAACATTTTTTGCAGCACCACCTCGGCACCCAGTGGTGAACTTTGCAGGAAGGTTTCTTTCATGCGCTCAACGCCAAATTCTTCATCGGCGGAGTTCAGTGCTTCTTTGACCCCATCGGTGTGCAGCAGCAAACAATCGCCGGGAGCGATCTGAAAGGAGAAATCCTTGGTTACCCGCTCAAATACATCGCCTTCATCAATTCCCACCGCGAGACCGGATGGTTTGATCTGCGTTACTTCACCAGAATCCTTGTGGAACCAGAAGGCGGGGTCGTGACCGGCGCGCGCCATTACCGCCTGGCCTTCATCACCATCAAGAATCAGATAGGCCATGCTGATGAACATATCCTCGCGGATATCGGGAAAGAGCTGGCGGTTGACCAACGAAAGCACCTTTGCGGGTGATGTTTCACCGATGGCGACACAGCGCAGAACGCTCCGGCACATCGCCATGAGCAAGCCAGCTGCCACACCCTTACCGGAAACATCTGCGATCACGAGACCCCAGCGTTTGTCGCCGAGATTGATGAAATCATAGTAATCACCGCTGATGATACGTGCGGGTGTATTGGTCCCGGCGACACGATAGCCTTCGATGGATGGATTGTGCTGGGGCAGCAAAATCCTCTGAACCTCACGCGCGGTGCGCAATTCGTTTTCCAGAGTGCGTTTTTCATTGGCCTCCTGGTGCACCAGGGAATTGCCCAAGGCGAACGAAGACTGCTCTGCCACGGAACGAAAGACGGTGAAATCATGCTCGTTGAATTCCCCATGGCTATGAGGCTTTGCCACGGCAAGTACGCCAAGATCTTTTCCGCCATGTCGCAAGGGTGCCACCATTGCCGAAACGTTTTCTTCGTAACTGACAAAAGCATCGCGAAACGACTCGTGGGTTTTGATATCGGCTACGTGCACGGCTTTTCCGACCGTCAAGCAATGTCCCAGTATGCCCTCATCGCTTGCCTGATTGGACAAGCGAATGTGGCTTTCCGCCGCACGTGCATCCTTCTGCGCGCGCCGCACGACTTCCAGTGGTAATCCGATCAATTGAGGGCAGCTTTCACTCACATACTTTGGCACCAACCACTGTCGTGAATCATTACTCAAATAAATCGCACCACCTTGCGCGCTCACCACATCCACTACACCATCCACAATCGTGCGGTTTACGCTGTGAGGCGATGAATCTTTCTCAATCGCTTCGCCGAGATCGTGCAGGAAGTGAAACATGCGCTGCTCCTCGCCCACAATGTCACTCTTTTCCTTTTCCAACTTTTTTGCGCTGCGGCGCGCGCGCAAACCCCACATGGCGATCAGCACCAGCAAGGCTGCCAATCCGCACACGATGTAAAATTCCAGCGACATGTCAGGGTTGAAAGGAGGCGGGCTTCAGGGAGTCAACTGGAAGTCGTGCCCAGTTCTTTTTCCAGCAATTGCACCACGTTTTCAAATTTTCCGGCATTATCCTCGTTCGTAGCGGATAAAATCTTGTGTGCCTCGAGAACTTCCTGAGTGCGCTCACGGGCATTGAGCGCGGCTCCGGTCCAAGGTTGAAGCTTGCTTCGAATGCTCTCCTCTGTGGTCTGCCATCGCGCCGCCCCGGGATTGATTTCCATCAAGGCATTCAGCCCGAGATCTTCGAGTGATGCGATGTTTTTTTCCGATGCACCGACGATTTCCAGAGTTCCGCCGCCGTTTTGTTTGGAGAGGCGTATCGCCAGTCCGGCCAGCATGCCCATGAAAGTGGAGTCCATTCCCGTGCAAAGCTCAAGATCGATCACCACAAAGCGTTCGCCATTTTGCAAACAGAGTTCCGCGCATTGCTTCACGGCGGGACTACTCATGAAGTTTCCTTTGCCGGCACAACGGATCCATGAAAAGCCGTCGAATTTTCCCCAGTCGATATGACTTGATTCACTCACAAATGACGTAAGTCGCAACGTTTCAGCGACACGCATACTCTAAGCGAATTCCGAATGAGGTCAACGCTGGAAAAAAACTTTCTCGCTGATGATTCGCGCACTATTTGCCCTGCCAGTCGCCGTATTGGCGGAATTTCTCGTAGCGTTGCTTCAATAATTCTTTAGGGGCAAGCTGCAGAAGTTGCTGTAAATGAAGCGATACTTCATCTCGCAGAGCGAGAGCTGCAGCGGCGTGATCGTGATGAGCGCCACCGATGGGTTCCGAGATCACTCCATCGATGAGATTCAATTTTTTCAAATCCGGCGCGGCAATTTTCATCGCTTCCGCCGCTTCGGGTGCGTGCTTCCGGTGCTTCCACAAAATCGCGGCGCATCCTTCTGGACTGATCACCGAGTAGTAAGCGTTTTCCATCATCAGCACACGATCTGCCACACCAATGCCAAGGGCACCACCCGAGCCGCCTTCTCCCAATACCACGGCGACGATGGGAACCTTGATCAACATCATTTCACGCAGGTTGTAACCGATGGCTTCAGCGATGTTGCGCTCCTCCGCGCCGATGCCGGGGAAGGCGCCGGGAGTGTCAATGAGGCAGACGATGGGAATGCGAAATTTTTCAGCGAGTCGCATCAAACGAATCGCCTTGCGATAACCCTCGGGGTGTGCGCTGCCGAAATTGCGCAGCAAGTTTTCTTTTGTATCGCGGCCCTTTTGATGACCGATCAACATCACTTTTTGATCGCCCAGCATGGCGAGACCTCCGGGCATGGATTTGTCATCGCCGATGTGGCGGTCGCCATGCAGTTCGCAGAAATCCGTGAACGCCAGTGAAACGTAGTCGAGCATATAGGGTCTTTGCACATGGCGGGCAATTTGCACCCGTTGCCATGGTGTAAGATCCTGATACAGGGAAACGCGCGTCTGCGCGAGCTTTTCCTCCATCTCGGAAATTTGTGCCGATAGGTCAATGTTTTGCGAGTCCGCTTTCTCGCGGAGCTTTTCCAATTCGCGTTCCATTTCGGCGATGGGTTTTTCAAATTCGAGCAACTGGATCATGGCGTGACGGGAGTGTAACAGGATTACGGACGGATTTCCACCTCATTTCCTGGGCGGAGCAAAAGAGCAAGTTCCTCGATATCGGCCGCGTTCAACTGACAACCGGGCACGGCGGAATTTCCTGCCGGCAATATCAGCAACTTGCGTTCGAGGGTGATGTTTTTTTGTGATTCACGATACCCTTTCATGCTGGGAGTGACATTTTTTTCGCCCAAGGTTCCCCCCTGGGCAATGATTTTAACCGTCGTATTTGCGGTAGGCAGCGAGATGCTTTTGAGCAATCGATACTCCTTCAGAAATGTTCCGCCATTCCATAAACTGAGAGTTTCCCGTTTCGGTTCAATGACCACGCGGAGGTTCAATGGCATGATTTTCAATTCATCGCCGGGTTGCAGCGGTCGCATTTCCAGCAAGCCATTGAAATGCATCAGAGCATCCAGGGTGGTCTGATTTTTCGCAGTGATCCCTAAATACGAGTCTCCGCGCTTGACCTGATAAGTCACCAAATGCGGATTATTGTGGAGGGAAAAGAAATCATCCAAATTCATTTCGCCAAGAATTTGACGCGCCATCGGAGCCGCGTTCGAGGTAGGGTAATAATTGATCAAAAAAAGGAGTTTCTCTCGCGCTTCTGCGATTTTTCCCGTGGCTAACAATTCCGCGGCTTTCTGGAATGCTTTATCGCCGGGTTCGATGTCGACCATTTCTGCAAGGTCCAGGGCTTTTTCGTGCTCAGTGGCAGGGTTTGCCAGCAAACGTTCTGGTTCCGGCATCCATTGCAAAAACAGGCGCGCCAAGGGAGCGGGAACAGGCTTGCCCATGACGTGCATAGTGAAATAAACGGATAGGGCTACGATGGCCGCCACGACCAGAGCGCAAATCAGTTTGACAAAAGTCCACACTCGCATGGCGATGACATTAGAGCAATTTCTTGCGGTGCAGGTCAAATCGATTGATCGCATGCGATTGGGCGATCATTTCCAGGGAAAATTTCACCAATGCGATTTCCCAATGATCGTCCACCCCCTCCAGAATGGCCAACATCGGATTGCCCGTGCGGCGCACATCCTGCATCAGGCGCTCACGCACTTGTTCGATGGGTTCATGGATGATCTCCTCCGTGACGTTTGAGCGCCGGAAACGGAAACCGTATTGAAGAAAAGCGAGATCCAATCCCTGCTGGCGCATATTTTCCAACAAAGCGCCCAAGCGCTCACGCGACTCGTCATCGAAGCCCTCCCATTCCATTTCTGGCACCGGGCGTATCAAAAGCGGCTTACAAGCTTCCATCTCGCCACTGCGAATGCGCACTTCACCAGCGCGATCCATGAGTTCGCTGATGAGTTGGAATTGAAAGCGAGTCTCGCCAAATGTAGCGATGCGCCGATCAGGTTCATGCAGAACCCGACTCGTTTCCATGGCGTAGAGAAAATGATCGCGCGAGAGATTCATGCTCGGAAATGTTCGCCGCAATTCGGCAAAATGCAAAACCTACGAGAGGCCGGCGAAAGAAAAAGGGCGGTTTCACGAAAAAACCGCCCTGTCACGATGTCATACGACGGCGACACAGGGCCGCACAATCGAATGAGCGGAAGATTACGCGTTTGCGTCGATGTAGCGAACGACGTCACCCACGGAGAGAAGTTTTTCCGCAGCTTCATCAGGCACTTCGATTCCGAATTCTTCTTCGAAAGCCATCACCAGTTCAACGGTATCGAGAGAATCAGCACCGAGGTCTTCGGTGAATTTGGCTTCGGCGGTCACAAGATCAGCGCTCACGCCGAGTTGCTCCACAATGATATCTTTTACACGATCTTCGTTACTCTTGTCTGACATGGGTGTGTTGGTTTGGTTGTTGCCGCAACGAGCCATAACGCGCCACGGCGGTCTTGGCAATAGCGAAAATCAAAGAATTTCTCCGATGTCTTTTCTTCGCCAAGCTGGCAAAGATGAGCTACGCGTGAAATTTACCGCTGCCCACGTTATTGAATTGCATTGAGGACTCCGCAGGGTATAAATGTCTGAAATGGACACGCCATCGCCATATCAAGCGCCATCATCTCCGATGATCCCTCAACCGCCACCGTTCACCACTATGCCGATGATCCATGAGCCAGGTAGCATCAAGGTGTTTGGGGTCATGCATCTCGTGATCGCTGCCTATGGGATTCTGATGGGAGTCATGACTTTGGTGGGAACGTTATTTTTTCAAGGAATGTCCAAAGGATTCCCCGGAGCATCCATGCGCGGAGGCCCTACGAACGGTGAGCAGGAATCGGCGATGCTACAATACATGAACGAGCTGAAACCTTTTACTTATATTTCTCTGGCCTTCAGTTTGATTCTCGTGGCGATGTTGATCATCGCGGGGATTGGACTTCTCAAGTCGCGCGATCATGGCCGCCAGATGTCCATCCGCTATGCATGGACTTCGATCATCACGAAGCTGATTGCTTTGACCTATACCATCGCTTATGTCATGCCGGTAACCAAGCGTATGACAGATTCACTCTATCAGGGCATGCCTGGTGGGATGGGCAACAATTTGAGCACTATCATGCAATACTCCCAGGTTTTCAGCATTCTTATGACATTTGCCTATCCGGTGGTGGTTCTCTGCGTCATGAAGGGTGAAAAAGTCCGGCAATACCTTGCGGGGCGCTGAGTCGTTCAGGTCGATCGCCCGAGGCGTTCCATGCCATAGTGTCGCTGAAGAATGTTTTCCCACCACGGCTGGTGTGACAGATACCAGTCGATTGTCTCGGCAAGTCCTTGCTCCAAGGTGGTGCATGGCTGCCAATTGAGTTGTTGCCGAAGATGGCTCGAGTCGATCGCGTAGCGGCGGTCATGACCGGGACGGTCATCGACCCTGCGGATCGATGTTTCATGGGGAAGTCCATCAGCGCGAGGGTGTTTTTGATTCATCAGCCTGCAGAGCAAATACAACAGATCGAGGTTGCGGGTTTCCCGCCCGGTTCCGATCAGGTAGCGATCGCCTGCCAATCCGCTTTCGAGAATCGCAACTAGTGCCCGGCAATGATCATCCACATGCAGCCAATCGCGGATTTGCATACCATCACCGTAGAGGGGGATCGTTTCATCGCGCAGCATTTTGAGAATCGCTAGTGGAATGAGCTTTTCGGGAAATTGGCGGGGGCCATAGTTGTTGGAGGAGTTCGCGATAATGCACGGGAATCCGTAGGTATGTTGCCATGCTGCCACCAGATGATCCGCCGATGCTTTGCTCGCAGAATACGGTGAACGCGGCGAGTAGCGTGTGTCTTCCCTGAACGGTGGGTCCGTGTCCTGCAATGAGCCATAGACTTCGTCTGTGGATACATGAAGGAAACGGAATCTTTGCTTCGCTTCCTTAGGAAGTTGCTGCCAGTATCGCAGGGATTGCTCCAACAAGTTTGCGGTGCCGACGACGTTCGTGCGGACGAACACCGCGGGGCCATCAATGGAGCGATCCACGTGAGATTCCGCTGCCAGATGAATGACCGATTGTGGCTGGTATTCCTGAAATAATTGCCAGACCGTTGCCGCATCAGTGATACACCCTTGCACCAGATGATGACGCGGGTGCGGGAAAAATTCACCCCATCCCTCCAGGTTTCCCGCGTATGTCAAGGCATCCAGTTGGATCACATTCCAGTCGCTGGTTTGCAGGAGATGCATGATCAGGTTCGAGCCGATAAAGCCCGCACCGCCTGTGATCAATACTGTGCGTGATAGAGGTTTCATGAAGTTATCGCACGGCTTTCATGGCTTCGACAATGTGTGGAACCTGTGTCATCTGCCAATCGTTGTGGCCGCAATTTTCACACAAGGTCAATGGGAAAAGCACGGGAGAGATGCGATGAAGTTGACACGACATCCCGGCGGGAATCACGCCATCGGTGAGACCGTGAAACAGATGAATGCGGGACTCAGGGTCAGCAGAAATTTGCTGTAGCACTCGTTGGTTATCGAACCGATGCGTTACGAGAAAACCGAGATCGATGCCGATCACTTCACGGCTCATATCCATGGTGCTGGTGAATGGTGCGAGCAATACACCACGATGTAGCGAAAATTCTTCCGCTCCAAGGAGTGCGGCCGCGCAGCCGAGGCTGTGTCCGAAGATGCGCGTTCGTTCGCGCAGCTGCGTTTCATTCCATCCGAGATCCTTCGCCGCGAGGGGAATCAGTTGCTGCAGAGACTCGCGGATTTTGGCCGGGCTGGGCGAACCCTCGTTGTTGCCATAGCCGGGATAATCGATCAATAGATAGGCATCCTCTGCGGGAGCCTCGTATTTCATAAATGATGTCCATTCCGTCGCCAAGGTGCCATTTCCTCCGCATACCAACCAAAGGTATTTTGGCGCCTCTAGGGGACGTGGACGAAACAAATACGCCTGCTGATGTCCCGCCGATGTTTGACAGGTCAAAACCCTGCCTTGGGTTTGTCGCAACCACTGTGCATCATGGCCAGGCGGATACGCGCGCGGGAGATAAATCAACTTGTGTTGACAGGAGCTTATCACCAGGGTCGGTAGGCCGATCAGGATCAACGATGCGAAACAAAAGGGACGGAGCAAGCGGCGCATGGTCTGATGCCCATGATACTCCCAACCCATGGTTGATGCGATAAAAAAGCGCCGAATCCGATTCTTTCATTGGCAACCGGCATTCTTTAGCGTAGAGAGCGTGAAGAAAACAATGGCTGCTAAAAAACACACGCGTAAGAATGCCAGGCGTTTGAAAGCGCAGACGACCTTCATTCGCGTAACGAACAAATTTTTGATCACCGTCATTTTGCTCGTGGTTTCGCTGGTCTTTTGTCTTTCTTACTTACCTCAAAAGATGGCCTACGAGAAAAAGCTTGGTGAATTGACGGAGGCTCGTGCCCGTGAAGATCAGGCGGAGAGTCGATTGGACTACCTGCATGTCACATTGGATGCCATCAAAAACGATCCCTCCTATCTTGAACTCCAAGCTCGAGACCGTCTCCAACTGAGCTACCCGAACGAGTGGCTATTTCGCATGCATCCATGATTGCCGATGAATTAGGGCGCGCGGCTGATGTCGATCGCGTATTGATTGATGAAAAAGTGATTCAAAAACGCCTTGATACCATGGCGGCGGAAATTGACCGCGAGTTTCCCGCCGGCCCCATCGTTGCGATTGTCTTGTTAAAAGGCGCTTTTGTATTTGCTGCTGACTTGCTGCGACGCATTCCACGGCCACTGGAGATCGAATGCCTCAATGTCGCCAGTTACCACGGTGGAACAGAGAGCACTGGCGTGGTGAAATTTTTGGATCACAGCCTGCCCGACGTGAAAGGGCGCCACGTGTTGGTGCTCGATGATATTCTTGATACCGGTCGCACACTCAAAGCAGTGAGCGAGAGATTACGGCAAGAAGGCTGCGTGGCCGTTCATACCGGAGTTTTGCTCGCCAAGGACCGCCAGCGCGAAGAAGACGTGCAGGCGGACTACATTGGATTTGAGATCGGCGATGAGTTTGTCGTAGGTTACGGCCTCGATTATAAGGGTAGGTATCGCAACCTCCCATTTGTCGGTGTTCTCAAGGGCTGAAATTTCGCGAGATTATTGGAATGAAGGACTCTTGTGCTGCTTGAAGTAGCCTTCACCCACATACATCTGTGGACTGTAGTCAGGCAAGGGTCCGGCATCGGGAGGGCGCGGAATATTGCGTCCGATCGTGGAGTCTTCCGCCTGTGTCGAGGCAATGTTCACCGGGGTTCCGACTTGCACGAGGCGGAAAAATTTGGGCGATAGATTCTCATGCATCCGGATGCAGCCATGACTTGAGGGATAAGGTTTTACCCAGCCGGTGTGAATGCCGTAATTCGGTTTGAATTCGCACCAATATGGCATGGGAGTTCCTTTGAAAGACCAACCCGAGGGACGCTTGCCGATCAAAGTTTGTTTGAATTGGTTGCCTTTGTAAGCCCAACCGTGACTATTGGCCCGCTTGTATTGCGATTTGAGAAAAATCCGGAAATTGCCCTGCGGTGTCGGCGCGGATGAAGTGCCCACCGTGCACGGAGCGATCAGCAGCGGTTTTGCCCCCTCCAGCACATAGACCATTTGATTCCGCAGCGAGATTTTCACGCTCACGGCACTTGGATGGCTCGGCAGACTGGCAGGTCGATCGTAGGCTTGATAATTACGCAACTGGGAGCCACCGGAGGAGCACGAAGACAGGGCGATGGCGGAAATGAGGGCGGCAAAGACGATGATGAGCGGATGTTTCATGAGTGTTCTCTTCTACGGGATGGTATCTTGCATTTTTTCCCAGGAATCAACTTTTTCGTCTTTGAAAACGATCGTTGCGCGGCGATAGGGGATGTAGGCGATGTCGGTTCCCAAAAAAGGATCTCCCCATTGATTCGGCCCCCAGGCGCCGCAAGCGCCCCATAAACGACTCCTGCCCCATCCGGATCCATAAGCCCATTGGTTGGTGAACACTGGCTGTGAACCAAAGTAATCCCAGCGCTGTGTCGCGACTCCATCATTCATTCCCTCGTACCGACGCGAAGGCGTGCCCCAGGCCAACAAAACCGCTTGTGGGGACATGCCACGACTGATCTGCCCTTGCCGCACTTGCTGCTGTTGTTTGTGAGGGAGAGCGAGAAAGGCGCTGGGGTTTTTCTCAATCCTCTGTTCGGGGGACATGGGTATGCATGAGGGAAGAATACCCGCGAGCACGATGCTGAGAATCACCAGAATTTTCATTGCTAAAGAATCTACCATGGCGCATGCCTGTTGGCAAATGATCACTGCGGCAACTTGTTGCGTTATGGAGAAATCGCTCGGCTTGCCGCCAATTTTTTACGCTCGCCAAGCATTCTTGAGGCGTCTATAAAGCCCCCCCTGCGCTGCTGCGGGATGCTATGTCTCAACTCGCTTCTCACAAAAAATCGGTATCGTGGAAAATGGCACTTGGTGCGCTGGGCATTGTTTTTGGTGACATTGGCACCAGCCCTCTCTACGCCTTTCGCGAGTGTTTTGCCGATCATGTGGACACCGTCTCACAGAATCTTTGCGGAGCGGCCTCGCTCATCATCTGGTCGATGATTTTGATTGTGTCATTGAAGTATGTGACCCTGATCCTGCGCCTCGATAACAAAGGCGAAGGCGGGATCTTGTCACTCTCGGCCCTTGTGAGAGGAAATCGGGCGATGCAAGGATTGCGAGATCGGCCATGGGTATTTGCTGTAGGCCTGTTAGGCGCGGCATTGATTTATGCGGATGGTATGATCACGCCCGCCATTTCCGTTCTCTCTGCGGTAGAAGGACTTACCGTGAAAGCGCCGAACTTGGGCGACTCGGTGGTTCCCATCGCCATGGGCATCATAGTCGCGGTATTTGCCATCCAACGCCATGGTACTGGCCGCGTCGGGGTCCTGTTTGGTCCTATCATTTTGCTGTGGTTTGCTGTTCTCGGCTTGTTGGGCTTGAAATGGATTATCGCTTGCCCCTCGGTGCTGTGGTCACTCAATCCGCTCAACGGGATTCTCTTTCTTTATCACGAATTTGAACACGCATTGCCGATTCTTGCCGCAGTGTTTCTTTCGGTGACAGGTGGTGAGGCTCTCTATGCGGACCTCGGGCATTTCTCCGCGTCTTCGATTCGTCGTGCCTGGTATTTCGTGGCTTTTCCCGGGCTGGCATTGAATTATCTCGGGCAGGCAGCGCTGATGCAGATTCATCCAGAGTCGACCCATTCGTTTTATAACTTGGTATCGGAGTCTTGGATTTTGCCGCTGACGATCCTTGCCACCGCAGCGGCGATCATTGCCAGCCAGGCTCTGATTTCCGGCGCGTTTTCCTTGACCTCGCAGGCCATCCAGCTTGGCTGCCTACCACGCTTGCGCATGCTCTATACTTCGGAAACGGAGAAAGGCCAGGTCTACCTCCCTCCCGTGAATTGGCTCCTGATGGTGGCTTGTTTGTTCTTGATTTCAAAATACGAGAAATCCGGCAATCTTGCCGCTGCATACGGTATCGCAATCTGCCTTACGATGACGGTGACAACTCTGCTTTTCAATCAGGCAGCGCGCATTGTCTGGAAATGGTCACCTTGGAAATGTCATCTGGCCACGGCGGGTTTCTTGGTGATTGATCTCGCCTTTCTCTTTGCCAATGGCGCGAAAATTTTTCAAGGCGGATGGATGCCCCTGGTTGTATCATTCGTGATCATCTTCCTCATGACGACCTGGCGCTGGGGGCGAGAGCGGTTGGGCAAACGCATGGAGAAAGCTTCGATTCCCGCAACGATGTTGATCGATGACTTACAGCGCAAGAACGTTTATCGTGTGCCCGGCACCGCCTTTTACATGTGCGGCAAAACGGGCGGCATCCCATTGGCGTTACTTCACAATCTGAAACACAATCAAGTTCTTCATGAGCGCGTGATTCTACTCCATGTGGAAACGTTGGATGCTTCCCATGCCATGCCGGAAGAGCGTTTCAGCGTGCAGGAACTCGGACAAGGCATCATGTTGCTCCATTTGCGCTTCGGCTTCAGCGAGACGCCCAACGTGCCCGCTGCTCTGAAGGAATGCCTCACCGGTGAAGTCAAATATGAACCGCAGAAGTCAACATTTTTCCTGGGTCGCGAAACGTATGCGGTGAGTCGTGGCTTGAACGCGTGGGAGCGCTTCCGCTTGGCGATCTTCGCATGGATGACGCGGAATGCTACGCCGGCGACTGCGTATTTTTCTCTCCCCCCCTCCCGTGTGGTGGAACTGGGGGCGCAGATTTCCTTGTGATCTTTTGATTGCAGAATGCCCGGTTTGTGATTCATGTTGTGCGTGATGAAATGGCTCACACTCTTCTCCGTATTCGCGCTGATGACCTCAACATACGCCGCTCCCCAAGCCATCAAGGTGGAGGTAACCGTCAACGATCAAATTCGCTATAGTACAAAAAAACTCGAAGGGAAGGCGGGGACTCCCATGGAAATTACCTTGAAACATACGGGCAAAATCCCCAAGACCAGCATGTCCCACAATCTGGTTATCCTCAGACCCGGTAGCATGGTGGCCAGTATTTCGGCAAAATGCGGACAAGCCAAGGAGAGCAACTACATCGCCACTGATGCCGAAACCAAGTCCGCCATCCTCGCCTCCGCGCCACAACTGGGCCCCGGTGAAACCTACTTGATCAAGTTCACACCACGTGAGCCCGGAGATTATCCGTTTCTCTGCACATTTCCCGGACACTTCGGTGAAATGAATGGCACGATTACTGTGAAATGATGCGGGGTGCGCGCGCAGCGGAAAATCTCACGCAAATATTGCAGTGACGGGCTTGCCTTTGTTGCCGATGGTAAACGGACGGCCGCTGCCGCTGACTACGGACTTTTCAATGGGAATGCCGCATGCGTGTGCCACCGTGGCGTGCAGATCGCCGACGGTGACCGGATTTTCCGCCACCTGGCCACCGGCTGCATCACTCGCGCCATACACAAAACCTCCCTTGGCACCTCCTCCGGCAATGACCGAGGAGAACACCAGGGGATGATGTCCACGTCCGCTGCCGTCAAACGCAGGCTTGCGGCCGAATTCCGTGGCTACGATCACCATCGTACTTTCCAACATCCCCCGTGATGACAGATCCTGGATCAATGCGGCGAAGGCGGTGTCGAACTCCGCGCCGCGTTCCTGCATGCCACCCTCGATGTCCTTGTGCATGTCCCAGCCGCCGCTTTCCACCTCGATGAAGCGCACGCCGCCCTCGACCAAGCGTCGTGCCAGCAGGCAGCCCTGTCCGAAGCGGTTTTTACCATAGCGCGCGCGCAAGTCCGCAGGTTCTTCATGGAGATCAAAACATTTCAGGTCCTTGCCTTTCATCAGACGGAGCGTGCTTTCATAGAAATCGTTGTAAGCGATGATGCCGGGGTCGTTCACGGTTTCGGTGAATTTTCCATCGATGTCGCGCAGCATCGCAAGACGCTTTTGCATGACCGTGGAATCCTCGCGGCTGACGGCGTTTTTCAGACCTTCTTCAGGATCCAGAATGGGCAGAGGGCTCATCGTCGCAGGTAAAAATCCATTGCCATTGTTCGAAGGGCGGTTGATACAAACACTGCTCGGCAGGGTATCGTGGCTGGGACCGAGATACTTGTGCGCCCACGAACCGAGAGAGGGATGAACAATCGTGCCGCGTTTTTCAAATCCCGTGCGCATCAGATAGCGGGCCTGCTCGTGCACGCCGACCTTGGCCGTCATGCTGCGGATGACCGTGATTTTATCAGCGATCTTGGTTGTCTCGGGCAGGAAAGAAGAGAGTTGGAATCCGGCCTTGGTGCCGACCGCCGAGCCCGGACCTTTGGAGGCACCGGTTTTGGGGTCGAAGCTATCGATCTGACTCAGGCCACCGGACAATTGCAGCATGATCACGGCCTTTGCCTTGCCAAAGCCCGGAAGCGCGGCATGCTGCGGCGCACGTGTCGCCTCGGCTGCGGCGAGCTGGCTGCCCGGCACGAGCGGAAGGAGGCTAACGCCAAACGCGGAGCGCGCCATGCGCTCGACGAACATCCTGCGGGTGACTTCGTTCGATTTTACGTGATCGGATTTCATGATGATTTTTCTAACAAAATGGATGGATCAGGGGATGAAAAGGAATTCGCGCGAGTTCAACAAGACCCAGGCGAGATCGGGTGCCGCGAGGCCGTCCTTCATTGCATCGAGAGATTTTTTCATTTCGCCTGATGTCGGCGGCCGGCTCAGAAAACTGAGGTAAAGCGAGGTGACCTGGTCGCTTGCTTCCGTGGTTTTCGAGGATTGGCCGATAACCAGGGAATTCCGGGTAATCATTTCCTGCACGGGGCCGTTCATCAGTTGTAGCAACTGCGGCACGCTGCCATCCACGGTATTCGAGTCGGAGACCAGACGGTCACTCTGACCGAAGAGTCGCAGGAAATGGTTTTCCGGAGCAGGTTGCTGAATTTCACTGGCTCTCGCCAGCAACAGACCGTTCCGATACGAGGGCACACCTCCTTCGTAGTAGGCGGCGATTGCTTTGGGATTGATATTGCCCCCGCCTTTTTTGCCGCCGCTTCGAATCATGGTTCGGCTTTCCTTCATTTCTTCGATCACGGCACGCACGGCTTCGGCAGTGATTTGGTTGTCGGGGATGTCGGTTTTTTGCAGGTCATCGCCGCGGCGCAGCAGGATGTTGTCCGCATCCGCGCCGGTGGTGAGTGCGATGATCGAATCCCAGACCTGCTCGGCGCTCATACGACGTATCACGGGACCCGCGAAACGATAGGCTTTCGGGTCTTCCGGGGGCTTGCTGGCAAGGCGTTGGTAGGCGGCCGTATGAAACAAGATCCGCTGGAATTCGCGCAGGTCGAACTTCGCCTGTTTCATGTAGGTGGTCAGCTGGGCAAGCAACTCGGGATTGCTGGCTTCTTGGGGATCGTCGATGTCGGACACCGGTTCCTGCACTGCGATACCGAAAACCTTTTTCCACAAACGATTGGCAATCGCCGTGGCAAAACGGGGATTTTCGGGATGGACCATCCAGTCGGCGAATTGATTGCGCAATTGCTGTGCGCCGGATGTGTCGAGCTGATACGCCGGATTGTCCTTCGCTGTATCGCTCCAGCGGATCAATCCCGGCGTGGTGAGTTGCCCTGGAGCTGCATCTTTATACTGATAGTCGGGAGGAAACTTCAGTTTGTTTTTGGTAAGATCGACGAGGTTGTAGGGATTCGATGCCAGAATTTGATTGGCCATGCCACGGTTGAGATTGGCGAGGGCCTCGGATTTCAACAAACGCCGCGTCTCTCCATAAACCCGTTCGTGGAAGCCATCGGTGGCTCCGAAAAAGGCCGCCATGCTGTAGAAATCATGCTGGGACCAAATCGCGAAGGGGTGATCGTGACATTGGGCGCAGGCGACATTCGCACCCAGAAATGTCGTGAGCAGATTGGAGACGCCATCGAGCGGCATCTGAGCATCACGCAGAAGGAATCCGGCCGCGCCATTTTGATTGAGCTTGCCGTCGGCCGTCAGCATTTGTCGCACCATGTGGTCCCAAGAGACGTTCATGGCGATTTGATTCTTGAGCCAATCTTCATAAAGATAGGACTTGGCGCCCTTACCGTAGTCATCCTTGACCCTCAGCATATCGGCGAGCCAATTGTACATGTGCATCGTGTAGCCCGGAGAATTGAGCAGTTGATTGATCAGCTTCGAGCGTTTGTCGGGAGCGCGATCGGCGAGAAAAGTTTCCGCTTCCTCCTGGGTGGGAATGCGCCCGATGGCATCGATATAAATGCGCCGCAAAAACAGTGTGTCGGGTGAAGCGGGATTCGGGCTGAGTTGCTGGGCCTGCAATGCCTGATCGATGGTTTGGTCGAGTCGTGCGGCGGCATTGTCAATCACCCGTTGGTCCATGGGCGGGCGGGGCTGCGCTTTTTGGCATTCTTCCGCAAACCGTTGATCGGAAGCGCTGAGGCGTAACAGGGGAAAGCGCACCGTGCGCTGGTCTTTTCTTTCCACCGTGACGATCCCATTTTGCAGGGCTTTGAATTTTCCCTCCAGTTTCTCGCCGCTAGAAGCCGTCCAGAAATGCCAGGCCGCAGGATCCGCCGCGATGGAATCTGGCGGCAAAACCGCTCCCTCAACGCCGGCCTTTTTGCGGGCTTTTCCTTTCGCTTTGCCCACCGGTGCGGCCGTAGCAAGCAACGTAAGGCAGACGAGTGCCATGCCGATCCGGGAAAAAATGGGTTTTACTGCTTGCATGATCTCGGATCTAACACAGAACGGTGGGAAAAGTCGCGGAAAATATCATCGCATCCCTGCTCAAGTTTTCGAAACATCTTGTGGGTGTCTCATCCAACAGGCTGGCAGGTTCCACTCCATGGCACAAAAAAAGACCGGAGATTGCTCTCCGGCCTTTTGGAAATACTACGTTCGTAGGAGTTAGTTCTCCTCGCTGGGGCTCCACTCTTCGACAGCGGAGGAAGCAAGGTTGAAGGCGTGCTCGAGGCCGACCATCTCGCTGGATGGGCGCAGGCTTTCGAAGCTGGCGCTTTCTTTCTTGAGCTGGTCTTCGCTGTAGCTGAGGGCCTTGATCGAGAGACCGATGCGGCGCTCGACTTTGTCCACCTTGATGACACGTGCTTCCACGTCGTCGCCCACTTTGATGACGTCTTTGACTTTCTCCACGTGGTCTTCGCTGAGTTGCGAGATATGGATGAGTCCGTCGATGTCGCCTTCCAGGCTGACGAAAGCGCCAAAGCTGGCGATCTTGGCCACTTTGCCTTTGACGATGTCGCCCACTTTGAAGCGCTTGTCGATGAGGCTCCATGGGTCTTCCTCAAGCTGCTTGACGCCGAGGGATACGCGCTGGTTGGCTTTGTCGATGGAGAGCACGATGGCTTCGATTTCGTCGCCTTTTTTGAGCACTTCGGACGGATGGTTGATCTTGCGGGTCCAGGACATGTCGGACACGTGGATCATACCGTCGATGCCTTCTTCCAATTCCACAAACGCACCGTAAGCGGTGAGGTTGCGCACGGGACCTTTGACGGTCGCGCCAATCGGGAAACGGCTTTCGATTTCGTCCCATGGGTTTGCATCAAGCTGACGCACGCCGAGGGAGATCTTCTGCTCGTCGATGCTGATGCCCAGCACGACGGCTTCGATTTCCTGACCGAGGGACAGAACATCGCTCGGGCGAGTGATGCGCTTGACCCAGCTGAGCTCGGACACGTGGATGAGGCCTTCCACACCTTTTTCGATTTCGCAGAACGCACCGTAGGGCAGCAGTTTCGTGATCTTGCCTTTGACGCGGGTGCTGATCGGGAAGCGGGCTTCGATGTCGGCCCAGGGATTGTCGGACATTTGCTTGAGTCCAAGAGAAACGCGCTCTTTGTCGCGGTCCACTTCGAGAATCAACACTTCCAACGATTGACCGATGTGAAGCATTTCGCTGGGGTGATTGATGCGACCCCAGGACATGTCGGTGATGTGCAGCAGACCGTCCATGCCTTCGAGATCGACGAATGCGCCGAAGTCGGTGATGTTCTTGACGGTGCCGATGACTTTGTCGTTGGCGGAAACGGTGCCGAGGAAACGCTGGCGTTGCTCGCTGCGCTCGGCCTCGATGACCTCGCGGCGGGAGAGCACGACGTTCTTGCGCTCGTCGTTGACCTTGACGATTTTGAACTCATACACCTTGCCGATGTATTCGTTGAGATCTTTCGGTGGGATGATGTCCACTTGGGAACCGGGAAGGAAGGCTTCCACGCCCACATTAACGGTGAGACCGCCTTTGACCGCTGCCTTGACCTTGCCGCGAACGAGGCCGCCGTCATGGAACACCTTGACGATCTTGTCCCAGTTTTGCTTGTGGGCGGCTTTCTCTTTCGAGAGCACGACCATGCCTTCGTCGTTTTCGAGTTTTTCGAGAAGCACTTCGACTTCATCGCCGACTTCAATGTCATCGTCTTCGAATTCGTTGGAGGCGATGGCGCCTTCGGACTTATAGCCGATATCGACAATGACGACCTGGGGGCGGATTTCCAGGATGGTTCCTTTGAGGATCGATCCTTCGCGGAATTCGCGGAATTTGGAATCGATCAAGTCAACCAACTCCTGGTTGACGGGTTCTTCGAGAGCAGAGCTCATAATAATTTGTGGTTAATGGTTTGGTTATTGGTTCGTTTTCCTGACTGCATTGCCCTGGAATTTATGACCATTGCGCACCAAGGCTCCGACCGCGCAACGGGTTTTCGAAAGGAAAACGGAGGGCGAACCTAGGGGTTCCGAGCGCGTTGGCAAGCAAAATCGCTAAAAAACGGCACCGCTGATTCCATTTTGCGGCGCAAAATGGCAGGGGAAATCGCTGAATCGGCCATCAGGGCGATCGAGCTCGAAAAAAGCAAGCCGCTCAAGACGTCACTTTTTTGACAAAGCAGGCCTTCAGGCCAATCGCCATGCCATCCATTTTGCAAGAAATCTCATGATCGCCATCGACCAATCGAATGGGTTTCGACTTCGTCCCGACCTTCAACAATCGGAGGGTTTCTCATAAGAAATGAACAGTAGACAAGAGCTTTTTGAATCGATTTGGAATGTGCAATTGAGTTGCTCACTGGGTTCGATTTGTTCAAATACTTTTTATGCACGTTATTAATTAACGACACATCATAATAAACGATTGACAATAAAATTTGTTGATGTACTTACGCCTCACGATTTTCCAGCATTTTCTCCAACCCATGTTCCAAGCATGCCAGAATCACTTCTTCTTTCGACTTGCCGGTCTTATCGATGGCTTCGGTGAGGAGGTTGGCGATCTGTTCGGTCAGAACCAAGGGGGTTTGCTCTTCTGGTAGTGAGTATGACTCGGGGTGCACGTATGGATTCGTTACTAAATCAGTAACGAAT
>JBMLRP010000034.1:0-1861 GCA_049240965.1 Akkermansiaceae bacterium
CATGAACAAGCTCTACTGGATCGTCTGTGACGACAAAGACACCAACCTATTCGAAGGCCGCTACCAAGGTCGCACCCGTGGCGAAGCTCTGAAGTTCCTGAAGAAATCGTTAGGTCGAACAAACCTCTGCGGACTGGTCTTCACCATCACCGAAATCCCCGTGCCACTGATCCGTGAAATCGTCGCAGAAATCCTTGATGGCAAGCTTCCCGAAATTCCCGCCCCGGTCGATGTCACCACGGAAGAATGTGGACCTGAAACAGAATCGGAGCCACCAACCGCGAAGCCGACTCCGGTCGCTAGTGACGGCAAACCCGGCAATCCCGGTTTCGGCGATGACCTCTGGAAACAGGCCCGCACCTATTGGGAGGAATGCCGCTGCATCCGCAAGACGGCAGAGAAATTCGGACTATCTCCGAATTCGGTGAAAACTCGCGCACGTCGGGAGGGATGGAGAAAATGAGAGTGGAAGTCGTGAAATACCGGAAACCCGATGGCTACGCCACGCGCTACTGGGCAGTATTGCTGAATGGTGATCTACTGGTCGTGACTCTCTACCGCAAGGGGGCGCTGGCTGTTGCTGCGGCTCTCACTGGCTCGATGGAAGCTCGCCCTGTCCTGACACGCGATAGGCAGGACGCGCCGTCACCGGTGCCGATACCGCATCCCGAGGCATAGAAAAAAACCGACGAATCGTTGACACGGCACGATTGGTGTCATGTTTAACCAATCGACTCCAAAAACTGTCGCGTTTCGTTCCCTCGTTCAAAAGGCCGTCACGCTCCACTCCGAAATCTTCACCCTCGAAACTGCGATCCGCGAGCGCGATGCGATCAAGGCCCGCATGGGTGACTGCAACGACGAGCAAGAAGCTCGCAAGCATCTGGCAAGCCTGATGCAGGCCGAGGAAACCGTTATCGTCAAGCAGGCTCGCGAACCGCGCCAGCAGGCCGAACTTGCAGACCTCCTCATGCAGGCCGAGGAAGCCTTTCACTCCGCCAACTCCGAGTTGACGCAAATCATCAATGAGACGCCTAAACAGGCGATGGCTGCTTTCCGTGACCTACTTGTTGCATCTCAACTCGATCCGGAGGAGCGGAAGGTAGAACAGGCGAATCCGGTGGTCATCAAAGCCATACGCCCCTGTGCGCTTGTCGGCCAGCAGGATGACTGGTTGCACGAAGCATGCCGGTCATTGGTGTGGGACCAAGAACCCACAACGAAGCGGCTCGAGGGATTCAAGCGTGTGCTGGTTTGGTTTGAAAAAGTGCTGGCGGCACAGGTCGAAATCGAGGCCGAATGCAAGCGCATGGTTGCCGCCTGCGAGGCGTTCCGCAAGGCCCTCGCCAAAAGCTAACCTATATGTCTGCGGATGCTATGAACCAATCAGGCAACGACACCCGTATTGACGCGTTCCGCCAGTCGGTGGAGCGCCTCGGCATTATCCAGGGACAACTATACACCTTGGAAGTCATGCTCATGCGAGCGAACGAACTACCTCAAGCACTCGCCCGGGCAACCCACCACATGGAGCACGAAATGCTTATCGAAGAGCAGAATGCACTTGGTCATCCACTGCGAATCAGGGGCCGGATCATCCGGCTTGAAATGGAGCAGAGGCAAAAAATCCGCGCAATCGGAGAGCAACTGCACGTTGCGGTAGATTCCACAATCGAGCATGTGACCCGAGCTGCGGGTGGAACCTCGGCTGCACAAGCAAATCCATTCACCCGGCGCGTAATAGCGGAGTTGGAGCGGTATCAGAGCATGCGACTCTCCACCGAGAGCATCATGGCCCGCCTCAATCTTCTCGAATCCGCATGGCAGGCGATTGATGCCGCGCTACACTACCCTGAGCAAG
>JBMLRP010000035.1:0-1008 GCA_049240965.1 Akkermansiaceae bacterium
TGCCCGAGGGTCTGCTGTCCGATACACGCGTCGCGGCCTCCTTGGTCGATCTCTGTGGCATGGACACGCTCGACCGATTGCCTGGTCGTTGGGTGTTCTTTGACCGCGACTTCACCGAGCTCTTCGGCGACTGGCGCAAATGGCGCGGCATGATGGTGAGTAACCTCCACTTCACCTCTGGCCTGATTCAGTCGAGCCCCCGATGGCAGCAACCCTACTTCAACTTTTTGAACGACTGCGACCACTCGGACTTCTGAGCCAGCCGCATGCGTTCACTCCAACGAAACCATGAACCAAAAATAATGAACCAATGAAACGCACCTACAAAATGATCGCCAGCCGTGGCGGAGAAATCGTCTTTGATGATCGTCTGCAAGCAGATAGCCCCCGAGATGCACGTCGGACCTTGAAGAAGCTCCTCGGCCTCCAAAGCCTGAGTGGCATCGTCTATTCCATCACTGAAATTCCCGTGGATTTGATCCGCGAGATTGTGGACGCAAGAATGGCCGAACTTGCTGGTGGCGCTCCACTGCAAGCACCTGTCCCCGCCGATGTGGAGGCATTGGTGATGGAGCGCCTGAGGCCCATCCTGCGACGACTCGTGGAACTGGAGCAATCACCGCAGCAAGCACAACAAACCACCCGCTTTGATCCGCTCGCTATGATACCAAGCACGCCAACGGAACCAGATTGGAATCTCGTGAAACGCCATTACCGACGCTACGGGGATCCGCAAAAGACCGCAGAGAAATACGGGCTGAACCTGCGAGACCTGAACGCACGTGCCAGAAGGGAGGGGTGGGTATGATAGAGGTGAAGAAATACCGAGAAACCCGCTTCTGGGCTGTGTATGTCGATGGGGAACTACTTGCCGTGGTGGTCTATCGGAAAGGAGCCCGCGCCATCGCACAACTGATTCAATCGACACGTGCTGGAAAGGAGGCAGAAGGTGCCGCGTAAGCAAATCATCGCACCCACCTGCTTTGTTCCGTCTTGCCCTACAGATTT
>JBMLRP010000036.1:0-7547 GCA_049240965.1 Akkermansiaceae bacterium
GATCCAGTGTAGTTGACACCAGTCGTCGCATTACCCAGTGTCATGGCTCCCAGATTGATGGTGCCCGAACCGGCAAATGTTTCTGTTGTACGGTTCGTGCTGACAGTCCAAGTGCCGGAGATGGTCATGGTGCCATCGACCGTGGTGCTCGTACCCCATGCGTTGTTAATGGATGCGGCACTCAATGAAGCACCAGACTGAACGACCAAGTTGTTTCCGATCGTGACACCGCCCATGTTGAAAGTACCGGTGGTAGTCAGAGATCCACCAGTGGCAACCGTCAAAGTTGCACCGTTACTTAGGGTCAAATTCCCCGCGGTCGTGTTCGTTGATCCAGAAATGATCAGGTTGCCACCGCTCACCGTAGTTCCACCTGTATAGGTGTTAGTTCCAGAGAGAGTCAGCTGATTCGTTCCGCTCTTGGTCAAGCTACCAAAACCAGTAATCGAATTCGCATAAGTCCTTGCATTGGTGCTGAGAACATAGGCCAGCGTACCCGAGTTGACGATGTTGCTGGAATTGGCAATCGATCCCTCGTTGATCGTCAGCGTGCCAGCATCGATCGTGGTCTGACCCGTGTAAGTATTCACCCCGGTCAAGGTCAAATTGCCCACACCACTTTTTGTGAGTGTACCGGCCTCACCAGCAGCGTTTTCAAGAACTTGACCAATGGTGATATCCCGACCGGACAAGACGCTCAACTTCGCACCGTTAGCCGTAAGATAGGCATTGGTGAAACTTCCTGCAGGAATGTAGGATGCGCTCGCTGCTGAAGGAGTGAGCGAACCCGTGGACGAATCCAATATCAGGGTCGCAGTCGAACCAGCACCTCTGGCAGACGGGAATGCGGGCAAAGTCACGAGAGCCGATCCGCCGATTGTGATGGCGGCCGTATTCGAAGCTCCGGCCGCAAGGACTGTGAACTGGTTGGCGGTGAAGGTGCCGCCTGTCAGGCTCAATGTTGCGTTCACACCCGTTGATCCAGAAGCCGCACCACCCAGAGTGAGAATCCCCACGTTCGCTGTGCCACCCGTCTGGTTAAAGGCATTGGTCGTGTTGTTCGCAATGGTATCCGAGCGGCCAATCTCGAGCAAGGCATCGCCACCACCACCGCTGGCCGAGGTCATATTCAATACACCCGTGCCGCTGAGGTTGAAAGTTCCACCACCGCTGTTGATACCTGGGGTCGGATTGGAATTCACTCCCAGCATAATGCCGCGGGAGGCGCTGGCGAACGTCGTGATCGAGCCGCCAGAGAGATTGTAAACACCTTGGTTGCCCACGGTGCCCTGACCAACGAGGACCGCGTTTCCACTGGAGAAACTGATCGCTCCACCGGTCTGATTCACGGTAGCCGTTGCTGCCGTGGTCGGAATGTTTCCAACATTCATGGCGTTTCCACCAAGAGCGTAGCTGCCTGCGCTAATATTGAGCACAGCATTCAGGCCAGGAAGATTACCAACATTGAACGCACCGGCACTGCCCGTTCTGGCACCCGAGAGTGTCAATGTTCCATTGCTCACCGTGGTCGTGCCGGTGTATGTGTTGACACCAGAAAGCACGACCGTTCCAGGTCCATTAGCGTCAATGGAACGACTAGCGCCACTCATCACTCCGCTCACGGTGAGTTGAGAAGATGAGGCGGCGGTGAGGGAAGCATTGCTGAGCAACGCGATGTTTTCCGCGATAGTGTGCGAACCGGAAGTCACCGACACCACGGCGGAACTCGATCCGTTGTTCAGTGTCAAATTGCTGCTGCCATTGGCACCCAATGTATAAGCATTGGAATTGTTGAAACGCAGGAAGCTCACAATCTGTGGGCTATCCACACTCACCGTTCTTGGCGCGGTAATCGCAGAGCCAAACAAAGCAGCGTCACCGGCCGTGGTGGGGGTGTAGCCTGTCCAGTTAGCGCCAACACTCCAGTTGCCATCAGCGTCAGTCGCCCATTGACCCTCATCCACAGAAGCAGTGATGGTAATGCTGTTCGTGTTAATCGTTGGAATCAACGTCACACGACCAATGGTTTGGCCGGACAAGGTAAAGCCACCTGCATTGCTGATCGGATTCACCGATGTCAACAAGGTGTAGGTATTTCCTTCTGACAAACCGCCGAGCGAATTGAAGGTCAGAGCGCTATTCGCTGTGATCGCGAAATCTTGCACCGCAATGGTATCACTGACCGTAGTAGCGCCGACATCAAAGTTAAGCGTGCCACCCGCCAAAGTCATGGATTTGCCGGTGAGTTCAAGCGTGGATGCCGAGGAAGAGGTGAAGGCAAACGTGCCATTTGCATTCACGGTAACACTGTTGGTGGTCGGGGTGGTTGCCGCAGAACCGTTGAGTAGCAAAGTACCACCATTGACCACGGTGGAACCCGTGTAGGTGTTCGCTCCGCTGAGAGTCAGTGTTCCGGGGTTGATCTTCGTGAGCCCACCACTGGTGTTGGGGACCAAAGTACCCACCGTGACGCTTGCACCGGTACCGCCACCCCCGGTAAGGGTGACGCTCGGGGCAACGGTGTAGCTACCTGGGGCCGTGATCACGATCTCAGTGACAGCACCACCGCTGACAACTGCATAGCCTGCTGCCGGCGCGCCGCCCGCTGCGAGCGTGCCACCTGTGAACTGCACCATGGGTGCGCCAACGTATCCAGAGCCGCCTGTGATCGTGAGACTACTCTGTGCCACACCGTCTGCGGTGGGTGCGACGATCGGATTCGCCAAAGTCGTCGCGAAAGAATTGGTATCCACCGTGACACCGCCGACGAAATCGTGAGCAGTTCCAGAGTTGTCAATCGCACCATACATCGTAGTGGTGAATGTCTGGTTTGCAGCGGTCACGGGAATCGCATTCGTAAGTGCCGCCTGTGCCTTCAAAGTGCCTCCCGCGAAGTTCACGTAGGCACTGTTACCCGAGCCGGATGTGTTGCCACTCAGCATATTGGTGCCGATCTGCAATGTTCCCGCAGCAAGGTTGAGGAATCCTGATGTGCCTGTGATCCCCGAGCCGGCTCCGTTGCCGAAGGTGATGGCACGATTGGAATTCAACACCGATCCACCGACAATGTTCAATACCGCGTAACCACCAGAACGGTCCATATTCAGACCAAATTGGTTGCTTGAACCGACACGGTCCAGAGTACCACCGGTATCAACGGTAAGCATCGCACGGCCACCTGAAGTACCGCCAGTCGGAGTATAAGTCATCAGGAACCACTCTCCACTGGTGTGGTCAAGCGTGCCAGAACCACCGATATACATCACACCCGTTGCCGCAACATCGTTAGAGGGAGAGAATCGTCCGTTCGCTTTCAACGTACCACCGGTGATTTCCATGTATCCATAGCCCGCAGAAGCAACGACATTGTTCGGTTGGGTTACTGCTGTGCTCGTGAAATTAACCGTTCCACCCGTCTGAATATAAGCTGCATTAGCAGCAGCATTGGTAGCCCCCTGGAATCGGAAGTAGTTGGTGATATTACCACTGACGTTGACCACGCTGTTACCTGCCGCCACACCATACAGCAAATTCGAACCAGCGCCGGGAGTTCCATTTCCTGTCAGCGTGCCCGTGAGGTTCAGGACACCATTGCTCACAGAAGTGTTGCCCGTGTAAGTGTTGTTACCACCAAGGGTCAGAGTTCCTGCTCCATCCTTGGAGACTCCTCCCGAACCCAATGCGACCACACCGCTGATGGTCGTATTGCCAGCACCACCCACAACCAAAGTTCTCGCTTCACTGGTAACCGCAGAAGCATTGCTCAAAGTCAATGTCCCGCTGTCGGAATTGATCCGCGATTGCGCTGCCAGAGTTACCGTGCCAGCATAGGTGTTATTGCCGGCGATGTTGCGCAAAGCACCCTGATCGGTGATACCTCCTCCACTGATACTCAGTGCTTCCGCACCAATCGAGAGTGCACCGGCCGTGCCGTCGAGCTCAAGGGCGCTCGTGCCCGATTGTGCCGTGCCTGTTGCCGTGCTTCCCAATGCCGATCCGTTGGTGATACGCAACACACCTCCCGTGAGTGTGGTAAGGCCGCCATGGGTGTTGGTTCCTGCCAACACCATCGTGCCAGCTCCGGCCTTGGTCAGGCTTCTGTTATTGCCACCATCACCGATCACACCTCCCACAGTGAGCTCGCTCGCTGAGCCGGTCACGACCAGACTGTTTGCCAGCGTCACCGCACCTGTGCCAAGGTTGAGTGCATTTGCACCAGTGAAAGTGAAGTCACCATTCCACGTTTGAGCGTTGTTATTGCTGAGCGCAATCGCTCCAGATGGAGTGTTGATCGTCGTGCCGGCACCGATGTTCAAGGCTCCAGCACCAAGGGCTGTAGCACTGTTGATGTTCAGAGTGCCACCCGAAAGAGTCAGAGAGCCGGAACCCGTATTATTTCCAGAGAGAGTCAACGCACCCGTGTTCGACTTGACGACATTCGCATTGAAAGCCGTATCACCGCTAACCGTCAGCGAACCCGTAGAATCAATGTCCCATGTTTGTGCGGCACCTACGGTCAATGGCGCTGAAATCGTGGCGTTTCCACCACCCGTCAATACACGGATACCACCCGAGGTGCTGGCAGGCGTGAGAGTGAGGGATCCACCAGTACCCGCAGCGATGCTGACAGCGGTAACGCCTGTCGGGACATTGGTAAATTGCAGACTGTCCACCGTGAATGCAGCATCCAATGTGGTGTCGATGACAGATCCGCTGCTGAATGGAGCTCCAGTTGCAGCGAAATAAACTGTGTCTGCACCTACGGGCTTGCTGAGGGCATCCACTGTGCCCGCACTATCCGTCGTCCAGTTCGCGGTTCCACTTCCCAACGTGTTCCAGGAAAGATCCTGACCACCACGCCAGTAGATCGGCACGGAAGCGGATACGGTCACACTAACGACTGTGTCACTCGCATTGATGGTGTAATTGAATCCATTCGGAGCAGTGCCCAGCGTGTAAGTTGCACCCGACAGACCGCTGGGTGCGGTCAGCAAGTTGTAGGTTCCTGCTGCGGGAGTACCGGAGAAATTCAAGGTGACCACACCCGAAGTCACGGCCGTGCCAGATGATCCTACGGCGATGCTGTCGGTAGCAGCGCCGTTGAATTCAAAGCCCAGTTGGGCTCCACCAGCCAAGGTAAGAGCACCAGCAGAATTGTCCAGAGTGAGAGCCTCGGCGGATACTGTCGAATCAGCAAGATTGAGATTTCCCGTGGAGCCCACCGAAATCGTGGCAATATCGGTGCCACCAAAACCAGCGCGTAATGTGCCCGCGTTGACCACGACCCCTGCCAAACCACCATTGAGTAAGGTAGTGCCGCTGATGACTGCGGTGCCGGCACCAGTCTTGACCAGATTGCCGCCGGTACTGCTCACGTCAAAGCTCAAGCTGCCAGTGGCATTTACCACATCGACGGTGCCGGCAGATGCACCAATCGAAACCGGACGATTCAATGCCGTTGCGGAGGAAGCGGTATAACTGATACCACCACCGTTCAAGTTGATCACAGAGGAATTACCCAAGGGGCCCGTTGAAGCAGGTGATGAAGGGAAAGCAACCAATCCACCATTCACGGTAAGTGCGCCTGCAAAGTTGCTGGATCCAGTCAAGGTCTGGGTGCCAGTCCCGATTTTGGTCAGCGACAGCGTGCCGGACGTATTGTTGATCGAACCGCTGTGCGTTGCCGTAGCATCGTTATCCCCCAAAGTCAGAGTGACAGTGCCGGATGGGATGGCCACATTACCACTTCCGCTGAGACCGTTGATCGTTTCATTTCCACCAGCCAGACTCAACAAGCCAATACCAGTACCGTTGCTGTTTACGATCACATTACCCTTACCGACACCATTGGGAATCTGGTCACCTGCGAGCAATTGCAAGGTCGCCGACTTACCCGAAGCAGCATTGAAATTGACAACCGTATCGCCTTGATAGTTGTTCGTTCCCGCAGCGTTATTGAGCGAAACTTGGAATGAAGAAGCGCCAGCGCTAAGAGAGGTGATGTCCAGAACCAAGCCTAATGGACCTGTCACCTGATTGGTGAGGGTGACGGCACCTCCAGTATTATTAGCTGTGAACGTTGCAGGCGCAAGATTCGCTGTAACAACGCCTGAAAGGACGGTGCCGGCGACGTCCACTCGGATTCCCACACGGTCCGTTCCCAATGCCGTATTGAAGATGATGGGATTGGACAATGTTTGGTTTGCAGTAGCAAAATACATACCCGCAAGGTCTGTGGGTGATTCACCAATCGTGATCGCACCGGTGCCGTAGGCGCCAGCAGTGACGGTTCCGGGAGAAAACCGCGTACCTGCGCCGCTGGTAGTTAAAACAATACCACCAGAAAACGTGTTGGCAGCATTCGTCAAAAAGAAGTTACCGTTTGCATTGGTAACGCGCAAAGCAAGAGCTCTGGATGCACCATCCTTGATATTTACAGCCGACGATCCCGCATTGGTAATGCTGAGAGTGCTTGTACCGGATCCCGCCGCATTGTCCGTAACAACCCCCGTTGCGACTCCGCCCAGAGTGGAGACAGAAGCATTGAATCCATTCAAATCAAAGAGACTCGTGCCATTCACTGTGAGGGCGTTACCCGTGGGCAAAGCGTTTGCCACACCCTGTTGCAGGGTTCCTGCCGAGACAATCGTTCCACCAGTGTAGGTATGTGCGCTACCCAGAGTCATCGTGCCCGCGCCTACCTTGGTTAAGCCCAAAGTCGCCGCAGCACCATTCTGCAAAAGACCATCAAACGTGAAATTCGATGCATCTCCCACACTCAAGACCACTGCCGTTGAGGCATGATTGTTCTGCACAGTTCCCGTGCCGGTCAATTTGCCAATCGTATTATTGAAACCATTCAATCTCAGTGTTCCCGTGGCATTGAGCTGAACCGTTGACGCAGAGCTGAAACTGTTCGTAGCACCACCTTGCAGAACACTGCCATTCGGCACTGTGATCGTCCCGCTATGTGTGGAGGTCGCAGAAGCGGCCGATAAAGTGACGAGTCCGCTGATGTCCAGAGAGCTGCTGCCGCTCAGAGCACCACTCACCGTTAGAGCAGAACCATTGGCACCCGTGCCATCAACGCTCCAAGTTTGGTTGGCGCCCAGAGCCACAGGCGCGGATATCGTCACGCTGCCGGCGTTTGATCCTACGCTAATTCCATCAGCGGAAGATGCGGGAGTGATCGTCAAGGTGCCCGTGGTCAGAGCCGCTGTTGTTCCGCCAGCAATCGTTACCGAAGAAACACCATTCGGATTGTTACCGAACACCAAGTTGTTGACTGTGTAATTCTGATCCAGGGTAGTGGTGATTACCCCCACAGCATTGGCAGCATTTACAGTGCTGAAACGCACCGTGCTTCCTGCTCCGGGGCTGGCCTGGGCGTTGATAGTACCAGCACTATCAGTGGACCAGTTGCTGTCACCTGCAATAAGGGAGCTCCAGCTGTTATTGCTATTTCCGCGCCAATAGATGTCACCCGTCACTGGCGTGACTCCCAATTGCACCGCAGTGTCCGTGGCATTAAGAGTGTATGAATATCC
>JBMLRP010000036.1:7647-47606 GCA_049240965.1 Akkermansiaceae bacterium
GCGTGACTCCCAATTGCACCGCAGTGTCCGTGGCATTAAGAGTGTATGAATATCCGCCCGGAGGATTTGCCAAAGAATAAGTCGCTCCATTCAACCCGCTCGCCGCCGTGATCAAATCATAAGTTGATGCTGTGCCAAAGCCCGGCAACGCCAAAATATTGATACTGACTGTTCCCGTTGTCGTAGCTGCATTGGGAGAACTCAGAGTATCGGAGGTACTGGTGCTCGAGCCTAACTCCAACAACAATCGACTGGTGCCCGTGGCGGAACCAATCGAGAGAGCAGAAATACCCGACAAAGGATTGGCGGTGCCACTTGCAAGAGAAAGTGTGGCTCCACCCGCCACCGCAGGCGTTAAGGTGACTGCCGTACTCGCTTGCAAGGATCCAGAAACCACCAAGGTTCCATCTTGCACAGTTGTTCCTCCTGTGTAGGTGTTAGCACCAGCAAGAGTAAGATAACCCGCTCCTGCTTTCACAAGCCCCAGGGCATTGCCACCATCGCCAATCTCACCCGAGAAGATCGCGGACTTACCAGTCACCGTGGTTCCCACAGTACTGGTAATGGTGCGACTACCCCCGCTCAAGGTCACAGGCCCGGAGAAGGTCAGACTCTTTTCCGTCCCAGCGGTATAGAAGGTGGTGTTACCAGAAAGAGTCACCGCATTCCCGACCGTGCGGTCAGCAGTCGTGCCTGCGCGCATTTGCCCGCCATTGATGACCAGTGTTCCTGTTCCGAACGCTCCGGAGGTAGGACTGCCTGGTGTGCCGATCGAGTCACGATCCACCGCAATTGCACCAGCAGTAACAGTTGTTCCGCCTGAGTAAGTGTGATCACCGCGCGGCACCCAGTCGCCTGTGCCACTGCTATTCATCACCACGGAACCTGTGCCGTAAATGACGCCATCTGAGAAATAACGCCCCGTATTCGTGTTCGCGATCGTGAGCGTGTTGGCATTGAGGTTGATGCTATTGCCAGACGTGTTGACAACTCCCGTCTGTAAGGCGCCAGTGCCCGTATTACTGACAGTCAGGTTGTCATTCATCGTGATCAAACCAGAAAAAATCGTGGTCGGCGCTGCGATGAGCGACAAAGTTTTTGTGCCACTACTTCCAGCCTGGACTGTAATGGCGTTCGTATGAGTGAGGCTAGAACCGACTTGCAGAGTAGCACTTGTAGTACCTGACGTTGCTCCGAGCAAAATGGTGCCAGTGCCAGCAGCAGCAGCTGAAGTTTGAAGCCTCAAAGCGCCTTCTTCAATCGTAAGTCCGTTGGCAAAGGTATTAGCACCTGTCAACAGAACCGTGCCTGTTCCAACCTTGGTGAGCGTGCCAGTACCGGAAATGATGCCGCTGAGAGTCACGAGACCAGCACCATTACCGCCTATGCTCGAATTGGAAGCAAGATTGATCGTGCCGGAGAGCGAGGCGGCTGTTCCACTGGAATTAATCAAAGCGCCGCCAGCGGAAATACCCGTTCCGTTAAGAGTAAATGCTTCCGCCCCAATCGCAACTCCATTCAAATCAACGACCGCGCCCGAAGTAATCGACACCCCGCCCGCAGTTGTTCCAAATGACGTTGCATTACCGGCACGCAAAGTACCAGCCGAAACTGTCGTAGCTCCCGTGTATGTACTCGCAGCAGAAAGCACCGCAGTACCTGCGCCGCTTTTCGTGAGCGTGAAAGCGCCACCAACAGCACCGAGAGTAAGCTGAGTATTGGCGCCGGGCGAAAATGTCGCGTTGCCAGTCATGGTAGTAGCGCCAAAAGTCACACTTCCCGTTCCAGTAATGTTGGCACCGCGGGTGACGCTAAGTGTTTGCGCGCCGATACTCAATGTGCCCAAAGTTTGTGTCACGGTTGCGGCGCTGGCCTGAGCATCCGCTTCGATCGTCGCGCTTCCACTGACTGTGGTAGCCGTGCCGCCGTAGGTCGCTCCAGCCGTTACAGCAAGGCTTAAAGTTCCACCACTGATATTGAGCGGCGCTGTCGCGAGAGTATTCAGAGCATTGGCAATATTGAGACGAAGTGTTCCGGCACTGAGGTTTGTAATGCCAGCGGCAGTGGTTCGAGCACTCGTCGTGCCCAGCGTTAATTGGCCCGCTCCCTGCTTGGTTAGAGCAAAAGCTCCGCCCACAGCTCCCAAGGTCAAGTTCGTATTCGCACCAGTATCAAATACAGCTGGTCCAGCACTGAGTGTCGTTGCACCAAAGGTAATACCTCCGTTACCACTTGTCGCACTAGCACCACGAGTGATCGACAGGGTTTGCGCTCCGATGCTCAGCGTGCCCAAGGTATGAGTGACCGCCGCACCTGCACTCAGTCGGTCCGATGTAATGGTGGCATTACCCGCTACTGTCGTATTGCGAGAATAGCTCAATGCCGTATCATTTGCCAGTTGCAAGGTGGTGCTAGCAGCCAAAGAAATCGTTGCGGCGCCCGTGCCCAGCGCGGCAGCATTGTTCGTGGCACGAATGGTACCAGCAGACAGAGTGATTGGACCCGTTCCTGTATTGCCAGCCGATAGTGTAAGCGTAGTGCTACCATTCTTCGTAAATCCAGCTGCGCCCCACCCCATCGTGGCGGAGATCGTGAACGAGTTGGTTGTCGTGATCGTCGGCGAAGTTCCATCCAGAGTCAAAGTGCTTCCTGCGACAATGCTTCCCGCTTGGTCTGATGCTGCTCCCGTATCATTGTAAATCAATCCATTCACCGTGCGGTTAGCACCAAGCGCAAAAGTGGGACCAGAACCCGTCCAATCCGCCGATAAAGAAGCGATCTCAAGGTTGGTATCCGGAATGTCAGCGCCCGACCAGTTCGTGGTCGTCCCCCAAGCGCCGCTGGCAACGTTGGCAGTAGCGCCTGCCCACGTCCGTGTTTGCGCGTTTGTTTGATGCCCAGCTAACAAAAACGCCAATGCCGTAGCGAGAACACTTGGAATAAAAGAGCGACGAGAAGTGCGTACGCGCACAAGGCTATACTTAGGTTTCATGGGTTTGAAGAGTTGATGTTAGAGAATACTTGAAGAGAAAAATTTAAGATTTTTGCGGTGACGATTTCGTTTCTTATAAAATTTTGTGTCATCCATCAAGAAAAATTCTTGCCATTTTTTGCTCAAGACATGGGGGCGTCTCTACAACACCCAAAATAGTCCCATTGACGTAAATCGCGAGTTGGCTGATTCCACCCTCTGGAATCCGTCGGCAGCCCGAAATTTTCCGACCTCGCATGAATTTTCACGGACCGCTCAGCGAACTTCAGCGGCGGCGTCTCAGCAACAGTAAGGCACTCAGGCTGCCGAGTGCGCTCAGCGAGGGCTCAGGTATGGCCACCAGGTAGGTCGATTCTTGCGCGACCCCATCGTCATTTTGTCTATCCCATGATTCATGTGTTTCAACCGAGAGCTCGGTTGTTCCCTTTCCCCGGAGTGTCGCGTCGCGACACAGGAAGATCGAGGGCGAGGAAACGTCGATGCGTGGCAGCCACCGTTCCGGTGTCGCGATGCGACACGTTTGTTCTGCTGGTAACGAGTTCCGTGGGTTGAAACCCACGGCTTCATTCCTTCACTGCGATGCGATGAGAAGACCGCCCCAAACGGACGAACGCTGATCGCGAAGGTTCATGACGGGCTGAATCCCTCCCAGAGAATCAAAAGGATCATCCCAGGACTAGATTCGCACAGCTTGTTGGGTTAATTGAAATCCCGCAGGGAAATGCATCCTCGTAAAGAGCTTGTTGAAGCCGCATGACCTCGTTTATTCGCCAGCCTCTTGCTCTTGCAGAGCTTTGAGTGTTTTTTTACTTTTCGTGTCAATCCATTCTGTTCTGCCATTCGCAGCTCTGCCCAATACCACACCCGCAGCGGTGGATGGACTGCTCAAATCATAATCTTGTGTGAATCGATAGAGCGTTCCATCTTGAACTAAGATCTGTTTATCCAAAAGCTCTTTTCGAATCGAGCGCATGTAGTCGTGCATGCCGCCTTTTTCTTCAGGATCAGCAAGTGAATCTTTGCATACTACAAATCCACCAGCTTGAACGTACCCAGTAGCAACAACTCCCCTTTTTTTGGCGGCACAAGTCAAACTGACTCGCTCACGAACCTGCAATTTGCGCTCTTTTTCTTCGAAGGCAGAAATGCCAATCAGAGGTAAGACGCGAAGAATGTGAGCCATGAAACCCTCAGCATCCGCAGCATCTGCATCTGCCAAATTTGGCCCAACAGGTGCGTATCCAGCCGAGAGGAAATTTTGTCACTTTGCCCTATGTATAGAGTAGGCAAAGGACCATTCTCAGCGGATGATCCGACAAGAATATAAATTCCCATGCGAGCAAACTCAGTTCTCTTGCTTACATCACGGTACGCTCCCCGCGGAAATGCCACGGCAATACCCGACCAGTTCGGTTGATCAATAATACGAAGGCCATCCGGATCGCCGAAAGGCATAAAGATCCTCACGGTATACGCATCTAGATTAAAAGAATTCATGCGTGGATCGCAAAAATAGTTTGATTCCGCTAGCGTTAATTACAAGACGAACCATTTATTTCAGCAAGCTGCACGACCAGACGTATTTGATGTGCGTGATAGATTACAAAAATCAAAATGCACGCTCCAATTTGACCGGGAGGCGGTGAAGCCTCCGCAACGATCAAATCTGAAAATCAGAATTTGTCGAGACTTCGTGGAGGCCGCATTCGTATTTGAGGCCGTTGTAGCGGGTGTGCTCGGCTTCGACGCCTTGTTCGGCGGGGCGGGTGCTGTGCCAGTCGCCCATGGTAACGTAGGAATCGGCCAAGGGGTGGGGCGGGATGCCGTTCGTGGCCATGTAGGCGGAAACCTGGGCATCGGCCCAATCGAGGATGGGATAAACCTTGAGGGTTTTTTTCTGCTGCTCGGCGAAGGGGCGGTGGACGCGGGTGGAGCTTTGGCTGCGGCGCAGGCCGGAGAGCCAGACATCGCCACCCAGTTCCTGCAACGCGCGGTTCATGGGCTCGACTTTGTTGAGCAGTGCATATTTCTCGTTGCCCTCTTTGCCTTGTTCCCAGAGCTTGCCGTAGAGCGCTTCCTGTCGGGCGGCGGTGAGCTTGGGCGTGTAGGTGCGGAGATCGACCGGCCATTTCTCCATCAGGGTCTCAATGTAGTGGTAGGTCTCGGGGAAAAGGTAGCCGGTATCGATGAAGACGACGGGAATTTCCGGCGCATGGTGGTGGATGAGGTGCAGCATCACTGCCGCTTGTAGGCCGAAGGAGGTGGTGGCGACGACGCGGGTGCCAAATTCCTGGTGGAGGAGACGCAGTCGATCCGGTGCCTTGAGCGGCTCGAGTCGAAGGGAGAGGTCAGGGGCTTTTAGGTCAGTGGTCACTGAGGAAAAGTGATGTGTGGGCAGTAAGCGGTGATCAGTGGGCGGACTGAAAACACTGGTGTCAGAGGGGACGGATGTTTTTGTGGAAATCGTCGCCTTGGATGGTTTCGGCGACGATGCCGGCGCGGATGACAAAGTCGCCGAATTTTTCGCCATCATTGCGCTCTTTGGCGTAGCGATGGATGACCGGACTGAGGAGGGCGGGGATTTCTGCTTGGGGCACATCGCCTTTGTAGAGTTTGCTCAGGCGCTGGCCGGCGTGGCCGCCGCCGAGATAGACGTTGTAGCGCTCCGGACCGCGGCCGACGAAGCCGATCTCGGCGATGTAGGGGCGGGCGCAGCCGTTCGGGCAACCAGTCATGCGAATGGTGATGGCATCGTGGCGCAAGCCGGCGGATTCGATTTCTTTTTCAATGTCATCGATCAGCACGGGCAGATAGCGCTCGGCTTCGGCGAGGGAGAGGGCGCAGGTGGGCAGGGCAACGCAGGCCAGCGCGTTGAGGCGCAGGGCACTGCGTTTTTTGCCGTCCTCGAGGCCGTATTTCTCGACGAGGGCCTCGATCGCCGGGCGCTGGGCAGGGGTGACGTTGGCGATGATGACGTTCTGGTTCGCAGTGAGGCGGAAGTCGCCGGTGTGGATTTTGGCGATTTCCTTGAGGCCGGTGCGGATGGGGTTGCCGGGCCGGTCAATGACACGTCCACCCTCGATGAACAAGGTGAGATGCGAATTTCCGCTGGGGTCAGTGACCCAACCATAACGATCACCGTTGTTTTCGAAAACAAACGGGCGCACGGGCTGCAGATTCCAGCCGAGGTATTCGTTGAGTTTGTTCAAGAACCACTCAGGACCGTTGTCCTGGACGGTGTATTTCAGGCGGGCGTGCTTGCGGTCGGTGCGGCAGCCGAAATCGCGCTGGACCTTGACGACCATCTCGGCAACTTCGGTGACTTGCTCGGGTGTGCAGAAGCCGATGACGTCGGCAATGCGCGGGAAGGTCTCCTCGGCGCCGTGGGTCATGCCCATGCCACCACCGACAGCGACATTGTAACCGACCAGTTGGTTTTCTTCGACAATGGCGATGAAAGAGAGGCAGTTCGCGTAAATGTCGACATCGTTCGAAGGCGGCACAGCGACGGTGATTTTGAATTTGCGGGGCAGGTAGGTCTTGCCGTAGATGGGCTCGACTTCCTCCTCGGAGGATTCGACTTTTTCGCCATCCAACCAGATTTCGTGATAAGCGCGGGTGCGGGGAGTGAGGTGATCGGAGATGTCCTGTGCTGCCTTCAGCGCGGCGGCATGGATGTGGGAGAGATGAGGGTTGGGATTGCACATCACATTGCGATTCACGTCACCGCAGGCGGCGATCGTGTCCATGGCGGCTTGATTGATTTCCTGGATGGTGCGTTTCAGGTTCGACTTGATCACGCCGTGGAGCTGAAAGGCCTGACGGGTGGTGAGCTTGAAATCGTGGTTGCCGTATTTTTCGCAAAGAGCATCGGTGGCGAGCCACTGAGCCGGGGTGGAAACACCACCAGGCACGCGGATGCGGATCATGAAGGAATAAGCTTTTTCCAAGCGGTGCTTGCGGCGATCGGCACGGAGATCGCGATCGTCCTGCATATAGGAGCCATGGAATTTGATGAGCTGCTGGCTGTCTTCAGAGATCGCACCGGTGGAGACATCCGTGAGCTCCTCGGCGAGCGTGCCGCGGAGGTAATTCGAGCGGATTTTAATGTATTCGTTGGCGGCTAGTTTGGTTTCGGACATGGCGGTAAAGTGTTAAGGGATCAGGGAGGAGTGATCAGGGGGGAAGTGGTGAGTGAGCAGTGGTGATTTTCAGAATGGGGATTTCAAAAACACTGATCACTGCTGACTTCACACTTGAGACTTTTAATATACATCACGCTGATAGCGTTTGGCTTTTTTCAAGGCTTCGAGTTCAGCTTCGGCGGCTTCACGAGTGAGGTTGCCGTGTTGTTGGTAGATGGAAATCAAGGCCTCGTGGACATCGTGGGCCATGCGCGAGGCATCACCGCAAACGTAGAAGTGTGCGCCGTTTTGCAGCCAATCATAGAGCGCGCTGGATTTTTCGCGCATGCGCTGCTGAACGTAGATTTTTTCCGGTTGATCGCGGGAGAAGGCGACGTCGAGATGGGTGAGGGTGCCGTTTTTGAGATGCTCCTGCCACTCGAGTTGATAGAGGAAATCGAACATGTAGCGCTGGTCGCCGAAGAACAGCCAGTTTTTTCCGCTGTGGCCGAGCTCAGCGCGGTGCTCGACGAAAGCGCGGAACGGCGCGATGCCGGTGCCGGGACCGACCATGATGATCGGAGTTTCTCCGCTCTCAGGGAGGCGGAAATTTTTGTTCGCATGAGTGTAAACTTTGACCGACTGACCGGTATGTGAGACATCAGCGAGGTAGGTAGAGGCAACACCTTTGCGATCGCGACCGTGACTGTGGTAGCGGACGGCGGCAACCGTGAGGTGGACTTCATCGGGGTGGGCCAGTGGGCTGGAAGCGATGGAGTAGAGGCGGGGTGGAAGCTTGCGCAGGAGAGAGGCAAGCGTTTGAGCAGGTAGGCCTTTCGGCGCGAAGTCGATGATGGCATCGATGATTTCGCGGCCGTAGGTGTAATCCTTGAGTTTGTCCTTGGCGGATTCGTCAAGTAGGGCGGTGAGTTGTGAATTCGGTACAGCTTCATTCAACTTGGTAAGGACCGAGCGGGAGAGGCCGGTGATGTCGAGATCGTGCTGCAGAGCCTCTGCGAGAGATTTTTTGCCAGTGGCTTTGGTGTCGATTTCCTCGTCGCCTTTGAGTTGGGCAGCTTTGAGAAGATCGCTAACAACGTTATCGGCATTGCTAGGGATAACGGCAAGGGCATCGCCGGGCTCGTAGCTGAGACCGGAACCGGCGAGGGAAAGCTCGACGTGGATGGTTTCCTTGGCACTACCTTTGCCGTTGAGAAGGATATTTTCGAGAACCTCGGCGGAAAACGGATTTTTCAGGCCGTAGCTGGTGACAGCAGGGGCTGCGGCAGCGGCGGGCGCCTCGATCAAGGCTGTGGCGGTGGGAGCAAAGGCTCCGAGCGTAACGGTGAGCCAGTCGGTAAAAGCGTCCTCGTAATCGACATCGCAATCGACACGTGCTGCGACGCGCTTGGCGCCCAGAGCTTCGAGCTTGGCGTCGATGTCTTTACCCGTTTGGCAGAATTTTTCGTAGGAAGTATCGCCGAGGGAGCAGACGGAGAACTTGAGGTCAGGCAGTCTTTGGTCCATCGCCATGAATTCCTTATAGAAAGCAGTAGCGGTGTCGGGTGGTTCGCCATCGCCCCAGGTCGAAACAACCACCATCAGGTTCTGGTGCTTGGCGAGGTCCGCAGGCTTGAGATCCGACATGTTTTTCACCGTGGCGGCGATGCCTTTTTTCTTGGCTTCCTTGGCGGTGCGATCGGCGAGTTTTTCTGAGTTACCGGACTCCGTGCCATAAAGAACAAGCGCCTTGACAGAAGCTGCGGGGGCGGCGACTGCCGGTGCGGTGGTGGCTGCGAGGAAGCCGGAAAGCCAGGCGCGCTGGGTCGCATCGAGACCTACAAGAGCGGCGTCAATCAGTCGGCGGGCGTTTTCAGAAAACGGGGCGTGGGCAGGAAGCATAACCTTAGTTAGTTGATAAAGATACTAATTTTGACGAACCAAGTTGGCACGGACGCGCCGACTTGGCAAGACGATTTCGCGAAATTTCGCAAAAAGAAAAGGAGATTTCAGTCGGCGCTACCGAGGAAAGCCGGTGCGAGATCAACGCGGTCGTAAGGGACGCGGTGTCGATCGCAGAGTAGATTGCTGGAAATTCGGCCACTTTCGTAAATGGTCGGCAAGCCGCTGCCGGGGTGGGTGCCGCCGCCAACAAGGAACAGATTTTCGTAGCCTTCCATGCGATTGTGCGGGCGGAGGTAGAGCATCTGGTCGAGGGTGTGGGCCAGATTGAAAGTGGCACCCATAAAGATGTCGCCCTCGTCGCGCCAATCCTGCGGAGTGAGGATACGCTCGGCGATGATGTGCTTGCTGAGGTCTTTCATGCCGGTCTTTGCCTCGATGCGGGCAATGACTTTGTCACGGTATTCCTGCTTATAAGTCTCCCAATCGAAGCCGTGGCGTGTGTTGATGGTTGGCACCAAAATATAGAGGCCCGATTGACCGGGAGGGGCGACGTAGGGATCGGTGATGGAGGAATTTCTCACGTAAACCGACATGTCATCCGAGACGATTTTCTCGCTTTGAATGTCCTCGACATTGTGGCGGTAGTTGTCGGCGAAAATGATGTGATGGTGAGGCTCGTCTTGGTAAATTTTGTCCAGTCCAAGGTAGAGCATGAAAGTGGAGCAGGAGAATTTTTTCTTCTCCATTTGCGCTGCGGGCTTCGAGTGACCGTTGAGAAGATGGGTCACTGCGTGGGCATAATCCGCATTCATGATGATGTCGTCACAATCTAAAACTTCGCCGTTTTGGAGTTCGACGCCGGTGCATTTGGTGCCGGAAAACTTCAGTTCTTTCACACCGGTATTGAGCCGCAGGGTGCCACCATTTTTCTGAAACAGCTTGGCCATACCTTCCGAAATTTTGCACAAACCACCCTGAACGTGATAAATCCCGTAGCGGTATTCGATGTAGGAAAGGATGCTAAAGAGCGCCGGGCAGCGCCAAGGAGACATGCCGAGGTATTTGGCCTGAAAGGTGAAAGCCAGCTTGAGGCGGTCGTCGGCAAAATAATTTTCCAGCACATCGACCACGCTTTTGCCGGTGGCGACGTAGGGAATCGCCTTCATCAAGGTCGTGCTGAGAAACGATTTCAGCTCATGATAGGGGCGTTGCAGGCAGGGGTAAATGGCAGCAAGTTTGACCGCATGATCAGCCATGAAACGCCGGTAGCCTTCACCATGACCAGGAAAAGCTTTTTCGACATTGGTTTCCATGCGCGCTCGATCGCAGGTCGTCTCCATGGACAAATCTCCCCAGGTGAGACGTGTCATCGGATCCAACAGCACGAGATCCATATAATCTTCCGCCTTGGCTCCCGCCTCGGCGAATACCTCATCCAGCGTGAACTTCTGGTGCAAAAAGGTCGGCCCGGTATCGAAGGAAAAATCGCCGACCTTTAACTCCGAATTACGTCCGCCAACCCGGTTGTGTTTTTCCAAAATGGTCACATCGAAACCGCGACGGGCCAAGATCATTCCCGAAGTCAATCCACCGGGACCGGCGCCTATGATAATCACTTTTTTCCTGGTCATGCTGCTTTGCTGCATTCTTATAGCGCAATTTTTTTCCAGCGCGAATGATTTTTTCCCAAAATCCCCTTCTCACACAGCATCAGACTTGCACATGCGTCTAAACTGGTTCAAACAGTAGCCCGTGCGAGGTTCACCATTACTGCGAACTTTCTTAACCGCGATCGGGCTGGGTCTGGCCGCGTGGCCGCTGTGGCATATCAGTCGGTCAACTGCCGCACCGAATATTCCGGGGGCCGACCCATCAATGGCCACACCTCCTGCCGTCGCTGTGACCGTGCCTTTTCAACTGCAGTTGTCTTACGCAGCAAAACACATCGAGTTGCGCGATGAAAATGACGAGATTCTGTGGCAGACGAATGACTCACAGAATAGCGAATTTTCCGCTAATTTGAAGCGTTTGCCTCTGCAGATCGCGGTGAAAATCTCCTGGTCGAGCGGTCCAACACCGCGCTATTTTGCCAAGTTACGGCTTGATGCGCCCGCACGGGAAAGCCTGGTCCATGTATTTGATGCCACGAGCGACATCGACGATCTTTGGGAGCTGCCATGAACTCGAATAGCCATCACGCTTGCTGCGCGCACCACCATCACCATCACGAATTGGTGGTGGAGAAGCTGAGCGTCTCGTATCGCAAAATCACCGCGCTTGAAAATATTTCCTTCGCCACATCCTGTGGCACGCGTGTTGCACTGGTGGGACGAAACGGCGCGGGAAAATCCACATTGCTCAAGGCGATCGCCGGTCTGGTACCTCGCCAATCAGGAACCGTGTTGTGGCGGGGATCTCCCGTGAAACGCTGGTCACGTGAGTTCGCCTATCTGCCGCAGCGGGAGGAGGTCGACTGGTCATTTCCCATCACTGTTCGCGGACTGGTGGAAATGGGGCGCTATCCTCAGACGGGGTGGTGGCGCAAATACCGTGCCAGTGATCAGACCGCAGTCGATCAAGCACTGCATTTGCTCGACCTGGACAATCTTCAGGATCGTCAAATCCGCGAACTTTCCGGAGGTCAACAGCAACGCGCGTTTCTCGCCCGTGCCGTCGCACAAGAGGCGCATGTTCTCTTGCTCGACGAGCCTTTCACAGGCCTCGATCGCAATGCCTCTCTGCGACTCAGTGCACTACTGGAATCTCTTGCCAAAGAGGGCCGGTTGATCATCGCTTCGCATCACGATCTGTCCACGGCGGCGTCATTGTTTGATCAAGCACTGCTGCTCGATCAACGCGGTCTTGGCTTCGGGCCAGTTCAGGAGGTGCTCACCCCGGAATTGTTGGACGAGGCCTTTTCCGGCATTTCCACCCATTGAATTTCCATGCACTATCGAGCCATTATTTTTGATTTCGACGGCACCCTGGCCGACACCTTGGAGCACACTCGCAGCATTTACAATCAGCTTGCATCCGAATACGGGCTTCGTCGTGTGGAATCTCATGAAATGGAACAACTGCGCGATTTTTCACTGAGCGAATTGCTCAAGCATCTCGACATCTCGAAGTTCCGCGTGCCCTCGTTACTCTCCCGCGGCACTGCCATGTTGCGTGAGCGAATCGCGGAAATTCCCATCATCCCCGGCATCGCTGACGTGATTCCTGAACTGCGCCGCCGCTCGGAAACTTTTGGGGTGCTTACTTCGAACACGACGGATAACGTCAATCTTTTTCTCAACACCCATGGTCTGCGTGAGCACTTCACCTTTGTTTCCTCCACCTCGAAACTCACAGGCAAGGCGAAACACATCAAGGCAATCCGCAAAACGTTTTCGCTGCGCGCCGAAGAAATGCTCTACATCGGTGATGAGATCCGCGATGTGAAAGCTTCCCACAAAGCCGGCATTGCGGTTGCCGCAGTGACCTGGGGATTCAATTCCCGCAATGCATTGCATGCCCACGATCCCCATCATTTGATTGATGCTCCCGGGCAACTTTTGCAAATCCACAGAAAAGCCTAATCCATCGTTTTTTGATGCTTGAAATGATTGTCGTGTTTTTCGCCATCTTCTGCTTGGGCGATGATTTCCGCAGGATCCGAGCAGAAAAAAAATTTATCGCGCCAGCTTTTCTCTTAGCCACAGCGGCCATGGGCGAAACGGTTGTTTTCCCTCATAACGGCGCCATCTACGCATCGATGATCGATGAAAATTCATCCGGCCTGTTTGTCTGTGAAGAACCGAAACAACATGACGAAGACGCTTTTCTTACCGCCAGAAGGATCGGTGACACAGTGAAAAACCTTACACCCTCTTTTCCCGAAGGAAAATTGCGACTCCTGTCTCCGGGGTGGGAACATGAATTCGATCCGCAAAAGGGGCTGACTGGAAAAAAAGCCCTGCCCATTCCAGATATCATGACCAAGCCGGCCCTGTGCTTGCAGGTTGATTACAACGGCGATGGAAGATCCGACGTGATTGTGTTTTCATCAGAAAAATACGATGCAAAAGCCAGAATATACTATGGACGCGCCGATGGCAGTTACGCCGAACCGTTTGTATTTCAGATCGATGGCAAGGACTTCGATGCAACCGGTATTCGATCGCCGCATTTTGTTAATTTGGATGACGATGACGATTTTGATTTCATTCACCTGAATGCGGAGGGTCAATTGATTTACTATGAAAATCGTAATACGAATTCCGAACCGCTCTACTCAACTGGCATGAAACTTGAAACCAAGATCTTGCTGGCGGCAACGCCATGTGACTGGGATCGCGATCAGTTGGAAGATTTGATCGTCATGACGAAAGAAGGAAAAATCGGTTGGATGAAACAGACGGAGAAAACAGGTCACGCACCGAATTTTTCAAATGTGATTTTTTTCAAATCTAACGAGATCAATCGCGCAATTCCTTCAAAATAAATGACAATTCGATCTTTGTCCGGCTTTTATGAATTGAATCAACTGGCCGCATGAAAAAAATCCTACGCTTGACGATCCCCTTTTTCGTTCTTCTTTGCATTCTTCTTTATTGGTCGCGCTCTCACAGCACGGCGAGGGCGCATTTCACTGATTCCTCGACTGATGGACTTGTCCCCTCGTCGATTCGCGAAGATTTCGACCATTCATCCAACCCCGAACGGGAAGCGTCATCGAGCCGGTGTGAACACCGTGAGCGACAAGCGGAAACGATCAAAGAAATCTCCCTGGCCGAGGAATTCCGAGAAGAGGATTTGATGCACGAACATGTCATTCACACCATCGTGCCCCATGGTTCGTCGGTCATTGTGGCTGGCGCGCGCGATGATCAAGGCAAAAGGATTTTCACTGTTCTTACGCCCGAAGCGGGTCATCCAGAATCGCCCAAGGGACAAATCAAGTTGTCGAGCAGCACCTACGGGCTGGATGATCAACAAATCGATCAGGCAGGGATGCAGACACTGCTCGGCAATGAAAGCCGACTGCACAATCAGGGAGAAATTTGGAGCGCCGCGGATATGAAAAATACTCGGGAGCAATGGCCTGCCGATGCGGCATTATCGATGCCGACCCTGATGCTGGAAGATGGCGCTGAAGGCTCGATCGAAATCGGGTCTTTGGGAGAATCGCCTCAGATCCATCGAACGAAAGTGCAGGTGCATGAGACTGCGACAGGCTTCGAACTCAAAACCACGCTTCAAACCTACCGGAGGAAATGAAGATTTCTCAGGCACTGCATTGACAACCGGTGGAACGAAGCTTCAACGTCCCAACAACACATGAATGCCGCCACACAACATCCCATCGCCTTGATTGCATGTGATAAATTCAAGGGCTCGCTATCCGCGATCGAAGCCTGCAAGGCGGTGGCGCGCGGGATGGGCAGCACCTGGCAGATTGATCTGTGCCCCATTGCCGATGGAGGTGAGGGATTTACGGATACTCTTGTCACAGCCATGAGCGGGAAAAAAATCATGGCTCCCACCCACGACGCTCTGGGCCGGGAAATTTCCGCGGAGTATGGCATTGTCCAGCACGAGAAGAAAACGATGGCTGTCATCGAAATGGCAGCCGCCAGTGGCATGTGGCGTATCGATCCATTTGAGCGGGATGTCATGAATTCCTCGACTTATGGCACAGGAGAGTTGATGCTACATGCCATTCAGGAGCACGGAGTGGACCAAATCATCATCGGCCTCGGTGGCTCGGCGACGAATGATGGCGGCATTGGAATGGCCGCGGCATTGGGTGTGCGTTTTCTGGATGCTGCAGGAAATCTCTTGAAAGCAACTCCTGCTGGATTATTACAGCTCGCACAAGTTGATTTCTCTCAACGGATTTCACTACCGACTATCCTCGCAGCCTGTGATGTCGATAATCCTCTTTGCGGAGATCGCGGCGCAAGTGCGATTTACGGCCCTCAAAAAGGCGCATCGCCCGAGCAGATTTTGATACTCGATCATTTTCTGCAACAACTGGCCGAACTAAGCGATGCGCATCAACATGCATCACATCCCGGATCCGGAGCGGCGGGGGGGCTGGGCTTCGGTTTAATGGCCTTTGGCGGAGCAAAGCTCTTGTCTGGTTTTGCCATGGTTGCTGACGTTTGCTCTCTTGCCCATCGAGTAGCGTCAGCACATCTCGTGATTACCGGCGAGGGCTCTCTCGATGAACAATCGCTTTCCGGTAAGGGCCCCGTCGGAATCGCACGCATCGCGCAAGAACATGGCGTGCCCTGTGTCGCGATCGCTGGCGTGTGCTCAGAAAAATTGCGCGAAAGTAGCATTTTTATCGATGCGATGGATTTGATTTCCCTGGGACTTCCCCTTGAGACCACGATGCTTCAAGCGGAAAAGTTGTTGGAAAGACTGGTTCGTGCCGCGGAGCCAGGTTGGCGCCTCCGGGCGCGGAACTGAATGGTATTTGTAAAATCACGACGTGCATTTTCAAGAATCAGCTCATGATGAGAGAAGGAATGTCATGGGAAAATGCAGTGACAGTATGCCATTTCGCGATTTTGGTTCCGCATGAACAGTCGTCTTTGTTTGATAGAATCAGCGGATTTTATCGGTAGAGTGTCATGATGAATGTTCTTTCCCGGGGTGTATTTTTTCCCTTGTTTCTGGCGGTTTGCACACTGGGCGCTTGGTTGGCGATGACACCTACGGATGCTTTGGCTGAAGAGAAATCCGCATCAAAGAAAAAAATTGTCTTCGTAGCAGGCAAACCTAGTCACCCCAAAGGCGAGCACGAGCACAGGGCCGGTTGTCTGCTGTTGGCGGATCATTTGAACAAAAGCGGATTGCCTGTGGAGGCGGTGGTGGTGACGGATGGTTGGCCTCAGGACGCGAGCGTGTTCGACGGCGCCTCGGCAGTGGTCATCTACTCCGATGGAGGCAACGGGCATCCTGCATTGCGCCAATTGCAAGTGATGCGTTCCATGATGCAGAAGGGAATTGGCATCGGTTGCATCCACTATGCAGTCGAAGTTCCCGCAGGAGAGGCGGGTGACACGATGCTCGATGGCATTGGTGGATATTTTGAGATGAACTGGTCGGTCAATCCTCATTGGGATGCCAAGTTCACATTGCCCGAGCACGAGATCAGTCGCGGCATCCGCAGCTTCAACATTCGCGATGAATGGTATTATCACATGCGTTTCCGCAAGGAAATGGAAGGCGTCCAACCGATCCTGAGCGATCTTCCACCAAAAGATACCCTCAGTCGTCGCGATGGCCCTCATTCCGGCAATCCCCATGTGCGCGCCGCGGTTTTGGAGCGCGAGGAAACGCAGCATGTGATGTGGGCCTACGATCGACCGAAATCTCTAGGTGGCGGCCGTGGATTCGGCTTTACCGGTGGACATTTTCACAAAAATTGGCAGCACGATGACCATCGCCGCGTCGTCTTGAATGCCATCACGTGGATCTCCGGATTGGAAGTGCCGACAGGCGGAGTTCCATCTCCCACACCCGATGACGTCACGATGAAGGCGAACTTGGATGTGAAGTAATCCATCGCTCCGATGTTTCCCATAGAAAAGGAAAACACACAGACCTTCCATGCTAGGATGAATCTCCCGTTTCTGTCATCGTGCCTTCGTGCCTTCCGATGCATGATACCAAAGAGCCGCTTTTTTACTGGCGCTTTATTCATCCATCTACTGTTGTCAGCCTCCCAAGCCTGCGAAAAAATACCCCAGCGCTCGTGCGATCTGACCCAGGTCCTAGCGGTGCAGACGATTAGCGCTCCCTATCGATTGACCGCGGAACCTGCCTTGATCGAAATGGCCAAGGCTGTACGCGCGCTTGGCTCTGATACTCTCAAAGTGAGTGTGTCACCCAAATACAGCGAACTCTATCACATCCAGCAAAACCCCCGGATCAAGAGTATAAGGGACCTTGTCGCATCGGAGGCGACGTTCAAGGCGGTTCTCGACATGCCCTTTCGCCACGTGATGCTGTGGGTTTATCCTTTCAGCGACTCTTTACAACAACTCCACGAAGGAAAAATATCCCAAAAACAAAGTGATCTGATCTATCGGGAAATTTATGATTTCACCTCATACTTGCTGACGACTTATTCGGGAACGGGGAAATCGTTTTATCTGGGAAACTGGGAGGGCGACTGGCACACGGTGAAAGGATATGACCAAGCGACCGATCCCTCACCTGAAACGCTTGCCAACATGCGGGAGTGGTTTCTTCTGCGTGAAAAAGCAGTGAGTGACGCACGTCGCGACACCTCCCACCATGGAGTGAAAGTTTTTTTCTACGTCGAAATCAATCACGTTAAAAAAGCCATGAAGGAAGGACGCCCGGCGATTGTGAATCGCGTGCTTCCTCACATCAAAACCGACTTTGTTTCCTACTCCAGTTATGACGTGACCAAAGCCGCGATGAAAGCTGGCGGAGAGATGGGTCGGCGGCAATTTTTCGAGGCATTGGACTACATAGAGAAACACCTGCCTCCCTCTGATATTCCCGGGAAGCGGGTGATGATCGGTGAGTATGGAGTGACTCTCGAGTCCGTTCTCGATCCTGCGATCCAAGCGAAACAGGTGGCGCAGCTCATGTTCTGGGCGCTCGAGTGGGGATGTCCGTTTGTCATTTATTGGCAGTTGTATTGCAATGAAATCAATCCCCAAACCCAAAAGCACCGCGGCTACTGGCTGATCGATGATCATGGCGTCAAGCAGCCGACTTGGCATCTCCACCATGACTTTCTCCAACAGTCACGGCTATGGACAGATGCTTTCCTGAAGCAGCACGCCCGATCTCCCAGTCAATCCGAATTCAACAAAGCCGCGCGGGAATGGCTTGCCGATCGCATTTGAGCTGAGAAACTTGAAACGATGGAGGAAGATTCGCAGAACGCACAGCTGTCACAAGACCTAACAAAAACCCACGCCGGATCATCCGGCGTGGGTGAGAAGTTAGCGCAGCGCTAAGATGCATTATTTGCCGCATTCGCAATCCTCGCATTTGCATTCATCGCATTTGCAGGATTTGCACTTGCCGCATTCGCATTTCACGCACTCGCACTTGCCACATTTGCAAGCGTCATTCGCTACCGTGCTCGAAACAACGGTAGAAGCGCTCGCAAAGCAGCTGCAAAGAATGGAGAGTAAAAATGTTTTCATAGGGTATAAAAAATCTGAATGGAAAGAATTAACTCCGGATGATATCCGGACCGACATGAATGGAAACCTCATCGCTCTGGCGGTGGCAATAAGGGGGCTTCGTGACGTGTTGCGGCATTGCGTTTTTCCTCGACATGCACCGACCGCAAATGCGGAGCATGCGAAATCCATGGGCGATGCTCCGTGAAAAGACAAGGAACGCGATAGACCAGTGTACAGGTCGCACAACAATCTTGTTTGTTCTCACACGGGCAGGAATGATTGTTTTCGCCTTCCGGGTCACAACAACAGGACTGGTCTTGAGGAAAGTACATCAAAGGTGGTAAAGCCAGCGCCGTCATGACGCTGAGCAGCGCGCAACCCACAAGGCATTTGAGTAATTTACCCACAGAAACAACCTAACCGCATTCCACAGTTTGTCAAACGGATTTGGACAATATCATCATATCCTGGCGATTCTCGCGTTTCCGCCACGGTTACGATTGAGGTTTTTTCACTCGTAATCGCAATTGAATCTTACTGTGTTTTTTGGGTAAATGCTCGGGATTGATCTGCCAGGCAAGTGCTTGATTTTCATGACCGTGAACTTCTGGAAGACAGAGCAATTCATCGCCGAATGTGGAGATGGAAATCACATTGCCGGAAATCTCAGCCAGATACTTGCGCGGAGTTTCCGCGGCATCGCCCAGATGGGAACCCGCGAACAAAAATGTGTTAGGAAATTTCTCCTTCTGCTTGTTCCCCTCGGAGGGCGCGCCTTCTTCTTCGCTACGCATCAGAAAATCACTCAAGGGCCGCTCCTGCTTTGTCCCATCCTCTCGCGTCACGACAAAACTCACATCAATCGGATCACCTTGTGGCGGAAGGTCTTCCCATCGAGTCATCTCCTCATCGAGTGGTCGGCGCATGGCCGGATGCCCATTGCGGGCCCCCAGCAGCAACAGCGCCGCATGCACATGAGACGGCAAAGCGCGAAGAACAACAATCGACTCGTGTTCTTTGGTGTCTTTGGTGCAGGCGATCAACTCCAGTGCTCCTTCATCGAGACAAACTTCGGCATTCACATCAACGACACGGGCCACGGGATCGATTCCGATGCCCGGCATTTTCACAGCTTGGATCGCATCTTGCAATTTTTTCTCCGCCCCTTCATCCGTCTCTCGTGAAGCAGCGGGAGCAGGTTTCTGCGGCGTTGGCAACTGCGCGATCACCAAACCGCTCATCATCGCGATGACAATTGCACCAATGACGCTCAAAAGTGTCCGGAAATCTTTCAGTAGCATGAACATCCATACGGAAAAGGGCAGACCGTTCATACGTTCAAAATCCCACGAGCGAGGCACAACTGCCAACTTCACCGATTGCTGTCACAATCCTGACTTGTCATACACGTATTTTCTCCTACAGTAGGTCTCCATTTTTGCTTTATGAATACAACGATTCTCTCCGCTGCCGCCAACCAAGCCCGTGGCCTCGCCATGGATGCCATTCACGCCTGCTCTTCGGGTCACCTCGGTTTGCCTCTGGGTTGCGCGGAAATCGGAGCCGTATTGTTTGGCGAAGCCCTGAACTACGAGCCCGGCACACCACGCTGGCTGAACCGTGACCGCTTCCTACTCTCCGCAGGCCATGGATCCATGTTTCTCTACGCTTGGCTCCACATGGCGGGCTATGCAGTATCACGGGAGGAAGTGAAAAATTTTCGTCAATTGCATTCGATCACTCCCGGCCACCCCGAATTCCATGAGACACCCGGTGTCGAGGCTACCACGGGACCACTCGGTCAAGGCATTGCCAACGCCGTGGGCTACGCGCTCTCGGGAAAACGCGCAGCCGCTCGTTTCAATACCTCTGAGCACGCGATCTTTGATCATCATGTCTTCGCTTTATTTGGAGACGGCTGTCTGCAGGAAGGCGTGGCCAAGGAGGCGATCGCTTTTGCTGGTCATGCGGGATTGGACAATCTCGTGCTGATATACGACTCCAACGATGTGACTCTCGACGCCATGGCGGAAGTGACCCAGGGCGAGGATGCCGAAGGATATTTTCGCTCGCAACAATGGGATGCCGTGACCATAGATGGTCATGACCTTGCGGCAATTGCCAAAGCTTTGTCTGACGCGAAAGCGACCCATAACGGACGGCCCAAGGTGATCATTGCCAAAACTCTGATCGGCAAAGGCATTCCCGAGGTCGCTGGAACTGCCAAGGCTCACGGTGAAGGCGGTGCTAAATTTATCGACGAGGCTCGAAAAAATCTCGGTTTGCCGGAGGAGCACTTCTATGTCTCCGATGAGGTGCGCGCTTACTTTTCAGCACGCGCTGCCGAAAGCTCCAAGACTCTCGCAGCATGGCAGGCTACCTATGACGCATGGGCGCAAGCAAATCCCGAACTGGCCCAAGAACTCACCGAAAGTGTGGCCCACTCCGCCCCATCGGATTTGAGTGCGAAAATTCCTGCGTTCCCTGCCGATTATAAAGACGCCACACGCAGCGCTGGTGCCAATGTGATCAATGCAGTGGCAAAAGCCATGCCCAATTTCATCACGGGTAGCGCTGATCTTTTCGGATCAACAAAGAACTACATCAAAGATGGCGGAGATTATTCTTCCAGCAATCCTCTGGGGCGGAATATCTGGTTTGGCATCCGCGAACATGCCATGGGAGCGATTTGCAATGGCATTGCCTACGATGGCATTTTCCGCGCTTCTGGCGCCACATTTCTGGTCTTTGCCGACTACCTGCGTCCTTCCATTCGTCTCGCCGCTCTGGCGCACCTTCCTGTGACGTATATTTTCACCCATGACTCCGTGGGTGTTGGCGAAGATGGCCCGACCCACCAACCCGTGGAAACCGTCAGCGGGTTGCGGGTGATTCCGGGCTTGGACGTGATTCGCCCCGGCGACGCCGAGGAAACTGCGGGTGCTTTTGTGGCAGCGATGCATCGTACCGATGGCCCCACGGCGCTGATCCTGACTCGCCAAGCGATTCCTCTGATGAACCAGTTGAGTGTGGAAGAGAGACGCGATGGCGTGATTCGTGGTGCCTACATCGCGAAAAAAGAAACAACGACCCTCGACACCATTTTGCTCGCCAGCGGATCCGAGTTGCAGCACGCGATGGCAGCCGCAGAAGAACTGGGTGCCGGAGTGCGTGTGGTATCCGTTCCTTGCTTCGAGCGATTCGATCGTCAGAGCCCTGAATACATCGAAACCATCCTGCCATCGACTTGCACCAAACGCATTGCCATAGAAGCCGGTGTCGGCGGTCTTTGGTGGAAATACGTCGGCCTGCAAGGCCAAGTGGTCGCCATCGATCGTTTCGGCATTTCCGCTCCCGGCAATACCGTGATGAAAGAGCTCGGCATGACCAAAGACAGTGTCATTGCTGCAGCCCGTGGTTGATCCTCTCGAGTAACTGTATCTCACCCTAAAAACACTGCGAAGTTCGACAAGGATTTCGCGGTGTTTTTTTACGTCAGACGCAAACAAAAAAACCATTTGTTTCAAGAATCGCAAAGACAGGGAATTTCCAAAACCAACGACAAAAGGCCTCCGCACCATCTTCTCTCTGGGTGAAAGTATCTGCTCGGTTTCCCGTCATACATTTCGAGATTTACCTGCTCGATCTCCCCTACCTTTGCATTCATGATCGAAGCTCGCTTTCTGGCGAACCAGCGATCTTCAGGGATTCTCCGGAGAGGGTTTGTCCGGGGTGGACTGATCGGCTTTTTTCTCTAACAGCAAAAGATTTTCTGCCTGCACGAGAGTCAGATCCGAAAGATTCCCGCTCAGGGGGCAATCCAATTCTAAAAAGTTCGCATCGACGGATCGCGCCATTTTCGCAACGCTGGGAGCATTTTCAAAAGGTGCCAACGGCATTTTTAATGAAACCTTCCCGTCAAATATCGCAGTCATTGCCAGCTTCTCGGATGTTTTGACTTGTAGCTCGGTGGCGAGAGTTTCCGCGGCAAAAGGAAGACTGCTGTCATCGATCTGGGTATCAAATCCCGTCGCAGCATTCTGATTTTTCCCTGCCACTTCCATGGCTCGACGCAGCGACAATTCATCGGATCCGGGAGTGATTTCCGTGGTAGATGAGACAGCGCCTTGTGCAATCTCATCGCTAATCGTGCCTTTGCGCAACATATCATTGATCTCTTCTGGTTTTGCAGGACGCACCAAAAATCCACCGCGCATTTCCATTTGATCGGGAGCAATGAGATTGATGTCGCTGATGGTTAACGTGCCACCAGAAGTTTTGATATTGAAGTAGCCCTCACTCAAGGTTGTTTTGCGGTAGCTTCCCGCAGGAGACAGAATGGAAAGACTGTTGAGTAACGGCACTTGGCTGCGTAAGACGATTTCATCCGCTTCGTTCAGAGATACCCTGCCGGCAAATGTGACGCCATCGGTTGAGTTGGTTGAGCCTTGCATCCTCAGTCGACCGGAAATCGATCCTTCCAAATAGTATTTGTAAGTGTCCTGCAGCAATTCCTTGAGGGGCAGATTTTCGAAAATCACGGATCCGCTGAACGCAGGGCGCAGTCCTCCGGTGATTTTAACATCCTCGAATTGTACTTTTCCGTGAGTTCGATCCGCTTCCAGCTCGGAGGTGGGACGCTTTACGGAAAATACTCCTTTTTCCACGATAATCGATTGGTCCGTGCAAACCAGAACCATCTCTTCAATGTGCAGGTTTTTCAGCCAATTCTGCTGGAAAGTTCCTCCGGTGAAGCGTATGCGCCAGCCATTCTGCTCGCGAATCACCATCATTCGGCTTTGCGAAATGCTCCCCATGGTGCGGAGAGAGTAACCCCAGGCAATGCGCGTGTTTTGACATTCCAGAGCCTGAAAGCGCAGGGAATCAAAACGTTTGGTCAGCGCCTTGCCCAGTGCTTGTGCCTCCTGCTCGGTCTCGGCTCCGGCCTTGATATTGAGCGACAAGCGGTCAACGCTGATTTGGTTCGCATCCCATGTGCCGAACAACCCATCCAGCAAGCCCATGCGGAATGAGATACCAGAGGCTTCACACTGATCGATATAAGTGTTTGGACCTCCTTGAAGCGTGAGATAGCGAATCGAAGCGCGATTTTGACTCCGGTTGAAACTTTTCAACAATCCTGATTCGCACTGGAATCCACTGACAATACTATCCTTGAGGTTGGTTTGAAAAGACTCCTGATCCGTGCGGCGAAAAAGAAAGAAAAGCAACAAGCCCGCCACAAGGATCAGGAACACCAAGACCTTGAGGAGCAGACGCAGCACGTGATACATCAGCGTGGAAGCTCCCCCACCCGCCATCGAATAACGAAGCTGAAACCAAAACCCTTGGTTTGCCACCCATTGCGCCAGGCGCTCATTGAATTGTTTTGTTGTTTCGAGTTCCATGATTTCGCCTCAGCGCATCGTCCGAAACAATAAGCCCGAAAATCGAGGGAATTACCAGTCGAAAATGATCACAAAAAAATTGCCTCGCCCAATCGTCTTTCCTCCGTTACATCGGCGCTGTGGAAGATCAAGATTACAAAGTCAAATTGGAGATTTTTGAGGGGCCCCTCGATCTTTTGCTCTATCTGATCAAAAAGGAGGAGGTTGATATCCATGAGGTATCGATGGAGAAAATCACCCGCCAATACCTGACTTACATCAATACCTTCAAATTGCTCAATATCGACATCGCCGCGGAGTTCGTATTGATGGCTGCCAATCTGATGTATATCAAGAGCCGCACCCTGTTGCCGAAATCGGAACAACCACCGGAGGAGGAGGAAGATGCCGATGACCCGCGCTGGGATCTGATCCGTCAGCTGATCGAATACAAGAAATTCAAAGACGCCGCCTCTTTCCTGATCAAGCGCGAGGTGGAATTGGATGGTTCATTCGCCTACCAGCCCGACGTTCCCAAGGATGAGACGCCGCCGGAGCTCGCAGAGGTATCCATTTTCGACCTGATCCGCTCATTTCAAAACGTGCTCAAGCGCTTCGAAGAAGCCCACGATTTCGGTGCCATCGTCGATGATCGCTATACGGTCGCAGACAAGATTGAGATGCTGATGGATCGTTTCCAACCAGGTCAATCCATCGCCTTCGAGAGTTTGTTCGATCATGCCACGACCAAAGCTGAGGTGATTGTCACCTTCCTTGCGGTATTGGAGCTGATGAAAATGAACCAGTTTGTCATCCGCCAAAGTTCCATCCTGGGAGAAATCGTTGTCGAACGCCGTATCGCCGGCGGTAGCAATACCGCAGAATTGTTAGAATCACTGGAAGAGTGAGTTTGATAAGGAATTGTTTTTGTGGCGATTGTGACACGTCGAGATTGCCAAGCGCTGGATTTTCTCTCATCTTTCGGCAGTGAATTTGCCTAACTCCATCACTCTTGCCCGACTTGGTTTGACGGTGCTGTATGTGGCAATGGCCTCCATCCCCGGAATCACGGCAGCATGGATCACCCTCGGCGCTTTTGTGGTCGCGGCCACCACGGATTGGCTCGATGGTTATCTTGCCCGCAGAATGAATCTCGTTACCGCCCTGGGGAAACTGCTCGATCCCTTGGTTGATAAAATTCTGGTCTGTGCCGCATTCGTCCATCTGAGCATGGAAGACCTCTGTCCCATGGCGGTGACGATCTTTATCATCGCACGCGAATTTCTCGTCACCGGCTTGCGTCAGATCGCCGTCGAGCGTGGTGTGGTGATGGCTGCGGATCGATGGGGCAAATTGAAAACAATTTTTCAGATGATTTTCGTCATCGCCGCTCTCTTGGTCTTGTGTCTGCCGGCGGGGAAATCACCCGCGATCGCCATACAAGGTCTGTCATGGATCCTGGTGCCATCGATGTGGATCGCGGTATTTCTCACAGCCCTGTCCGGCTGGAATTATCTGCGAGCTTCTTTTGTTTTTTTGGTGGAGAAAAAACCGTGATACTCACTCACGCAAAGTTCCTTCAGTAACACCGAGTTTTTCAGTCACTTCGAGTTCTTGTTGCAGTGCGGCGGGGCTGCACTCGCCAGACAAGAGTTCTTGATAGAGGCGCAGGGTTTGCGCGGCCTCCGACTTGGTTTCAGCCAAGAGCTCGATGCGGAAATTCCGCAGGCCGGCGCCGAGGAGCGCGGGTAGAAAGCGGGCGCCGGTTTGCGCGCGACCATTGAAGAGGGTGTTGCGGCAGCCGACGTCCGCGCTGAGGCGATGGAGCTGACCGACGCGGTCGCGTAGATGAACGACGTGCGATTCACAGGGGCGACCGCAGTTTTTGTAGTCGGTGCCGCTGGAGAGAAACGTGCAGAACACGCAGTGCTCCATGTGAAACATCGGCATGTGCTGGTGCAATGTCAGCTCCAGCCATGATGACGGTGTGCTGGCGAGAAGATCCAGCACCTGGCTGATGTTGAGGTCGTAAGAAATTGTCATGCGCTCCAGCGAACTATGTTCGCTCAGCAATTGCGCGGTCAAGGGATTGGCGACGTTGAGGGAAAAGTCGCCGATCTGACGCAATCTACTATGTTTATAGTATTGCAACGCGGCGAGGTTGCGGATCAGGATGCCGCCATCACCACTGCGTTCGATGAGTTTCAGGTAGCCTTCCTCACCGGGTTTGATGATGCGCGGTGTGGCGACGATGACACGAGGGCAGAGGGCGACAGCGTCTTTGTAGCGGCGAGGGTCCTCGAAGTCGCAGTAGATATCGGCGGCCTGGCTTTCGAGGGCGGCTTCGAGCTGCTCCATCGTGCGACAAAGTACGCTGAGCTGAGGAAATAAACAAGCAGGTTCGCGACTGTCACGCGGCAGCAGTTGGGTAAAATCCGGGACGCTGCTCAGCTGCGGTGCGGGCTCGGTGCGTTGTTCATCGAGCTGTTGCACAAGCTGACGACGCATGCGGTTCAGCTCGGAGACGGCAATGTGACAAGAGCCTTGCAGCTGGTTGTCGAGATGTGCGAGCTCGTAATCGGTATCGCCGAGGCGCGATAGCTGGGCGTACAAGGTTTCGCTCGTGAGCGGGTGTTTTTCCGCGATGCCCATTTCCTGAGCGGAGCTGACGCGGATTCCCTCGCAGAGGATTGTCAGTTTTTCACCGGGGCTGCCGCTGACACTCAGCTGCAGTGGGATTTTTTTGGGCTGGAGTTTCGCCTGTTGCCAGGCTTTTCGCAGCTCGCTCTCGAGCTTGGGATCGGACGTTTTCCAGACTTGATGGCCGCTGCGGATGCGCTCCCAATCGAGTGGGGAAAAGGTCTTGTGGAAATAAATGCGTGCGCCCTCGATTTTCCAGATACGACCACCTTGTTCGTGATTGCGGTCCTCGCCTGCATCGAAAACAACACCATCGCCGGCTTGCAGAGGCAGCGGATGCGTTTGCGCCAGCTCGATCCAGCCGCTGCCAGAGGCGGTGATTTCACCCAACAAAGCGCCACGTTTTTTGCCGAACTTGCCGTGGGTGAGATACGGGTGATTCGTGCCCGCGAGCCAGCCGGTGGTGAGACCGCGGGAAAACGTCATCTCCAGCGAATAGCGGTCATGCTCTGTAATGGCGGCGGGGGTTTTTTCGATCGCAGCATCGAGCGCCTTGCGGTAGACACGGGTTACGGCCGCGACATATTCCGGCGATTTCAGACGACCTTCAATTTTGAAGGATTTTACACCTGATTTGACCAGATCCGGAATCAGATCAACGGCGGCGAGATCCTGTGGCGAGAGCAAATAGCGAACTTCACCGAGCGGTTGTGGGGTGCCATCCACGATAAGATCGTAAGGCATGCGGCAAGCCTGAGCGCATTCACCGCGATTCGCTGAACGCTGCCCGAGACTTTCACTGGTGAGACATTGACCCGAATACGCCACGCACAAGGCACCATGCACAAAGACTTCCAGCGGCGCGTGTGCTTCGACAGTGGCTCTTGAAAAACGCTGCAATTCTTTGACCGATAGCTCGCGCGCGAGCACCGCGCGCTGCAGTGGGAACAACGACTCCGCGAACGCCAGACCCTCGGGCGAGGTAATCGTCATTTGGGTGGAAGCATGAAGAGCGAGCTTCGGTGCGATGGTGTGCGCCAGTTTTGCAAGTCCCAGATCCTGCACAATGATGGCATCGACTTTGCAGGCTTCGAGCCATAGGAGTTGTCGCGCCGCATCTTCGATTTCCGCCGGAAAAATCAGCGTGTTCATCGTGACGAATCCCTTCACACCGTGACGGTGAAGAAATTTCATCAATTCCGGCAAATCCTCCTCGGTGAAATTATCGGCTCGCAAGCGCGCATTGAACCGCGGGAGGCCGAAGAAGATGGCATCGGCACCATTCGCCACCGCCGCGCGGGCACAATCCCAGTTGCCCGCTGGTGCCAGAAGTTCGGGAGTGTCGTCGTCGTTGGCGATCATTTGCTGGCGCACACGATGACACAATAGAACTGCGTTTTCTAGCGTTGATTTGTTGATATTTCTCAAGCATCGATAGCGTATTAAATCCACCTGTCGAATCCCCATGATGCTAACGAAAACTGTAATCATCAGCGCACCCTTGATGGCGGCGCTTTGCCTTCTGGGTTGCAAATCCACGCCCAGCTCCGGCAAAACGAGTGCAAAAAATGGGGACAGTGACGTCACTTCGACTCTCATCAGTCATCTTCCGGATCAAATTGATTACAACCGTCATGTGCGTCCGATCCTCTCCGACCGCTGCTTCGGTTGCCATGGGCCCGATGGAAATAAAGGCCGCGAGGCAGGGCTGCGTTTGGATACTTTTGAGGGAGCCACCATGAAACTCGAAAGCGGCAAACGGGCGATTGTGCCGGGTGATCTCCACGCCAGTGAAATGGTCGCACGGATGCGCACGCACGATGCCGATGACATCATGCCGCCACATAAATTGAACCGCCCGCTGAGCGATGAAGAGCGCATCATCATGGAACGCTGGATCGAACAGGGTGCCGTGTATCAACCTCACTGGGCCTTCGTAGCGCCTAAAAAACATACGCCTCCTTCCGTGAAAAACGAAGCTTGGTGCAAGGATGTGATCGACAACTTCACTCTTGCAAAAATGGAAGAACAGGGCCTGTCTCCCAACCCTGTCGCGGATCGAGCAACCCTTCTGCGCCGTGCTTCTCTCACGCTAACGGGTTTACCTCCTTCTCCCCTCGAAGTCTCGGACTTTCTCGCCGATTCCTCTTCCAACGCCTATGAGAAACGCATCGATGCCCTGCTGGCTTCTCCACGCTATGGCGAGCGACTCGCCCAAGATTGGCTCGACGTAGCGCGTTTTGCAGATACCTACGGCTACCAAAGTGACATGGCATGTTTTGTTTGGCCATGGCGTGACTGGGTCATCAAGGCGTTCAACGAAAATCTATCATTTGATCAATTCGCCACCTGGCAGATCGCTGGAGATTTACTGCCCAACCCCACACAGGAACAAAGACTCGCCACGATGTTCAATCGCCTGCACCGCCAAACTCAAGAAGGTGGATCCATCGCCGAGGAATTCCGCATGGAAAATGTTTCCGACCGTGTTCACACCTATGGCACAGCATTTCTGGGGCTGACGATGGAGTGCTCAAAATGCCATGATCACAAGTACGATCCCATTCCGCAGACCGACTACTACAGTATGGCATCGATGTTCGGACAGATTGATGAAACCGGGCTCTATCCCTACTCCATCAGCACTTCCGCTCCACCGCCATCGATGAGATTGATGCAACCTCATCATCCTGCCGAGGTGGCGAAACGGCAATCGACACTGGATGCCGCGCGCAAAGCCTATCAGGATCTGCTCGGTACCCGTGACGCTGCATTTGAAGCATGGCTCGGTGCAACGCCCCAAATCACCATTTCACCTCGTTTCGCTCATTACCCTCTCGATGCCGTCGAGGGCAATCAAACGGCCAACTCGGTTCCCGGTGGTAGCTCCGCCTCTCTCGCGGGAGGCGGCTATCAAGTCGTCCCCGGTGCCGTGGCACAAGCCCTGGAATTCGATGGCGATACACCCCTGGATCTCAATGGTGTGAAAGGTCTCACCCGTCATGACGCGCTCACCATCTCACTGCGCCTTTTCTGCCCTGAACCCAAAGACCGCGCCGTGATTCTGCACAGTGGCCCACGCCTGTATTCCCAATCCGCCGATGCCTCGGGTTTTGAAATTTTGTTAGAAAAAGGCAAACTCCGTTGGAGCGCGATTCATATTTGGCCCGGCTGTGCCGCCTCCATCGAAACAACCGGTCCTTTTCCCGTGGGTAAGTGGGTACATGTCACGGTCACCTATGACGGCACCTCCTCCGCCGAGGGGATGAAAATGTATTTCGATGGACAACTTGCGAAGACCACGGTGCTGAAAAATCATCTGGATAAAAACATTGTCGCTGAAACATTCCGGCTCGCCTCACGGCCCCGCGATGACCGTGGCTTTGCACAAGGAAAAATCGATGATCTATCGGTTTTCCGCCATGCTCTCACACCGGTGGAAGTCGCGGAACTGGCGGGGGGCCCTGCGGATGCCTTGTTCCAACAAGCCAAACAAGGACACGGCGGCGCCAAGTCGCAGGTCAAGGAATACTATCTCGCTCATGTCGATGCAGATCTCGCCGCTGCGCGCGCCGCCGTGACGAATGCAACGAAAAATCTCTACGACAATTATCTTGAGCACATTCCTCTCATCATGTGCATGGAGGAAACCAAAACTCCGATACCGTATCACGTGTTGACGCGCGGTGACTACGCCTCGCATGATCTTACCAAACCCGTGCAGTCCGCGCCGCCTTCAGCTGTCATGGCCTTTGATCCTGCATTACCGAAAAACCGTCTTGGCCTCGCGAAGTGGACCACCGATCCCCAAAATCCACTGGTCGCGCGCGTAACCGTCAATCGCTTCTGGATGATGTGCTTTGGCAATGGCATCGTTCCCACGCAGGAAAACTTCGGACTCCAGGGTGATGCTCCGACACATCAGGAATTGTTAGACACTCTTGCCCGTGAATTTATCGAATCCGGTTGGGATGTGAAAAAGTTGGTGAAGCGGATCGTTATGAGCCAGACTTTCCAACAATCGTCCGCACTCACCAAGGAGAAACTGGAACGCGACCCGAAAAACCAATTTCTATCTCGTGGACCCAGTTACCGTTTGTCTGGCGAAGCAATCCGTGATCAAGCCTTGTTTGCAGCCGGTTTGCTGGTGGAAAAAATCGGAGGTCCCAGCGTGAAACCTTGGCAACCCGCGGGACTGTGGTCGGAGGCCGGCGCTTCAGGCGGAGAATACACACCCGACAAAGGCGAGGGCCTTTATCGCCGCAGCATCTACAGTTTTATCAAACGCACTGCTCCACCGCCGAGCATGCTTACGCTCGATGCTGGTAGCCGGGAAATTTGCCAACCCCGTCGCCTCAGTACAAACACGCCCTTGCAGCCACTGATTTTCCTCAATGACCTCAGTTTCTTCGAGTGCGCGCAAAAATTGGCAGATCGATGCATCAAAGAGAAGACAGAGAATGCTTCCGCCCAACTGGCTCATGCCTTTCAAATTCTCACCAGTCGCGCGCCTCGTCCCGCAGAACAACAAGCCATGGAAGAACTCCATGCCGCGCAAGTCGCGATCTATCAAAAAGACCCCGCGGCCGCGAAATCGGTATGCGGAGCCGAAGACGCCCATCGCGCTGCGCTGACCATCAGCTGCTCGACCTTGCTGACCTCTGATGCTGTGATTACAAATCGCTAGCTGTCGCTTGATGCGACATTGGCATTGCGCCAGTGGATTGATTCTGTTAATCCATAGGCACATGAAAGAAGAAATCACGTATCGCGCCAATGCGTGGCATGTGTTTTTTCAGGCCCTGATGCGTATTCTCTACTACAGCCGCGTCACGATTCACGACCGTGAGCATTTGCCCCAGAACGGGCCTGCATTGCTGGTGATGCTGCATCGTAATGGAGCAGTTGATGGATTTGTGTATCGCGTCTTATGGCCGGAAATCTGCTATACACTGAAGGCCAAATTAAGGAGTTCATTGCTGGGGCGCATTTTTTTTGATGGGTTGGAAATCTCGCGCAGCGATGACAACGCGGATGCTACAGAGGACAACCGGACGGTGATTTCACAATGTGTTCAGGTGTTACAACAAGGGGCGGTTTTGGGAATATTCCCGGAGGGTACGAGCAAATTGGGTCCGGCGCATTTGCCATTTCGCAGCGGCGCGGCCCGCATCGCACAACTCTACCAGCATCAATCCGGCGTTTTGCTGATATTGCCCTGTGGGATTCATTACGAAAAAGCTTGGTCGTTTCGCTCACGCGTGGAAATCGTCATCGGACCACCAATCTCCATCGATCCCTCCGATTCGCTCGGGAGCATCCGAAGGAAATTCACGCATGCTCTCGAAGAAGTGGGAGCGAATTTCCCCGATGCTTCCACCCAGCAATTGGCGGAGCGTACGGCTTACATGGCGACCTTGGGTACGTCTCATTCCTATGCCAGTGTCCTGCGCCAATGCGCACGCAGCATTCCTGAGGAGGTCCTTGTTCGTGACACGATTTGGCAGCGTCGTTGTGCGGGACGTCGATTATGGCGGCACCAAGGTGTACCCTTGTTTCCCCTGCGCTCACTGTTTCCCTATCTGGTGGCGGCTTTCGTCTTGAATCTTCTGGTGTTGCCGGGGTTGTTCCTGCAGAGCTTGCCGATGGGGCTTGCGCGGATGGCCGGAAAAATCATGGCGGATGATACCAACGTGGTCGCGCTCTGGCGCATTTTGGTGGGCGTGCCGATGGCATTATTGTGGAACGTGGCGCTTTGTGCATTGTTGTTAGGAACAGGCGCAGGTTGGTGGATTCCTGCCGTTTGGTTCGCAAGCATTAGTATGTTGTTTTTTTGGTATCGATGGAAAAAAACGATGGTTGTGGCATGGAACGGATTGTTTTACCGGGATCTACAAACTGATGCACGTGCATGGCATGCGGCAACCATCCAGGGACTGGGTTTATGAATCAAAAGTCGCATTCTTTTCTCAGAAACTACGAGGCGATTTTTCTCGTTTTGTTGGGAAGTCTCGCGCTGCGTCTGTGCGTGGCTGGGGCTTATGCGGAAATGCTGATGTATGTGTCGCTCAGCGCGGTGGGTTTGGCTCTGGCGCTGTGGGCGGATTCTTCAGGACAAGCGTGGCGTGAGCGCGCGCGTCTGCTGTGGTATCCGATTTTGATCAATGTGGTCTACGCGCGACTGGGCTCGACAATGCGTTTGATCGGTTATGATTCCTACGATACTTGCTTGCTGGCATGGGATGAAAAGTGTTTCGGGCGTACCCCGGCATGGAGTTTGATTCCCTTTCTGCAGCCATGGCTCACGGAGATCGTAAGTATCTGCTATCTGCTTTTTTTTCCTGCGGTTTTATCATTGTTCGTGGTCGCGGTATGGAAGGGCCCGCGTGGTGGTGCAGCCTTGTTTCGTGGCCTGATCTCGCTCTATGCGATCGGGTTTATGGGCTACACCCTGGTGCCGGCAGCAGGACCTCATCTCGCATGGTCCGAACTTTTTCCTGCATGGCAAGACGTCGGATTTTTTACGCGGCTGAATGCACATCTGGTGGAGCAGGGTAGTAACCGCGTCGATGTCTTTCCCAGTTTGCACAGTGCCATCACTTGGTTTTTTCTCGGTTACTGGTGGCGCATGAAGAGACAGGTTTTCTGGCTCTGTTTGCTTCCGGCCTGCGGATTATTTCTCGCCACACTCTATCTCCGCTATCATTATGGTGTGGATGTGATTGCTGGTATCTTTTTCGGCAGTTTTTGCCTTCGCCTCACTTTTCCTCCAAACCCACCTTGATGAAACATACCCTCGCTTTTACCGATGCCCTCGCCCTGCGCGCCGAATCCACCGGTGGGAAAGGTGCGAATCTCGCATCGCTCACCCGTGGTGATTTTCCCGTGCCGCAGGGATTTTTCGTCGTGGCTGACGCCTATCGCCTCTGGTTGGATGGCTGTGAGAACTGGCAAGAAATGGTCATGCGACTGCCTTTCGACGATGCCGCAGCACTGGTTCCCGCCGCGGAAAAACTGCGCGATCGTTTGCGTGAGGTGCCATTGCCCGAAGCTCTCCATATCGAGATCCGCGAACGCTTGGCGGAATTTGCCACAGGATCGTGTTTTGCGGTGCGCTCGTCTTCGACCATGGAGGATCTGGCGCAGTCGGCATTTGCCGGCCAACACGACACCTTCCTCAACTGTCATGGCGAGCCGCAGATACTGACTGCCATTCATCGCTGTTTTCTCTCGGTGTGGCATGATCGCGTCATTTCCTACCGCTATCGTCAGGGCTTCGACCCTTGTGCCGCCCAAATGGCCGTGGTGGTGCAGGAGATGGTTCGCTGTGATGTCGCCGGGGTGGCTTTCAGCATCAATCCGATCTCTGGTGACATGAATGTGGCTTTGATCGAAGCCAATCATGGTATGGGTGAATCGGTGGTGAGCGGCGAGTGCGATGTGGACGACTGGGAAGTGGAAAAGGCCACGGGTCAGATCCTATCGCGCAAGATCGCGCGGAAATCCGTTAGCACGGTCTGTCTCGAGGGTGGAGGAGTGGAGTTGATTCCGCTGGAAGAACATTTGAAAGATGCACCCTCATTGAGCGATGATCAACTGGCACAAGTGACCGATTTGTTGCGTCGGGTCGAGGCGTGGTATCGATTCCCGCAAGACATCGAATGGGGATTCTGCGGCAATCAACTTCATCTTTTGCAATCACGCGCCATCACTACCATCCCGCCGCGTTGGACGCGCGACGAATCCGCCGAACGTTTCCCCAATGCGATCACTCCATTGACCTGGGATTTTGTCAAAAAAGGTTTCAAGCGATCGATGGACCACTCGTTCCGCATGATGGGCTTCCCACCGTTTTCCGGCGAATGGTTCGGCATGCATGACCATTACATTTACGGCAATCAAAATGCGGTCGATTTGTATGCGAAACGCATGCCGTTCACCCTGCGCTCATTGCATGACCTGCCGACCTTGATTCCGAAGTTGCGGGAGGAATACAGCTGGGTGCAGAGCCTGCCCGTGCAGTGGTCGCGCGATCTTGATTTTTACCTGATCCGCATCGGCGAGTTTATGGCCGAACCACTGGACCCAAAAAACCTCACCGAGCTCTGGGACTTTGTGCAAGAGGTGCAACAACACGGTTCCGATTATTTCCTGCCAAACATCGCCATTTCCATCACGCAGGGAGTTCTCTACAAATTACTGCATTTCCTGCTGCATGCGCAATTTGGCGCGGATCAGGGTGCGCAGATCATGGGAGATCTGCTGGCATTTTGTGAGACGAAAACGGGCGCGATCAATAAAGAATTTTTCGAACTTGCCCAGTGGGTTCTGCGTGATGATTTGTTAGAAAAGAGACTGCGCGTGGAGGGTGGGAGCCGGGCTTTGTGGGAGTCGGGAGAGTTGGAAAAAGAACACCCGGGATTCCATCAACGCCTGCTGCGCTTTCTTCGCGATCACGGACACAGGGAAACGGACTTCGACCCCTATCATCCGACGTGGATCAGCGTTCCTTGGATCGTGCTGGATCAGATCCGGTTGATTCTCGATGCCTCCAGTGAGCAGACCCCGTCACAACGCGAGCGCGAATTGAAGATTCGTTCGCAATCGGCGGAATACCAGGTTTTCCAACGCATTCCGGAGGAACTGCATTTTTTCCTTCATGAAATCATCCGCTTGGCGCGTCTCTACACCAGTCTGGATGATTTGGAGCATTATCAAACGACGAGACTGGCATTACCGCTGCGCAAGGGGTTGCAGAAATTGGGTGAGCGATTGCATTTGCGCGATATCATTGATGAACCAATGGATGTTTTTTTCGCCCATGAGAGCGAAATCGAACACGCAATCACGCGCAATCATATCAGCGAGTGGAAAGAATTCTCGCAGCGCGTCCGGGATCGGAAACAGTCGTGGCTGGCGGCAGTGGAGAAAACGCCGAGCTGGGAACCCCATGTTGCGGACGAATTCCCCGCATCGATGGCGGGCACGGAATTGCGAGGGACTCCCGGCAGTCCGGGCATGGCGCAAGGCCCCATTTGCACGGTTCATTCGCCGCAGGATTTTGCTTCTTTCCCCCAGGGCGCCATTCTGGTTGCCCGCACCACCAATCCGGCATGGACACCGTTGTTCTATGCGGCGAGCGGCGTGATTACAGAAAGTGGTGGCCCCCTATCCCACGGCGCCGTCACCGCACGCGAAATGCGCATTCCTGCCGTCATGTCAGTGCGCGCCTGTTTGTCGCAGCTACGTGATGGGGAAATCGTGCGCATCGATGGCGCGCGCGGAATTGTCACGCGTGTTGAATGATTTGTTAGAGAATCAACATGCAATCGCCATAGCTGTAGAAGCGGTATTCCTGCTCTACGGCCTGACGATAGGCTTCGAGGATCAGTTCACGGGAAGCCATGGCGCTGACCAGCATGAGCAAGGTGCTTTGGGGCAAGTGGAAATTGGTCAGTAGCGCATCGACGGCGCGGAATTGATAGGGAGGATAGAGGAAAATATCGGTGCTGCCGCTTTGTTCACCAGAGGCGATGCGGTGTCCCGGTGCCGCGCTCTTAGCCAAGTGCTCCAGCACTCGCGTCACCGTGGTGCCGATCGCTACCACGCGGCCCGCAGCATTGATGGCAGCGCTGGTATCGGCATGGACGTGGTAATTTTCCGAATGCATGTCGTGTTCCTCCGGGCGATCCGCCTTCACCGGACGGAAGGTGCCCACGCCCACATGGAGTGTGAGAAACGTATGAGGCAAGGTGGCTAGCATTTCCGGAGTGAAATGAAGTCCCGCGGTCGGGGCAGCGATGGCGCCCTCGTTCTTGGCATACACGGTTTGGTAACGATCGCGGTCTTCAGCCTCGTCCTCCCGGTTCATGTAGTGCGGCAGGGCGAGATGTCCGTGCTCATCAATGTCCAACTCGCGATCCCACTCGATCAAACGATCCCCGTTCTCGTAGACTTCCACCACCGTGCCGATGGCATCAGCGACTTGCACGGTGGCTCCGACGCGCATTTTTTTCCCGGGCTTCACCAGACAGCGCCAGAGCGTGGGACTGCTACGATCGAGACAGAGGAGTTCGGTTTTGCCATCATTTGAATACAGTCGAGCGGGGATGACCTTGGTGTCGTTGAGGATGATCAAATCATCGGGACGGATATATTGTGGGAAATCGCGGAACATGCGGTGCTCGATCACTCCCGTGGAGCGATGCACCACCATCATGCGCGATGCGGCGCGATCCGCGAGAGGACGGGAAGCGATGCGTTCCTCGGGGAGGTGGTAGTCGAAATCAATGGTGCGCAAACTCATGGGCGTAACAAAAGTGAGATCCGCAGGCTTTGCAAATCAATTTCCCGACTTTGTCAATTCCGTGATTGCAGCCATGAGCACGTTGTTTTAAAAGTGGAGCCATGACCATGCCCGATGTCCGCTCCCGCTATCTGCGCATTTCGCTGATGATGTTTTTGCAATTTTTCACCTGGGGTGCGTGGTTCACGACCTTGTTCATGGTTCTGGGCAAACATGATTTGGCTTCGATCATTGGCAAATCCTATGGCACGGCTCCCATTGCTGCGATCATCGCGCCCTTGTTCCTTGGGCTGATCGCCGACCGGTTCTTTTCATCGGAACGTCTGATGGGAGTGATGTTTTTGATCGGAGGTATACTGATGCAGCTCGTGCCCGGTGCGATTACCGCTGGCAATGCCTCGCTGGTGGTAACGTTATTCACCGGTCACATGCTCTGCTACATGCCGACGCTGGGACTGGGCAACACCATTGCCTTTTCCCACTTGCCGCGCGATATTTTCCCCAAAACCCGCGTGTGGGGGACGATTGGCTGGATTGCCGCGGGATTGGTCGCGGGATTCCTTGGTTGGTCGGATAGTCTCCATCTTTTCCGTATGGCGGGCATCTCGGCGCTGCTGTTAGGTTTGTTCTGTTTCATGCTGCCACATACGCCACCACCATCGCGCGGCAAGGCGGTGGACCTGCGCGCGCTGTTCATGGTGGATGCCTTCCGCCTGCTGGCACGTCCGGCGTTTTTCGTGTTCATCCTTTGCTCGATGCTGATCTGTATTCCTCTGGCCTACTACTTTTCTAGTACTTCCGGATTTCTTGCCAACATGGGATTCCAGCAACCGGCATCGGCGATGGCGATCGGCCAAATGTCCGAGATCATTTTCATGCTCTTGGTGCCGTTCTTTTTCCGCAAGCTGGGTGTGAAATGGATGATCGTGGTGGCGATGCTGTGCTGGGTCCTGCGTTATGCGTTGTTTGCGTATGGCGCCACCCAGCAATCGGTGGCGATGCTTTTTGGCGCGATCGCCCTGCACGGGATTTGTTATGATTTCTTTTTCGTCACCGGCTTCATGTATGCCGACCGCACCGCCCCCGAGGCGATTCGTGGGCAAACGCAGAGCATGCTGGTATTTTTCACGCAAGGTGTGGGCATGTATCTGGGCTATGATCTCGCGGCGAAAAAATTTGCCGCGGTGCAGCCAGCATCCGATGCGTTGGGAGCCGCGATCGCTGCGGAAAATCCCGTGGAAAAACTTTCCTACGCCGAGCAGCTGGGCCGTATGTTTGCGGCAGAAATGCCACACGTGGATCACGCCATCTGGACGAGAGCCGCGGGCTTATGGGAATCCTACTGGTTGTTTCCCGCCGCCCTGGCGGGGGCGATTGCGCTTTTGTTCATCGTGGCATTCTGGGATCGGTCCAAAACCGAAGAGTGAGGAGAATTTTGGCTGCGCTTTCGAATCGACGTGAGTTCGGCGAAACGATAGGATTTTTTTCATGGAACTCATGGATCAGTTGGGTGTGGCCTTTGGTTTGGCAACGCTGGCAGGCTTGAACTTGTATCTCACCGTTACCTTGGTGGGTGTAGCGATTCGTTTCCAGTGGATCACACTCTCGGGGGCCTATGAACATCTGGCGTTGCTGGGCAATCCGTGGATTCTGGGCGTGGCTGCAACCTTGTTTGCGATCGAATTTTTCGCTGATAAAGTGCCATGGGTCGATAGCACGTGGGATGCGGTGCATACCGTGATTCGTCCCGGAGGGGCGATTTTGTTAGCGCTCACCGCGATGGGTGATCTGAACCCGACATTGACGGTGATCGCAGCGCTTTGTGCCGGCACGGCGGCGCTTGCCACCCACGGCACGAAGGCCAGTGCGCGATTGGTGATGAACGCCTCGCCCGAACCGATTTCAAACAGCGTGGCGAGTCTGGCGGAAGATGGATTGGTGGTCGGTGGATTGGGCTTGATCGCCGCCGCGCCCATGATCGCTCTCTTTATTTTTATCGCGGTGGTCATCATTTGTCTCCTTCTCATGCGTTGGCTGTGGAAAAAAGTGAGCAGCCTGCGGCGCAAACGAGGAGAATCAACCAGAATGACGGCATGAGTGAAATGATTGCAGCGATGGAGTTGGGCGGCACGAAAACCGTGATCGCTCTGGGTGATAACCGGGGAAGGTTGATCGAGGAATTTCGTTTCCCCACCACCACTCCGGAAGAAACCATGGCGGTTGCTTTGGCGTGGTGGCGCGCGCGTGCGAGTTTTGATCGGCTAGGGGTTGGCAGCTTCGGTCCGATTCGTGTCGATGCGACCGCACCGGACTATGGCACGTTTCTCACGACGCCGAAGTTGGCATGGCAGGGGTTTTCGCTGATCGACTATGCGCGCGCGCATCTGCCGGGCGTGCACTTATTCATTGATACCGATGTGCAGGCGGCTCTGCTGGCGGAAATGACTTGCGGTGCTGCACGCGGAATGAAGGATGCGCTCTACTTGACGGTGGGCACGGGGATCGGTGCCGGTATCGCCAGTGGCGGACAGCTGGTGCACGGCACCTTGCATCCCGAAATGGGGCATTTGCTGGTGAGGCGGCATCCCGATGATTCTTTCGCCGGTGTTTGTCCTTATCATCATGACTGTTGGGAAGGCCTGGCCAGTGGTCCGGCGATGGAGCAACGCTGGGGAGTGGCAGCACACAACTTGCCAATGGATCATCCCGCCTGGGAGATGGAAGCTTTTTACCTAGCACAAGGACTTTATACAGCCTGCGCCCTCTTTTCACCCCCATGCCTCATCCTGGGAGGTGGTGTATCTCAGGCCATAGGATTGCACGATAAAGTCGCGCGGCATCTCGATGCCTTTGCCAACGGTTACTTCGAGTCTCTGGGCCAACGCATCGTCGCCCCCGCATTGGGTCAACAAGCCGGTATCATCGGCGCGCTTCTCTTAGCAACGAAATCGTATCGCTGATTCGAGAGGTATTTTGTCATCTCTTGTCAGCACTCGCGGATCGATCAACCACTGCAAATCATCCGCCTAATTGACATTTTACTCAATGCAATGACTTCATATATCCATCGATAAAAACGTAGTATTTTTTCATTTTGGCGGGAATCTCATTGACTCCAACGATAACAGATTCTAGCGTTTTCCTGATTTTGGCTACCATGAGAAATATCATGACCGCCACTCTAACATTCTTTTCCATGTTCGAACAAACTTTCAAAAACATCGACGACGTTCTCTGGAAGGACGCCGGCTGCACCAGTGAGCTCGATTACACCGAGCAAAGCTCCTGGCTGCTGTTTCTCAAGTATCTCGATTCATTGGAGCGCGATAAAGCCACCGAGGCCGCGCTGGAGGGGAAAGCCTACACGCCCATCCTCGATGCCCGGGGATGTCCCACAGATCGTTAAAATTGGTTGTGGCTGGCTGCGGCAAATTGGTT
>JBMLRP010000037.1:0-65059 GCA_049240965.1 Akkermansiaceae bacterium
GATCAGCAGCAATAGTAACGCAGTCATTCCGAGCATTTGCTCGAGGCGCTGATTGTTGAATCTGTTGCTTGGAACCATCGGATTGGGGCGATTGTGACTGTCCAACCATACGGTTAATGCAAACTGTTGGCAACTGACAAATCGTATGATTCGGTCACGGTTAGATCAACGTATAGAAAAGCAGGGAAAAATCCCTACACTTCAACTCTATGATTCCAGATGCTCTGGTGCCGAAAATTCTCGCTTGAGAAAAAATTCAGCCCCATTGGTAATGGAATGGCGCATAAAATCGAACAACTTCAGGATATTTCTGTGATAGTAAACAATACTCTTGTGATTTTTCAGGGGGTGCTTTACAATTTGCTCGCCAAATCTCAGTAGATGAATCAAAGTGATAGGCAATTCGAATTCATCTTTATCGTTTTTGGTTCGATCGCACCCATCATCATCCCCCGCAAAACCCAACTCTATGAAAGCATCATTTGAGAAGTGTCCCAAAACTCTTTGGATCGTGAGTCTATTTGCCTTTGCCGGTCTCTGCCTAACAGCTTGGTTCGTTTTTCGAACTCCTGATGCGGGTGAAGATGCGCGAAACGAAACTTTCGCCCATGAAAGCCGAGCGACTGAACCGTTGGAAGATTCTCCATCCCGCGCTGATGCTGTTTCTGAAGAGCTTCCTGCGCCAGCGGATTTTGGAGCATGGGCCATGGCACCCGTCGTTGCGCCGGATTTTCAAAAGATCGATGCTTTTCAAAGTTGGCTTCAGCGTTGGAAAGAGGCAGATCCCTCGATGCGCGATGCACTTGTCGAGGAGGGCGTCGCACGGGCGGAGGAGAGAAGACTGGAGTTCAAGCGCCTGATTGCCACGGATCCGAAGCTTGCTCTCGATTTGGCTGTGGCCCGTGTGATCCGCCAGGACTTGCCTGAGTCCATTGTTTCGCGATTGGAAAAGCCCGTCTCGGCTACCGGTCAATATGATGTGTTGATGGCGCGTCCGGAGCCTGGCAGTCAAAAGCCATCGGAGCTTGTGCTTCGATATTTTGAAGTGGAAGGCATGAGCTACATCGCACGTGTCTACGGTGAAATGACGCCGGTCATGTCGCGCAAGAATATCCCCCTGCGCGGAGTTGCGGTGGACCGTGAATTCGCGGTGGCGGAGAGCCCGGTGCGCTCATTGGAAATCGGCGAACGGATTGCGGCGGGGACCCTTGTCGAAAAAGTCTGCCCTGTATCAGGCGAGGAAACCCAGGCTCCCGCCAGTGGTGAGTCAGTGAAGGTCGAGACTCCTGTCATCGAGGTGGGAGAGAGAGTCATCACACTTTGCAATGGCAGTCACGTGGAGGTGATGGACGAGAAATACAAGACACTCATTCAGGCGGCTGGGCCCGGTGGAGCATCATTTTTCATGGATACCTATCCCGGCACCTCATCGCGCGCGATCGGCAATCTGCGTTGCCTTTACATTAGGGGCACCTACCCGGATCGGCTGGAGCAACTCAATACGGAGGATCAGGCCGCAGCGGATATGGCGAACACAGCGAGGTTTTTCTCGGAAACATCTTTTGGCAAATGCTCGCTGACTACCACGATCACTCCGATGGTGGTGTTGCCCCATACATTTTCCTGGTATACCACCAAGGACAGCGAGGTCAATGGTCTCGGGCTATTGCAAACTCATGCACGCATCGAGGCCCGTCGTCTGGGTTACGACTCGACGCAATTCGATTGCATCATTCTCCGCATCAACGGGCTTCGGAGTGGCGCTTCGTGGGGCGGTGGTGATAGTGTTTGGCTGGGTTGGGGCGGCATGGATGTGATCAACCACGAAGTAGGGCATTCTCTCGGTCTCAATCACGCGAATTTCTGGCAAGCTAGTGATGGCACCGCTTATGGCAATGGTGCGAATCAGGAATATGGCAATCCTTTTGATGTCATGGGAGGTGGGGGTGGATTCGGCGCGCACTACAACACGGTGTCCAAGCGCCAGGTGGGATGGTTGCCTGCGAATTACATTCACTCACCGCGCGAAAATGGAGCCTATCGGATTCATGCTTATGATCAACCTCGTCTCGAAGAGGGGAAACGCTATGGGCTGACGGTGGCGAAAGACAGCATCCGCTCTTACAACATCGAATATCATCCCCAGGGAAGCAGCACGTTATTGGACAGTGCGCTTGTGATTTATAGCGGTATGGGCAGCAATGCAGGGCATTTGCTGGATACGACCCCCGGTTCCAGCGGTGGTAAAAATGATGGTGGGATCCAGGTTGGGAGAACATTCTCCGACGAAGAAGCTGACATGCACTTTACCGTGTTGTCGAAACAGGATACCTCGCCACCCTCGCTGGACGTCGCTTTCATGCGGGGTCCATTCCCCGGCAATGTTGCACCCAGTTGCACACTCACCGCCAGTTCCACCACATTAGCTGTTGGTCAGGTCGTGACACTTACCGCCAGCGCGGTCGATACCAACGGCGATGAGTTATCCTATTATTGGCAGTTCGATGATGGGAGCAGCGCGGCCAACAGTCCTGTGGTAACGCGTTCCTTCAGCGCCGTCTCACAGGTCACCGCGATGGTTACGGTTTCCGATATGAAAGGGGGCACGGTGCGTCGACACGTGGTCCTCAACATTGGTAGTCACGGTCGTCAAACGGTGAGTGGCACGGTAACTGTGAACGGCACTCCTTTGCCGAATGTGCGTGTCGCTTCGGGTAGCAAGTTCTGTGTTACGGATCAGGATGGAAACTATGCGATTTCAGGACTCAGCACGGGTTCCCAGACATTGACCGCAACGCTCAATGGTTACACATTTACGCCTGATTTTGTCAATCCTCTCAATGTCGTCTCGGGAGTGAATACCGCAAACTGGACAGCGGCCGCAAACATGCCTTTTGTGACTCTGGTCAAAAATGCCGATGTCACGGAAAATGGTGCCGCCGGGTCCTTCACCTTGACGCGCACGGGAGACAATTCCGCAGCTCTGGTGGTCCGTGTCTCGCCTCAGGGAGGAGCGGCAACAAAAACGACGGATTATAATTTTACGCCTGACTTTGTCGCAGACGGATCTTATCGCACATTCACGATTCCCGCCGGTCAGAGTTCGCTTGTCGTGTCGGTCGCGGCCGCCAATGACACGGCCGCGGAGGGACCCGAAACCATCAGTCTGCAGCTTGCCTCCAATGGCACCTATCTTTCCACCGTGGGCAATGCCATGGTGATGACCGTATTCGATGACGATACGGTGCTGCCGCAGGTTGCGCTTCGTCTCACGGATTCGTATGCGACCGAGTTTCCTGCGGATCCAGGAACGATGACTTTGACTCGTACGGGTCCTACCACCGCATCGTTGAGCGTAGCCCTGGCCCTTACGGGCACCGCTACCAATGGCACGGACTATCAAACTCTGGCATCGAGCGTCGTGATTCCTGCCGGGCAAAGCTCAGTGAATTTGACGGTGTCTCCGATCAACGACACGAACATCGAGGGACCGGAGGAGGTAATAGCCACCATTTCCACAAATGCCGCTTATTTGCGCGATAGTTCTGCCACGACGACCACGGTGACGATTACGGATGATGACACTCCGACGGTAAGTCTCTCGCTGTTGGATGCCAGTGCCAGTGAAAGTGGTCCGGACAACGCGGTGTTCTTGGTAACTCGCACGGGATCGACCGCGGCACCACTGAAAGTATTTTATGGAATGTCAGGCACTGCCTATCATGGAACAGATTATGCGGGATTGTCCGGAGAAATTACAATTCCTGCCGGACAAGCATCCGCTCCCATTGTGATCACGCCTTACTCTGATGATCTGGGAGAAAGCACGGAGACGGTCACGATTTCGCTGACCACATTCAACAACGCTTACAGTGTGGCTGAGGAATATCGGTTGAGTGCAACGATCGCGGATGCGAATGATGTGCCGGTGGTGTCCGTTCGAACGGGCACTGTGGGAGTGGAAGGAGGAGCAAACGCGACAGTGGTTTTTCGTTCCGTTGGATCAACGACTGGAAATGTGACGGTCAATTACACGGTATCGGGGACAGCGACCTCAGGTTCCGATTTCACGACTCTCTCGGGCACGATCACTCTTCCCGCGGCTGGCCCCAGTGATGTGACTCTGACAATTCCAGTGATCAATGATACAAGCGCCGAAGCCACGGAAACGGTGTTTGTTCAGATTACTCCGGGCACGGGATATCGTGTCTATAATGATGGATATGCCACGGCCTTCATTCGTGATAATGATAGCGGAGATCGTGTGATGGTTTCGACTTATAACGATAGTCCTGCTGAGGGTGGCGGCACTGGGCGTTTTTATCTGCATCGTGCGGGAGCAACGACGAGTGATCTTGTCGTGAACTATACTCTTTCTGGGACTGCGACCGATGGTGTTGACTATACTGGACTGACAGGAACCGCCACCATTTTGGCAGGAGAAGTCGGTGTGAACGTACCACTGACTGTGGTGGACGATTCGACAGCGGAAGGTACGGAGACGGTAACGCTTCAGCTTCAACCGGGTGCGGGTTATGGTTTGGATTGGCCGTCGTTTGCTACTTTTGAAATTGGTGACAACGATGCTTTGCCGCTGAGTCTGGGATTTCAAACCGCCACATCCGCCACGACAGAACAGCTTACCTCGACAGGCGAATATCGAGATATTCCAGTTGTGCTTTCTGCCGCGTCCACGTCTACCGTAAGTGTGCGATATGCCTCCGGTGGTGGCTCGGCGATGGGAGATGATGTGGACTGGGCGTTTGTGGATGCTGCGGCGGGCAATGCGATCATTCCTCAAGGCACATTGACCTTCGCGCCCGGCGTTACTTCTCAGAACATTCGGATTCGTCTGAAAAATGATGGCGTCGCTGAGCCGATCGAGTCTCTTATCATCGAACTTCGCGCCGCTTCAGGTGCGGCTTTGGCAACTGGACTGAACCGTTATACCCTCATGATCGGAGACGACAGTGTCTCAGGATTGGTGCTGGAAGAGCGCTGGTCGGGATCTGCGGTTTATACGAACCAGACATGGAGCAGTTCCGCACCGTCAGTGAGCAATTATCTCACTTCGTTCACGACCGCACAAAACGTCGCTGACAATTATTCACGGAGGCTAACGGGGCAAATTGTAGCGCCAACGACCGGCGCCTATCGTTTCTGGATTGCCTCGGATGATGATAGTCGTTTGTATTTGAGCACGACTTCCAGCGCGGCGAATAAAGTGCAAATTGCCAGTCTCGCAGGATGGTCAAATTTTCAAAATTGGGATGCGAATGCCAGCCAGCGATCCGCATGGATCAATCTTGTGGCGGGGCAGTCGTATTACATGGAAGCGCAACAGACGGAAGGTGGCGGTGGTGATCACGTTTCTGTGGCTTGGGAAGGCCCGGGGATTACCCGGCAAGCGATTCCTGCGCAGACGCCGGAAAGCCAGGCGACTCGTTATGTTCGTCTGTTACAGAATTCCAGCAATCGCCGTGAAGCTGATGGCACTGAGCCGATGTTGATCGCTGTCTTGGATCGTCCCGTCGGCACATCTCCCGTATCCGTCAGCATCAGTGCCACTGGAACCGCAACGGCCGGTGTAGATTACTTGTTGCCCGCCGGACCTCTTGTGTTTTCTCCCGGCGAGCAGATGAAAGCGATTCCTCTGAGTTTTCTCACCGATGCGGTCGCCGAAATGCCGGAGTCGATTCTGATTTCGTTGGTTGCAAGCGATGGATTGGAGGTTTTGAATCCTTCGAGCCATTTCATCACATTGAGAGATGACTCCGCCCCCGTTGTTCAGTCGCAAATCCTTACAGCGACCTCGCAGATGGCCTTAGGAACTGTGCTTGGCACAGTCAGCGCCTCAGTAGTGGAAGGCCGCAGCGTGGTTGGATGGTCGATTGTGGGAGGAAATCTTGGCGGCGCATTCTCGATCAGTTCGACGGGTGTGATTTCCCTTCAAAATCCCACGGCCTTGCCGAATCCGGGTTCGCGCGGATTATTGGTTCGTGCCACCGACAACCTCGGTGCGGCAGGAGATGGATTGATTTCTGTGGATTGCAATCCTCCAGCAGTGATTGGTGTGAGAGAGCAGCGCTGGAGTGGATCCACGGCTTACAACAACCAGAGTTGGGCGGGTGCTACCAACTACAGTGGAGTGTTGTCCACTTTTACCACGCCGCAAAATGTGGCGGAAAATTACTCGCGCCGACTTACGGGCTATCTTCGTCCCTCGATTTCTGGCAACTACACGTTTTGGATCGCTTCCGACGACGCGAGCCGACTGTTCCTTGGTACCAATTCTCTGGAATCCAGCAAAGTGCAGATCGCAGGAGTCAGCGGTTATACTGGCTATCAGAGTTGGGACTCGAATACCTCTCAAAAGTCGGCACTCATCCCCTTGGTGGCTGGTCAGATTTATTGGATGGAAGTTCATCAGCAGGATGGAGCTGGTGGTGATCACGTCTCTGTCGCATGGTCAGGCCCGGGTATCAGTCGCGAGGCAATACCTGTCAGCGCCATTTATACTCCCGGTGATGTCGCATCATCTCCGGTCGCGCCCATGATAGCTCTCACTGCACCAGAAGCCGGCGCATCCTACGTGCAAGGCGACGTGGTTGCGCTGGCGGCACAAGTCATCGATGGATCGGAGCCTGTGCAAGCTGTGGAGTTTTATCGCGGTTCCAGCCTGATTTCTTCTGATGCTTCAGCACCATATGAAGCGAGCTGGGTTGCTGGTTCGATCGGGGCTCAGTCGCTCAGTGCCAAGGTCTTGACGACCGGTGGTACGGTAACCTCCGCGACTGTGAGCGTAACGGTGATTTCCGGCAATCAGCCACCCGCTTTTACGAGTGATCCTCTGTTCGCCAGTGCAACGGCTCCCGGACTGGCTTATACCGGTACGCTTGCAAGCGCAGCATCCGACCCCAATGCGGGAGATGTGTTGACTTTTTCGAAGGTTTCTGGGCCGACATGGTTGAGTGTGGCATCGAATGGAACTCTCTCCGGCACGCCTTCTTCTGCGGATGTAGGACCCAATGATTTCCTCGTCCAGGTAGCGGACCAACTGGGTGCCTCAGCGACGACAACTTTGCGTATCGATGTGATACCTCAGGAATTCGTTTGGACTCAGCCTGCGGGAGGCTCGTGGACTCTGTCATCAAACTGGTGGGGCGGCTATATCGCCAGCGGCGTGGGCGCTACCGCCTCGTTTGATTCACTGAATCTATCGGCGTCAGCGACAGTGACGCTGGATCAAAATCGTACGGTGGGATCCATGCGTTTCGCCGATACCACTCCATCGCATCATTGGACTTTAGCTTCAGGAACGGGTGGTGTTTTGACCTTGGATGTTGAGTCAGGTCAGCCGACGATCCAAGTGATCAATCAGAGCGTTACGATTGGCGCGATGATTGCGGGCAACAAGGGATTCATCAAAAATGGTGGAGGAGAACTGCTGCTGACCAATGCCAATTCATACAGTGGAATGACTTCTGTGAATGCGGGCACACTGACGATTGGAAATACAAGTGGTTCTGCCACGGGAGTGAGTGCGGTCAATGTTGCTGCGTCCGCCACCTTATCAGGTCATGGCTCTATCGTGGGGTCGGTGACCTTGGCGGGGAATTTGACCTCTGCCGGGGGGCAGGTTGGAACCCTGACGACTGGTGCGCTCAGTCTCGTCGGATCGCCGACTCTGGTATGGCAGGTTTCTGATTGGTCTGGCGCTGCAGGAGTAGGATGCGATCTTGTCTCGGCATCCAGTTTGAATCTCGATTCTCTGACACAAGCCAACATTGTATTGCAGCCCAAGGATCTGGTCAATTTCACCAATCAATCGAAAGCATTTCCTCTGATCCGAAATGTCTCAGGAGTGACGGGATTTTCCGCCTCTGAGTTTGTCATCGATGCGACGGCATTGCCTCAGGCGACAGGCACATGGTCGGTAGCGGTTGTAGGAACAGATCTCGTTCTTCAATATACAAGATCGAATACCTCACCTAACTTTATCAACAATCCTCTGACAGTGACAGGGGCGTTTGAAGATTCTGTCTACAGTTCTTCACTGACGACGTCTGTTGAAGATCCGGATCTCGGCGAAACACTGGTCTTTGAAAAACTGAGTGGTCCCTCATGGCTCACGGTGGGGGCGAACGGCGGTCTGTCGGGGACACCGTCGAATGTAGATGTAGGATGGAATGAGTGGACGATTCGGGTCACTGATTCTTTCGCAAGCAACGCCACTACGACGCTTCGAATCCTCGTCAGCAATGTCAATGATGCTCCCACATTTGCGACGAACCTGATGGATGTAGGATCTGTTCTTCAGGGCGCCTCTGTTGCGGGAAGCATCGCCGATCAAGCCCAGGATGTGGATCTGGGCGACACTTTGACGTTCAGTAAAGTGTCGGGTCCCGCGTGGTTGTCCGTAGCGGGCAACGGCACGCTCTCCGGCGTGCCGGGAAATGCGAATGTCGGTGTCAATACCATCGTGGTGCGGGTCACAGACTCGGCCGGAGCGTTTGCCCAATCGGATCTGCAAGTGATGGTCGTTAATGTCAATGATGCTCCCACATTCACGACGAACCTGATTGACGCGGGAACTGTTCTTCAGGGCGCTTCTGTCGCGGGAAGCATCGCCGATCAAGCCCAAGATGTGGATCTCGGTGACACCTTGACATTCAGCAAAGTGTCTGGTCCCGCGTGGTTGTCCGTGGCGGGCAACGGTATGCTCTCCGGTGTGCCTGGAAATGCGAATGTTGGACTCAATACCATCGTGGTGCGGGTCACAGACGCTGCAGGTGCGTATGCCCAATCGGATCTGCAAGTGATGGTCATCAATGTCAATGATGCTCCCACATTCACGACGAACCTGATTGACGCGGGAACTGTTCTTCAGGGCGCTTCTGTTGCCGGAAGCATCGCCGATCAAGCCCAAGATGTGGATCTCGGTGATACCTTGACATTCAGCAAAGTGTCGGGTCCCGCATGGTTGTCCGTAGTGGGCAACGGCACGCTCTCCGGCGTGCCGGGAAATGCGAATGTCGGTGTCAATACCATCGTGGTGCGGGTCACAGACTCGGCCGGAGCGTTTGCCCAATCGGATCTAAAAGTGATCGTGATCAACGTCAATGACGCTCCCACATTTGCCACCACTCCGATCAACGGGGGAACAGTCAAAGCTCTGGCGAATTTCAATGGATCACTCTCTGGCACTGCAAGTGACATCGATGCTGGTGATGCGATTTCATTCAGTAAAATCTCCGGCCCTGCATGGCTGACTGTGGCCACGAACGGCGCCATGTCGGGAACTCCGGCAGTCACGCATGTGGGAACCAACACGTTTGTGGTGCGCGTTACGGATACGGTGGGTTCTTCCGCCGATGCGACTCTGAATGTCACTGTCACCCCCGCGAATGTAGCACCTGCTTTTGTGGTGAATCCGATCACCGGGGCCTCGGTGCTGAAAGGCAATCCTTATTCTTCATCCCTGTCAGGAACTGCCGTCGATGCAGATGCTGGTGATGTCATTTCATATGCGAAAGTCAGTGGTCCCGCATGGTTGTCGGTGGCGACCAATGGTGCATTGTCCGGAACTCCCGCAGCGGCCAATGTGGGCGCGAATGCTTTTATCGTCAGTGCTACGGACTCCTCAGGGGCATCCGCTCAGGCAACGTTGAGCATCCAAGTCTTGAATCTCCCATTGCCTTGGCTGGTGTCCAATATTGGCACCGGTAATCTAGCGGGTAGTGCCACGTTCTTGAGCAACGCTTTCACTTTGTCCGGTTCCGGTCTTCTTTCCGGCACGGCTGATGGTGGCTACTATACCTATCAAACGCTCTCAGGTGATGGCGAAATCATTGCACGCATCGATCAAATGCAAAACACCGGCACGAGTTCCCGGGTCGGCGTGATGATTCGCAATACCCTGGCATCCAATGCGCAATACACCGCGATGACTGCCACTGGCACCGGCGCCTATCGATGGTCGCGACGTACGGCAGCGGGAACGAAAAGCACGGTGACCAATCACGGCAACGGAACCTTGCCCAACGTATGGGTAAGGCTCACTCGCGTGGGTAATACGTTCACCTCGTTTACCAGTGCGAATGGCACTACATGGACGAATGTAGGCTCTGTGACCATGACGCTGAATGCCAATTGTTTCGTTGGTCTTTATGTGGCAAGTGGATCCAGTACGAGCTTGAATACTTCACGCTTTGTCAACGTGACGGTGACTCCATGAAACGATGGACTACGGTTTTATGTCTCAGTTCGCCTTTGTGGTTTGCATGTGAAAAACAAGGGCGACAGGTTGATTCGGACCCGGAATCCGATTCGGCAAGTCATTCGCGGCAGTCTCATAGCGCCGGGGTTTCACAATCGCGTAAAGCTCTCGAATCCACGCAGCTCGATTCTGCTCCCTCTGAGCAAGATCAGCCGGACGAGGTGATCAAAAAGATATGGAACATGGCCGAGCGTGATCCTGATGCCGCATGGCGCGAAGTGGAATCTCGCAGTATTTCAGAGCAGGAGCGTCGGGCATTACTGGGACATTGCACGATGATTCTTACGGAGCACGACCGAGATGCGGCAGTCGATTGGGCATCCAGTCTGGCGGATCGGGAAGATCGACTGTATGCCTTTTCGCGGTTTGCTGTTGCGTGGTCGGCGGAAGATCCTGCGGAAGCGGCGGAGTTTCTGAAAAAGCAAGGAATCCATGGGCAGGATGACATGGTAGCGGTGGTTCAAATTTTGCAAATCTGGGCGCAGCGTTCCGGGGCCGATGCCTCTGCATGGGCTTTGTCTCTCTCTTCTTCCTTGCGCCAGTCAGCCTTGGAAGCAGTGAGCGAGCAGTGGTTCTTGCGTGATGCGCGGGGATACGGCCAATGGTTGGCGAGTCAACCTCAGGGTGAGTCTTGTCAAATTCTCGTTTCAGCCGCAAGTGAAGTGCTTTCGAGGCAAATTCCGGAAAAACGTCGCGATTTTCTTCAGGAATGGCCGGAGAGTCTTCGTCATCAAATGATGGGATCGGCGGAGCCAGCTTCACCCTGAAAATTCCTGTGCACGCAATGTTCATTTTTTTTGCATGATTCGCAATTGCTGCTAGTTTTGTCTGGCAATTCTTGCCGCCAGACTAACACCTTCAATTTACTCATGGAATCATCTACTTCTCCTTCCGGTCAGTGCCCTTTTACTGGATCAAAAAATCGTGCCGTTGCTGGTCGTGGTACACGCAATCAAGATTGGTGGCCCAATGCTCTTCGTCTCAATATCTTGCGCCAGCATTCCCATTTGTCCGATCCCATGGACGAGGATTTCGATTATGCGAAGGAATTCCTCTCTCTTGATCTGGCAGCGGTGAAAAAAGACATCTGCGACCTGATGACCACGTCACAGGCTTGGTGGCCCGCCGATTATGGTCACTACGGTCCGTTCTTCATCCGCATGGCCTGGCACAGCGCGGGCACGTACCGCACAGCGGATGGTCGTGGTGGTGCGGGCACGGGAACTCTGCGTTTCGCTCCGCTCAATAGTTGGCCGGACAATGCCAATCTCGACAAAGCGCGCCTGTTACTCTGGCCCATCAAACAAAAATATGGCCGCAAGCTTTCATGGGCCGACCTGATGATCCTCACTGGCAACTGCGCCCTTGAGTCCATGGGTTTCAACACCTTCGGCTTCGGCGGTGGTCGCAAGGACATCTGGGAACCCGAAGAAGACATCTACTGGGGCTCGGAAGGAGAGTGGCTGGCCGACAAGCGGTATTCCGGTGATCGCCAGTTGGAAAATCCTCTCGCCGCTGTGCAGATGGGGCTCATTTATGTGAATCCTGAAGGGCCTAACGGAAATCCTGACCCCATTGCCTCAGCGCGTGATATCCGCGAGACATTTGGTCGCATGGCGATGAACGATGAGGAAACCGTTGCGCTGATCGCGGGAGGGCACACCTTCGGCAAAGCCCACGGTGCAGCAGATCCCAGCAAGTATGTGGGTCCTGAGCCCGCCGGCGCTCCTATCGAAGAGCAAAGCCTCGGTTGGAAAAACTCTTTCGGCATGGGCAACGCTGGCGACACCATCACCAGCGGCCTGGAAGGTGCTTGGACGACTTCACCTACAAAATGGAGCAATAATTATTTCGAAAATCTCTTCGGTTACGAGTGGGAACTCACCACCAGTCCTGCGGGTGCCAAGCAATGGCGGCCCAAAGGCGGTGCGGGTGCCGGCACTGTGCCCGATGCGCATGATCCGAACAAACGCCATGCGCCCATGATGTTCACCAGTGATATCGCTTTGCGCATGGATCCGATCTACGAACCCATCGCCCGCCGTTTCTACGAAAACCCTGATCAGTTTGCGGATGCCTTCGCCCGTGCCTGGTTCAAGTTGACGCACCGCGATATGGGTCCGAAGTGTCTCTACCTCGGGTCCGAAGTGCCCAAGGAGGATCTCATCTGGCAAGACATCATTCCCGGAGTGACACATGCCCTGATCGATGAGGCCGATATTTCTTCATTAAAAACAACAATCCTTGCTTCGGGAGTCTCGGTGGCCGATCTCGTGGCTTGCGCCTGGGCTTCCGCTTCTTCCTTCCGTGGCTCGGACAAACGCGGTGGCGCCAATGGCGCGCGCATCCGCCTTGCTCCACAGAAGTTCTGGCAAGTCAACAATCCTGCCGTTCTCTCACAAACGCTGGATGCTCTCGAGAAAATCCAGACAGAATTCAACCGCAGCGCGAGTGGTGGCAAGCAAGTGTCGATGGCTGACCTGATCGTGCTGGGCGGGTGCGCCGCCATCGAACACGCGGCAAAACTCGCGGGACAGACCATTACCGTGCCCTTTACCCCCGGTCGCACGGATGCTTCCCAAGAGCAAACCGATATTGCCTCCTTCTCCGTCATGGAGCCTCAGGCCGACGGTTTCCGCAACTACATGAAATCACTTTACACCACGACTGCGGAAGAAATGCTCGTGGACAAAGCGCAATTACTGACCCTCACCCCGCCGGAAATGACGGTGCTCGTCGGTGGATTGCGTGTATTGAATACTAACTTTGACCGCTCGGGAACCGGCGTTTTCACTCATCGTCCCGAGACTCTAACGAACGACTTCTTTGTCAATCTGCTCGATATGGGCATTACATGGAAATCCGTTTCACCACACGATGACCAATTTGAAGGCTATGACCGTGTGACGGGTGCGCTCAAATGGACAGCTTCACGGGTGGATCTGATCTTCGGTTCAAACTCGGAACTCCGCGCCCTGGCAGAAGTGTATGCTTGCAGCGATTCTCAAGAAAAATTCCTCAAAGACTTCGTCGCAGCATGGACCAAGGTGATGAATCTTGACCGTTTTGATTTGAAGTGAAATGACCAATGGTGTGTCCACTCTGCCTGCAACAGTCACAGGTAGAGTGGATACGTTGTTTATGGATTTTTGCTCACGCGAAGGCGCAGGAATTCTTGTGGCCTTTCTCCTATCGGAGTCACACTGCGATAAGACACCGTTTCGCTACCGTCGGAATGAGTCACAGGACTTCCATGGGGGACAAAGTGATTCGATCCATGATTCCATTGCTGGAGGTCGCCGCTCATTTCAGGAGTCATGGATAACTCGATATCTTTCGCGCGCTTGCGAAAGCGGAACAGTTGATAGGTTTTTCCGGCAAGCGATAATTTGCTCGCTTCTACAGGTGGAGATGGTTCGTCCGATGATTTCGGATTCGTTAGACAGGCGTATTCAATCAGGTTGTTCCAACCATCATGATCCGGGTCTGCGTCAAAGCCGGAAATGGCGTTGTTGCTCCTTTCTGCGAGGTTGAAATGCTGCAGTCGCCATGCACTGGATTGATAATCACTAGTACATTGAATGCTGCGGGTGATTTCTGTAGCATGATAGTTTTGATTTCCCATCTGTGACGATTTGATCTGGATCATACCGCTTGCCGTAGGAGTGAGCTTGGTGCCATCCAGCGTCGCTGGTCCAGAGGTCAACTCGAACAAAACAGGCAATGAACTGCTGGCTAGGGCATCGCAAGTGATGAAGCCTCCATCGAGTGGGATGGAAGATACCGGGTTGAAGGTGATTTGCTGTGGTGATTTTTCGATGACGAGAGTGCTGCTTGCTGCGAGAGCTTCGTAATTCGGTGCGTTGAGTGTGGCAAGGACAGTGTAGGTTCCTGCATCCGTGGGTGGTGTGGATTGACCGTTGTAAGTGATCGTGTGTGATATACCCGCTGGTTTAGTGGTGACGATAGCAGATCGTGGGGTGTTGTTGAAAGTGTGCTGTGATGGTTGGATTTCGATCGTCGGGAAATTATCACCAGTTCCGGGAGAACCATGGAGCGTTGGGCTCATGACCCATGCTGACACGTTACCCATGAAGTTGTGGGCGGTTTCGGCGTTCCTTAAGACAAGCGAGTATCCTTGTCCATCCGTGACAGGATACCAGAGATCGGAGTAGCTGAAATCCACAACGACTTCACCACTGCTTTCGGTGAGCTCGATCCTCTCACCTCCATTGGATAAGTTGTCATCAAAACCACCGATCACCGACGTGATTTGAGGGTGGCGCAGTAGGAATGCGGCGGGGCGTTTTGCGACGATGAGTCTGGCACCGGCCTGAAGAACCGTTGAAGCAGGGATCGTGAAATTGATGCCGCCAGAGATGATGTAACTGCTCAAATCAACGGCGCTGGTGCCAGAATTCGTGATCTCGATGAATTCGAAATCGTCATTATTGACTCCGGGGAGTACGGTTAATTCGGCTGCCGTGGGCGCAGCGGGATTATACTGTATTTCTGTAATGCGGATGCTTTGTTGTGCGATTGTTGGCGACCCTGCATAGGTCATGCTGGCAATCACTTGATTTGCTGGGTCATTCAGGGTGATCGTCTCACCGCGACTGGAAAGTTGTCCGACATAATTTCCCTGGATGAAACGCTTTTCTCCGCCCTTGGGCCCTGCAGTGCGAGAGCGGAATGCGGCCGTGTTTTTCACCACATGAAGAAGTCCCAGATATTCCTGTGCGGCACTTCCATTGCCTGCAGGAATCACGGTGCCTGCGGTGAATGTATGATCGATTGCGCCACTGATTTTCCATCCTGTGAGATCGATGGCTTGAGAGGTGTTGTTGCGCAGGATGATATACTCGCCATTCTGGCTCTCGCTACTGGGGTAGTAATCGATGGAGTCGATGGTGACAGAGTTGGGTCCGGCTAATTGAGCGAAGTTAGGCAGGGCCGTGCCGCCGGTAAGTCCCGGACGTTGCACGAGCGGCCGAGTCGCGGTTTGATCAAATAAAAAAGTGCGTCGCGGACCAAAGTAACCTGTAATGACACGCTCCACCTCCTCCCGTGGTCGGTTATCGATAAAGTTGACATGAACACCCCATTTCGCGCGGTCCAAGTCACCGTCTGTTTCCGGAGATGGATTGGCTGGATTGGGGTCAACAGATGCAGCAATCTCCCGCATCCTTGTTTCCAGAACTCCATTGGTTGTGCCGGGGGCTTGTAGGATCGTATCCATCACCGTTCGCATGCGACGCGCGAACATCTGCTGAAACTCGGGTGACTCCAGCAGCAGATTGTACAGACGATTGTTGGCACTGTGTCGATTGAGTGGATTATTGGTGACCAACGTGTCATTGAAATATCCGCCAGTACCATTATTCCCATTCCATTGATGTCCATGGGAAAGATCGACATCCCAGACGATGGGCATCCATTCGCCTGTCTTGTTTGTGTCGCGATAAAGGTAGTAGTTTTTGTGACCATGATCGCCGTCCGAATTGAATTGGCGGAGAACTAAATAGTTGATGGTAGCAGGAATATTGACATTGTCGTAGGCGTAAGTCCTGCGTGTGGCCATGGGCAATGTTGCATCCAGCGAGGTTGTGAATGTGTTAAGATCGGTATTGGGTTCCGTCAGTCGCGTCTTTTTTTCCGCGCTCGTGCTCATCGTTTCATTGTAGATCTTATAAAATGCACCTTCTGGATCCAAGCTGTTGCGCTCCAACATTCGGTCGTCACCATCTTCCAAAAAGTCCAAGATGCCGTGAAATTGAGCATTCAAATGCACACGAACGGGAAATGCATAATGATAGGGTGCCCCCATCATTTTCCCGATCTCATGCGACAAGGTGTTTCTGGTTTTCGTTTTATCAGCGTAGTTGCTAAGTAGATTGATGTCCTTGACCCGTTCTTCACCGATTTTCCATAAAAATCGATAACCACTGTTTGAATCGAAGTCGTAACTTTTTTTCGCAAATCCCGCAGTGGATTGACCATGGATTTTATGACCGATATTATCATAAAAATACCCCAAATAATACATGCTGCCTCGGAATGGCTCTGTTGTCGGACCATTCGCTGGCGCGCCTTGCACGAACCAATCGAGTATGGGAAGTTGCGTATTTGCCAGATCATTGCGTAATGCGACAGTGCCAAAATATTGAGGTGAATCGGTTGTTGATAGATATGCAGGCAGCTTCGTTAGATTGGAGGATGCATCCACGGCCTCGAAGCGCCATCGCAGCATTTGCCCGTAGCCTACGTTAGATGTGGGAATATTCGCAGTGAACAAACCATCATTGGCCATGAGATCGGGGGCAATGCCATCATCTTTCATGGGAATGGCAGTCAGTTCGGCATCATACATCAAACGGGGGATGACGCGAACGACACTCAGCGCGGAAGCTGTCGAAATCACTCTCACGGAGACAGTCAGCGGCGGGCTGGCGGCAGTGCCGAGAGGTCGGGGGATGCCGGGATCAGCGGGCAGGGCATCATAAAAAATCGGACCGGTCGCACTTGTGCCATTCGTTGCATTGGGGGAGGGTGTGGAGAAATAACCGACTGCTCCGACGGAAAGGTTGGAGACTCCAATCACTTCGGGTAGGATTAAAAAATCAGAACTGCTCAGGCTGGTATTGAATCCTTGGATCGCCAACAAGTTGTCCCCCGAAACGATACTACTCGCGGGGAGGGTTGTTTCCCACCACTGTTGCCATGTTGATGCCGCGGCATTGGGTGCAGTAGCATTGAATGAATAGCTCGTGGGTGGTCCGTATTGTGCCACAGGTGTGGCGGAGCCATTCAGGAATATTCCACATCCATCCTCGTATTTCATTCGAATTTTTATTGAGTCGAAGCGGGAAGGATCGGCCACGGAGAACTTCATCCGTGTGCAGACGCTTGTGTAAATATTACGCATGCTGGTCTGGATATTCGTGCCAACCAAGGAACTGAGATTGCCATTGGCATCGTAGCCAAGACCTGATGTAAAATTGATCCAACCACTGTCGTTGAACACGGTGCTGCGGTTCCAGCCATTGACATTGCCATGACCCATTTCTCCTGCGGAAAAATTCGTGCCGCTGTATACCGTGGCTGATGTGGGGAATTTGTATTTTCCCGAGGAACCAGATGATAGCAAGACGGTCTGACTGGAGCCAAATGATCTGCCGTAGCTCACATCCGTGGCTTGTGCAGGATAAAGGGGTGCATAGTCGTTGACTATTTCTGGTTGACCTGTCAGCGCATTCGGTTTGAAGAGTCCCAGATATTCTCCCGACTTTGCCAGACTGAAATTGGTATGCAGCGGTTGACCGGCTACCCGGCGGTTTTTCCCCGAAGCCCAAACCAACAAAGTACTGTTTGCGGCAATGCTTACGTTAGGAAATTCCCATTTTGCAAGGTTGCTTGAACTATCAGTTAGCCACCAACCATTCAGACTCACGGTTTCCGCTCCATCGTTGTAGAGTTCGATCCAATCCTGCCTCGTATCATTTTCGTCTTTAATCCCATTGGCGTTATCCGCTAAAAACTCGGATATGATCACGCCTCCGGAAACACATGGAGTCATACATGTTGAGATTAAAAAAAATACATAACTGAGGATTATTCGTCCCATTGGCGCAATGAGTGTACTGAACATCTGTGCAGTTCCAATGAAAAAATATGATTCATCGCAAATGCGAAACCTCTTGGGTTCGTGTTGTTGGTGAATTCGAGGCATTGCAGTGCTACGGCCCTACGGGCTGTTGGGCTGTGTCATCTCCGAGGTGACGAATCAACTTTTCCTTGCTACGGCGGAAGATTTCTGTGACGCTTTAGTCACTATGAAATTCTTGGCATCTGTGTTTTTGATTTGTTTGCCTGCGATCGCTCAGGTAAAAATCAATGAGATTGTCGCATCAAATACCCGTTCATTTGCAGACATCGTCGATTTCGATGATTATCCTGATTGGATTGAATTGAAAAATACAGGCGCCACCTCACAATCGCTCTCGGGCTTCTTCCTCAGTGATGATCCGGGAAATCCATTCAAGTGGCCATTTCCTGACAATGCCTCGCTTGCGGCTGGCGCAAAGTTATTGGTCATGGCGGACTCTCATGACGCAGTGCCAGGGCAGACTTTTCCCCGCGGTTACTGGCCTTGGCGGAATTTCACCACGGAGAGATATCACACCAATTTCAGTCTTTCATCGGATGGCGAGTCGTTGTCCTTAACCCAGGCAACTGGCATCAGCTCAACGGTGCTGGTCCAATCAGCGGTTCCGACGCCGTCTGCGGCTGCCACATGGCGTTACCTGGACAATGGCAGCGATCAGAGCACCCAGTGGCGGGCACGCGTCTTTGATGACAGCGCCTGGGCGCAAGGCAAATCAGAATTGGGCTACTCCGATGCACCACAGACTACTGTGTCATTCGGCTCTTCGTCGACGAACAAGCAGATCACCACGTATTTCCGTCATTCGTTTGAAGTTGCCAACCCGGCGTTGTATCACGGCTTGATTATGGATCTTCTGGTGGATGACGGATGTGTCGTTTATCTCAATGGTGCCGAAGTTGTTCGCCGTAATATGCCTGCGGGTGATCCGAATCACAAAACACTCGCAACCATCGCAGTTGCAGGCACGGATGAAAGTACCTTTTTCTCCTACAATGTCGCAGCTTCTCATCTGATTGCGGGAACGAATGTGCTGGCTGTGGAAGTGCATCAATCCGCCGCTAGCAGTTCGGATCTCAGTCTCGATTTGAAGCTGACAGCCAAGTCCCATACTTCATTCACGACCGTCGATTCTGTATCATTTGGCAAGCAGGTAAGTGATGTTTCGTATGGGCGTGATGCGACCAATCCGAGCACGTGGAAATTTTTTGCTGAATCGACTCCGGGTAATGAGAATACCACCGCCGCGGTCACTGATATTCGTTTGGCAGGGGCATCGGTTTCCGCGTCTCTCGCTGCTGGAGTTTATTCGTCGGCGCAATCGGTCGCGCTGACGACATCATCCGGAGAAATCCGCTACACGACTGATGGAAGCGAGCCAGATTCGTCATCGACGCTCTACACCAGTCCTGTCGCCATTTCAGCCAATACGGTGCTGCGGGCCAGAAGTTTTGCGAGCGGCAGACCACCCGGTGCGATCATGACGCGAACGTATTTTATCAACGAAACACAGGGCTCTTTGCCAATGGTCTCGGTTGTGGCGGATCCCGAGACATTGTTCGGTAATACGATTGGCATTTATTACAATCAGCATGAGCCCCTCGTAAGCAGCACTACCTTCTCAGCAATCGGCATGAGGGATGTCTATAAAGGCAAAGACGCGCCGGGACACGTTGAGTTTTTTGCTCCTGACGGGACGTCCTTTCGAGCGAATTGCGGCATTCGCATGGGGGGTGAAAATAATTGGGTCCATCCACAAAGGGCACTGAATCTCGCGGTGCGTGGCAAATATGGTGATGACGAAATCAAATACCATCTCTGGCCCAGCAGTTCGCGCACGGCACGCCACACTGGACTGACTCTTCGTGATGGTGGTGACCGTTGGGCAAACGAAATGCTTCGTGATTGTTTTTGGCCGCGCATCGCTCATGGTTATATGAACGTGGACACCGCAGAATATCGACCCACCGTCGTCTATATCAACGGTCAATATTTTGGTTTGCATGACATGCGTGAACGTTGGGACGACATGTGGTTCTATGAGAAATATCGCGTTTCATCCAGCGATGTTGATCACCTGCTTTATGGTCACGTGACCAGCGGAGATGTCACGCTCGGCGTCGAAGCAGGTAGCAACGAAGATTGGCTGGATTTCATGACTTTCATCAACACGGCTGATCTGACGCAGAGCGCCAACTGGGCATATGTCGAGTCGAGGATTGATGTGGAGAGTTTCATGGATTTTGTGATTGCGGAGTCATACGGCAATAATAGTTCGTGGTTCCATAATCGGGAGTTTTGGAAACAAAAGAAAGCTGGCGCGCGCTGGAAATGGTTCCTGACAGACATGGATCGAACATTTTCCACATCCAACACGACGGGTGTTTTAGCGGGTATGCTGGCGAGCGAAGATGTTCTCGTGAGACTTAAAGCCAATTCGGGCTTCAAGACTCGTCTTGCACAACGATATGCGGCTCACATGGCGGGAACATTTGCTGCGACACGTCTGCAAGATATGATCAATCAGCTCGCTAATGAAATTTCGGCCAGTGAAGTTTCCCGACACGAAGCTCGTTGGTGGACGGGCTCGACTGCAACAAGTGGTATGACCGCGGCATCGCGCGCTTCCGGTATTTCCTCGGCACTCAGCTATGTGACGACTCGAGCTGGAAATTGGGCGGCAGAGGTCGCGAGCCAGTTGGGCGTGAGCACTCCCGTCGATTTCACCGTTCAAAAAACCGGCAGTGGTTCGATTCGGGTGCAGGGTGTTCCTGTAACGGCTACAACATTCAAGATGTTTCCTAACGTCGCATTTTCGATCGAGGCAATTCCTGCTCCCGGCTACGTGTTCCAGGGATGGTCGGGCTTGAACGGTTCTGCCCTCACGACAGCGACCATCACGGGGGCTACATCAGTGACTGCCAACTTTGTCGAAGTTTCAGAGACCTTGGTGGGTGGCACTCTCGCGACCAATACCACTCTCACCGCGGCTGCTTCTCCCTATATTGTTACATCAGATCTGATTGTACCAGCAGGTGTGACTCTAAGTATCGAGGCTGGCGTGACAGTGCGCTTCATGGAAAATGTGAATCTGCGCGTGATGGGAGCTTTGCAATTGCAGGGTTCATCCAGCCAAAAAGTTACGTTTTCAGGTCGTAATGGCGCTTCATGGGGTGGCGTGAGTTTTGAATCACCGTCGGCGCCATCTTCCATCGCTCACTTGATTGTGCGCAATGCCACTCATGGTTTTGATCCCACCGTTTACCCGTATGCCATATCCGGGCTCAATGCCACGCTCGTTCTGGATTATGTGGATATTCAGGAGTCTCAAGGACCGATCTTTTGTCGTGGAGGCCATATCACTCTCAGTGATAGCATTTTGCAAACACCTTATACCGGCGACGGCATCAACATCAAACAAGGTGGAGCGATTACACGGAGATGTGTCTTTTTAGGGAACAATCAGCCCGATACGGATGCAATCGACTACGATGGTGTGGTGGACGGCATCATTGAAGACTGCCGTATCTATCGTTTTCAGGGTTCTAACAGCGACGGCGTCGATTTCGGGGAGGGGTGTGTCAATGTTCTCGCGCAACGGAATATGATTTATTTTAATTCCGATAAAGGCTTTTCCGTGGGGCAATCATCAACCGTTACGCTGAAGCATAACCTTGTTGTCGGTTGCACCTTGGGTATTGGGATCAAGGATGCCGGTTCCTCGTGCTTGATTGATCAAAACACGTTCGTTGATTGTGATTTTGCGGTTGCCTTGTATGAGAAGAATTTCGGTGATGGTGGTGGCAGCGCGATTATAACCCACAGCATCATCTCGAAATGTGGACTCACTCCTGTTACAGCGGACAGTTATTCGACGGTTAGCGTGAATTATTGTTTATGTGATACGGTTGCCATCACCGGGACGAGCAATTTGTTTGCTGATCCACGTTTTGTTGATGCTGTGATGCTGAATTTTGAACTTCTGCCCACCTCTCCTGCCATCAATAGCGGTTCGACCAGTCATGCTCTTGATCCGGATAATACGATTGCCGATCGCGGGATGCGCTACACTCATAGTGTCACAAACTATCCGTATACCATTGGGGAGACGATCGTGGTGAATGAAATTCTCGCGAATTCCAACGGAGCGGGGGATTGGATTGAATTGCACAATCGCACTGCCGTGCCTGTGAATATCGGTGGTTGGTTTCTTAGTGATAGCGCCCTTGATCTCACGAAATACCGCATCCCGCTTGGAACCATCATTCCCGCCGGTGGCTTCGTGACATTCACGGAAAATTTGCATTTTGGCGCGAGTAGCATTGACCCCAATAAAATCACTCCATTCGCCCTCAGTGATATCGGGGAGACCGTGTATTTATCTTCCGCGGTCAATGACGAGCTGACGGATTATCAATCGAAGGAAGAATTCGGGCCTTCGCTTGGCGGTGAAACACTGGGAACATACTATAAACCTTCTTCCGGGACATGGAACTTTGTGGCCATGAGATCCGCCACTCCGGGGTCGGTCAACAGCGGTCCTCGGATCGGCCCTATTGTGATCTCAGAAATCATGTATAATCCCTTGGGAAATGGAGATGCGGAATACATCGAGTTGCTCAATGTCAGTCAGTCGCCGATTACGTTGTTTGATACGACGAAAGGAAAAGCCTGGCGTATCAGTGACGGAATCGAATTTGAATTTTCGGCAGCGAGTCCGCTCACCATTTTACCGGGCGGACGGGTGATACTCACGAAAAGTCTCATACGATTCAACACATCCTTCGGTCCATCACTGAAGCCCGGAACTCCTGTGTTGGAATGGATCACGGGTGGCTTGAATAACGGGGGCGAAAATCTGCAACTCGATCGCCCCGGCGGCGTCGATGCCAATAATATTTTGCAATATGTGCGCGTTGACCGCGTGAACTATGACGACGATGCGCCATGGGTTACGAGTCCTGATGGCACCGGGCCGTCATTGAACAAAATTTCTGAAAACGATTACGGTAACGATTTCATCAACTGGGTTGCAAAAGCAGCATCACCGGGTAATGCGCCATCGGGCGAGCGTTTTGCGACGTGGTCAGCAAATCATGGCGTGTCCGGTGCAGCAACTGACTCTGATGGTGATGGTTACTCCAATCTTGTGGAGTATGCTTTCGGCAGCGATCCCTCACAGTCAAGCGCCATACAGCCATTGCAGATGACCGAAGAGGAAGGAAGTTGCACGGTCGAATATCATGTGAACTCCGCCATTTCCGATATTGATTATCAGCTCGAATCTTCCTACGACCTGCAAAATTGGACCCGAGTGGATGCAGCGCCTACCCAGTATTCACTTGATTTACAAACAAGGTGCTATCATGAATCGAAGGCGGCGAAGAAATTTTTCCGTCTCAGTGTAACACAAAAGCCCTGAGTTTACTTGATTGATTTTGACAGAATGTTCTTGTGGGAGCCATATGCGCAGTAATCTGCAACAAAAGTCAAAACACAAAAGGTGTCATTTCCGACTATTTTGATCGACATCTGAAGTCGTTTTCTTAAGTTCTTCTAACTTTTCATGGACGCAACCCAAGACCGTCGAGAATTCAAATTTCTTCTGCCTGCGGAGGAAGGTGAGAGATTTCGACTCTTCATTGCTGGCATGATTCCGATCGATCGAGGAGCCGAAGATGGTTATCCCGTGATTTCGGAATACTACGATACATCGGATCGGCATAGTTATTGGCAAAAACAATGGGGTGTTGCCAATCGTCGTCGTGTTCGTGCTCGGGTCTATGGGCGTGCCGATGGATTGATCCCTCCTGCTGGATTCATCGAAATCAAGCATAAGTTGGATGGCGATGGCGTGAAACGCAGGGCTGCACTGCCGATCGAATCTCTGATCGAGCTCGCTCAGGGGAGAATCCCACGGCCCTTGCTTGAGCCCGGCCGTTCCCGTGCGGACAAACATGTGGTTGCGGAGTTGCAGGACCTGATTGTCGAGGGAGGAGCGCGTCCCGTCGTTCAGGTCCGCTATGATCGCATGGCATACGACAGCGGTCCGGAGGGGACCATTCGCGTGACCTTCGATACCGGTTTACGTTGCCGATTTGAAATGAAGCCACTCATTCCGGATGATCCTGATTTTCCGCTCTCTGTCGTGAAGCACGAGATTGCTGTGGTTGAAGTTAAAACGATTGGTCCTGTGCCGATTTGGCTGCGCAAAGCCGCGGGGGAGTTCCAGTTGCAAGCGCAAAGCATGAGCAAGTATTGTCGATCTCTCGAACGCTTTGATCCGGCTGTTGCCAAAAAACCTGAAGCTACACTGCTGTTACTCTGATTCCATACCCTGATAAAAAAACGATCCATGAACGAATTCATTATAAATATCAAAGACTACATTTCCCTGGACACGCCGCATCCTCTCGAAGTTGTGGGGGCGATGTTCCTGAGTTTTACGCTCAATCTGTTCATTGCAATTCTCTATCGCAACACCTACAAGGGAACACGTTACACACAGGATTTTGTTCACACATTGATTATCATAGGTACGATCACGACGATTCTGATCATGGTGGTCCGAGGGAACGCAGGCGTGGCATTCGGTATGTTTGCAGCCTTTTCGATGATTCGGTTTCGCCGTAATCTTGGACAAGCGCGCGATCTGGGTTTCGTCTTCTTGGCAATGGCCGCAGGCATGGTGGTGGGAGCTCGCCTTTACACCGAGTCATTGATTTGCGTGCCACTTGTGGCGGCATTGATTTATTTTCTCTCCCGTACGGATGCATTTGCTCCGCGTCGAGCCACCCACTTGCTGACGATGCGCATGACGAGTGATATGGACTTTGAAGATCGACTCAATCCCATCTGGAACGAGTATGTGGATCGTGCCGAACTCACGAGTGTGCGATCGGCGCAGGCAGGAATGATGACCGAGTTGCGTTACGGCTTGCAACTGAAAGAAGGAGTCAAAGTTTCAGATCTGATTGAGCGTTTGCAGATCGCGTGTGGTAACAACCGTATTGTTTTGACGCCTACGGGTAATGAATTAGATGTATGAAAAAAAATCGAGGTTTCACATTAATGGAAGTGCTTGTCGTGGTGGCGATCATGGCCGCATTGGCAACGATTGGCTTCACGGTTTTCCAATCTTCCCGGAGTAAGGCAAATCAGGCAGCTGCGTTGACGAAAATGCGCTCGCTCGGGACGGCCTTCGGCAGCTATGTAGCTGACAACAACGGCTTGTTGCCCTACGAGGATGCGACAGGTTCCAATGACTGGGTGACAGCAGCAAAGCCTGAGAATCAGGAAGTTTGGTATAACGCGCTGCCGCGCTTGATGAGTGCGGCGACAGTAGGAGAGATCGGCGCCAGCAATCCAGCAGCGCTGTATGACAAAGGGCACCCACTATTTATTCCAGGTGCACCGTATCCCGGTGCCAACAAGAGACTTGGTTCGCCCACTTTTGCCGTGGCAATGAACAGTCGATTGCAGCGCAAGGATGAAAATGGTGTAAAAAAGCAGGAGCAAGTCGCACGAATTTTGGAGCCGAGCAAAACCGTGATTTTCTTTGAACGCGGGATGCCGAATGACAAGAAGACACTGCCCGGGCAATCCGGCTTCGATGGTTCGCCCAAGGGGAACGCGCGCGCCTTTGCGGCCAGGCACAATCAGCAAGGCACCTTGATTTTTGTGGATGGCCACGCTGAGATGCACAAAGCATCCGACTTGATGAGTCAATCCGGAACAATCAACATGCCACAAACTGCGATTGTATGGACCTTGCGTGCAGAAGAGGATCCTAACTGAAAAGGGAAATTTTCATTGTCAGGCATGGCCCTCACTTGGGCTGCTCGATCATACGCCACAAAAAAACCGCACCTTGGATGGGTGCGGTTTTTTCGTGAATAGGAAACTGATTAACGTTTCGAGAATTGGAAGCGCTTGCGGGCACCAGGACGACCTGCTTTTTTACGCTCCTTCATGCGACCGTCACGCGTGAGCAAGCCGTGGGGCTTGATCAGCTTGCGGATCTCTGGATTGAGTTGAGTCAAGGCACGGGAAATACCGAGGCTGATCGCTCCGACTTGACCGTGAATCCCGCCACCCTTGGCCACTACTTTGACATCAAACTTGTTGATCAAGTGACCGTGTTGAAAGGGGAGCAGAACGGAATTCTGCAATGGAATGGTGGGAAGATACTCTTCAAACGTGCGGCCGTTGATGATGATTTGGCCGGAACCTTCGGACAACCATACGTGTGCGATGGCATTCTTGCGGCGACCGGTGGCGGATGCTGTGGTGATTTCGCTCATGGAATTGGAGAAATGATGTTAGATCGGAAAATTAGGCGATAACACGCTCGACAGGTTGTTGTGCGGAATGCGGATGATCCGCACCAGCATAGACTTTCAGCTTGGTGAATTGTTGGCGACCCAGGCTGCCCTTGGGAAGCATGCCCCAGACGGCGCGCTCCAAAAGAAGAACAGGACGACGCTTGCGCACCATGCGTGGAGTTTCCACTTTTTTACCACCGACAAAGCCAGTGAAACGGGTGTAAATTTTGTCATTTTCCTTGGTGCCGCTGAGTTTGACCTGATCGGCATTGATGATCACAACGAAGTCACCGGTGTCGATGTGCGTGGTGAAGATCGGCTTGTGCTTGCCACGGAGCAACACGGCGGCTTCAACAGCCACGGCACCGAGGATCTTGTCCTTGGCGTCGATGATATGCCATGTGCGTTGCACATCCTGTGGCTTGGCGGAAAATGTTTTCATACAGACTGGAAGATAGCGATTGGTGTGATGTTCTGCCGCTGCCACCGTTCAGGTCGCTGCGGGGGCGCGAAAACTAGAGTTCTGGGCAGTCGATGTCAATGCAAAATCTCAAAATTTCGTGGATTTTTTTATTTTAGGATTGCCAAATGATGAAATTTCGCAACAGTGGTCTAGCGCACAATCGTTGAATAGCGACGATGTTGACCGCCCGATCCCAACACATTACGTATGGCAAACTTCAACAGACCGGCAGGCAGACCCCAAGGTAGATCCTCAGCAAGACCTTCGGGACCACGCCCCGACGCCGGCCCTAAAATCCGCAAAGGCATCAAAGGAGGTGAAGACAAGGCCATCGAAGTCGAAGGCACCGTGTCCGCGGTGCTCGCCGGTACGATGTTCAAGGTGAAAATGACCAACGGTCACGAAGTCTTGGCACACATTTCTGGAAAGATGCGCAAGCGTTTTATCCGCCTTGTGGTGGGTGACGTGGTGCGCATGGAAATGTCCCCTTATGATACCACCAAGGCGCGGATTGTGTTCCGCGTTGGCTAAGCTGTGCGAAGCCAGTTTTTTGCTGGATACGATCGAGCGAATATTCCACCCGAGACGATTGTTGCAGTTTTCAACAATACTTCAGAATTTACAGAATTTTTCCGAGGCATTCTTTTTCAGCGTTTCAGCTTTTTGCTCAGGATTCTTTGACCCTTTCGACACGAGCATGAAGTTGCAGCAGTTTTTCATCGATATGCTCGTAGCCGCGGTCGATATGATAAAGTCGTGAAATGGTAGTCGTGCCTTTGGCGGTCAGACCTGCCAATACCAGCGCGGCAGAAGCCCGCAAATCGCTTGCCATCACAGGGGCGGCGGAGAGTTGTTTCACACCCTTGATGATGGCGGTTCCGGCATCGACGTTGATATCCGCACCCATGCGTTTTATTTCCGCACAATGCATGAAGCGTTGTGGAAAAATGGTGTCTTTCACCACGGAAATGCCAGGCGTAGTGGCAAATACAGCCGTCATTTGCGCCTGCATATCGGTGGGATACCCCGGATAGGGTGCGGTGATGATTTCGGCTCCCACTGGGCTTTCGCCGCGATGAATCGTGACACTTTCTCCGGATTCGCTGAAGGATAGTTGATGCCCGCAGTCTTCGAAAATTTTTGTGATCGCTGTCATGTGCGCACGGTTGATCCGATGTAAGGTCACTCCCTCACCGGCAATCACTGCGGCAGCCATGAAAGTGCCTGCTTCGATACGGTCGGGGATCACGGTATGTTCGATGCCACCTAACGAAGTCACACCTTGAATGGTGATGCGGCGAGTGCCCGCACCTTCGATTTTCGCGCCCAGCGCGTTGAGGAAATTGGCCAGATCTTCGACCTCTGGTTCGGCAGCGGCGGATTCGATCACAGTCGTGCCCTCGGCAAATACGGCGGCCATCATGACGTTATCGGTTCCGAGCACGGTGGGACCATGTGTGCCGCGAAGGTTGATTTCCGCACCTTTGAGACCACCTTTGGGCGCGGTAATGATGATGTTACCGGATTCGAATTCGGTGGTCGCGCCGAGTGCTTCCAGACCACGCAAGTGCAAGTCCACCGGGCGATCACCGATGATGCAACCACCCGGTAGCGAGACCACGGCACGTCCTGTGCGTGCGAGCAAAGGCCCCATCACACAGATCGAAGCGCGCATGCGGCGCACCAAATCGTAGGGCGCGGTATCGACGATGGTTTTGTTATGGATGCGCACCGTGCCCGAGCTACGCTCGATCTCACCGCCGAGCGCCGAGATGATTTGCACCATGTAGTTGGTGTCCGAAACATCGGGCACGCGACGGATGATGACTTCTTCGTCCGTGAGGAGCGATGCCGCGAGGATGGGAAGAGAAGCGTTTTTTGAACCGGAAATATTGATGCTGCCATGCAAAGGGGAGCCGCCGTGTACGAGAAGTTTGTCCATAGAAGTGGGAAAATCATGAGGTTGCCCCCGTGGGGGCAGCGTTTGAAGAATGGGGGAGTTTGGCAAGGGGAAAACGCGCGATGCCGGAAATGTCTTTCATGACGGATACGTCGATCAGTCCTGCCGCCTTCAGCAGGTCCATGGTTATTTCCGATTGATCATGGCCGATCTCCATCGCCACCATCCCGCCGTGTCGTAGAAATGGTGTCACTTGAGCGCAAAATTTACGGATCAGATCAAGGCCATCATTTCCCGAAAACAAGGCGAGGGATGGATCGTGCATGACCTCCGGAGCAAGTGTGGATCGCTCTTTTTCGGGAACGTAAGGAAGGTTGGCAACGATCAAATCAAAGCTTTGATTGATGGCCGAAAATAAGGAAGTTTCGACAAAAGAAACATTCGTCAGAGCGAGTAGATTGGCATTTTCTTGAGCCAAAGATAGGGCATCTGGTGAGACATCGGCCAGGGTGATTCTGGCATCAGGCCATGCGGCAGCGAGACTGAGCCCAATAACTCCTGAACCACAACCCATATCCAGCACTCGGTCGGGGGCGGATGGCAAGTGCGAGATCAACCATTCGACCAGTTCTTCGGTTTCGGGACGGGGGATCAACGCGCGCGCATCGGTCTTGAACTCGTGTTGATGAAATGCCACGGTTCCTAACAAATGTTGCAGGGGAATGCGTTCACCACGTTTTTTCAAATCGACGCGCAATGGCGAAAGAATGTCTTCTCCCAATGGTTCATCAAAGCGCAGATAAAGCGCCATGCGCGTGCATTTCAAATGGTGCGCCACCAAGATCTGCATGTTGCGCCGCGCATCCTCGACACCTCGTTTTTCCAAGTAGGTCGTTCCGGCATTGATGCATTCCAACACGGTGGTCATTGCTAACGCGAACGATGCCGTGGTTTCTCCGTGGTGGAAAGAAAAAATCCTTCCGATTATGAGTGCGTTTTTTGAGGCCTTGAAATTGCCAGTGCTGATGAGATATGGAAAAAGCCTTGTCCCCCGGGTGAAGGCTCAAGGATTTCCTCATGAAAACAGGGCATTCATTCGGTTTTTTGTTAGGAGAATGAATGCCGTGCAGCTGAGTTGTGCCAAGCCGCCTTTCTATCTTCAGCCTTCGCGAGAAAATGCTGTAACGCCGTTTTCCATGTTTGCGTGAAGTTCAATCCCTCGGCATGGGCGAGGTGGAGGAGTTTGCTGATTTGATCCGAAATCATGCAGTCACGATCTTGCTCATACGCACTCAAGCCATGAATCACCATGAGCGACTCAATGCCCTCGGCTCTGAGATCAGAGATCGCTTCACGCAAATGTAGCGTCAGCAGATCATCGCAGAAGCCGGCTTTGAGCATGATTGCTGGTGTTAGAGTTTCACCGTGCCTTTGCAGTTCGGGTAGTTGGTGCAACCCCAGAAGGATTGCCCGGCATTCTTGCCGGTCTTGGCTGTGCGCAGGCTCATGAGGCTACTACAAGTTGGGCATAGCGGTGGCTTTGACTTCTGCTGATCTGACTGATCTGACTGATCTGACTGATCTTGTTTTCTTTTCTGCAAACGGGCGGTTGCGAGTTGCTCGCTGTAGCCTCCCTCATCAATGAAGGCCGCTTCCAAACTGGCGATTTGGCGGTCCAGCAGGTAGTTCGCTTGGTGGATGAGGCAGATCAGCGCATTGGCACGGATGGCAGGGTCTTTGTGGTCCAGCCAAGGCGAGTAGAGTTCCCAGCGTTGAGCGTCTGTGAGATCTGTCAAATCAGTCGCATTGGACTGATTTGTCTGATCTTTTTTGAATTGGCCGGGAACCACGCGAATAGCTTGTGCCTCGGGGCTTTCCATGTCCCATTGAGGGAGTCGGCGGTGGCGGAGATAGTCTTCGTAGTCCAAGAGCAGTTCTTCCAAGCTGGCGCGCGCGACGTTCACCAGACGCAGTTCGGTTTGAGACGAAGTCGCGGAGGCGCGGCTGCCCTCCGCAATATTCTGCCGACCGCTGCGCGCTGCCTGTACCATTTGGTCAGTAGTGCGCGAACGGGGATCGATAAAGGCCTCACAGAACCAGTAAGTGGCGTCATAGATGATTGTTGCGGTCTGGAAACTCGCCGTATGTCTATAGCCACCACTGGGTCTGATTTTTTTCATGGCTGGGGGAAATGATCAGGCTGATTTGGCGGATCAGTCTGATCAGTTATTTTTACTGACAAGCCTCACAAGTGCCGCCATTCATCATCGCGTCCAGGGAACAGGCGTTCTTCTCCGCTTCCGTGTAGGTGCGTTTCGGTTCGCCGGCCATGGTGCCGCGGATTTCTTTGGCGACGTTGGTGGTGGTTTTTTCGATGTTGCTGGCTTGAAGCGCGCGTAGGTAATACGTTGTCTTGAGGCCTTTGCTCCAGGCACGACGATACATGTGACTCAGCGCCTTGAAGTCGGGGGAGGCGATGAAGAGGTTCACGCTCTGGGCCTGATCGATCCATTTCTGGCGGCGTGCTGCCGCATCGACGATGCATTCGTAGCCGACACCGAACGCAGTCTGGTAGCGGGCTTTGATGTGATCCGGGATGGTGGGGATGGCATCGAGTTCACCGTCGAAGTACTTCAATTGATCGAGCATTTCCTGATTCCAGAGACCGGCTTTTTTGAGGTCTTTGACAAGGAAGGCATTGAGGATGATGAAGTCTCCTGCGAGGTTCGATTTCACAAAGAGGTTCTTGTAGTTCGGCTCGATGCAGGGGGTGGTACCCATGATGTTCGAGATGGTAGCCGTAGGGGCAATCGCGAGCACGTTCGAGTTGCGCATGCCTTGTTTGGCGATTTTTTCGCGGACAAAAGACCAGTCCATCTTGCCACCACGGGGAGTATCGATCTTCACGCCGCGCTCTTGCTCGAGGAGATCAATCGTGTCCTGAGGCAGCAAGCCGCGATCCCACTTGGAGCCTTTGTAGCTGGAGTAGGTGCCGCGGTCGGCAGCGAGATCGGACGAAGCACTATAGGCATAGTAGGCAATGGCTTCCATGAACTCGTCGTTAAACTCGACGGCGGCCTGAGAGCTGAAGGCGAGTCCTTTTTTGTAGAGGGCGTTTTGTAGACCCATGACACCGAGGCCGATGGGGCGGTGGCGCATGTTGGCGGTCTTGGCGGCTTCCGTTGGGTAGAAGTTGATGTCGATGACGCTATCGAGCGCGCGGATGGCCACGGTGATGGTTTCCTTGAGCATCTCGTGATCGATCGTTCCATCCTCGGTGATGTGGGTATCGAGGATGACAGATCCGAGATTGCAGACGGCGGTTTCCTCAGCACTGGTGTTGAGAGTGATTTCCGTGCAGAGATTGGAGGAATGAATCACACCACAGTGGTCCTGCGGAGAGCGGACGTTGCAGGGATCTTTGAAGGTGATCCAAGGGTGACCGGTCTCGAAAATCATTTTAAGCATGGATTTCCAGAGATCGATGGCGGGGAGCTGGCGACACCAGATTTTTCCTTCGGCGGCGAGATGTTCGTATTCTTCGTAGCGTTGTTCAAAAGCTTTGCCGTAGAGGTCGTGAAGATCGGGCACTTCGTTGGAGCGGAAGAGTGTCCAGTGTTGACGGGCTTCCATGCGCTTCATGAACAGGTCGGGAATCCAGTTGGCGGTGTTCATGTCGTGGGTGCGACGGCGTTCGTCACCGGTGTTGACGCGGAGGTCGAGGAAGTCCTCGATGTCGTTATGCCAGGTTTCAAGATAGGCGCAACCGGAGCCGCGGCGTTTGCCGCCTTGGTTCACAGCGACGAGTTGGTCGTTGTGGAGTTTCAGGAAAGGAATGATGCCTTGGGACTCGCCATTGGTTCCCTGGATGTAGCCGCCTGTGCCGCGAACAGCCGTCCACGAACCACCGAGACCACCAGCCCATTTCGAGAGATAGGCATTTTCGGCGATACCGCGTTGCATGATGGACTCGATGGAGTCATCAACCTTGTAGAGGTAGCAGGAAGAGAGCTGGCTGTGGAGAGTGCCGGAATTGAACAGTGTGGGAGTGGAGGAGCAGAAGCGGCGGCCTTTGTAGAGGTTGTAAAGGCGGATAACCCATTGCTCGCGGTTTTCGACTTCGGTTTTGAATAGGCCCATGGCGACGCGCATCCAGAAAAATTGCGGCGTTTCCAAACGCCGGGGTTTGGCTCCGGTCTTGTCGATGATGAGGTAGCGGTCATACATCGTCTGGACGCCGAGGTAGTCGAAATCGAGGTCAGCGCTTGGGTCGAGAGCATCGGCGAGCTGGTCAATGTTGTAGGCCTCAACCAGATCGGGATGAACGCGTTTGATGCCGACGCCGTGGGTGAGGTGGCGGCGGAATGCATTGCGGTGGGCAGTCTTGATGCCGCCGATGCCATCGCGGAGAATGTTCCAACCGAGGACTTCTTCATAGATGTAAGTGAGCAGGATCCGGCCAGCGAACTTCGCGAAGTCCGCATCTTTTTCGATCATCGTACGGGCATTGAGGATGATCGTTTGCTTGAGGTCGTTGGCGGAAATTTCGGAACCGATCGAGCGGCGGAGTTCGCGTTCAATTTCGTTTTCCGTAAGGCAGAGGTCGAGGCCGATGGAGGCGAAGGCGATGCGTTTTTTGAGATCGGCGCCGTCCCAGAAGGCCGACTGACCGTCTTCATCGGTGACAACGATCATCGACTCTTGGTTAATGTCCTCAACGATTTCCTGCTGCTCGCTGCGGTAGCGGGCGCGCTCGAAGCGGTAGGCCATGTAGGCGCGCATGGCCTTGAGATAACCAGCGCGACCGAGTTCTTCCTCAACCATGTCTTGCACGTCCTCGATATTGACGAAGGCTTGTTCGCCAGCGCGGACGCGCTCGGTTACGGCCTTGGCGATGTCGTGGGAAGGCTCGGGATTTTCACGGATGGAAAGAAAAGCCTTGCGGACGGCGATTTCAATTTTGGTCTCAGACCATGGCACGACATTGCCATTACGGCGGATCAGACGAACGGGCATGGTTTGAGGTGCGGTGTTTACATCGACGTCGCCACTGCGCTCAAAAGAGCGGCGGAAAGCGAGGGACTTGGCGACATCGTATGCATCATTTTCGACGAGAGCTTTTTCGATGAGAAGGTAGAGGTCGTTTTCCGAGAGGCGTAGGCGACCCCCTTCTTCAATGTTTTTCGTGAGGGACTTGGCGACGCTGTGTGCGACGGCAGAAACGAAGGCTCGGTTGGTGTCGCTGAAGATGGTGTCTTGTTTTGTCTGGCGTGAGATCAGGAGATCGGTGAGTGCGCAGCCAATGGTGTCTGCGACCTGGGCAAGGGAGAACTGCGATTCCGTGGCGCCTGACGTTACGGTGATTTCGGGGTGCGTACCGTGGAAATCCTTGCCAAGCACTTCGCGCCAGGCAAATTGGGCATCAGAGATGGAGGCGCGGTCAGTAATGACCTTTTTCAGGGCGAGGTCTTCTTCTAAGGTAAGGGAACGGTACATGGTGATTAAGTGGTTTTTGAGTGAGAAAGGGAAAGTGATGTGGTAAGTAGCGGCTTCTTTAACGACGGATTTTACGGATTAAACGGATGATACGAATTGATTTATTTGCGGTAGATGTTGGCGTGACGTTGGAAGGTGAGAGAGGCAGTTTTAAAATTGAAGATGAGACCGACTTGAAGCTTGGTGATGGCAAGGTAACTGAGGAGTTGTGCTACGTGCACCGGATGAATGGCATCAACTACTTTCAGTTCCACTATGACGCGGCTATCAGCAATGAGATCGGTTATCAATTTGCCGACGTAGTGCTCACGGTAATGAACGGGAAACGTTCGCTGCTGAGTGAAAGGAATCTGTTGCTCTGCCAGTTCGATGCAAAAAGCATTTTCATAGATTTTTTCATCAAGACCCGGACCAAGTCCACGATGTACGGCCATCGCCGCACCGATCAATTTTTCGGTCAAGTCTTTGTGGGGATGGCTGTTTTCACTCATGCAAAAAATCCGTAAATCCGTGTAATCCGTCGTTTGAACTTTTGATTACAGTTCATCATCATCGATTTGGCCGAGGGCGGAGGCTTTTTGGTATTCGGTGACGCGCCCTTCAAAGAAGTTCTGCTCTTTTTTCATGTCCATCATTTCCGCCAACCAAGGGAATGGATTGGAGGTGCTTTCATTGAGCGGAGCAAGACCGCAGGAAGCAAGACGGCGATCGGCGATATAATCGATGTATTGCTCGAACTCGGCGGCGCTGAGACCGATCGAAGCGACGGGGAGGCAGTCGCGGATGAATTTTTTCTCCAAGGCAATCCCCTCGGCCATTGTGGCGCGTAAATCCTCACGAAACTCTTCTGTCCAGATGTCGGGATTTTCATCGACGAGGTCCATGAGCAGGTTGCGGAACACCTCGATGTGGTTCGACTCATCGCGGAGCGTATAACGGAACATCTGGCCGATGCCGGGGAATTTGTTCTGGCGATAGAGGCTCAGGATCATGCCGAAGAGACCATAGAACTGTGTGCCTTCCATGACCTGTCCGAAGAGGAAAATGTTTTTGGCAAGGGCTTGTTTATTGGCAGTGACAGTGAGGTCGATGTCGCGTCGAAGTTTACGACTGTTCGAGACAACAAAATGATTTTTCTCAGTGATGGTGGGGATGTCTTCGAACATCGCCTCGCACTCATGGGGATTGAGTCCGAGCGAAGAAATCATGTAAACGAGCGAATCGGCATGGATGTTTTCCTCGTGGGCGTGGCGGCCGAGCACGAGTTTGAGTTCGGGAGCGGTGACAACCTCGCGGACAACGTGCAGGATGTTGTCGCCGACAATCCCTTCGGCTGCCGAAAAGTAACCGATACCCATCTTGATGATCCAGCGTTCAACATCCGAAATTTCGTTGGAACGCCATTGCTCGACGTCCTTTTGCATCGGGATATCCTCGGGCTCCCAGTGGTTGTTTTTCATGATCTTGTAGAGATCATAGGCCCAGGAATACTTGAGCGGCAAGATGTTGAAGAACATCGTCTCGCGTCCGTTGATGACTTTTTTGGCGGCGTAAGCAGCTTCTGCCTTTTCCTTATCAAGGATGAAAGTACGTTGGCCGAGAGTGTAGGTGGTGGTATTGGATGGTGAAGTGGCGGTAATCATAAATTGCAGAAAAAATTGATTTGTTAGGCTGTGGTGAGCGTGTGAAATGGACTTTGCGCACGCAATAAGCAGCGACAACCAAACTAGCCTCAAACATTTCGCAGGTCAAAAGAATTTTGCTCATGTAGTATCAACAAATTATTCACAATACCATATGTTGTATGTTTTAATCTGTATTTGCAATGTAAAACCTATGCAGATCAAGCGCCCGCGATGAACGAGAATGGTGTCCTTGGTGCGAAAAAAAAATCGTAATTCTCACGACTTCGGAGAGCTGAAGTAATTTTCTAAAAAATTCACCCAAGCCCTATCTTTGAACCCTCATGCCAGTGCTGTTTTCAGTCGTGGAACATTCTCTTTTGCAATGAAAATGGTAATTTTAAAAAAATACGGCGATGAGAAATATCCCATCGCCGTAGCGCTCATATGAATGCGATTCATCGGTCAAAATGACCAATCATACTTGTCAATTTCGCACACACAAGTGCTCAAAAGATCAATTCCGGATTGAATATCATCTTTGTCTGACATTTCGATGGTCTGATGGATGTGTCGTGTCGGGATCGAGACAGCTCCTGCAATGGAGCCCCCCGCGCTCATTCGTTGCAGGCCTGCCGTATCGGTGCCGCCGCCGGCGAGGATCTCGGGTTGCCACTGGATCTTGTGTTTTTTCGCCGTCTCCTTCATGAACGCGACCATCCGGTAGTCGCAGATCACGGAAGAATCCATCAGCTTGATGCCCACGCCTTTGCCAAGGGCGGTGCATTGTTCCTGCGGAGTGGAACCTGGGACATCGTAGGCGATGGTGGTATCCAGTCCGAAGCCGAAGTCCGGTTGGATTTTCAATGCGGAAACATTGGCTCCGCGAAGGCCTACCTCTTCTTGCACGGTGAATACGGCGTAAAAATCGTAGCATGGTTTACGCTTGGCTTTTTTCAATGAGCGGAGGGTTTCGATGAGGAGGAATACGCAGACACGATTATCTAACGATTTTACGTTCACGCAATTGCCGAGCTCGATCAGCGGACTGAAGCGTGTGACCGGATCGCCGACCTGGATGTGTTTTTCCAGCTCTTTTTTCGTGAGACCGGTATCGATGAAATAGTCGCGGATTTGCGCGGCTTTGTTGCGCTCTTCCGGTTGCATGATGTGGGTGGGTTTGCTGCCCATCACCCCCATGATGTTTTTCTTGCCATGGATGATCACGCGCTGCGAAGTAAGTGTTTTGGCATCGAAACCACCGAGTGTGTTGAAGCGCACGAAGCCCTTGTCATCGACATGGGTAACGATGAAACCAATCTCGTCCATGTGTGCGGCCGCCATGATTTTTTTCTCAGAAGACTTGCCTTTTTTCAGCGCTACGACGTTGCCCATGTTGTCGATGGAAATTTCATCGGCGAGGTCCTTGATTTCTTGCAGGACGAGGTTGCGAATTTCTTTTTCAAACCCAGGAGCACCGGGGGCTTCGCAAATGCGTGCGAGTAGAGGTGTATTGATTGCCATGACAGAGGTAAAACGCAAAACGTGAATCACGTCCAGTAAGAAGGTGGGAATTGACAAAAATGCGGCATTCGACAGGATGAAATCGTGAAATACGAATCACTGATCCAGCAGGTTTGGGGAAGGACATCCGTTGTCGCGGAGAGTGCTCCACTGGTTTTGCCTGCGGAGCTGGAGTTGCAAGCCTTGTGGTTTTCCGGTGCCTTTGGTCGCGATTTCACAAGCACGACGGGCGAGGGGCTTCGAATCCTGCAATTCGGCGAGTGGAACCGTGGTGCGGGTCCGGATTTTCAGCATGTGGTGGTGGGGATTCAGGGTAAGGAATTGCGAGGTTCGTTAGAATTGGACCCGTGCGCGAGTGATTGGGAAAATCATCAACATGCGACGAATCCTGCCTATCGGAATGTGGTGTTGCACGTGAGTTTTCGCGGCGAGGAACGCAAGCATTTCATCCGCAATGACGAACATTCTCTCATCCCGCAGGTGATCATCGATGACGAGACTCTCGCCCTTGCGTTGCAGCGCCCGCGCCGCGAAACGGCGATCGCGCGTCCGGGCCGCTGTGTGGCACCGCTGCGAGAGATGGAACCTGTGCGGGTCTTGGCATTGCTGCGTGAAGCATCTCTTTATCGAGCTCAAAACAAGGCTCGTCGATTTCTTCAAATCGCCGACGTCCACGGTCGTGATGCCGCGTTATTTCAATCGGTGGCGCAGACTTTGGGTTATCGCGGCAATGCACTGGCGATGCAGCTTCTGTCGCAGCGGGCGAGTCTCAATAAAATGCGTGAAATCTCTCACGGAACCGAGGCCATCCTTTTTGGATGTGCCGGATTTTTGCATCCCAAAATTCACGAGCAAGCGACTGGTGCGACCCGTGATTACCTCAGTGATTTGTGGAAAACCTGGTGGAAGCACCGGGCACAGTTTGAGTCATCGCGGGAGATTCCTTGGAAAATGCATGGGCACCGACCAGCAAACCATCCGCATCGTCGCGTCGCGGCCCTGGCTGTGCTGGCACAACACTGGCCGAAGTTTCGTGCACTGGCTTTGGCCCGCCCATTTCAGCCCGAACTTCTGTTAGTCGAATTAAGCAAAATTCGCCACGACTTCTGGAATTATCATCACACGTTAGCCTCGGTGCGTTCGGAAACATCGATTGCAATCTTTGGGAAAACACAGGCCTTGGAGTGGATCGCCAATCACCTCGCGCCGCTCGCCTTGATCGATGATCCGGAGTATGATTATGAGGCCTATGGCAAACTCAGGGCGTTGAGTTACAACGAATCCGTGCGGCGGGCTGGCATCCGGTTGTTCGGCAATGAGGCGCTGGCAAGACCGTGGCAGAAATCTCTCGCCCATCAACAGGCCTTGATCCAAATCTATCGTGACTTTTGTCTGGAAGACACCAGCGATTGTGCACACTGTCCCTTTCCTGAACAACTTTCCCAATGGCATCCATGACTGACACTGAAGCTCTCGTCGCCCTGAATCTCCTGCCGCGCATCGGTCCGGTGCGGGTGCAGAAATTGTTAGATCAGTTTGCCTCGCCGTCGGCAGTGCTCGGAGCGCCCATGGAGGTTCTTTTGCGCGTCAGCCACATCGGTGAGGAAACCGCAGCCATTCTCCATCGCTGGCAGGATCACTGCGATGTCAGTAAGGAACTGGCCGAAGTAAAATCACGGGGTCTTATTTTGCTCTCAAAGTTCGATGCCGATTACCCAGCACCGCTCCGAGAAGTCTATGATGCACCGAATGTGCTTTACGTTTGGGGCAAGCTGGAGGAACGGGATAAACATTCGATTGCGGTGGTCGGTTCACGTCGCAGCACGATGTATGGCACGCAGGCGACGAAAAAGTTTTCCTATCAGCTCGCGCATGCGGGGTACACCATTATTTCGGGTTTGGCGCGCGGCATCGATACCACCGCGCACGAGGCAGCTGTCGCGGCGGGAGGTCGCACGATTGCGGTCATCGGCTCGGGATTGGCAAAAATCTATCCACCGGAAAATCTTGCTCTCGCGGAAAAAATCGCCAACGGCCACGGTGCCATCGTCTCGGAATTTCCGTTGCATACCGAGCCCGATAAACAGACGTTTCCGCAGCGCAATCGCATTGTCGCGGCATGGTGCAAGGCTTTGCTCGTAACCGAGTGCCCGGCGTGGTCGGGTGCGATGATTACCGCGAATCTTGCCAGCGAATACGGGAAATCCGTCTATGCCATTCCCGGACCCATCGATAAACCGACTTCCGCCGGTTGCCATCAATTGATTCGTGATGGCGCGACTTTGGCAGCCGATCCCGCCCATATCATCGATGATCTCGGTGCCTTTTCGTTTGGTAAAAGTACGAAGAACATCGTCGATGACGTGCAGGCGGAAATGCCATTGTTAGAAAGTGATGAGGCTGCCGTTTTTGCGGTGCTGGACAGCGAGGAGAAAAGCGTGGATCGCATCATTGGATTGAGCGGATTACCTGCGGCCACGGTGACCGCTACCTTGCTCAAGTTGGAAATGCGGCGGCTGGTGAAAGCCATGCCGGGCTTCCGGTTTTGTCGAAGGTGACGCGGCGGCGTTTGGAAAACGCCGCCACGACTCAGGCTGTCACCGCGCCGCGGTCGTCGTTGAGACCGGATTTTTCGAGGAAATAATCGTAGCCGCCGGAGTAGCGTGTGACGGTACCGTTGTTGATGTGAAGGGTGGTCTCGGCAAGTGAGCGGATGAAGTGGACGTCGTGGGAAATGAACACCAAGGTGCCTTCATAACTCTTCAGCGCGGAAACGAGGGAGTCGATGGAAAGGATGTCGAGGTGAGTCGTGGGTTCGTCCATGAGCAATAGGTTTGGCGGATTGACGAGGAATTTCACCAGGTTGAGACGGGATTTTTCACCACCCGAGAGAACGGGGATGCGTTTTTCCACATCGGTGCGGCGGAAGAGAAAGGAGCCAAGAATCGAGCGGGCTTCGTCTTCGCGCAGTGTCGAGCATGCGGACATCACTTCCTCGAGCACGGTATTGTTTTCGTTCAGCGCCTCGGAGCGGTGTTGCGAATAGTAGCCGAGTTTCGTGGCGTAGCCGACGTCGATCTTGCCACCATTGATCGGAAGAACGTTGGCGAGGATTTTCAATAGGGTTGATTTGCCCGCGCCGTTGGGACCGACGAGAACGATTTTATCGCCGCGTTCGATGGTGAGATCGAGGTCTTTGTAAATCTGTTTGCTACCGTAGGCTTGAGAAACTTTTTGTAGCTCGATGACTTTCTGGTTCGAGCGTGGAGGCTGAGGGAAACTGAACTTGAAGGCCTTGCGCGGTGCGCGTGGTTTTTCGATTCGTTCCAGTTTCTCGAGGAATTTCACACGGGATTGCACTTGCGCGGCCTTGGAGGTGACTTGGCGGAAACGATCGATGAATTCCTGGTGTCCATCGATTTCCTTTTGTTGACTGCGATACGCTTGAACGAGTTGTTCATAGCGCTGCTCGCGTTGCTGCAGATAGGCGCTGTAGTTGCCAGTGTAGGTGATGAGTTTCGCGGCATCGGGATCAATTTCGACCACGGATTCGACCAATGCATCCATGAAATCACGATCGTGGGAAATCATCAAGATGGCGCCGGAGTAGTTCAGAAGATAGCGTTGGAGCCAGAGCAAAGAGAGCAGGTCGAGGTGGTTGGTGGGCTCGTCGAGCATGAGCAAATCCGGTTCCATGACAAGCAGGCGGGCGAGGTAGGCGCGCATCACCCAGCCGCCAGAGTATTCACTGGCGGGCTTGTGAAAATCATCTTCTTTGAAGCCAAGGCCGTTGAGGATTTTTTTCGCCTTGGGTTCGAGCTGGTAGCCGTTGAGGTGATTGAACTGATCCTGGGCTTTGGCATATTCAGGGTCGCCGTGGTTGTCCTTGGCCTCATGTTCACGCATGGTGCGCAGCAGACCGACCATTTCCGGAGTGACACCCATGGCGATTTCCAAAATCGTCTCGTCGCCCGGTGATCCTGCTTCTTGAGCGAGATAGCCGGTGATGGCATACTCGTCACGTTCGATGCTGCCTTCATCGGGTGAATCCTCGTCGAGAATCATGCGGAAAAGCGTGGACTTGCCCGCACCGTTGGGTCCGACGAGGGCCACGCGTTCACCCCAGTTGATGGTCATTTCGGCATCGCGCAGCAATGTACGGCCGCCAAGCGTTTTGGTCAATTTGTGAACGGAAAGCATAGGACGAGGGGACGGTGGGGGAAAGACAGCGGATATTCAAGATTTTTCGCGGATCAGCGGGCCTCAACAAGGCAGAGGAAGGTCAGGGCATCAAGGTGCTTTTTCTGTGGCCTGATCCTTGCCATAACGAAGTGAAAAGCTGCCATCTTTGTAGACGGGCAGGGTGGATGGCGCCTTATCAAATCGCTGGGTATACACGGGAATACCGGTGCTGTCATCAACCAGGGAAATGACGGGTTGCGGAAGATCACGAATCACTTGTGGCACGGGAATTTGTTTCAGTGGCTTGCGGCCATCATTATCGGCCATGGCAATGGTGATGGGCCAGCCGGGGTAGGGCTTGAGCCCCTCGCTCACGCGACCTTGGTAGGGCCAGGCTTCGAAGGTGATCGTCGCTGCGTTTTTATCAAATCTCGCCAGACCGTAGCCATCGCCGCGCTGGTTGTCATGATTTGGCGCGCCACCCATGTTTCCAGGGTTGGCATAGGCGAGCATGGTGATGGGATTGCCCAGGCCGTCTTCATAATCTCCGGTCCATGGCAAGGGGCTTTGGGGGATCGGATTGCCTCCAGCGCCTTGATTCACGGGACTCCACCAACGACCATAATAGTTATTGTAAATCGCAGGACTCGTGAAACCATAGGGACCATCACGGTGCGTCTGAATCCCGTGTTGCACGACCACGCTGAGGTGCTGATCGCCACAGAGGTGCACGGCACGGCAGCGGCGTAATTCTTCCAGTGCGGCATTGCGTCCGCTCTGTGGCCAGGCATTGCTGTCCAGATCCGCAAGCAACCGATTGTTGACACCTCCGTGCAAATGCACTGCGCCGCAAAATGCGGTTTGTGAGAGCACGCATTTCATCCGTGCATCTCTCCAATCACCGCTCCACTGCCGCAAAAATGTGAGTTGCCTTTTTCCCAACAACTCCAAGCCGGCAAGATCAACCGACTTACGATCATACTTGGGATCGTTGATGTGATCGGGACGAGGACCCATTTGCGGGATTTTCCCCGAGGGTCCGCTCTTGAATTTCCGGTCTTCGATGATGGCAAAGTCAATGCCTCCTACTCTCAGGTTGGTGTAGTAAACTCCGATGCCCTGTTCGACGGGTGTGGGATCGAAGGCATCAGGCAAATGCCAGGTCTGGCAGCGTTCGACCATCTTGACGTAGGATGCGGGGAAAAAGTATCCGCCATCATGACCAGCGGCGGCTTTGGCAACGACGCCACCCTGTCCCCAGAAGTTCCCTTGTCCGATATCATGATCATCGGGAATGGTAATGGTAGGTCTGTCTTTGATGATTTCACGAAATTGTTTTCCCCACAAGAGCCATGCGGCGGTATGTTGTTCGTGATCGTAGCTCTGATCTCCGGCGAAGAACAACAGATCAGGATCTTGCTCCCGTAGATTCGCCACCATGTCCGCGCGCGCGCCACGGTTTTGATTTGAATTGCAGGAAAGCGAGGCGACAACAATGACGGATTTGTTCCGTGGGTCTTTGCGGATACAGCCCTCAAACATGGCTCGCTCGCCATGGCGCACACGGTAGGCCGCGGATTTTGTGGCGTCCCAACCTTCGACGCGAAAATGTGCCGACCAACCCGGTTCAATCACAGGACTCTTCGCCATTTCTTTCCACGAACCATCGACCTGCTGGATTTCAAGCCGGACATCCCGCGTTTCTTCCGGTAGCAGAGGAACCAATTGAGCGGTCATTTTCAAGACTCCGCGATCGACCGTGTAAAGTGCGAAGGCCACGGTTTGATCGCGTGGAACATCGAGAATCACATCATTCCACCATTCGTTTTTACCCGTGGCTTTTGGCCGTTTCCACCATTCACCTGTTGCGGGTGCATCGAGATTGGGGTGTTTCGCTCCGAACGGTTGGACTGGGTTTTTCGGCGTGCTTTGATGGATGTTCCAAGCCGTCAGCCAGCGCTCTCCCGAGCGTTTCCATCCACGCGCCAGAAGGCTTTTTTCCATTTCGGGGAAATGCGCGGATCCATAGAAGATGCCAAGGTTTTTTTTCCCTTGCGCGATCTGTTCTTCCATGACCTTCAGGCATTTTTCGTTGCGGTCGGTAATGATGACGGTATCACCGGCGAACATGGAAATTTGATCATCGCCTTGTCCGAGTGTGTGGATGAGTTCGAGTTTCATGAGATTGCGGTTGCCGGTGAGCATCGCAGCCATCAATCGATTGGCGTCAGGCTGACGTGGCGCTTCCATGCCTTTGCCACTGATGCTCGCTTTCAGCGCCAGACCAAGCAGTGATTCATTGCGCTGCTTTTGCTTTTCCTCGAACTCCGCCATGCTGAGATCAGCATGCACGAAATTTTTCGCCGAGTAATCAATGCATTCGGCTTGTCCGCTCAATCCTAGAAAACGGGACACCATGGCATAGATATCGCGCAATCCCGATAGGCCCGATCGAGAGGAATCCCGGGATGTGTTCGGATTGCTTTCAATGCTTCGTTTTTCTCCACCTACCATTTCAAAAAGAAGACTGTCGTATTGCGGGAAGGTTTGATTGAGGATTTCGTAGTAGGACTTGTCGGCAATGTGGATGGCTCCGATCAAGTCGACTTTTACTCCGTTTTTTTCCCATGTGGCGATTGAGGTTTCGAGGCGTGCCGAAACGTCGTCCTCCCGTACGCGGATGGATTCAGTTCGGGAAAACTGTTCTCTGGGATCGGCATTCGCAGCGCCGATGGTGCCAATGAGAAAAAGATAGATCGTGAAAATTGGTTTGAGGATCATGGAGAAAGCCTAGGATGTGTGCTTTTGTCGTAAAGGAGAAAAGGAAGCGGGCACTAGGGGCTTGCCTACTCGAGGTGATCCGTGCATGTTTTCCGGGTCCATGGCTGTCTCTGCTTTTCAATCACTCCCCGGTTTTCGTGATTTTCTGCCCCGCGATTATGCGGTGCGACAATATTTGCAGGAAACTTGGCGCGCCACCGCACGCAGGCATGGTTTTGTGGAATATGAAACTCCCTTGTTGGAGGATACGGGGTTGTATTTGAAAAAATCCGGCGGCGAACTTTCGAACCAGTTGTTCCGCTTTTTCGATCAGGGCGGCCGCGATATCACGCTGCGCCCCGAGGTCACGGCATCGTTGGCGCGATTGGCTGCCGATCACCAACGCGATTTCCCCAAGCCTCTCAAGTGGTTTGAGATCGGGCAGTGTTTCCGCTATGAAAAACCTCAAAAAGGTCGCGGGCGTGAATTTTTTCAATTCAACGTCGATATTCTCGGTGAAAGCGCGGCACAGGCTGATGCCGAATTGTTGTCGGTGGCCATCGATACGATGCGCGCATTTGGCTTTGAGAAAGACGACTACCAGGTTCGTGTCTCCGATCGCCAGGCATGGGCGGATTTTGCAGCACAGCGCGGCTGGAATGCCGAACAATTATCCGTTTTGTTGCAGATTGTTGACAAGTTGGAACGCGATCGCCCGGAAGTGCTGGCGGAAAAACTCACCGCGTTGGGTTCATCGATCGACGAGATCAAGGAATTCATCGCCAATCCTGACAACGCGTCCGAGTCTTATCAGATTCTTCTCGCGGATCTCACGGCGCGCGGGTTGGGGGATTTTGTGCGCTGGGACTTATCGATTGTGCGTGGCCTGGCCTATTACACTGGTCTGGTTTTCGAGGTGTTCGATGCCAAAGCTTCCATGCGTGCCGTCGCCGGTGGTGGCCGGTATGACTCTCTCGTTTCCACTATTTCCGATGGCAAGGTGGATCTGCCCGCTACAGGATTTGCCATGGGTGACTACGTGATTCGCAATCTCATTGAGGAAACTCCCCACGCGTTGATGCAAATGGAAGTTTGGCTGCAACGGCATCAGGCAGGTTGCGACGTTTATGTGATTGTCGATGACGAGACGCGTCGCAGCGATGCTCTGCGATTGGTGACGGAACTGCGCACAGCGGGTGTCGCCGTGGATTTTCCCATGTTGCCGATGAAATATCCGAAGCAAATGCAGCGAGCCGAACAATCGGGAGCTCGCTTTGCCTTGGTGATCGGCACCGATGCGAGCCAGTGCAAATGCAGGATCCTGTCATCACGTAATGACGTGATGTTGCCTGCCGAAGGTATGGTGGAGCAAATCATCCAGAGACTCCATCGCGTGGATGGACCATTGATTGCTTGAGTATCCGCTGCAAAAAAATCGGGTCGGATGGCTGATTTTGTCAAAGCAGTTCGGAAGGTTGCCATTGATCGCGAATGATTTTTGGCGTAAATTCGCAGCAGCGATTCGGAAACAAAAACGGAGAACTCAAATGACCAAGTGGTCTGTAGATTTCCCCCCCAGGATACTCTAACAAAAATACCACTTGGTCATTGGAATTCTCCGCCAAGTTGAATCAGACTCGCTTTAAGACAGTTAGAATCAGTTTAAAAAACCTACTGCCTTTCCGCTAACCAGAATGCAAGTTATCATGAATCCATGCTTGCGCCATCGGGGAGAGTTCCTGAAAATGATTAAGGAAAAAACCCTTATTTCTCTCAAAAACATCCCCAGCGGTTTTCGATCAATCCTTCGCTTGCAGGCTCAATTTTCCGGTGATCACCCATGATTTTGCCGCATTCAGTAGTGAGACGGCATCCGCCAAATGAAGCTTTTGCTTGAGGTGTTCGCGATACGTTTCAATCGTCTTGTGACTGAGCTTGAGATGCTGCCCGATTTCGATCGTGGACATGCCGGAACCCAGTAACTGAAAAACTTGCAATTCGCGGTTCGACAATCGGGCAAGGTTCGGATCGCGTGAAACGGGGTCGGGAAACATGTTGCTGAGCAGTTTGGCTTCCATTTTGGGACTCAGGTGAATGCCGCCGGACATTACTTCAAGAATCGCAGTCATAACCGACTCCGTTGCTTCTGACTTCATCAGATAACCACGAGCGCCAGCTTGCAGCGCACGATGGGCGAAAATTTCTTCATCGAATTGTGACAATGCAATGATGCGGATGGCGGGGTGATTTTGGCTGAATTCCTGAATGAGATCGAGACCTTCCCCATCACCCAGACGGAGATCCATCAATATTACATCGGGTTGCAGTTCTGGCACCGCCTGTCTAGCCTCCCGAATGGATGCAGCTTCGCCACAGCACATGATATCTTTTTGATGATCCAGCCACTGGGCCAGACCACTGCGAAAAAAATGATGATCTTCGACGATCAATACGCGGATTCGATGCATGTGATTGAATGATTTGTGCTTAAGTTTGCTGCGGCGTGGTGGGAATTCGACAGGTGACAGTGGTTGCTCCCTGTTCCGATACTTCGATGGTCAATTGGCCTCCCATACCCAGCGCTCGATGGCGCATAATGCGCATACCCATGCCCCGAGTTTGTCGAAAATCAGGATTCCATGGTATGCCTTCATGGGAAATGGACAGGATCATCCGTTCTTCTTCGCAGCTGAGTTGAAGGATGATCAATTGCGCCTGCCCGTGATGGATTGCATTGCGAGTGGCTTCTTGTGCGATCCGATAGAGGTGAAGGCTCTGATTGCGAGTCAGATGGGGAAGAGGTGTCGAGAAATGAACCTGGCAATCAATGTGGAAAATCGATTTGATTTCTCTTGATAGCTGAGACAATCCCGCCGAAAGCCCACCGGTCTCAAGATCGACGGGAGCCATCAAGCGCGAGAAGTTTCGCACTTGATTGATCGCGTCATTCACTTGTGCCACGAGATTTGTAGCAATCTCCGCTTCGGGAATGGCGCGCTGGTTGAGTGATTCCGCCAAGGTTTTGAATCGCAATGCGATACCCGCGAGATAGGCACCCAGGTGATCGTGCAACTCATGCGCCAGGCGTTCTTGTTCGTGGGAGCTGATCCGTACCAATTCCTGCTCGAGATGGGTTCTTTCAGAAACATCCCTCATGGCTGTTACGAGGCATTGATTTCCATCCATCATGACGGGGCTGATGCTTAGCTCGACAGAGAAATCTACTCCATTTTTTCTCCTGCCCCGCAGAGTTGATTTCTGACCGGCATTGATCACGAGGTTTCTCACCTGTCGGTATTCGTCTTGCGACTCCTCAGTCAGTAGCATTTCGATAGGTCGTCCGAATAGATCGTTCCGACTCCAACCGAAAATTTCCTCGGTCACACCGTTCGATAGGCGGATAATCCCTTGGCCATCGGTTAATACCAAGGCATCGGGAGCGTATTCAAAAAGATCTTGGAACTGTCTCTTGGAATTTTGTAATTCTGCCGTTCGCTCCGTAACACGGCGCTCCAGAGTGGCTGAGTATTCCTGCAGTGCCTCGAGTTGTTCTCTTTTGACGCGTGTATTTGTTTCGAGAGCTTCGCTCAGTTGCGCAGCATGCTGCTCGAGATCAGAATTTAAAAGTTCGATCTTTTGTTGATACGCGCGCTGCTCTTTATCGACTTGATAACCGCGTATGATCGTGGCGTAAGTCGATAAAAGAGGCTCGATTTCTCTGACCAATTCCATGTCATAGCCGCTGGGTCGATTGGAGACTCCGACCATGGCGATCATCTTTTCACCTCTCCAGATGGGCACGCCAAGAAACGAATTCATGGGTGGATGACCGGGTGGTAAACCTCCTCTGCGCGGGTCACTGGCAGGGTCATTGGCGATGACAGGTTGCCCGGTTACCAGAGCAGCGCCAAACAATGTGTTGAGATTCCGGAATTCAAGCCCGGCTGCTTTGTGTTTTTGAAACAATGCCCGTGTCTCCTCGTTCCAGGAAATGTCGGTGATCGCATGCGTCTTGAGGTACGGCGCACCTTGCTCGTCAGTCAGAACCTCGGCAACAAAGCCATATTCGCTATCGGTAAATCCTAACAGGAGTTTGAGCAATTCCTCGAAAATCTGAGTATGGTTCTCCTTGTTTTTTAAGATGTATTCTGATTGGAGTTTGCCCACAGCTGTGAGCATGCCTCTGGTTTTTTCCAGGTACTTTGGACGTGTTGGAAAGCGCTCAAAATTCAGAACTCTGGCTAACAGTTGAGTTTCCTCTCTCACTGTGATGGTCGATAGTCGCAGCTCGATCGGGATCTCTCCGATGTTGCGGCTCAGCGCTGAGGTTTCCATTTTTTGCAGAAACCGTGGCAGTGCCATGTTCCTCTGAAGTCTGCCGAGGATGCGTTCGTAAATCTTAAAATAACGCTGGGGAACGATCTTTTCCTTGATACTTTTTCCTAACACATCTTCAGCACTCCATCCAAAGACCGATTCTGCTTCAGGATTCCAACTGGTGACCATGCCGTGCACGTCAATGATCGCAATCGCACGCAGGGTGGACGCGATAACATGATCCGTCTGTTTGTTTGACTCGCTCAACAACTGCTGGACCGCGCGGATTTCCTCTTCATTGGTGGTTCTCTCCAATTGAGCCATCACCATGCGGCTGAGTTTGATGAGTGAATCAATCTGCTCCGGCGATAATTCGCACGGTTTCGGATCCATGACGCACAGAGCACCAATGCAATGACCTTCGTGGGTGATGAGTGGGGCTCCCGCATAAAAGACGATGCCGCTATTGTTCTGCACCAAGGAGTGGTTGGCAAAACGCGGATCGAGTCTCGCGTCTGGAATGACCAGTATTTCGCGTTGTTGGATGACTCGTTCACAAAATGAATGACCGCGTGGTAAGTTCTGTGACGCGATCCCGATACCACTTTTGCACCAGACATGGGATTCTTCGACAAAAGAGATTGATGCCATGGAGGTACCACAAATGCGGGCAGCAAGGGTCGTGATATAGTCGAATTCGGATCCCAACTCGTTCGCGTTAATGCCATAGCGCTGCAGCGCTGCTGTACGATGATTCTCGCTCATGAAAAACGGTTGGGGATCATTTGCCGGCTGCAAACATGGCTGCCTTATGATAAAAACCGCAAAACACGAAAAGTTGTTAAGAAATTTCGATATGATCGATCAATCTCACATTATCGAAAAATCCAGCAATTGCCAGTATGGCCGGTTTGCGGATCATCGCGATCGGTTCCAAGGTTTCAGCATCCACCAGGGCAAGGTAGTCGATACGAAAGGAAGGCGCTGCCGATAAGTGATGGCGAGCCGCCGAGAGGATGGGGGAGGCTTGTCGTTCGCCCAGTTGCAAAAGATCAGCCGCAGCACCCAGGGCACGGTGAAGCGATGGAGCCTCCGCGCGGTGTTCATGACTCAAACGCACATTCCTTGATGACATTGCCAGTCCATCAGGCTCGCGGATGGTTGGATGTCCTATGATTTCAATGGGAACATTCAAATCCCGCACCATGCGGCGGATGATGGCGAGTTGCTGGAAATCTTTTTTTCCAAATACCGCCGAATCCGCACGAAACATCAGAAATAACTTCATCACAACGGTGCACACTCCTGTGAAATGTCCCGGGCGGGAGGCTCCGCAGAGTGTCGTGGATAATCGGTTCTCGGAGATCGTTACGCTGTGATCGGCTGCATACATATTCGCCGGATCAGGGGTGAATACCAGATCCGCACCTGCTGATTGGCATGCATCGAGGTCGTTCTCCAGGGGGCGGGGGTATTTTTCCAGATCGTCTTTTCGATCAAATTGGATGGGGTTGACAAAAATCGAGACCGCCACGGTGCCTTCTGGGCCCACGTGTTGACGGGCGGCACGGATCAGTGCGATGTGCCCGGCATGCAAAGCACCCATCGTCGGAACCAGACAAAGGGGACGCGGTAGTTGAGTCAACCTCTCTAGCAATGCGGAAATTTCGGAGACAACAATCACGAATTTTACCTAGCACCTCCCTCCCGCGCTTACGAGTGAAATTTCATTGATTGGTTTGCATGGTCGGGGAAATCTTTCCGTATGCCAGTTGTTTTCCGGCGTGGCGATTCATCAGCCAAGCCATGACAATCATGCACGCTGATTGAAGCGCGCCATCTCGCGCTGGGCTTCACGTAATTCGACGCGGTTTTTTAAATCATGCCTCTGGTCGCCATGGGTTTTTCCTTTGCCCACGCCGATCTCGACCTTGACCTTGCGGTTTTTCCAATACATGCGCAGGAGCGGTAGAGATGCTCCCTTGATCGCACTGGCTTGCTCGAGTTTGAATATTTCTCGTTTGTGGAGTAGCAAGCGCCGTGGTCGTTTCGCTTCGTGCTGGAACCAAAGAGAAGCTGTTTCCCAAGGTTGGATGTCGCAACCGTAGAGAAAAAGCTGGCCTTTCTCAACGCGACAAAATGCATCGGAAATATTGATTTTTCCCGCGCGGATGGACTTGACCTCGGTGCCGCGCAGTTCAATACCAGCTTCGTATTTTTCACTGATGTGAAAATCTCGCCCTGCTTTGCGGTTGGTGGCAATCTCGTTACTCATGCCTGGGCATGGTCAAATCCCGCAGTCACTCAAGACGGCTCGGCGGTTGCATCGAGGATCTTGATTTTCCCTTCGATGATCTCGGTGAGAGCGATATCAGCAGCCCCCATGCTCGGAACGGTAGGGATCAATGGTGAGCGACCGCTGTTGAGTTGACGCACACGTTTGGAAACGAGATTGATCAAGACCTGAGGATCATCGATGATTTCGGCAGCTTTGTAGACGAGCTCACTTTTCATAGGGAGTGAAGGATACCGCTGTTCCGCCTTGGGAGATTCAAATGGAATGATGTTGTCGGGTAACATGATTCTGGGTCAAGGAGGCAGCCGGGCGAGCCAATGACCATATTTTTCACGATTTGGCAAGCCTTAAGTGAGAAAAAACCATCGAATTTCCGATAAAACCACGCTTTTTCGTCGTTCCATGTGGATTTCCTCCCATTCGCGGCTTGGCAGGAGGAAATTCCACGCCATAATCCGCGCATGGCTTCACCTGAAAACGCCCCGGCCCGCTCGCCATTCGCCGGATGTCTCATTATGATGATCCTTGCCGCCGTGGCAGTGTTTGTCATCGCTGTCTCCGCTTACTCGCTGATTCAGCAGAATAAGGAAATCGACAAATTCACCGTGGCCGAGCCGACAAAGTTGCCGGAAATCACCATCGAGGGCCGGGAAGCGGCAATGAACGATCTGCACGCACGTTTGCAACGGTTCCGCGACGCGGTTTTGAGTCCGACGGAGCAAGCCGCGAGTATCGAGCTCTCCTCAGACGATCTCAATCACGTGCTGGCAGCCATGGAGCCGCTCCGCGACTACCGCGGCAGCTTTTTCGTAAAGGAGATCGGCGATGGTGTCATCGTCGCGGATCATACGCGACCGATGAATGGCATGCCGGGCTCGGGTAAGATGCGATACCTCAATGCTGAAATCACCCTGAAGCCCCTGCTCGCAGAGAAGGCCTTGGTCTTTCAGGTGTTAGACCTGAAGGTGCCGGGAAAAACCGTGCCTCGCGAATTCATCGCACAGATTCCTCCCTATCGCCTCGGCGTTGGCCTCGAGCAAGATCCGGTGCTGGGTCCTGTTTTACAGAAACTGACTGCCATGGAGGCGAAGCCGGGCAAATTGGAATTACGGCGCAAAACCGGTGATGTTCCTCAATCGACGGTTTCCAATCAGCAGGTGGACTCGGCATTTTTAAGAATTCTGCGTGTGCTGATCTGCGGCTTCCTTGTCGTTGTGGGGCTGGGACTGTTTTTCGCCTTGAGAGCCAAGGGCAAAAGAGAACGCGCACAGCATTCGCCATCTCCGCAGGACCTCCATTGATTCGTTTTCAACATGCCTCTTCTTGAAACTGCAACAACCCGCTTTCAGCGCATCGAGGTATGGCAATCAGCCCGACAGGTGGAATTTCGCGTCGAGCAGGCGGTCCATGCATGGTGGCATGCAGAGCGTTTTCTGACGGGCCTGGCATGGGACAACCTGGTAGCGGCTGCTTTGTTGCATCCGCGGCGCGAACCGAGATCGATTCTCATGCTGGGACTGGCCGGTGGTACGACATTTCACGCCCTGCGCCATCTGCTACCTGACGTCGAATTGACCGCGGTGGACATCGATGGCGAATTGATCGAACTGGCCCGCAAGCACATGCATCTTGATGATCTCCGCTGTGACATTCATATCGCCGATGCCTATGATTGGATCAAGCGATGCCGTAAGCGTTTTGATGTGGTGATCGATGATGTTTATCTGGCGGGAAAGACCGACGTTTATCGCCCTGGTCACTTCGATGAAAGATTGATGCTGCATCTCAAGCGATTGCTGCATGAAGATGGCATTCTCCTCACCAATCTCGTGCGCGGAGCTGGTCACAGGACTCTCCAAACTCAGGTGCGCAAACTTTATCGGCAGCATTTTCCTTGTGTCAAGGAAGTGCGCACGCCCGAGGGCTTGAATGAAACGCTTTGCGGTGGCAATCAGATCGGCGGAAGCGCTGCCCTGCGTCCCTGGCGTCGCCATTTTTCCTCCGTACAAGATCGGAATTTCTGGGATCAAATTTCTGTCCGCCGTCTCTCCACCGTGCTATGACAAACCACACCATGGACTTTTATCCGGCCATGAGCCATCCGCCCGCGCATCCTTCGGTGATCGCTGCCACGGCATGGCTCGGCGGCATCCGCCCGGCTCCGGAACATGAATGGCATATTCTGGAAATTGGCTGTGCCAGCGGTCATCACATCCTGCCGATTGCGGAAAGTCTCCCGCAAGCCACGATCACCGCCATCGATCTGGATGCTGGCGCCATCGATGAGGCAAAACGACTCGCGCAACTCGCAGACCTTCACAACATCGAATTCCACTGTGCGGATCTAACGACATGGCAAGCGCCCGCCCGGCACTACGATATCATCATCGCCCACGGTGTTTTTTCCTGGATTCCCGACACGGCAAAAACGGCTCTGCTGGCTTTGTGCGAACGTTCACTCAAGGACAACGGGGTGGCGATGATCAGTTACAATACACTCCCCGGTTGGGCCATGCGGCAGTCGCTGCGTGAAATGACTCTCGCGCTCCAGCAAATTCCGGAGCATCAGGGGTCGGCGTGCTCAGCGTTGCAATCCATCGCACAATCTCTGGAGGGCCGCGATGATGCCTATGCACAACATCTATTGGAGGTCGTGTCAGATACCCATGCCAAAGGAGCCGTACAGCTCGCTCATGACGACCTCGCGCCAGACAATGATCCTTGTTACTTTAGTCAATTTTTTCACTGGAGTCAACAAAGTGGACTAATCTACCTGGGGGAGGCCGATAGCACATTGCCGCGCATCTCCCTGCTGGGAACAGCTGCCAGACAACAACTGCAGTCACTGGCGACAAATCCGTTGCTGATGGAGCAGATGATCGATTTCCTGACCGGGCGCAGCTTCCGTTGTAGTGTCATTTGCCGTAGCGATGCCCGGCGCAAGGCTCCGACGCCGGATGAGCTGTCGGGCTTGTGCATCGAGCGGCTCATGCCGATTCCTCCCACGGGAAACACCTCGACCGATGCATTTGCCCAAGCCATCATGCGGGCAACTCCCTCCTGCCTGCCAATCAAAAGTCTCTTGGAAAAAACCCCTCAGATCGATCTTCCGCAGGCACTGAAATTAACATTTTCCCTGCTCTCGTTGGGAATGATACGTTTGCGCTATGCGCCGATCATCGTGTCGGATGAACTTCCTGAATTCCCGCGTTTGAGCTTGCTCAATCTGGATCACCTGAGACAAGGCAAGCCGATCGTTGATGCCTTTCACCGTCCGTGTCAGTTGGCTCTGCAAGACTGCCATTGGTTGCGGCTTTGCGACGGCAGCGTATCGTTTGAGCAGATGATGAAAGCATGTCGCGGTGAAGCCCAGATTGAGGGTTTGCACGCGTTGCTGGCGCACATGAACGAACGCGGATTATTTGTCTGAGGAAGGCTTGCTACGGCTCCACCACCAGGCAAGAAAACTGCCGATCAAGCTATGGAACACGGCGGAAATGGCTGCGGGCACGGGAGCCATCGCCAGTTGGGAAAAGTGTTGTTTCGCCAACGTGGCGCCGAGGCCGCTGTTTTGCATGCCCACTTCCACCGAAACGGTTCGGCTTGCCGACTTGTCGCCGCCGCAGGCACGGGAAATGATGTAGCCTAACAGAAATCCCAGTGCGTGCATGCCAAATACAGCAAAAAACAACAAAAGACCAGCACTGGCAATTTCCGCTTTGCGTCCCGCCACGATACTTCCAACCACGAGAACAATGACCACCACACTCAGCAAAGGACCGAGCACACCAATCCAGTGGTGGCTTTTTTCCCGGTAGGGGCTGCGGTCGAGAAACGTATTGATGATCAATCCGGAAACCAGTGGGATCAACACGACTTCGATCATCGAACGAAACAGTGCCCACGCATCGATGGGCATCAATTGTCCCGCCAGCCACTGCGTGAGAAGGGGAGTCAAAAATACCGCGATGAATGTCGAACACATGGTCAACAAAACGCTCAGGGCCACGTTTGCGCGCGCAAGGTAACAAATCACATTGGAAGCCGTCCCTCCCGGACAACATCCGACTAGAATCAATCCCAGTGCCAGTTCTTTGTTCAGTCCAAAGACCTTGCTGCAAAGAAACGCGGAAGCAGGCATGATCAGAAATTGCAAACCCACTCCGATCGAGATCCATTTCGGCTGTCGCAATACCTCGCGAAAATCAGCAAAGCGCAGGGTCAACCCCATGCCCAACATGATTACGCCAAGTCCCGCGGAAATCCATGGCTGGAACCATGTCCAGGCAGCGGGTTGACACCAAGCCCAGAGGCAACCAAGAACGATCCAAAGCGGAAACCATTCGCTGAGCTTTTCTGCTATGCGCTTCATGATCCGGAAACAGGCCCTCCCAGATACCTGCGGAAAAAGTCCACCCGCTTGCGCTGCATGTGGCGTGATTCGCCAACGCCGTGATTCGCGTTCGGCACCACGATCAATTCAAAGTCCTTGTCCGCCTTGATCAGCGCGTTCACCACCTGCATGGTCGAGGATGGATCGACGTTGGTATCCTCCTCGCCCACGGTGAGCAGCAAGGCTCCCTTCAGATTTTTCGCATGGATGACATTCGAGTTGTCGGCATAATGCGGACCTACGGGCCAATCCATCCATTGTTCGTTCCACCAAATCTTGTCCATGCGGTTATCATGACATCCACAATCCGCCGCTGCGACTTTGTAGAAATCGCCATGAAAAAGCAGCGCGCCCAATGCATTTTGACCGCCAGCGGATCCACCGAAGATCCCCACCCGGGATAAATCCATCTGCGGGAATTTTTTCGCCGCGGCTTTCATCCATGCCATGCGATCGGGCAACCCCGCGTCTTTGAGGTTTTTATAGCAGAAATGATGGAACTCCTTGCCACGATGTGCCGTGCCGCGACCATCAATTTTCACGACGATAAACCCATGCACCGCAACCTCATGCATCGGCATGAGCCATGGACCCCAGGATTTTTTGGTAAAGGCATCATGAGGGCCGGCGTAGATCGATTCGATCACGGGATATTTTTTTGTGGGATCAAAATCGGGAGGCAGCACCACCAGGCCGTAAATATCGAATTTCCCTTCACGATCTTTTGCCGCGAATGGCTCTGGAAGCCTCCACTTCGACCGTAATTCGCGATCATCCGCTTCACTCAGAGTTTTGATGAGCTTCCCATCCTCGGTGCGGCGGAGTTCGTAAACCCAGGGCTTGTCGATGCGCGACCAACGACAAACATAGTAATTCCCGAGCGGAGAAAAAACCGGTTCTTCATGCTGTCCGGCTGATGCGGTCAAGGGAACGATTTTACCGGTATCAAAATGCACCATGATAAAATGTTCCAGATAGGGATCCTGCGCGGGATAACAGCCGCAGACTTTGACCAGAGCCTGGCGTTTTTTCTCAGATACCGATACGACTTTTTTGACTACCCAGTTGCCCTTGGTCAGTTGCTTTTTCACCTCTCCCGTTTTGCCATCGAAGAGATAGAGATGATTCCAGCCATCGCGTTCGGAATTCCACAGGATTTCATCTCCCGCGCGCAAGTCGTGGCGGAATCCGTATCCATAGGCGTAAACAAAGGTGTCACTTTCCTCGCGAATCAACACCCGCTGGCTGCGGTTGGTGGCATTCATTTCGATGACATTCATTTTGCCGAATCCTCGTTCGATGTAGTCGAAGGTCAATCGTGCCGAATCCTCGCGCCACGCGGCATTTTTGATCTCAAACGGATGGGCGATCAGTGAGGGATCTGCGGGCATCGGTTCCCGGCCATCGGTAAAAAACAGCCACGGCTCGGCGATGTTCAATTCATCACCAGGTTTGGGGTAGTCGATGGTGAAAGGTTCAGGCTGTAATTGTTTCCCGGGCGAGGACCGGACGTATTGCACCTTGCGAACGGGAATGTCTTTGCGTTTCCATAAAAGAAAATGTTTGGAATCCGGCGACCAGTAGGGATTGCCACTGAAGCGCCCCCCGGCGTCATCGACGGCCAAGATGGTCTCGGTGTTGCCCATGCGGTTTTTCAACAACACTTTGCCGTCTCTCAGCGTCACTTCCCACGCTCCATCCTTGGATTGGGAGTTTTCGTATCCCGGCCGACCCGGACCACGCTCGTTCGCGGGCCGCTTCGCATGAGGGATTTTTTCCGTGGTGATCGACTCGATGCCAGTGTTCAGATCATGGCATTTTGTGATCGGCTTTCCGTCTTCTCCCTCGACTTGATAAATCAGCTTGGATTCATCCTCGGACCAACCGAAAGAGATATTGGCATTGCGCACGGCGGTCTGTGAGATGCCATAATACTTCCCGGTGATGGAATCGAAAGCTTCTGTGCCGCCATGGTCCGCCAATGCCAGCGAAGACGAAAGAATCAGCAGTCCTGAAAGTTTTGCAAACGACATGACGAATATAACGCAGAAACTGCCACGAACTTGCAAGACGAACCTTTCTCTTGATCGGCATGATGATTGGCCCATTTCATTCGAGTGAAGCTTCGAAGGAAATTTTTTGAGCCGCAAGAATCGCATGATTCGGTCCCCTGTTCGTTAAGCCAGAATATCCTTCACGACTTTTGCAGGAAGAACACCAGTGAGTCGGTTGTCGAGTCCCTGATACTTGTAGGAGAGGCGGAGGTGATCGATTCCCAGCTGATTCAGAATTGTCGCATGCAGATCGCGCACATGCATGGCACCTGAGGTAATGTTAAAGGACATTTCATCGGTTTCCCCGTAGTTGAATCCTCCTTTGATGCCGCCGCCAGCCATCCAGATCGAGAATGCGCGGGGGTGGTGGTCGCGTCCGTAGGTGGTTTGCGTCAGTTGGCCCTGGGAGTAGGTAGTACGTCCGAATTCACCACCCCAGATGACGAGTGTGTCATCCAGCATTCCCCGTTGTTTGAGGTCCTGAATCAGTCCATAGCTCCCTTGGTCGATATCACGGCACTGTGCTGCGATATCATGCGGAAGGTTGCCATGTTGATCCCAGCCGCGGTGGAAAATTTGCACAAAGCGCACACCGCGTTCCAGCAATCGACGGGCCATCAGGGTGGAGCTGGCGAAAGTACCGGGGTTTTTGGAATCGGGTCCGTAGAGTTTGTAGGTTTCCTCGCTCTCCTTGCTGACATCCGCCAATTCCGGCACACTGGTTTGCATGCGAAATGCCATTTCGTATTGCTGGATGCGGGTTTGGATTTCCGGGTCGCCAACGGCCTCATACGATTTTTGATTCATCGCGGCAAGGCCATCGAGCATTTTGCGTCGAATTTCACGAGGCACTCCCGGGGAGTCTTGCAGGAAAAGAACCGGGTCGCCCTTGGAGCGCAACGCCACACCTGCATACTTTCCTGGGAGAAACGCCGAACCCCACAGACGTGAGGAAATGGCTTGCACGTTGGAACCGGGATTGGAATGCGAGGCATGCAGAACCACGAAGGTGGGCAGATCTTGATTCATCGAACCGAGTCCATAGGACAGCCAGGATCCGATCGACGCCTTTCCTCCGACCATATTGCCGGTATACATCAACTGGTTCGCGGGTTCGTGGTTGATGGCATCGGTTTGCATCGAGCGAATCACACAAATATCGTCCGCCATTTTCGCGGTCCAGGGCAGTAATTCGGAAACCCAGGTTCCATCTTTTCCGTGTTGGGCGAATTTGAAAATCGAGGGAGCTGCAGGAAAGCGCGATTGCCCTGAGGTCATGCCAGTAAGACGCTGACCGGATGCAGCGAGGAAATCCTTGAGGTCTTTGTTGAATTCGATCTTGGGTTTGTAATCGAACATCTCAAACTGCGATGGTGCACCGATCATCGATAGATAAATCGCGCGCTTTGCCTTGGGTGCGAATTGGGCGAGTGCCGGTGGGATTTCTCCCGTGCCGGCTCCCATTGCCTCTTGACCCAAGAGTGAGGCGAGTGCGGCGTAACCCAAACCCGTGGCGTTCTTGCGGAAAAATTGACGGCGAGTTAATGCGGAGTTAAAAAGTTCGATGTCGTTCATAAGGCAAAGTGCGGAGGGAGTTTATTTGGTCAGGGCTTCATCAAGGTTTGCCAATTGGCTGGTGACCACGGTCCATGCGGCGAGCTCGGCGGGATTGAGCTGCGGGTCGGCCTTGCTGGCACCCACGGTGATCAACTTGGTGGCCTCCTCGGCATGGCTGGCGTAATAAGTTTGGGAGGAATGCAGGGTGTCCTGCATGGTGGCGATTTCTTCTGCTTTCAAATTGCGGCCTAACAGACGCTGGGCGATGAATGCATGGCGAGCACTCGCATCGTTTCCAGACTTCATCGCCAAGGACGCCAGTTGACGATAGGCCTCGACGAATTGTGGATCATTCAAGGTCACAAAGGCTTGCAGGGGGGTGTTGGTGCGCTCGCGACGAACACAAAAGACTTCACGACTGGGAGCATTGAGGATTTCCATGGTGGGCGCGGGAGCCGTGCGTTTCCAAAGGGTGTACATCGAGCGTCGATAGAGCTTCTCACCGGCATCGGGCACATAGTGACGGGTGTTCGATTGTGCCATGGCCACCGCTTCCCAGATGCCTTCGGGCTGGTAGGGTTTCACCGAGGGGCCACCGACGAGAGGCGAGAGAAGTTGTGATTGCGCCAGAATACCATCGCGCAATTGCTCGGCTTCCAGACGGAAACGCGAAGCGCGGGCCAGCAGGCGGTTGAGAGGGTCGCGTTCCAATTTTTCCGGCGTGATCGCCGAGGATTGACGGTAAGTGGCGGAAGTGACCATCATCTTTGCCATCTGGCGATAGTTCCAGCCGCTTTCACGAAACTCCACGGCAAGCCAATCGAGTAGTTTCGGATGCGATGGGCGCGCTCCCATGATACCAAAGTCTTCCACGGTTTCGACAATGCCCGCGCCGAACATGTATCCCCACAGTCGATTCATCGTGACACGACCTACCAGTGGATTGTTTCCATCCACCAGCCATTGTCCCAGACCCAAACGATTTTTGGGCATGGCATCAGTCATCGGATGCAATACCTTGGGGGTGCCCACTCCGACTTTTTCTCCTTTATCCGCGTATGAGCCGCGATTCAGGACATGCGCGAAGGGCTCGGCTTTGGGCTTTTCTTGCATGATGAGAGTCAGTGAACCTCGTGCGTTGATTTGCTCTTGTTCTGCTTTCAGTGCGGCGACCTTTTCGCGCGCCAGCTTGCCCACAGTGTCGTGATTGGTCAGGAAATTCTGATAGAGGGTCTGCGTTTGTGCCGGTGTGCGCTGGTCGGCAGGCAGGGCAAGGATGTTTTGCAAGGGGGCACGTGTGGCAAGTGCAGAAATGTCCGCGGCGTCGAGCGCCCGGTGATAGATTCGCAGATCCTGGATCGCGGTCGTGCCGACGATATTGCTACCGCCTGTGCGGGATCCGATGGTGAAGGGAACGGCCGTCTGGATTTGATCTCCCACAGTCTCCGCCGTGACCGAGTGCGCGGAAAGCTTGCCATTCACGTAGATGCTCAGAGCCTGCTTGGAGGGCTTGGTGCCATCGAAAACGGCCGCCACATGATGCCATTGACCAGGCGCCAGAGTCTCGTTGGCGACAATCTTGCTGGCTTTGTCCATCCAGGTGTCGACCACATGGATCGCGGGTCTGCCTGTTTCCAACCAGAAATCCCATCCACGGTAATTTTCCGCGTGGTTCATGCGGGCAAATACGGCACCGTTGGGCGCTCCTTCCACGTAGATGAATGTCGCGTAGGTGAACGAATCCGTGCGTTTGAAATTGCCGACATCACCGATGGTGATGACTTGTGCGTTGGCGAGGAGGGCTTTTCCACTGGGGCCATCACGACGTTGCACAGGGAGCTTGTTCTCGTAGGGTTGCCCCATCAGCGTGCCACGAAGAGGTCCTTCTGATTCGTTGAGTGGTAAGGAAAATACGAGGGAAGGATCCGGCGCGTCCGGAGCAGGAGCGGGCAGTGATGCCAACCATTTGTCGAAGTCGCTTTTGGCATTTTTTTTCCGTTCTGCCAGGATTTTTTCCTGTGCCGCTATTTCCGTCGTGATGGTGTCCAATCGCGCCCTGTCAGCCTTGGCGGGTGCGAAAATGTTCGGCGGATGATTGGCGTTATTGCCGTCCAATGCGGACATGGGAGTGTTGCGGAAGAACGCTGTGAGTTGATAGAATTCCTTCGTGCTCACCGGATCGAATTTGTGATCGTGGCATGCGGCACACTGCGTGGAGAGGCCCAGCCACAGGGCGGAGGTTGTGGCTACCTGGTCACCTGCGTAGATGGCAAAGTATTCGTCCGCGATGGCACCACCTTCGCCGGTGGTGGGAAGGCAGCGGCCATACCCCGTGGCGATTTTTTGATCCAGTGTGGCATTGGGCAATAGATCGCCACCGATCTGCTCAATGGTGAATTGATCCCATGGCATGTTTTGCTGGAAGGCGTTGATGACCCAGTCGCGGTATGGCCAGATGGATCGGTAGTTATCGATGTGGATGCCGTGGGTGTCGGCATAGCGCACGGCATCAAGCCATTGGCGTGCGAAATGCTCGGCTCCCTGCACCGAAGACATCATCTTGTCCGCTGCTTCGGATATGGCTTTGTCGACATCGGCAGCAAAAGCTTTTTCAAAGGTATCGATCGCCTCCGGAGCGGGTGGTAATCCGGTGAGGTCGTAGCTCAACCGACGATAAAGACGTCGTGGATTCTCCACGGAATTAGGGGTGAGTTTTTCCTGTTCGAGTTTTTCCAGGATGAAGGCATCGATGGGATTTTTTACCCAGTCTTTTTGCTTCACTTCAGGTATAGGAGATTTTTTCGGAGCGATGAAGGACCAGTGTTCCTCGTATTTGGCACCTTGTTCGATCCAGCGTTCCAACAGGGCAAGCTGTCGCGGGGTGATTTCCTTGTGCGCCTCGGGCGGAGGCATCCGCAGATCGAGATCCTTTTCCTTGATGAGCTGGATCATCGTAGAATTCGCCGGATCACCTGGCTTGATGACCTCCAGTCCGTCCTCGCGTTTGGCAAAAGCATATTCCGCACGATCCAGTCGCAATGGTTCTTTTTTCGGTTCGCGCGTACCGGAATCGGGACCATGGCAGTGATAACAGGTGTCGGATAAAATCGGTTGGATGTGCTCGTTGAAAGACACTACCTCGGGCAGTGTGGACACCGTCGTTAGGGTGGGCGAAACTTCGCCTGCGAGGCCGCGATCGGGCGTTGCCGTGTTGGTTTGCGTGGAAGTCGTCGGTTTGTTGCACGAGCTCAGCCACAAACCAGAGACAATCAGCGGCAGAATAAGGGAAAATTTCATAGGGCTATCGGAAAAAAATACGAAAAAATGCGGATTAATCTTACAGGGATTCATGGCTGCTGGTCCTGAGATTGCAGATGATCTTGAGAGTCGGACATTTCGGTGAGATAAATTTTCAAAGCACCATCGGAAATCAACACTTCCCACAGGGCGAGTAGTAACGACACCGCCATGGTAATCGCACTGAACGCAAAAAGCCCAATGGCGGGAGATGAGTGATCGATCAGCAAGCAAAGCATCGAGGCCAGGCATCCGATCAAACTGACGATGCCAATGGCCTGACACCAACGTGTGAGGTCGATGCGCTTTTTGAGGTTATCAATTTGCGCGCGCACACCCGGCTCATGACCGAGTAACCAATCTGAATGCAACTTGCGCACCAAGGCGGAGAGGTGCAGAAAACGATTGGTGTAAGCGAGAAAGAGCAGGGAAATCGCGGGAAAAAGCACCGCCGGACTGGTGAGTGTCAGTTCCATGGTTCAACGGAGTTTGATTCGTAGCAAACGATCTTTCGAGGTGATGAAAAGGGATTTTTCGTCAGGACCAAACGCCACATTGGCGGTCGCGCGTCCGCAGATGATGCGTCCTAAAAGTTTGCCCTGATCATCCAAAATGAGCACTCCGCCGGGACCGGTGGAAAAGACGATGCCTTGTGCGTTCACTTTGATCCCATCCGGTGCTCCCGGGCCACTCAGGCCTTTCGTATCGAAAAACACTTTCCCTTCACCGATATCGCCATTTTCTTTGATGGGGTATGCCATGATAACAGGTTTCGGACCATGGGATTGAGCGACATAAAGGATGGTTTCATCGGGCGAAAGGGCCACGCCATTGGGGCGATCCAGCTCTTTCGTCAGCAAGTATGCCACGCCATCACTGCCCACGCGATATACTCCGTGAAAGTCCAGTTCGCGGAATTTTTCCTGATCTTTCGACGGCAGTCCATACGGAGGATCCGTGAAATACACGGTCCCGTTCCTGGCGATGGCAAGATCGTTCGGCGAGTTGAAACGCTTGCCTTGGTAGTGATCGGTCAGTGTGCGTTTGCCGCCCTCGGGCGTGAGATAGGAAACGCGGCGGTCGCCGTGCTCGCAGAGCAGCAGTTGCCCTTTCGCATCGATGGCGAGACCATTGGATCCTGCCTCGCGACCGTAAGGCGATACGCCGGTGAAGCCCGAGGGTCTCATGAACACCTGCGCCTCTTTCATGCCTTCACGCCACTCGTAGATGGTGTTGCGCGGCACATCGGAAAACAATAAGCGTTGCTCTTTTTTGTCCCACACCGGACCCTCCGACCACTGGAATCCTTGGCAAAGGTTTTCGACGACAGCATCCGGTGCGATGATCGTGTCGAGTTTGGCATCAAGCCTCTCCACGGACTCCTGCGCCGGGAGCGGCATTGCGCTCAAAATCATGCTCACGTAAAGAATGGTTTTCATATTCCCGTGGCAAAGATACTTGAGAAAAAAACATTGGCAAGGTCAGAGACAACGCTACGCTTCGTCAACGATTTATCTGTAATCATGGAAAATACACTTCGATTTTGGGCGAAATTCACTTTTATGGTTTGTTGTTGCTGCAGATCGTTGCTGGCACAGGAGACGGCGGCATGGGAGGTTCCGCTCGGTGGCAATGCGTTTGTAACAAAAAGCGCCAATGGCAGCCGCGATGGCTTGGATCGTGGTGCCACGCGCTGGAGTGATCCCGCCACGGTGGTTTCAGTGTATTTTCATGTCGACCGCGCCTGCCAATTGTCGCTGGCCGCACAAGCCCAGCAGGAACAGGGCGAGTCTCTGTTGAAAGTGACAGTCGGTGACCAGCACTGGTCGACTCCAGTCAAAAGCACTGCCTCGCAGGAAATCGGCATCGGGAAGATCGATGTGACCAAGCCCGGCTACGTTCGCGTCGATCTGTCAGGTCAGCGTGCCGATGCCGGTTCTTTCGCCCGTGTTTCCGATTTATTGGTGAAATCCACCACTGCCGGCGTGCAATTGCATTTCGTCAAAAATAACGAGGGAAACATGTTTTATTGGGGGCGTCGTGGCCCTTCCGTGCACCTGGGATATGAACTGCCACGCGGCAAAAACATCAGATACTCCTACAGCGAAATCACCGTGAAGCCGGGTGACGACCCACCGGGTTCGTATTTCATGGCAAACGGATTCGGTGAAGGATACTTTGGTATTCAGGTGAAAAGCGCGACCGAACGCTGGATTCTCTTTTCGGTGTGGAGTCCGTTTCATACCAATGATCCCAAGAGCATACCCGATGCCGATCGCGTGAAGTTGTTAGCCAAGGGCGAAGGAGTCCGCGGCGGGGAGTTCGGCGGTGAAGGTTCGGGCGGACAGAGCTTCAAGGTCTATCCCTGGAAATCCGGCGCCACCTATCGTTTTCTCAATTCCGCCAAACCCGACGGCAAGGGCAATACGATCTACTCCGCGTGGTTCGGTCAAGTGGGCAAGGATGGCTGGGAGTTGATCGCACGTTTTTCTCGCCCCAAGACCAACAAGCACATCACCGGATTTCATTCGTTTCTGGAAAATTTCTACGATCGCGATGGCTTTCGGGAGCGCCGCTCCGTACACGGCAATCAGTGGGTCTGTGATACCGATGGTCAGTGGCACGAGTTGACGCGCGCAAGATTCACCTGCGATGCGACCGGCAGCGGCGGACATCGACTCGACTTCGCAGGTGGTGCAGAAGGTGAAGTATTTTTCATGCGCAACGGGGGGTTTTTCGGTGATCATGTCAAGGCGAACCAATGGTTTGAACGCCAGGCAACACCACAGAAAAAGCCGGTAATTGATTTTGCGAAATTGCCGTGAGGCGGCGCAAGGGGTAAAGGAGGGACTGCTAAAACATCAGTAGCTTTGGGTTTCATCACCCACACCTTGCCCGGGCAGGCCAGCTTCACCCGCACCATCGACCGCAG
>JBMLRP010000038.1:0-14323 GCA_049240965.1 Akkermansiaceae bacterium
GGACTGCGGTGAGCATCACCGCTTTGCGATGGTTCTGCGTCGTTCTGCAAAGATCGTGGATTCTTTCCCCCAAGTCCTCCCGCAAAGAAAAGCTGCGATTTACGCAGCAGTCCAAAGCGGCATGCGCCGCGAAAAAAAGAACCCCACCATGCGGCAGGGTCCTGAGAAAAGCAAAGAAGTTCGGTAAAAAACGCCTGGGCGCGGAGGTCCGGTGTTAGGACTTGTAGCGCAGACGCTTTTTATGGCGATTCTGTTTCATGCGCTTCTTGCGCTTGTGCTTATTGATTTTCGTCTTACGGCGTTTCTTGATGGAACCCATGGTTGTTTGTGTCGGTTGTTAAAAAAAGTGTTAAGGAACGATTTTATTCAGCGGATATTCAATGATCCCCTCGGCGCCGAGAGCAATCAGCTCGGGGATGATGTCCCGAACGACGGTTTCGTCAATCACTGTTTCCACCGCAATCCAATTTTCATCGGTGAGTTGGGAAATCGTGGGCCTGCGCAGTGAGGGAAGTTTTTCACTAATGATCGCCAAATTCGCTTTGGGCAGGTTCATTTTGAGGCCCACCTTCCCGCGCGCGAGAAGGGCGGCCTTGAGCAGTAGAGCGATGCGCTCCATTTTCTGCTTTTTCCACGGATCGGCCGCAGCAGCTGGGCTGGCGTAAAAATGCGGAAATGAGGTCAGCAGCGTATCGACGATGCGGAGTTTGTTCGCCTTGATCGATGAACCGGTTTCGGTGACGTCCACGATGGCGTCAACTAGGTCCGGAACTTTTACTTCGGTGGCGCCCCAAGAGAATTCCACTTCAGCCTTGATGCCTTTCTGTTCCAAGTAGCGGCGGGTGATGCCCACGCCCTCGGTGGCGATCCGTTTGCCCTCCAGATCTTCGGGTTTTTGGATAGGTGAATCTTCTGGCACTACCAAGACCCATCGTGTGGGTCTTGCCGTCGCACGGGAGTAGGGAAGTTCTGCGAGGTCGACAAGATCTGCGCCATTTTCATAAGCCCAGTCATACCCCGTGATCCCACAATCAAGGAAGCCCTGGTCAATGTATCGACCGACTTCTTGAGCGCGGATCAGATAAATGTCGAGTTCGGGATCGTTGGATGCCGGGCGCAGTCCGCGAGAGGATACATAGATCTCATAACCAGCCTTGGCGAGAAGTTCCACGGTGGGAGCTTCCAGACTTCCTTTCGGAATGGCGATTTTGAGAGTTCGTTCGGACATGTGCTGGGGGGCGGGTTTTAGCGGCAAAATGCTGGGGAATCAAGAAAAAGACACAACTTTTTCGCATTTTTTGCGGAAAGGACAGAGGGCAGCCCCGGGGATGGCATTGACAGATGCCCTAACAACGCACAGGTTTGTGGCGGATGACGATGATCAATTACAAGGTCGGCAACGAGACTCTGATCCGTGTCATGGATGCGGCATCGGCGCATTTGCGTGGGCTTTTGGAAAAACAAGGCCGGGCGGATGGGGCGTTGCGCATCGCGGTGATTGGTGGTGGATGCAGTGGCTTGCAGTATAAAATGGACCTCGTCGATGGCCCGCGCGACCGCGATATTCTGGTTGCGAGCAACGGTGTGAATGTTGTGATCGATCCGAAAAGCGCACTGTTCGTGACGGGCAGTGAGTTGGATTGGTCGGACGACCTGCAACAGGGCGGCTTCAAGGTCAGTAATCCGAATGCCCTGGTGACCTGCTCGTGCGGGGAAAGTTTTGCTGCGTGATCATGATGGACGCCTTCTCCCAGTTGCTTCTTCCCCGGCGGCTTTGCTTTGATGATGCGGCGTTGCGCGAAGCCTACCGCACGGCGAGTCAACAGGCGAAGGAGGAATTCGAACAAGCATCCGTTACCGCAGCATACCATCTTCTGCGCAGTCCCTCATCGCGTTTGCGACATTGGTTGGAGCTTCGAGGGCTCGAGGGAGATACGCGAGGCGTGATCGACGGCGAATTGGTGGATTGGTTTGGTCAGATCGGCAGGGTGATCCAGGAATCGGATGAATTGCTGCGCCGCCGAGATCAATGCCAAAGTGTGCTCGCCAAGGCGATGATGGAAAGGGAAGTGCAGGCCGGGCGCATGCGCATCGAGGAGTGGCAGGCGCGCTTGCAGGAGTGGTTGGGGCAGAAAACCGCTTTGTTGGAGAAAATCGAAGCGGGTCATCTGGCCGTGTCGGAGGCCTGGATCTGCGTGCGGGATCTAGGTTTTATTGAAAAATGGCAACAGCAACTGCGCGAGCGATATGGAAAATTTTTCTAAGGATCATCAGTCCGGAACGTTTTTGCGGGGAGTGTTTCCAATCGGGATTTCACTGATCACACCTTTGGCGGCATGAATTTATCCATGGGCATTTCTTCATCGGTCACTGAGCTTTTTGCTCAGTCTGGGGATACACCGCAAGGGAGTGATTCGCTTGATCTTACTGATATCGATGTATGCTGCATGATGCGGGTATCAGCCGGTGATGACGGAGCTTTCGAGCAGTTGGTCGTTCGTCATCAAAAATCTTTACTGAACTTTTTTGCTCGCATGGGCGCTCAATCGGAATGTGAGGATCTCGTGCAAAACACCTTTGTCCGTCTCTATCAATTCCGCGATCGCTACCAACCCACAGCGAAGTTCACGACTTTTCTTCATGTCCTGGCATATCGTGTATGGGCGGATCTCGGGCGCAAAACAATGCGCCGGGAAAAGCTCGCCATGCATTTGCGCGTGGCGGCGGGAACGGTGGAAACTGCGAATGATGAGCCTGCATCGTCCGTCGATGTGGAGGCTGCGCTTGATCAGCTCTCGCCCAAACTTCGCGATGTGGTGGTGCTGCATTTTTACCAAGGCCTGCCATATCAGGAAATCGCCGATATACTAAAAATCCCTCTCGGCACCGTGAAATCCCGCCTCCATCTCGCCATCAACGATCTCCGCAGTCTACTCCATGAATGATCCAACTTTTCATCATCCCCAACGGCTCCATCATCCCTCACAACAGGACGAGTCGTGGCTTCGTGAGAAGTTGGCCGCCGTTCCGGATGTGAGTCCGTCCGCGGATCTCACACACCGTGTGATGACTGCGGTGAAGCGTGAGCAAATCCGTGAATCCCGCGTCCGCTGGTACCAGCGCGCGGCCGCTGCGGTGGTATTGATCGGCTTAACGATGTGGGGAATTTCCTCGTGGAGCCCGCAACCCGACTCCGCAGCCATCACCGTGATCGGAACGAAAGATTCTGGCGTGCAGGATGCACTTGATTGGTTTTGTCGTAATCAGGAACAGGATGGTTCGTGGAATCCCGCACGCTGGGGCGGCGACCCGCGTTTTGAGGTTGCGCTCACCGCACTGCCATTGCTTGCGATGCGATCCGCGGAAGGTGAGAGAACACCTCGCCAACAGGAAGTCTCAGCCCGAGCCCAGGAGTATTTACTCAGTCATTGTGATGAGCGCGGGCGCTTTGGCCCTACATTTTACGGTTCTGCTTACACGCAAGGGATTGTCACGCTGGCGTTGCTTTCCAGCTATCAAAAAGATCCTGATGCTGGCGTGAAACGTGTCTTGCAACGAGCTTTGGACGTGATCGTAAGCCAGCAGCAGCTCTCGGGGGCATGGTCGGTCGCTGGTGTCGCGCAGCCTGATGTGACGGTCACATTATGGCAACGGGAAGCGCTCAAGCTTGCCGCGCAACTGGGCTGGGATGAGGTGCTGCCCCACATCTCTCTGGCCACCAAGTGGCTCGATCACACCGTGAATGATCCGTCGCATCATGACGCATGTGCTCCGGGCAACGATCTTGATTTTTTCCACCTTTATGTTGCCACGACCCGCCTTCGCGAGTCAGGCGATGACAGCGCCCACGACCAACTGAGTATCATCAAAAAAAACCTGTTAGAGATGCAAGTCCAGCAAGGTGAGGATTCGGGAAGCTGGTCACCCGACGACCGTTGGGCCAAGGTAGGTGGCAGGCTCTACAGCACGGCTATGGCATCCCTTGCGCTGAGATAAAACCGCTCTTTGTTTTGATCAATTTTTATCGTGAATGTTGCGGCAAACTTTTTCATCAACTGTCTCCTGCGCTGCTGATTCTCGTTTTCCGAATTTTTGGATAAAACGATCGCGCAAAATGCGCTGAGATGTGTATGTTCCCCGCACGTGATTCAGATGTTTCATTACCCCGAAGGCAAAAGCAGGCGCGCGCCTGTGAATCATCCGCTGGAAGAGTATCGGGAATTTCTCCAACTTGCCGCGGCAGAAGGTCATGTTCCTGAATCTCCGTCTGAGGGCGAAACAACCGCACTTCCACGATTGGATGCCCATCTTCTGACTCATGCCGGAAGAATGGCGTGGCGCAATAGCACGCGCTGCGTAGGTCGTTTTTTCTGGCAGAGTTTGCAGGTGAGAGACTGTCGGGATTTGCATCATGCGGATGAAGTATTTGAATCCTGTTTGGAGCATTTGCGCATCGCTACGAACGGCGGCCGCATTCGGCCCGTGCTCACGGTATTTCCCGCCGCGCTCTCGGGGGAGCGTGAGCCCAGGATTTTGAATCATCAGCTGCTTCGTTATGCCGGCTATGATCTGGGCGGCGGCAAGGTATTGGGAGATCCTCAAAATGTTTCGTTCACGAGGTATGCGATGCGTCACGGGTGGAAACCACCATCAGAGCCAGGCGCATTTGATTTGTTGCCTGTGGCGGTCCGTATGCCCGGGCAGTCATGCCAATGGTATGAAATTCCTCAGCATGAGGTTCTTGAAGTGCCGTTGCGTCACCCCGGATTTCCCTGGTTTGCCAGCCTCGGGCTGAAGTGGCATGCGGTTCCGGTGATTACGGACATGTGCTTTGCCGCAGCGGGCGAGAGATATTCTTGTGCGCCGTTCAGCGGTTGGTATATGGGAACGGAAATCGGCGCACGCAATTTGAGCGATGTGAGTCGTTACAATATGCTCCCCGCGATCGCCGAGCGGATGGGGCTCGAAACGAGTCCTCGTCATCCTCTCTGGCGGGATCGTGCTCTGGTGGAGCTCAATGAGGCCGTGCTGCATTCTTTTGCAGAGGATGGTGTGACGATGGTGGATCATCACAGCGCCACCGCTCAGTTTATGCGTTTTCAGCATCGTGAGGCTCAGGCGCAGCGCGAGGTCAAGGGAGATTGGAGTTGGCTGGTGCCGCCCTTATCGGGATCGACAACGCCGGTGTTCCACGGTTCGTATGATACGCGCGTAGAACTCCCGAATTTTTTCTATCAGGATTCGCCTTGGCTCGTGGATGACGAGGATGACAGGGAAGATCACGAAAAATCATGATCAAAATGCATGTCGTGCCGCGTATGCAAGCACGATGAAAGCGATCGTTTCTCTTCTTGTCCTCTCCTTTTTGGCTGCGCTGCCGAGTCATGCCGCGGAAAAACTCAAAGCACTGATTGTCGATGGGCAGAACAATCACGCGGTATGGCCCAAGTCCACGGTGATGATGAAGGACTATCTGGAAAACAGCGGTCTGTTTCTGGTGGATGTAGCGCGCACCCGCTTCATTTCCAATCACCAACGCGAAAAGGAGTGGCTCCCTTTCGCGGGCGCGCCTGAGGCTGAGGGCAAGGATAAGCCGATGCCCGATCCTGACTTCGCCCCTGATTTCAGCAAATACAGCATCGTGGTCAGCAACTTCGGCTACGGTGCGGCGGATTGGCCGGAGGCTACGCGGAAAAAATTCGAGGATTACATGAAAAATGGCGGAGGCCTGGTGGTCGTGCACGCCGCCAATAATAGTTGGGCGAATTGGCCGGAATTCAACAAAATGATCGGCTTGGGCGGATGGGGTGGTCGCAACGAAAAATCCGGCTCCTATGTGTATTTTGATTCTAACGGCAAAGTCATTCGCGACGACAGCCCCGGTGGCTGTGGTTCCCACGGTCCACAGGGAGAATTCCTTATCACCATGCGCGACAAGCAGCACCCGATCACCCAAGGGTTGCCGGACTTTTGGATGCATACGAAAGACGAGTGCTATTCGAAGCTTCGTGGTCCGGCGGAAAATATGACCATTCTCGCCACGGCGGCAGATACTCCAGCACTGAAGCAGGCGGGTCGCAATGAACCCATGCTGATGGTTCTGGATTACGGCAAAGGTCGCGTTTTTCACACCACTCTCGGTCATGACGTTGAAGCTTTCCAAGGCGTGGGCTTTATCGTTACTTTCCTTCGCGGGTCAGAGTGGGCTGCCACGGGAAAAGTGACTCAAGCGATTCCCCAGGATTTTCCCGCTGCTGAGAAAGCGACGTCCCGCACGTATGAGCGGAAAAAGTGAAAAGCGTGTCGCTCAACCGAGTTGATGGATTTACATGGTCAAGCGGAATGCATCGATAAAATTTTAGTCTGGCATGCTTCCTGCTCCATAAAATTTTGTGAAATTTTCCATCCCCGTGAAAAAAATGACAGAAAGTGACGAAAAATAATCGATTATTTTCTTGTAAAATTTGCCAATACCTCTAAAAGCTCTGAAAGTCAGCACCCCCCTATATGAAACTTTCCTCCAAACTTGCCCTGTTTTTTGCATGTTTCGGCATGTCGGGGCTGAGCTACGCTCAAACTTCTTACACTGATGTTGGTGTAACGACTGCGTGGAATGATCTGCGCTGGAATAACAGCGAAGACGCTGAACCCTACGACTCGGCATTCACGTCGGATAACGATGTCATTTTTACAAGTGGCGCTTATCTCTTCGCGGGCATGGGAGAAACGATTGATCTGGGCAATATTTCGCTCAACAGTGGAGTCTCTGTCAATTTCACGGCAAGCTCAGGTTTGCTCTCCACGGGTGGAGAGATCAGCACTCTGGATATCGGATCGGGTTCGTTGCTCGATTTTGGTAGCCAGGCATTTACAACGGCTGAGGCGGGGATGGGATTTATCAAGAACGGAGCAGGAGTTTTGGCTCTCACGGGAGGCAGTTACGCTGGCGGTTTGACGCTGAATGCGGGAACGATCATCGCTCGTGGCACGAGCGCTCTGGGATCTGGCTCGTTGACTTTGAATGGTGGAACCATTGCCTCCACTGCCAACACAACTTTTTCATCTGCCCAGCTGCCAGGTGGAATTACCATCGGCGGTAATGTTCAATTTGGTGAGCTGTCGACAAACGTAGCTCTTGCGAGCAATACGGCAACACTAAGCTTTGGTAGCGCAGTCAACCTTGGTAGTGGCAACCGCACATTCACTCTCGGCAATAATGGGGTACAAACCTTCAGTGGTGTGATTTCAAACACTTCAGGCGGAATAACATTTGCTGCGAATGCTGGAACCACCGGACGTTTTGATATTACCAACACTGCGAATACTTTTACTGGCGACATCACGATCACAGGTGGGCAAGCTCGCTTTTCGAGAGATGCGAGCCTTGGAAATGCCAACAATGATGTGATCATCGACGGTGGAGTTTTTTCAAACTCCACAACGGCCATCACATTGGGTACTGGGCGATCCATTTCTCTCGGTGACGGAGCAGGTAGCGCGATCAACACCCAGGCAAATATCACCGTTCAAACGGGCATCACTGATAAGTCTGGAGAGACGGGTGCTTTGGTCAAAACAGGAACAGGAACGCTGTTCCTGAACGGTAATAACACTTACACCGGTAATACCACAATCAGCGCTGGCAACCTGCAGATCAATGGCACGGGAAGACTTGGTGCGGGAGCATACGCTGGTAACATTTCAGTTGCTGCATCTAGGTCATTCATTTTTGCTAGCACTGCAAGTCAAACCCTGAGTGGTCAAATTAGTGGAGATGGCAATTTTACTGTCAACTTGGGCACGGTAAAGTTGACAGGAACCAACAGTCTCACCGGCACATACACCGTCGGTAACGGTGGTGTCCTCGATTTGGTTAACAATGGGGCGCTCAATGGAGCTACTTCGCTTGTTCTGAACAACGGCGCTGTTCTCGACAACTCTTCTTCAGGCGCTATTGCTCTTACGAATAATAGCATGACGAAGACCATCACTGGTCTTCTAAATTACTATGGCACTGGCGGGCAAAGTTTGTCCCTAGGCAATGGTCTTACGACGATTAGCGGCAACACAACGTTTAATATTGATGAAGGCACGTTGGTCTTTGGGTCGAATTTGAATGCGAGTGGCATTTCTCTCACAAAGGACGGCACTGGGGTATTGCAGTTTAATGGACTCCAAACCGGTCGATTAGCTGGCACGAACACTGTCAGCGCTGGTACTCTTCGAATTGTGAGCGATAATAGTCTGGGATCGGGGATTATCATTGATGTGCAAGATGATGCGACATTATCTCTCGACGGAAACTTGAGTTGGACGGGCAGCTATATTTTGCGAAATGGGTCTCAATTGATTCGTCAGACCAACAGCGTGATTACTGCCAATGCGGTATTTGCTGCAGATCGAACATTGACATCTGCGGATGCTCTGACGAACGGAAGTCAAACCATCCAGTCCGGCGTTACGATCAATACAACATCCGATTTATTCGGCACGACTCCAGTCAGTTCCGTCTCGGATCGCATTATCATGGAGGAAGGATCCGCGATCAACAGCAACGGCAGTCTCAATGTGGCGGAAAATAAAGGAATTTCTCTCCAAGGAAGCGCTACTTTTTCGACTGCTGCCAATCAATCGATCACGGTGAACAGTGACATCTCCGGCGATGGTGGCCTTACGATCGCAGCTGATGGCGCTTCTGGCACCGTGACACTCAATGGCGTCAACAGTTACCTCGGCGAGACTCTTGTCAGCTTGGGTTCGCTTTTCGTCAATGGTGAGCTTGGGGGTGGAGGCGCTGTCGTGGTAGAGGCAGGCGCGGCACTCGGCGGCATGGGAACCATTGCTGGTGATGTGACATTTGGATCGGGTTCTTTCCTGCATGTTTCAGATTTGAATACTCCGATCACGATTAACGGTGTTATAACTTTCGGTAGTGGTTTTGGCATCGCGAATCTGAGAGGTATCAACTGGAATGAACTAGCCCATGGCACCTACACTCTGATATCGACCGAGCAGCAGTTCAGTTCTTTTGATATCGCCAACTACGGCTTCGAAAACAAAGTGGGTGTAGGCATCGGTAACGCAGCTTACTTTGAAACGGGCAGTTTGAATCTCGTTGTGGTACCTGAGCCAAGAGCCGCATTGCTCGGAGGTTTGGGACTTCTGATCCTTCTGCGCCGTCGCCGCAATTCTTGATCATTCTCCGGAAACGTCCCGGCCTGCGTTGGATGGTGTTCATTCGGGTCCTCCACCAGTTGTGACTTTTCATCCACGTGAGAATTGTTATGCTAGCATGCATGAACCAACGTTTGCGTGCTGCTAGTTTGCAATGGAAGCATCGCGATTTTTTTACGGCCGAGGATTTTTGGAATGAATTGAACTGGCATGTGAGAGTCGCCCGGGAAGATTATGCGGTTCGTTTGCTGGTATTACCCGAATATGTGGGTGCCGGTTTGCCCGGACCGTGGCCGACTGAGTCGATCTGGCGCGAAAAACTTCTCGAACTGGCGCAGCGATGGGAAATATGGATCGTGGGAGGATCCTTTCCACACTCTACGAGTCAAGGATTGCTCAACCGATGTCTGGTCGTGGGTCCTGATGGTCAGCTTTTCGTGCAAGACAAGCTGCATATCACGCCGTGGGAAGCGGGTCAGTGGAACATGATGGGTGGCTCGGCTTGGCCGGTGATTGATATCGGGGTTTGCAAGATCGGCGTGGCAATCTGCTATGATGTCGAATTTCCCGAACAAGTGCGCGCGCTTGTCGAAAATGGAGCTGAGGTTCTGTGTGTGCCGTATTGCACCGACGACGCTGCCGGGCATCATCGCGTGACGCGTTGTGCCTTGGCAAGAGCCGTTGAAAATACGATGTTTGTAGTAGCAGCCGGGGGAGTGGGATCCATTCGTAACCGACAAGGCTTTTCTCATCACTACGCAGAGTCAGTCATTGCCGGGCCCTGTGACCTGGGATTTCCTTCGGATGGGATTTTAGCGCGCGCATTACCGGGGCAAGAACAATGCATTGTGGCGGATCTGGATTTATCGTTGCTGCGGGACAAAAGAGAAAATGGCACGGTATTACCACTGCGTGATTTACGCCGTGATCTTTTCCCATAACAGTGATTCTCCGCCGAAGGCTTTGGACTGCGGTGAGCATCACCGCTTTGCGATGGTTCTGGGTCGTTCTGTGAAGATCACGGATTCTATTCCCCAAGTCGTTCCGCAAACCAAAGCTGCGATTCCCGCAGCAATAGCATCGAAACAGCCCATTCCCTGCAAGTCACGGAAGATTGTAAAGTTTTGGTAAATGAATTCGCCATGCTCAGGAAAATACGTTGATATCGTGAAGCAAAGATGAGTTCATCTTCTCCAAATCGCCGCGTGTTGATGATCGATGATGACCGCAAGCTCTGTGCGTTGGTCAAAGATTACCTGGACCACATGGGCTTTCAGGTGGATCTCCGCCATACAGGCGCGGAGGGTCTGAAGCAGGCTCTGTCCGTAACATATGATGCGCTGATTCTTGATGTCATGATGCCCGGGATGGATGGAATCGAGGTCCTGAAAGAACTTCGCAAGCAATCGGAGGTGCCGGTATTGATGCTCACCGCACTTGGCGAAGAATCCGATCGGATTGTTGGTCTCGAGATCGGCGCTGACGATTATTTGCCGAAAACATTCTCTTCCCGTGAATTGTTGGCTCGTTTGCGCGCCGTGACACGGCGAGCTCAGCGATTTGACAAGCAAGAAAGTACGATGGATTTAGTAGAAGAAGATCTTCGGATCAATGTATCAAAACATGTCGTGACTCTGGCAGGTACAACAATTGAGCTGACTGCGCTGGAGTTCGCGCTTTTGGCTTCACTGATGAAAGCAAAGGGCCGTGTCAAAACTCGCGAAGCATTGATTGAGGAGGTTTCGGAACGTCGTTTTGATGCCTTTGATCGATCGATCGATGTGCACATCTCGAGCTTGCGCAAAAAACTCGGCGATGATCCGCGCGAGCCGCGTTTTATCCGCACCATCAGGGGTGTGGGTTATATTTTAGGGGGATCTCAGGAAACGGAGAATGCATGAAACGCAAGCGCTCGATTTCCCTCTTATGGAAGATGCTGATCTGGCTGCTGCTGCATTTGGCGGTGCTCGCTTTGATATTGGCATCATTCGCTGTGTGGCAATTGCATTCGGGTTGGGAGATGTTGCTTCGTGGCCCCGCAGGAGATCGCTTGCGCATCTCTGGCGAGCAAATGAGCAGTCAGCTGAGCCAACAGCCAGAATCACAATGGCAGTCATTGATGACGGTTTTTGCCGAGCAGCATGGAGTGACTTGTGACGTATGGATGCCGCATGGGGAATGGGCCACACACACCCTGCCGCAAGTTCCCGCGGAGGTGATGGAGAAATTCAAGCGGGAGAGAAGACAGGGCCCCAGAGGGCAAGGACCGCGTATTTCGATGCGTGGCGGACCTCGCGGCGAACCCGATTCCCAAGGATTTGCCGCTCCACCAATCGATGAGCCGCGGGAAATGCGTGATTTGTTAGATTCACGGATCGATGGTCCGCCGATGAGAAGCGTCTTTCAGCCTGTGAGGCCGATTTTTTTTATGCGGGACACCAAAGGCGAGGCGTATTGGGTCGCCATTCATCTCCCGCTATTGGGAAGAACGGCGCCCGATCATGTGGTGTGGTTGATACGATCGGAGTCCTTGACGGGTGACGGATTATTTTTGAATGTGACACCATGGGTGATCGGAACTGTTGCGCTTTTGATGATGAGTCTTTTATTTTGGATTCCTTTCGCACTGCACATCACGCGTTATGTGGCCAAGCTGAAATCCGCAACGGACGACATTGCCGAGGGGCGCTTTCACGTGGATATTGATGTTGCGCGCCGCGATGAGCTTGGCGACCTGGGTGCCGCGATTCATTCAATGGCGCTGCGTCTCGATCGATCGATCAAGGGCCAAAAACGTTTTCTTGGCGATGTCGCACACGAGCTTTGTTCTCCCCTGGCACGGTTGCGCACAGGACTTGGGATTCTCGAGTCGCGTTTGCCGGCCACGGAACAGGCCCGGTTGTCAGGCATCGAGGAGGAAGCGAGGGAGTTGGCTGAATTGATCGATGAAATCCTCGCCTTTTCCCGTGCCTCTGCGGCAATGGAAGAGGTCAAAGGCACTCCGCAGATATTGCGTGATGTGGTGGAGGAAACGATCTTGCGTGAAGCGCCGCACGCTAATGTAGAGCGATCGATCGATGCCACCATGGTAGTCAGAGCTGATGCGAAACTTCTCAAGCGCGCCATTGGAAATGTTTTGCGAAATGCCGTGCGTTATGCTGGTGCAGATGCTCGCATACATCTCGGCACATCGATCGAGGGATCGTTTGTTGCCCTGTCGATCGATGACGATGGACCCGGTGTTTCCGAGGATGAAGTGGGTCGCTTGTTTGAGCCATTCTATCGACCTGACGTCGCGCGCGCACGTGAAACAGGCGGTGTTGGATTGGGGCTTACGATTGTCAAAAGCTGTGTCGAAGCCTGTGGTGGTTCGGTGACAGCCAGCAACATGAAGCCCGAGGGATTCCGTGTGAAAATACTTTTGCCGCAATACACACCAGACTACTAGATTCATAGTATGTCATGATTCATGGAGGCGGATGGATCATGGCACGGCATCTGCTTGATGGTATTTGGATGAGAATTAGCGGGACGAACTGATCTAACGTATCCAATCTTCGCATTTTATTACAAATTTTTTTTCCTATAATCCTTTGATTTTCAAGGGGTTACGTTTTTTGCACAAAAAAACCTCAAAAAAGATGCAAAAAGTGATTGACGATTTTTGAGAAAAATGTAGAGTTTGCCCCGCCGCGGTGAAGTGCCCGGCACGTGAGAGACTCACCAGTTGATCGCGACTTTATTGGAAGAGGCAGAAATGTCTGGGTCTGATAGTCCGATCGACTTTTTTGTCCCCGCGTAATTCGATCTTTGACAGTGTGGCTTGGTGAGTGAGTGGTGGTTTTCCGCGAGGAAAACAACAACTCGATCAGAAAACCAAGCAGAGAGAAAAAGGCTAAATTGTATGCTGCGAGCCGGAGATGTCCGGTTTGCAGGTCTGAACAACTGGCAACGGTGTAAAGCTTGACTTTGCATGAGATTGTTGGGTTGGCATCAGTCAACATCACTTTAGTTGGAATATGGTTAATTGAATTAACATACGTCAACCGATTTTAATTTTACGGAGAGTTTGATTCTGGCTCAGAATGAACGCTGGCGGCGTGTTTAAGACATGCAAGTCGCACGGGGGAATGTGAGTAGCAATACGAATGTTCTTCAGTGGCGCACGGGTGCGTAACACGTGAGTTACATGCCCTGCAGAGGGGGATAGCCCAGGGAAACTTGGATTAATACCCCATGGTCTCGCAAGAGTAAAGGTGGCGAAAGCTGCCGCTGCAGGATTGGCTCGCGGCCTATCAGCTAGTTGGTGAGGTAACGGCTCACCAAGGCTACGACGGGTACCTGGTCTGAGAGGACGATCAGGCACACTGGAACTGAGACACGGTCCAGACACCTACGGGTGGCAGCAGTCGAGAATCATTCACAATGGGGGCAACCCTGATGGTGCAACGCCGCGTGGAGGATGAAGGTCTTCGGATTGTAAACTCCTGTCATCTAGGAGCAAGGCATGGTGGTGAATAGCCAACATGATTGATAGTACTAGAAGAGGAAGGGACGGCTAACTTCGTGCCAGCAGCCGCGGTAATACGAAGGTCCCGAGCGTTATTCGGAATCACTGGGCGTAAAGGGAGCGTAGGCGGCGTGGAAAGTCAGATGTGAAATCCCGGGGCTCAACCCCGGAACTGCATCCGATACTACCATGCTAGAGTATTGGAGGGGTAACTGGAATTCTCGGTGTAGCAGTGAAATGCGTGGATATCGAGAGGAACACCTGTGGCGAAAGCGAGTTACTGGACAATTACTGACGCTGAGGCTCGAAGGCTAGGGGAGCAAAAGGGATTAGATACCCCTGTAGTCCTAGCAGTAAACGGTGCACGCTTGGTTTGAGGGGAATCGACCCCCTTCGAGCCGGAGCAAACGCGTTAAGCGTGCCGCCTGGGAAGTACGGTCGCAAGACTAAAACTCAAAGAAATTGACGGGGACCCGCACAAGCGGTGGAGTATGTGGCTTAATTCGATGCAACGCGAAGAACCTTACCTAGGCTTGACATGCATTTCTAAGCCGGTGAAAGCCGGTGACCCTTCGGGGGACTTGCACAGGTGCTGCATGGCCGTCGTCAGCTCGTGTCGTGAGATGTTGGGTTAAGTCC
>JBMLRP010000039.1:0-5473 GCA_049240965.1 Akkermansiaceae bacterium
CGTCGCAAGTCGACAAGGCGGTTCGATCATCAAGCACTAGGTTTTGGGTTTTTCCTAGGCATCCTGATCGAATCGCCTCTTTTTTTGTGAAGATTTTCAGGCTAAGACATCGATAGTTTCGAACTACCTCGATGCATACGGAAATGATGGAGCTCCTTGAAATCCCAGTCAACTTGCAAAGGATTTTTTTAAACCAATGTGTTGAAGTCGCTCCATGGTGTTTTCCATGAAAACACCATATAACATCACAAAAAAAGGCATGGGCGCAAGCCCATGCCTGAATCGTCTGAGACGAGAATCAATTAGAAGTTGTAGCGGAGACCGAGCTCGTAGCCGACGTTGTTGTCAACGCTCAATTCAGTGCCATACTCGACATTGTCGAGGAACAAATAGCGCGCGCCACCGTAAATTTCCCAGCTTTCGTTGACATCGTAGGACAAGCCCAGAGAGGTTTGAGCATAGAAGCCACCGCTGCCATTGCTGCCTGGATCGGCATCAACGGTAGTGAAGGCGTATCCAATACCTCCCGTGGCATAACCTTTTACACCGCAGCACAATTCGCGCTCTGCGGAGATGTTCAAGGTAAAGGGAACGATGCGACCGTCTTGACCGTTCACGTCAAGGTAGCCTACTTCGAAATAGGACGCCAAATCGCAGCCCAGCAATTGTTGGTCGAGATTGCGGCCGAGGTGTAGGGTATACAAGTTCAGATCAACATCGCCTCCCGAAGTATCGGTATTAACGAATTGTCCGAAGGATGTGCCAGCAAACCAGTCACCAAGAGTGTTGGCAGGAGCGGAGGTGGTCTGTCCAGCGCAAACGCTGACAGTAACGGCTGTTGCAATGATAAGTGTATGTAGCTTCATAGCGCTACTAACGTAACATGAATATTCCTCATGGCAAGTGGAAAATTCACAAAAATTTAGCATTTGATTATTCGATTTCGATGAACCTGTGAGAAGATTTGGATGCCAACAAAAAAGGCATGGGCTCTCGCCCATGCCTTGCAGATTTCAAAAAAGATTTGACGATTAGAAGCTGTAGCTCAGTCCAAGAGTCAGGCTGAGGTCTTTTTCGATCTCAGTGTTGCCGAGTATTTGCGTCTGTGCCGAAGCGATAGCGGAAACATTGTCGGTGAGCTGGTAGCCCAAAGATCCCTCAAGAAGACCGATGTCTTTGTCTTCTACACCTCCGCCAACGAAGCTGGCTGTGTGGAATGCGAAGAGGTGTGTGTATGTAAGAGCTGCGGACACGCGACCGGATTGCACTTTAACACCAACGTCGGCAAGAAGACCCTCTGTAGAGAGAAAATCCATACCTCCGTAGCTGAAGCCTAATTTTCCGTAACCCAAGCCGCCAATGAGGGATACGTTGTCGTTGACTTGCTGAGTGTAGTGGGCAAGTGCGCGCAATTCGTTGAACTTCAATTCCTGCGAACCAGGACCTGTTCCTGCCACTTCGTCAGTGTAAGCATTTTCGAAACGTGCATCCAAGGAAAGGTTGTTGCCAAGACCGAAGCCTGCGTCAACGCGGAATCCTTGAGCTTCGACGCCTTGGGAAAATTCATTGTAGAGTCCGCTTACAGCGACGTAAGCGTTATGATCGTTGCCAGCAGGTGCGGCAGCGGTAGCGGTGGATTCGCCTGCAAATGCAGTGGCGGTAACGGCGGTTGCAATAATTAGTTTGTGTAGCTTCATAGCGGAACTAGGATGCAATGAAATATATTCATGGCAAGAAAAAAATCCGGAAAATTTCACATTTCTTGATTTTCCTGATGATCGTAGGTGTTTCCAGCCTCTTGCCGATGCACCGTCTTTTTTTCTGCAAACTTGGCAGGCTCGTTGCTTAGTAGCTTGAAAGACCTGTGAAAACGTTATTTCAAGACTATAAAACCTGGCCCGGCTACGATGAAATGTTCGCTGAGGATGGCAGGGTGAGATCCGCCTGCAATCCCCTGCATCATGTTTTTGAGGGGCTCACTCAAAAAGAATTCGAGGAGCGCAAGGCGGCATGTGACATGTATTTCCTCAGACAAGGAATTACCTTCAACGTCTATCACGACGAAAAAGGCACGGAACGGATTTTCCCTTTTGATCCCGTTCCCCGGGTTCTGACCGCGGCGGAATGGGAACATTTGGAGGCGGGCTTGACGCAGCGGATCGTCGCGCTGAACCTCTTCCTTCACGACATTTATCATGACCAGCACATTCTCAATGATGGCACGATCCCCCGTATGTATGTGGATGAAGCCCAAAACTACCGTGCCGCCTTCCGCGGGATGGACGTGCCCAAGGACATTTACATCCATATTTGCGGCTCAGACCTGGTGAGGGGAGGGGATGGTCAGTTTTATGTTCTCGAAGACAATGGCCGCTGCCCCTCGGGCGCATCCTATTTGTTGGAAAACCGAAATGCGATGAAGCGTGCTTTTCCCGCGCTGTTCGAAACATCCGACGTCCGCCCACTGGATGCCTACCCTCGCGAACTGCTCAACATGCTGCGCTTCATTTCTCCCGTGAGAGAGGGAGATCCGGTCTGTGTTCTACTGACACCCGGTTGCTACAACAGCGCCTACTTTGAACATTGCTACCTCGCGCGTGAGATGGGCATCCCCATCGTGGAAGGACGCGACCTGGTGGTTGTGGATCAGTTTGTTTTCATGCGCACGACCAAGGGTTTGCAGCGAGTGGATGTGATTTACCGTCGTATAGACGATGATTTCATTGATCCCGTTGTGTTCCGCAAGGATTCGATGCTGGGCGTCCCGGGCTTGATGAGCGCTTACCGCGCGGGCAATGTGGCGCTGGCGAATGCGGTAGGCACAGGGGTGGCGGACGACAAGGTGATGTATACGTTTGTTCCCCGGATGATCAAATACTACCTGGGCGAGGATCCGATTCTGCCGAATGTGGAAACGTATCTCGCCTCGGAAAAAAAAGACTTATCTTATATCCTTGATCATCTTCCGGAATTGGTTGTCAAGGCAGCAAACGAGTCCGGTGGCTACGGGATGTTGATGGGCCCCTCAGCGAGCAAAAAGCAGATCGAGGAGTTTCGCGCGAAGTTGATCGAGGATCCTCGGAATTACATCGCCCAGCCAGTCGTTTCCTTATCACAGTCACCCACCTGGACGGGAGATGAAATGTCGGGTCGTCATGTGGATCTGCGTCCTTACATCATTTACGGAGAGGATGTGAAAATCGTGCCTGGCGGATTGACTCGTGTCGCCCTTACCAAAGGTTCACTGGTCGTGAATTCCTCTCAGGGTGGGGGTAGCAAGGACACTTGGGTTCTCCGCAGTTGAACAACTTCCAACCTATCACAATCATGTTATCAAGAGTAGCAAATACCCTCTATTGGATGGTTCGTTATGTGGAGCGGGCGGATAATTTAGCCCGGCTCATCGATGTGAACGAGCAGTTGTTATTGGATTGGGAGCGATTGGACAGCGAACGATTGCGCGATTTCTGGATGCCGATCGTCTGGAGTGCTGGAGACGACGGGCTTTACGGAGATCTCTATGGCAGCGGCCACAGTGCTGATGTCATTCGTTTCCTCACGGATGATCGGCGCAATCCCAATAGCATTGTTTCTTGCATCGCACAGGCAAGAGAAAATGGCAGGACGGTCAGGGATCAGCTATCGGACGAGCTGTGGGAGGAATTGAACTCACTGTATCTTTTTGTAATCTCGAGGGAAGCGGAAAAAATACTGCGCGATGATCCCCCGCGATATTATGGGATGATTCGTCGCTCGGTATTCACATTTCAGGGTATTGCTTCATCCACCATCGATCGCAGCATGGGGTGGGACTTCATGGATCTGGGGCGTCACTTGGAACGTGCTGATAAAACAACCAGATTTCTGGATATCTCCACATTTCTGCCGGAACCGACAGCGACATCGATGCACTGGAACGCGATTGTGCGTTCTTGTGGCGCAATCGGAGCTTATCGCTCGCTGCACGCCGGCACCGTGGAACCGCGCAGGGTGGTGGAATTGCTCGTTTTTTCCCGCACGTTTCCTCGCAGCGTGAGATATTGTTTGTCGCGTGTGGAGCATTGTTTACACTCGATCTCGGGTACTCTTGCGGGCGATTTCAGTGATAATGCCGAGCGCATCACGGGCCAAATCATGGGCCGTCTGAATTATGGATTGGTCGATGAATTTCTCAATACTGGTTTGCACGATGCGCTGGATGATTTGCAAAAACAATTCAACCTGATCGGAGAGGCCGTGTTTGAAAGCTATGTTCTGATGCCACATATCATTGACGCTGCAGCCCCCGTTCATCATGGAGTGGCATCAGTCCGGGCATGGAAATATCAACAAGAACAGGAGCAGCAATGAGCCTGCCGGAGAATCGAGGCGAACATGAGACTTGTCAATCGGCGTCCGGTGCTGCATGCAAGCGGGCGAAGATGATCGGCACGAAACTGCAAGTCACCCACATCACCTTGTTTGAGTATGCATCACCTGTCATCGATAGTGTGAACACCTTGCATCTGGAGCCACGCACGTTTCCTTTTCAGCGCACGATCTCTTCCACCATACGCATCCTGCCGTCCACACGTCTTCGTCGTTTCAGCGATCTATTTCAAAATATCACTCATCATTTTGAAATCGTGCAACCGCATCAAAAACTGGAAGTGCACAGCCGCATTCGCGTGCACAATCTCCCGTTGATCGTTCCGGAGCGCAGTATGGAGGCAACCAAGGCGGAACTCGCCGATCCCTCGACACGTGAGCGAACGTGGTCTTTTTTGCAGGATAGCACATTGGTAGCGCATCACTCGGAAATCTGGCGCCTGGCCATCGATCTCACAGAAGGAATGACATCTCTGCACGAGCAGGCCATGGCATTCATGTCGTGGATCCATCAGAATTTTCATTATCAACCCGGAGCTACTCGAGTGAATACCCGCTTGGAGCAGGCGTATGAAATTCGCGCGGGCGTGTGTCAGGATTTCACTCATATGATGATCGCGCTCTGTCGTGCCGTGGGCCTTCCAGCGCGTTACGCATCAGGCTACCTTTACAATGGCCCAACCGATTTATTAGTGGGTGCCCAGGCATCTCACGCCTGGTGCGAGGTTTATTTGCCACACGTTGGCTGGATCGGCTATGATCCTACGAATAACAATCTTGCGGATGAGCGATACGTGAAAGTGGCGGTAGGGCGGGATTATGACGATGTCGCGCCGATCAAGGGCGCCTACCGCGGGACCGCGCATTGCGCCATGACGGTCAAGGTTGTTGTTGAAAAAATCGATTGAGGTGGAAAAAGGGTGGTTACGATTGTGAATCCCGATTTCACGAAAAAAACCGTCGATTGCGATTCTTTGCTTGCTATTTGCGTACAGCTTTGTTTTTCTGCGCGCCCGTTCATTTATGATCGGGCTGTAGCGCAGCCTGGTAGCGCACTTGCCTGGGGGGCAAGGGGTCGTGGGTTCGAATCCCGCCAGCCCGACCA
>JBMLRP010000040.1:0-1760 GCA_049240965.1 Akkermansiaceae bacterium
CATAACCATATCCAAATGAAAATGCCACACAAAAAAGACTGGGAATAATTTATCATTTTCTCAAAAAGAATAGACTCGCATCCAAGAACGTCAAGAACAAGTAGTGACTCACCTTTAGCGGAGCTAAGTCCACATAACGAGATTTTAGAGCCTTGAAATCCATTTTTTCGACTTACCCAAAATAGGGAGTCACACAATTATCATCCAGTCGCTTTGCATCGCCATCAACTGAATCCCGAGGATTACTGGTGGTATGTGGATTTGCGCCGTTATGGCAGCGTGCCTCATGCGGGATTCGGGCTTGGTTTCGAGCGCATGCTGATGTTTGCGACGGGCATGAGCAATATCCGCGATGTGATTCCTTTTGCCCGCACACCAGGTTCCTGTGATTTTTAATTCGTGGAGTTCAGTGATGCGATCGATGATTCCCTCACTGGCTGCCTCCGATCGTGATTCCCATAGTGCGGAAACTGCCGGCGGGTATGAGTGTTGGAATCTGGACGAGTCCGTAGCCGGTGAATGTGTTGCCTTCAGGATCTTTGAGGAATATTCCTGAGGCTTTCGCGCTCTTGCCGACAATCTCGGGAGAAAATCCGACGGGTAGGGCATATGTCCCGGCAATAACTCCTGTCGCGGGTGTGACTTTTCCTACCCATTTCACTTGGTCTGAATTTGCCGCAATCAAATTGAATTTGGGATCCACGGTGAATGTGGGGGGCCAGCCAGCCTTATCAGACCAAGGTCCATGGAGCTCTACGGGAAGTATGCTGGCCAAGGCCGGCGCACCGATTTCCGCGACCCGCGTCTCAACCGCGACTCCACCCGGGAAAGCATACGGATTTCCTTTTTCACCCGCATGAAGAGCCCAGCGGCATGAGCGAGTGATCGCCAGATTACTATGGTTCGGTTGGCCAACACGCGGGAGATCGACCACACCTGCGAAGTAAGAATTGAGGTTTTTGTAGGGTTGTGCCCACAGAATGGCCTGGCCCGTGGTGGAGAGGTTGAGGGAGAAGCTGAGCGGGGTCCCATCGCTCATCGCGCCTTTGAATGCGACCTTGCCGACTTTTGATACCGCGCCCGCAGCCCAGCCAAATCCAGCGGGAAGATCATTGTTTTCTCCCGCATCGAAAACCATGCCTACGTTACTCACAAGCAGAGGGTATTCCGCGAGGCTTGCCAGTTTGAATCCCCTGAGTGTTTTGCCATCGTTCCAAGTCGCGTTGATGAGGGGATTGTTACCATTCAGGGCGATGACCAAGGGAGGCATCCCAACAAAAGGAATCGTGATGCTGGCGCTGGGACTTCCTGTATCCACAACGAATTTCCCTTTGGCACTGAGTGCTTTTAGTCCTGCATGGCGCAGAGAGGCGCTCCAGACATTTTTGCCAACAACAAGCGTTAAGGCACCGATAGGTTCTTGGTTGGCATTTTCCACAATCGCCTCGTGGCTGGCGAGTAGGGATGCAGGAAACAACGCTACATCGGCTCTTAGTGGAATTTCGAATTGAAAAATTTTCCCATTGATGACTTGCAGCCAAGCCTGATATGATCCTTCCTTTGTGATCAACCCTTGAAGTATGCCGGTTTTCGGATTGAAAGTCACACCAGGTGGAAGCTTACCAACGATCTTGATGGTCAAACCAGGCGCCAGCAAGGCACTAAAATCGCGGGAAATCCAATTGCCCACCGCATAATCTGTTCGGGGAAATCCTGACAGTCGTATCGTTGCTACGCGATTGTAAGAGTAACCGAGGGGA
>JBMLRP010000041.1:0-7337 GCA_049240965.1 Akkermansiaceae bacterium
GTGGAAGTGGTGGCTGGAACGGGCGCGAATTCGACCAAGGAAGCCATCGAGCTTACCCAAGCGGCAGAAGCCATGGGAGCCACGGGCACTTTGCAGGTTTGCCCGTATTACAACAAACCATCGCAAGAAGGCGTGTTCCAGCATTTCCAAACGATCGCGCAAAACACCGGCTTGCCAGTAATGCTGTACAGCGTGCCGGGGCGTTCTGGCATCGAGATCAGCGTGGAGACCACGGCACGTCTCGCGGCCGCCTGTACGAATATCACGGCGATCAAGGAGGCCGGTGGTTCCGTCGATCGCATCAGCCAACTGCGCCAGGCACTGCCGGAAAATTTTGCGCTGCTCAGCGGTGATGATCCTCTTACTCTTCCCTTCATGATCTGCGGGGCAAGCGGATTGGTCTCTGTTGCGTCCAACATCATCCCGGCTGTGATGAGCCGGTTGGTGCAGCAATGTCTTGACGGCGAATATGCCGCGGCCGCGGTCCTGCATCGCCAATACTACCCCTTGCTGCGTGGGCTGATGACGCTCGACGTCAATCCGGTGCCGATCAAGGCCGCCGCTCATTTGATGAATCTCTGCGGTTCGGAGTTCCGCCTGCCACTGGTAGGCCTCTCGGATAGTCAAACCGCCACTCTGCGCACGCTGCTGCAATCCTATCAACTGATCTAACATTTTTTATGTCCGCTGTTCCACAACTTCTTGTCACTGGTAAATCCGGCCGCATGGGTCAGGCCGTCATCGAAGCCGCCCGTCAAGCGGGTGTCACCGTCACGGCCACGCACGATGCCGGTGAGGATCTCGCCGCGGCTCTTGCCAAAGCGGACGTGGTGATCGATTTTACCATCCACTCGTTTACCAAAAACCTGCTCGAAGAAGCACTGAAACACGGCACACGCCTGGTGATCGGCACCACGGGACACAGCGAAGAAGAGCGATCCTTGATCCGCAAGGCGGCGCAATCACTGCCCATGGTTTATGCGCCGAACTTTTCGATCGGAGTCAACACGCTGTTCTGGCTCACGCGTCACGCCGCCCGCATTCTGGGCAATGAGCATTTCGATATCGAGGTGACGGAAATGCACCATCGCCATAAGATCGATGCGCCTTCCGGCACGGCACGTCGTTTGTTAGAGATTCTGAATGAGGAAACCAACACCAGTTATCATGATGACATCGTGCACGGTCGCTTTGGATTGACGGGAGCACGCACCAGCAAGGAAATCGGCATGCACACGTTGCGTGGTGGTGATGTGGTGGGGGATCATACGGTCATATTTGCGGCGGACGGAGAACGTGTGGAACTGACGCATAAGGCGAGTTCGCGCCTGACATTTGCCAGTGGAGCCGTGAAAGCCGCACAGTGGCTCGCCTCGCAGCCCGCGGGCCTTTATGACATGCAGGATGTATTGGGATTGAAGTAAATTGCCTCCATGGCCTCTGACCTGCGTTGACCGCTCAAGGCTTCCAACCTGGCAGCGCCGCCGCTTGGCGAATCCATGTTTTCAGAGGTGTCGCTTGGATATCGACGCCTTCGCGCAGATCAATCCAACGCGCCTCGCCACTTTTTGCCGTGCCTCCGGGTGGCAATGGATCGAGTAAAGCACCACGGAAAAACGTGACCTTCAGGTAGTGCGTGAAAACGTGGAAAGAAACAAACCAACCTTGTCCCTCGATGCCGTAAAAAGGCGAGTTCCACTTCACCGCTTTTTGAACACCAGGGACGTTTGCCACAATCATGGCATCCAGTGCGCGCCCCAGCTGTTGTTTCCATCCCGGCATCGCACGGATGTAGGCTTGCACGGGAGCATCACCATCGCCCTTGGGGATTTGCGGATTACCGCCAGACAAAAGTTTCGGCTGGTCAGCAGGGGAATCAGATCGGGTTGTTGATGTTTTTTTCATGGATGATGGGTGAATGCAAAAGTCGGATCAATGAAGCAGAACCATCCGCGGTGTTGTCGATGAGTGAACGGTGATGCATCACTCTGTCATCGTAGCATGAGCAATTGCCTTGGCAAGCCAGGCGCACATTGCTAGAGTGATCGCGCTATGAGCGATTTTTCTCCTGTCGAGGCAAAAATGAAAGCAGCCGGTGTCTCGAATGCCGCCATCGATGCCTTTCGCCGGAACTTCGGTGCTCTCGTTCGTCAGGAATCTGGATTGATCGAGGAATCCTCCATTGCTCCCGCCCGGGGTTTGCCCGATTGGTCGAAATTGTCCGCTACCGCAACCCAACCGCAAGCCTCTCGTCTCGGTGAGGTGGTGGTCATCAAGTTGAATGGCGGGCTCGGCACCAGCATGGGTCTGCAAGCGGCAAAAAGCTTGCTCGCCGTTCGGAATGGCGAAAACTTTCTCGACATCATGGTGCACCAGATTCAATTCCTACGCCAGTCGAGCGGCGAAAAGGTGCGTCTGTTGCTGATGAACAGCTTCAATACGAGTGAAGATACCTTGGCGCATTTGCAACGCTATCGCAGTCAGGGATTCGCGGACGCATCCGAAGTCGAACTGATGCAAAACCAAATACCGAAACTCGACGCTGCGACCTTGCTTCCTGTTGCCTGGCCGCAGGATCCGGAACTCGAGTGGTGTCCACCGGGTCACGGCGACCTCTATCCCGCACTTGTGGGCAGTGGTTGGTTGGATCGCTTGTTGGACGCAGGAGTGAAGTATGCGTTTGTTTCGAATTCCGACAATCTCGGCGCCGTAATGGAACCAGCCTTGCTTGAATATTTCGCCGCCAGTGGCGCGCCATTTTTGATGGAAGTAACCCGCCGCACCAGTGCCGATCGCAAGGGTGGTCATCTGGCAGTGCGCCAAAGCGACGGGCAATTGCTTCTGCGCGAAGTGGCACAGTGTCCTGCCGCTGATCTTGAGGAGTTTCAGAACATCGACAAACATCAGTATTTTAATACGAATAACCTGTGGTTGCGACTGGATGCCTTGCGTGATCAGCTGAAGCAATGCGATGGTGTGCTGCCCTTGCCGATGATCGTCAATCGCAAAACGGTGGATCCGCGTGATAAGAATTCCACGGCGGTGATTCAGCTCGAAGTCGCCATGGGGGCCGCCATCGAATGTTTTTCTGGCGCTGCTGCGATCGAGGTGCCGCGCAGTCGTTTCGCTCCGGTCAAGACCACGGCCGATCTCTTCAGCCTGCGCTCCGATGCTTATGAGGTCGGGCAAGACGGTCGGGTGAAGTTGCGGGACACGCGGCAAGGAGTGCCTCCCGATGTGGTCATGAACGATCATTACAAACTGGTGGATTCGATCGAAGGGATTGGCATGCCATCGCTGATTGGTTGCACTCGTTTGGAAATTCAAGGTCCCGTGATCTTCGACGAAGGTGTGGTGATTCAGGGCAAAGTTGAGATTGAAAATCACAGCTCCATCCCCGCTTCTATAGCGGCAGGAGTTTACCGTGACACTACCGTCGTATTGCCCTAGCAGCGCGGCGCAGGCCGCTTTGGACTGCTGCGAGAATCGCAGCTTTTCTTTACTGGAGGACTTGGGGAATAGAATCCGTGATCTTTGCGGAACGACCCAGAGCCATCGCAAAGCGGTGATGCTCACCCCAACCCAAAAGCCTTCGGCGGAAATGGCTGTTGTCAAGGCGCTCATCCTTTGTCAAGTTGGGGCATGGACGAGACAGCGGCAATTGGCATCATTGGTGGAAGCGGATTGTATGAGATCGATGGCTTTGAAAAAACCGATGAACGTGTCATCGACACGCCTTATGGCTCTCCGAGCGATGCCTTGATCGGTGGCGTCATCTCAGGTCGTCAGGTCTGGTTTTTACCACGCCACGGACGTGGGCACCGTTTGCTACCAACCGAAATCAATCATCGCGCGAACATCTGGGCCATGCGCAGTCTGGGCGTACGGTGGCTGATCTGTGTCACCGCAGTGGGAAGCCTTAAGGAAGAATACCACCCGCGCCATGTGGTGCTGCCCGATCAATTTTTCGACCGCACCAGCCGTCGAGAACATCACACATTTTTTGGCAAGGGCATCGTTGGACATGTGAGTTTTGGCGACCCCATAAGCTCAGGGCTAAGGGAACTCTTGCATCAGGCCACGCTTGCAGAGAATCTCGTGGTGCACGATGGCGGAACCTATGTCAACATGGATGGACCGGCATTTTCCACCCGCGCGGAAAGCGAGGCCCATCGTCAACTTGGTTTTGACGTCATCGGCATGACCAATTTGCCTGAGGCCAAACTCGCGCGCGAGGCGGAGATTGCGTTAGCCACTCTGGCGATGATTACAGATTACGACTGCTGGAAAGTCGAGGAGGGCGCTGTTACTGCCGAGGCCGTGATGGGACATTTGCACGCCAATGTTACCGCGGCAAAAGCAGTAATTCGTCGGGTCATTCCCCGAATTCCCCTCGTTGCCGAATGGCCGGAACATCGATCTCTCGACGGCGCGATCATGACCCCGCGAGAACTGTGGCCACAGGAACAGGTAGCTGTTTTAGGAAAAATCTTGCAGCGATTCGCTTGATTCGTCGCGGTTCCAGCGTAATCTTTGTTCATGAGCAAAAATTTTCTCATTACCAGCGGCATGGCTCTCGCCTTGATGATGATCACCGTGATTGCCCAGGACCCCGGGAAAAAAGAACCCATGAAAACACAAGATACCGCACCTGCCCAGCCAGCCACCAAGGTGGAAAAAACCGATGCCGAGTGGAAAGCCCAACTCACCCCTGAGCAATATCGCGTGCTGCGTCAGGCAGGGACCGAGCCCGCACACGGCGAGGTATACAGGCAGTTCAAACAACAAGGCGGTGGAACCTACTATTGCGCGGGCTGTGGAGCAGAACTTTTTTCTTCCAAGCACAAGTTTGATTCCCATTGCGGTTGGCCGTCGTTTTACGATGCGAGCGATAACAAGAATGTGATTCTCAAGGATGATCTTTCCTATGGCATGATCCGTACCGAAGTTCTGTGCGCGAAGTGCAACGGCCATCTCGGACATCTATTCAAAGGAGAGGGATTCGATACGCCCAAGGACCAGCGCTATTGCATCAATGGCGTGACCTTGCTCTTCGTGCCCGAGGGTGAAAAAAAACCCGAAATCAAAGCGCCGGCAGCACCGGAGAAAAAATAATCTCCCTTGATTCCCCGAGCTTTCCCCAAATGAGGGAAATCCATTGCAAAATCCCAGCCAGCCTCATTTACTACGCCCCACTCTATTTTCAACATGACACCAGATTTGATTCGCGATGCTCTTCGCACTGTTCGCTACCCGGGGTTTTCCCGTGACATCGTCTCCTTCGGATTAGTCAAGGACATCCAGATCGATGGCACCACATTGCGGGTTCGGTTGGAAATTCAGACGCGTGATGCCGAAGTGCCACAGCAGATTTTTAAAAACTGTCATGAAGTGCTCGATCAATTACCCGACTTCACCCAAGTCAAAGTGGAGATCGATGTCAAAGATCCGAGTGCTCAAGCCGCACCTGCCCAGGCGGGAGCTTCTTCCATCCCTGGTGTGAAAAAAATCATCGCTGTTGCCTCGGGCAAAGGCGGTGTGGGCAAATCTACCGTTGCTTCCAACCTGGCGATCGCTCTTGCTGCCACCGGTGCGAAAGTAGGACTGTGCGACTGTGATCTCTATGGACCTTCGATCGCAATGATGTTTGGCTGTGATGAAAAACCATTGGCAAACGAAAAGGATGAAATCATTCCGATCGAGACGCACGGTTTGAAAATCATGTCGATGGGATTGTTGTTAGAAGAACGTTCTCCCGTTATTGTTCGTGGCCCTTTGGCGACGCGCTATACCCAGCAATTCCTGCGTCAGGTCGCGTGGGGGGATTTGGACTACCTCATTCTTGACCTGCCTCCCGGCACCGGTGATATCCAGCTCACGATTGTGCAAACCGTGGCGCTGCACGGTGCCGTGATTGTGACCACGCCGCAAGAAGTCGCGCTGATTGATGCACGCAAAGCAGTGAGCATGTTTGCCAAGGTCAACGTGCCGATTCTTGGTTTGATCGAAAACATGTCATGGTTTGAATGTGATGCTGGCAAACGTTATTATCTCTTCGGCGAAAACGGCGGCGTCCGCGAAGCGGAAAAAATGCGCGTTCCTCTGTTGGCGCAGATCCCGTTGCAAGTTCCCATCTCACAAGGTGGCGATGCGGGCAAACCCGTTGCTCTGCTTGATCCGCACACGAGCCCTGCATCCGCTGCGTTTCATCAGGCGGCACGTGCGCTTTTGACCTGATCCTCCCATGATCATCACCCGCTTTGCTCCAAGCCCTACCGGATGGCTGCATCTGGGACACGCGTTGGCCGCTTGGGTGGCGTATGATATCGCGAAACAACATGAGGGCAGGATGTTGTTGCGTTTTGAAGACATCGATGTCACCCGCGTCCGCAAGGAATACTATGAGGCGATTGAAGAGGACCTGCGTTGGCTGGGTATCGAGTGGCACGGAATCGCCTGGCGTCAGATCGATCGCGCGGATGTCTATCAATCCGCTTTGGAAAAGCTGCGAAACCTGGGTGTCCTTTACCCATGCTTTTGTACGCGTCGGGAAATCGCACAAATGGTTCAGGCCCCACAACAAGGAGATGGGTTGGAGGGACAACTCTACCCGGGACTGTGTCGTCATCTCAACCAAGATGAACGCAAAGCACGCATGAATGGTGGCGATCGCTGGGCATGGCGCCTGGATGCTGCAGTAGCCGGGAAAATTTGTGGCGGTCTCACATGGCAAGATCAGCGCTTCGGTTTGCAAGCGCTCGTCGCGGGTGCATTGGGTGATGTGGTCATTGCACGCAAGGACATCGGAGTATCCTATCATCTCGCCGTGGTGGTGGATGATGCCGAACAAGAGGTGAGCATCGTCACACGTGGAGATGATTTATTTTCCTCCACGCACGTGCACGTCATGCTGCAACATTTGTTAGATCTGCCGCAGCCGGAATATTATCATCATGCGCTGGTTTGTGATGAAGGGGGCAGAAGATTGGCGAAACGCCATGACTCACTTGCCCTTCGTCAAATGAGAGAATCCGGCGTCTCTGCGGCGGATGTCTTAAGGCGGATTCGAACCGATCATTGAACTGAAACTGGGCGCAAAAAAGCGGGAGTGCGTCTTGGCAGAGAACTGCCTGCATCTCCCGCTTGTGGCGAATCGCCGACCTGCTGCCGCGCCGCATAAATCGGCACGACAAGCAAGGAATGACGATACAATTGGATTACCTCTTCTTGGCAGGAGCTGCCTTTTTGGCAGGAGCAGCCTTTTTCGCTGGTGCGGCTTTTTTAGCAGGAGCAGCCTTTTTCGCTGGTGCGGCTTTTTTAGCAGGAGCAGCTTTTTT
>JBMLRP010000041.1:7437-86328 GCA_049240965.1 Akkermansiaceae bacterium
TTTTTCGCTGGTGCGGCTTTTTTAGCAGGAGCAGCTTTTTTCGCTGGTGCGGCTTTCTTTGCTGGTGCGGCTTTTTTTGCGGCCATATGTGTATTGTGTTGTTGTTTATGTTGTTGGTTTTTCCTGCTGAACCGTCGGGTCCAGGGGAAAGCTTTCAGCACCGGTGGACTTCATGGCCCGGACTCCGGCAATAAGAAAATCAGCAGACGGATGATGGATGCAACGCGCCGCGCCTGTCAAATTCGTTAGACCGTTTCCTCTAACGAAAGTTTTCACGGGTTTAGGATTTTTGTGGCGAAGAACCATAAGTATCATCCAATTGCGACAGGCAATGATGCACAACTAATGAATTCGTGCATTCACGTCAACATCAAAGTACTAGAAATCTAGGAATTCGTAAAAAAATATTTTCGGCAATCATCACCGCGGAAAAATCATGGATAGAAAATCTTCATGGCATCACGCAACTCATCGACATTGCGTGCCGCCTGATAAATTGTGTTAGATTCGCGGTGATCTTTTTTCCGGAAGTGATAAGCGCCGATGGCCTCGAAGCATGCATTCAAGGATCCGATCATGGGAAGACTCTGGCCATCGCCAACGCTCACATTTTCGACAAGCCCTAACGGAGTGAACCAACCATTTTGCTCCATTGCCCGCATTGCGTCCCGTAATTGAGATGATTCTTCGTCGATGGCCGCAGCCATGAGCATGTAGTGTGGATGCAACACGGTTTGCCGTTCCAGGTCGACACCTCCCACCAAGTATCCCATGCCGTGACGTTGTTCTCCCGCTGATAGTCCGAAAATACCGGTGCGGGTTACAAAGGAATCAGGATAATTGCGGATTAGATAGGTTTTCTGATCGCGCAAAAGTTGCGTACGGACGGCGTGCCAGTTGGCATTCGTCAAGGCATCGGTTTTTTTTGAATCAAAATCCGGAAAGAGCAGCGATTGAATTTCCGCAATGAAGCCCGTGCCTTGATGTGGTCTCGCCCGCAATGACATCGCGGCTTTGGCGTTTTCATCGCTCAAGCGTAGCATCAACAAAACCAGCGCGGTTTCTCCTCCCCAATCTTTCCATTGATAGGGAATGATGGTCTTGCGGTCTTCCATGACTCCATGCGAAATGTATCCATCCTGATTGATCAATTCCCGCATGCGCACAGTTTTGGCGTTCAACAATGCCTGACGTAGAAACTTTTCATCCCGCAAGATCTCAGCGGCGATGATAAGACTGAGATCGAATAAACTGGTGTCGATGGTGGAATACTCCGTGCCCGGATGGATTTCAAGTCCGCCGTTTTGGTTGCGACGAATGAAATGCGGCAACAGTCCGTATGGTCCGCGCAGCGGCGAAATCACTGTATGGGATTTACGCATGACATGCGAAGCGAATTCCTTGCTCACCAATCCTTCAGATGCGGCAGCGGCTGTCGCCAGACAAAACAATCCCGTCGATGCAACAGAATCAAATGAACCATCGTCGATGTGCGCACGGTCCCTGACCGTACCCGTGCTCTCGGACCAACACGTCAGCGCTTTGGCATATGAGGTAAGAAACCACCATTGCTCATCATTCACATCGGGCGTCTGCAATCGAAAATCGATACGGTCCAGATCAAGATCCGCGCCGGGCTCTGCGATCCACGTGAGAAATTTCACCGACGAGAGTTGCTCGGCGGGAAGATCGTAAATGACTTCACCGAAGACATCGTTCTGGATGTTGCGACTCTGTGACCACAAAACACGATTGTTTTCATCTGTTAGATCGATCTTCCAATTTCCTTTTCCGCGAATGATCGCGCGTAGGCCATTGATTTTTGGTTGGAATTTCGATTGGATTTCCGCGGGGTAGCAGGCGGCGAAATTCAATTTCGCCTGCTTCATCCGCGCCAGGCGTGAGAGTGAGTGCCACATGCCGCCCCAATCATTCGCGCCATGACCCATGGACATGCCAATTTGGCCGCTCTGCCAGCCGATGAGATTTTCCGCGGGCCCCACGAAGCCAAAATCGGTTCCCATATTCGTGTATGAGAGGAAAGGATTCACCTTATGGCGATCCTGTCGTCCGCTGTGGGCGGGCTCGACGATGGTATCGTAGCTGTGCAATGTTTGCCAGACAGTGCGCACCTCGGCATTCAGCAATGGCATCAGCAAGATCGATGTGATCGTGGAACCCAAGACTTTGGAGCGGAAGTAAGCAAAAGTTTCCATGGACTCTTCAATGCATCAGGAAAAAAAACAGCGCCGCCACCAGTAATATCACATCGGCGATCACGCGGAGAAAGTCAGCGGTGAAGCGACGTCGCATACGGTTTACCACATACATCAGAGCCGCCGCGATGAGCATGCTGATGTAGAATGGATGATATTGCTCCTTGTGAACCGTTCGCATCATCAATACGGAAAAAATTGCCAACAAGGTCAACGGTAATGTGAGCGCCAATTCATCTCCCTCATCATCGAGCTCGTCGCTGCCTTTCACCCACAAGTCAACCGCAGTGATATTGATGACGCACATCAGGCCAAAGACCAACATCTCCGGGGCGAACAGTTTTAATAAATTGATCGGCTGCGGCAAACCGAGCAAGCCGATCAAACCCGCGCCCACACCCCAGGCAAAGGCGTATCCAGCAAGAAGATTTTTCGAATAAGACACGCGCTGGGATGAAGAGGAAAAAAACGCCAGGATAAAAAAACCCGTGGTGGCACTGAGGGGTACCATCGCGGTCTGAACAATACTCCATTGGAGGATACTCAGAGAAATGACAAGCGCCGTAACCACAGCGATGACGATCGCAATCGTGAATTGCGTCGCATATTGCTGATGAATGCGATGACGCAGCGCGAACGTGCTGGTTTGTCGCATTTTTGCATCCAACAAACGATCCGTGGCATAGACACTCCAGACAACAAGCGCCAGTACCAGGGGCAGCAATGGCTCAACGTAATTCACATCCCAGATCCAGGAGAAAACATAAAGCCACACAACGGCGATGATCGGCGCATCGAAACTGAAAACGTTCGCATACATCCACCATGGAACGTATGGTTTCTTTTGGGAATTCGTTGTCGGCTCGCTCAACAACCAGACATTCCTTGACATTTGTCCTTCGCGCAAGTGCGATCTCTGGTAAATTTGCAGATTCTCGTTTTCCCCTGCTTGCGATACAGCCGATCAAAAATCATGATATCCGTGGGTAAAAACGAAAAGTCGATCAGCGATCGCACGAGGAATTTCGCTCAGAATCGCTCCACGCTCATCAACGCGGTCCTATGATCCCGTGATGTATGCGAATCATTCCTCCTTTTTCATCCATACGGGAGCTGTGACGAACCACACCAGTGTCGCGGCCAGCATCAGGTTTTTCACTGTGTCGAGATCCTTGAGCGAACCTGTCATAAAGAGAACTGGTGGCCCGATCACGAGTGCCAAGGAGGCATAACCAACAAACATTGCGATTTTTTTCATGATCGTTTCAAATTAGGATTGAGAAGTTTTGAGAAAACATTTGGCAAGAATGACATAGAGTAAACCCGCTGAAATCCATACGGGCAATGTCATGTAGGAAGGAAATACTCCCTCCACTTTGTAAAAATATCCACCCACCGCAACCGGCAGCAACCAGGAAATCAATGCCACTACATTGAAGCTGGAGCCGGTTTTTTCCGCCCAAAAGCCGGGGAAGCCGCAGCGCTTGGACAACCAGAAATCCACGAACAAAATGGCTCCCACCGGCGCGAGAATCGTGCCGTAGATGCCCACGAAATCGAGCAGCGTCATCGCAAATTTGGGAAACAAACCCGCTCCGATGCATACAGCACCGGCGAGGATGGTGGCACCCACGCGCCCCAAACCGGGAAACAAGCTCTGGAAGGCGAGACCGGCGCGATATAAGGTAGGATTCGCCGTTGTCCAGCCGGCGATCACCACGCAGATCAGTCCAGGAATGCCGACCGCATCATTGACCATGGTTCCCAGTGAAACATTTTTTGCCAGCTCGTTACTTCCCATTTGTTTCCCCCAGTAAACGAGCAGGAGAGCCGCGCAGAGCCACGCCACGCAGTGACCGAGAAACATTCCGGAAGCCGATGCCCAGCCGGAATTGGGGCTTTTGGCAAATCGCAACACGGAGAGATCCGCCATACCCACATGCATCGCCGCGTTGCAAAACCAGGCAAAGAAAAACACGGCCCAGAAGCCTTTGGTGGCAACCACATCCTTGGCGGGAGTGAGTGCAGCTACTACGTCTGTAGTATCAAGTTTGCCCAAGATCACGAATGCGGATGCAAGGAAAATGAGAAACATCCAAGGTGCGGAAATTTTTCCAACTCGTGCGACAAGCCCGTAGCCCTTCATGGCAACGAATGTCATCGCAACTCCGATCAATACGACCAGCAAACACCATGTGGCGTTAGGCGGCATCGTGGTGGTGAAATTCACGGCTTCCACCGACTTGATAAAGGGTCCGAACGCCGTGGCGGAAACGGTGATCATCGACCCCGCCAGAAAGCAGAACAACACGCCATTGGCGATGTTGTAGATATTCACCAGACTGCGGCCCGTGATTTTCTCCAACTGGTAATAGAGTGTGAAGCGCGCCCGTGTGGCGATCGGCGCGGTGATATAGCGCCACGACAAGACAGCGGCAAGATTGCCAAGGATCAAACCGAGGATCAGCGTCATGCCTCCGACACCCCAGTTGATCAGAAATAAGGGTCCGATCAAAAACTCCGTTCCAGCGGTGTGCTCTCCGGCATACATGCCCCAAAAGGCATCATGACCTTTGTGTGCCTTGGCAGGCACAGCCTCACGTTCGAATTCGCCACCAGAATTGGTAGCCTCATTATCTTGTTCTTTGCTCATGGGTTTTGGGTTGAAAAAAATGAATCATGCGTAACTGGAACCGGAGGTCAAGCCCAGAGCCTGCCGGCGGGCGGTGCGCTCTGCGGCAGCAACACCTTCGTAACCACTGGCACGATGTGCCGCCAACGGATCAGCAGGCAAATCATGAGACTTGCGCCAATCTGCGATCACACCACTCACATCGGCGTGAAAGGCTTTTTTCAAACACATCTCCGCATCAATAATGCGGCCTTCGGCTTGATAGCGGACCATCGCCTCGTGATCCACCATCGCTGCTTTTGCGTAAAGTTCCTGCGCGGTGGTAACTGTTTGAATCATCGCCTCGATCTTCGGCTTGAGGTTGTGGGACTGATCGATCATATATTCAATCCGGGGATAAACGCCGCCACGTTCCCATGCATAAAAGTGAATTTCGTGGAAAATCCGGAAAATCTGATAAGGATCGATGGAGCCGAGCGTGAGATCATCATCGGCATAACGGCGATCGTTGAAATGGAAACCGCCGAGCATGTTTTCATCGAGCAACCAAGCGACAATTTGTTCGATATTTTGTGATAAATAATGATGGCCGGTATCCACCAGAACTTTTGCCTGGGGACCGGCAATTTTAGCCATCATGTAAGCCATGCCCCAATCAGCGAGATCGGTTTGATAAAAAGCAGGTTCAAAAGGTTTGTATTCCACCAACAACACTTGATCAGGATCGAGATGCTGATGAGCCTCACGCAGGGCGTATTCAAAACGATGCTTGCGCGCGCGGATGGAATCCTGACCGGGGTAGTTCGTGCCATCGGCGAACCACAATGAAACGGCACGGCTATGAAGTTCCTTGCCAAGGGCGATACTATCGCAAATGTGCTTCGTCGCCATGGCTCGGATCGCCTCATCGGGATTCGCAACACTGCCGAGTTTGTATTCCTGATCTTGGAACAAATTGGGATTGATCGAACCGATACGCACACCATGCTGCGAGGCAACGGCGGCAATTTCTGCGGCTTTGCTAAAATCCGGAAAATCCCACAGCACGTGAGTTGCTACCGTAGGGCAACAACCGGTAAGACGATGCACTTGGCCGGCATCTGCCAGCTTGTCGACCATATCGATGGCAGCAGCTGGTTGATGGAATTTTCCGAACCGGGTTCCAGTATCGGCATATCCCCAAGAGGGCGTTTCGATGAAAAAGTTTTCGAGTGCTTGAAATGCGAGGGTCTCTGTTACAGTCATAGGGTTTACGTTAAGGGGCGAACCGATTCATGATACGTTTCCTATGATTTGACAAGTCAAAAAAATAATTTCTGCTACTCACCAAAAATCGTTATTGTTGTCTTATTTGATGTCATTTTTTGATGTCGTTTTCTTTGACAGCAGCGAGGCTATGTTGGCCGGGAGAAGCGCCAAGAGTGCATACGATCACAACGGCATGCGAAAGGACCTCATCATTGTACTTCCAGAATCAGGCACGCCAGCAAAATCGAAAAAGCCAAAACCGGCTTCATCAAAATCATGGCGGCCGATTTTATCTTGGGCACAAGCTGTTGCGCTCGTCTCTTTGCAATTCAGGTGACATCACCGCGGTATGTGAGGACGCACTGCTTCGGCAAGCAACTTGTATCCCTCTTCATTGAAATGAAGTTGATCGCTGACAAACAGCTCTCGCCGAATCTTGCCATCGGCATCGAGAGTGATGGAGGCGGCATCGATGTAGATGAGTTTTTTGTTCTTCCTGCAGTAATCCGCAATGGCCGCGTTCAGTCGATCGCCCGCGGCTTTTTCGTTCCAACGTGCAGGTGCAGGACTGAGAGCGATGTAGGCGATGGGTACCTCCGGAAGTTTCACCCGGATGGTGGCGACGAAAGTTTGATAGTCGTGAAAAACCTGCTCGCTGGATTTTCCGGCGTGAATGTCATTGCCTCCGGCGCGGAGAAAAATCATTTTCGGTTCATAAGGGAAAATCATCCGCTCGGCGAAGTGGGTGCTGTCTGCAATTTCATTGCCACCAAAAGCCCGATTCAGGATCACCGCATCCGGAAAATCGGTAGCAAGAGATTTCCAGCGAACAATACCCGATGAGCCAATGAAGAGCAGCGCCTGCTTGGGAGGAGGATTGGTGGCATCGCTTTTCTCGAACGCGGCAATGTCTTTTTCCCACCTCGCGAAATCGTGTGGCTTTGCCTCGACGCGCGGCTCGGCTTTCAAAAAAACCACCATCCATAGCAGTATGATTGGATAAAAAGGAATACGCACAGCAGTCATACGGAAGCGGATCGCCGGACATATCAACCAACATGCCTGAGCCGGAAGCAGCACGTCTAGCTGTTTTGAGATTTTCCCACTCTTCCTGCTTTTCCTCGCCGTCAAAACCCGACACAATGCCCGCATGTCCGATTCCGTTTCCTTACTTCGCACACTCCTGTTAGAAAAATCTGTTCGCACCGGCAGCTTCACGCTGGCCTCGGGAAAAACCAGCGATCTTTATATCGACTGCCGGGTCACCACGCTCGACGCCAACGGTGCCAATCTCGTGGGCGAAGTCGGGTGGTCCGCGGTAAAACAATCCATCGCGGCACGTGGCCTGAAGATTGATGCCATTGGTGGCATGACCATGGGCGCGGATCCGATCTCTTTGGCGGTCGGAATGTTTTCCGCCCGTGAGAATCCCGCTGCACCTCTGCAGGTTTTCACCGTGCGCAAGGAGCCCAAAGGACACGGACGAGGCAAACAAATCGAAGGGAATTTTTCTCCGGGAAATACCGTAATTGTGGTTGATGACGTGATCACCACCGGCGGCTCGACATTGAAAGCCATTGATGCCATCGAAGCCGAAGGCGGAAAAATCGCATTTGCGCTCGTACTCGTCGATCGCGAAGAAGGTGGAAGGGCCGCGATTGAATCGCGGGGCATTCCTGTTCTTGCGCTTTACACCCGCAAAGACCTGTTGGGCTGAGAACGCCAACCGGTGTCTTTATGATCTCGCGCTGCAAAGAAAAATATCCCCCTTCCGCAATTTTGCGGCAGTATCTCCATCGCTTTGCAAGACAGATCGAGATTCCCATGGTGTACGATGATCTCTTCCGTTTCAACGGGATGATTCCCTATGAAGATCCGTTCGGGAATGAGACCCTGTGGATGACCGTGATGTATACACCCGAGATGCGTCAATCGCTTCACGCCCGACTCATTCGCATTTATACCGAACTCAAAATTGGCGGGGAGAGCGGATTGCACGAGCACTTGTGCATCGATCGCATCGACTTCGGCGAATTCGGAAATTCCAAACCATTTCGTATCCGGATCACCAACCTCTACAACGACAACTCCGATTATTTCTACGTAAAACAAGCCGACGCCTCACGCATCTACGGCCTGGAGCTGGAACACATTCTGTCTCCGAACCGCATCAATTACCTCGTCAACGGTAACACTCTGATCGAAGAACACATCGCCGGCGTGCCGGGAAATGTCTTTCAGCGGGATCACTTGAGACGTCCTGAACTGAATCGCGTGAGAATTGCCAAAGAATTCACCAAATTCAATGAGCGTTGTTTCATTCGTTTGCTGGGGGACATGCGCAGTGTGAATTACGTCGTCGATATCACACCCGACTTTGAGGAAGTACAGTATCGCGTTCGCCCGATCGACTTCGATCAACAATCCTATGAGGGGCCGGGCCGCACATACCTTGCCTATCACTTCGACTCGAACCGCGCAGTCACCAAACTTGCTTTTGGCGAACTCAATCGTCGCACCATCGAACAGTATGTGGAGGAGGAACGCGCCCAAATGGCACGTCGTGCACGCGTGGAAAGCACTCGGCTCAAGGCAGTTCTCGGTATCATGCGGCGCGAAGAATTAGCACCGCGTGCCCACGTTGGGCGCCTTGCCAAGGACCTGATGAAATACCATAAGACCGATATTTTTCACGACTGTGAAACGATGGGAGAGCTGACAGCCGTGCATATCATGCACATGCTCGGCATGAGCGACTGAATGCCGGGGTTTGCGGCATTGACAGTCGGAATGACAATAGTATCTTGACGATGCATGGACGATTACGACCGTCGAGAATTTCTCAAAACCTCGGTTCCGGGTTTGCTGGGAGTGATGCTTTCGCTACCGTCATTGTGCGCGATGGCGACGCGCGCGAATGCCTATCAGGGTCGATTGAAAGCGGATCAATCCATGCACTGGGAGGCATTTTTGGAAAGCGTGGCGAAGGAAGCCGCCAAACAACATCTCGATCGCTGGAATGAGGAAGACTATCTCCGCAAGATCGCCTCACTCACACAATCACTTTACTTGGAAGACCCCGTCATTTCCCAAGCCATGGAAAAAGTTTCCACCCGTTTGAAAAAAGGCTGGGTGGATTTCCATGACTTGGAAAAAAACCTCGATTTTGCCGTATGTTTGCTGCAATTCGATGTTCAGGAGGAAATTCGTCCTCACAATCACCCTGGTATGACGGGCATGATTTTATGTGCCTCGGGGGAGATTCGCGCACAGAATTACGATCTCTACAAAACCGTTGAGGAGAAGGATGTTGATGGAGTGCGATCCGGCAAATACCTGCTTCACCACTCAATGGACACCACGCTGCGCAAGGGTGATATTTCCACCCTAACTTCGCGCGCGCGCAACATTCACACGCTCAAAGCGGCGCAAGTGACACAGCTGATCGATATTTTCACTCCACCCTACAACAGAGAACGCTCGGAGAAAAGCTGTTGGTATGAGCTGGACGAGGTTCCAGTATCGGGGAGTCGCAGCATCTACGAAGCTCATCTGCGCGATTGATTTTTGGCATTTGCGCTTGGCAATTCGTGCCATTTCACGCCAGCATGCGCCCTGTTTGCCATGTCGACCGACGCCATACTCGCCTGCACACGCATTTTTCTCGACATCGATCCTACGGTGCCGGTTTCGATGACCCCGATCAAAAAAGGTGCCTCGGGCCGCACCATCGTTCGCGTTCTCAGCAAGGGTCGTGATCCTTTCATCGGCATTCACTGGAAACCCGAGCGGCCTGATAGTGAAAATTTCGTTCCCGTCGGTCGATTTCTCAAGAAATGCAAACTGCGTGTTCCGGAAATCTACTACGAAAATCGTAATAAGCGCGTTGCGCTGGTTCAGGATCTGGGGGACGTGGACTTGTTATCCATGAAGGATCAGCCTTTTGCAAAGAGGAAAGCCTATTACCGTTCAGCATTGGAGCAGATCGATCAATTGTTTTACGCGCGTCCGCCCAAAGAATTGGAGTTGATGCCTGCCTTTGACGAATCATTGTATCGTTGGGAGCAGGAGTATTTCATGGAACATCTGGTGGAAGATTATCTGGGTATGGATAGCGGTCCACTCAAACGAAGCGAGGAATTGCGTGCTTTGGCCAAAGGACTGGGGGCATCAGCGAAACATCTGGTGCACCGTGATTTTCAATCACAAAACATTTTGCTTCACGATGGTGAGGCGTGGCTGATCGACTTCCAGGGCTTGCGCCGTGGCCGGCAGGAATACGATCTGGCGTCACTGCTCTACGATCCTTACATGGATCACAGCGCGGATGACCGGGAGGCGATTCTCGATCTATGGGAACAGATATCCGAAGATCGTCCGGCAGAGCGAACATTGCGTGATTGCGCTACCCAGCGACTGATGCAAGCACTGGGCGCGTATGGCAATCTGGTTGAGAACAAGGGCGAGGATTGGTACCAGCCGCATATTCCCACCGCGGCCCGCTTGCTCAGTGAAGTGGTGGCGGGCACTCCATTGCAGGATCTGTTCGATCCTTATTTGCGTCAGGCCATGCGCAGTCGTTAGAGTGCTGGCGTTCACTTCTTCATCATGGCTACCGGTCCAACATCATTTGCCTCTCGCTTGCTGCCGGTGATTTCCGCCACCATCGCCTGCTGGGCGTTGATGTTGTCAGTGCCCCAGATGATGCGCATCGAGTCTGGTCTACAACGCATCATGGCGAAGTTATGCCACCCCAAGTATCAGCACGTAAACGGTGCGGGGACCCGGGATCAGGCGTTAACGTTATCCAAAATCCAACAACCCGGCACGGTCGATCCTGCTTTTGTGATCGAAATGGGCAACGATCCGGAAAAAATTTTTGATACGGATCCGCTTTCCCCCAGCGATGTCGCGGTGCTATTGGACGCATTAAAAAAATCGGGAGTGGCTTCGGTCATGATCGGAGCGCCCATGGCATGGCCAGAGCCGGATCCTTTTGCGATTGATGCCCTGGAACTGGTGATGTCGGGATTTTCTTCCTGCGTGACAAGTGCCGCGGTAGGTCGTGGTGCGGAACCGGAGCCAATGCCCGCAGCATTTGTCAGGGCCTCGATTCCCATCTCGCGAGTCATCGGATCCAGCATCAACATTCCTGTGGTGAATCGCGTCACCTTGGCTGACACATTTCTCGGCAGAGAGAACACATGGGCGGGGTTTTCGATCATCGAATCAGAAACACAAGCCGCCGATCGGACAAGCCTGATCGCACACTGGGGCGATCGCATCATTTTTTCCTCGGCACTTCTCGCGGTATTGGTGCGTGAAGAAATTCACCCCGAGGAATTGGTGATCGAGCCGGGGCAATTCATCCAATCACCGCGGACAGGACATTGTTGGTCGATAGATCCTTATGGTCGTGGAATCTTAATCCAGAATGCCGTTCGTGCCGCGGATTTACAAGCCCCACAGATGATACGGCCCGATCAAGAAGATCTGGCCCGCTTGCAAAAACATCGAGCTCCAGTGCACTTGCTGCGCGGACAGGCTGAAGCCTTGCCGCTTGCGCGGCAACAACAGCAACTGCTCTCGCTATATGACACCCCGCGGTTATTGGATCGCATCACTTGGTACCGACTTCCTTTGATCACCGAATGGCTGATCGTGTCCCTGCTTGCCGTGCAGGCTGTGGTGGTGGCCGGTTTCCGTAAACGGACCCGTTGGTATTGTCTGCTGATTCTGTTTTTTTTCTGGATCCTTGCCTTGTTCTGGGGGGACACGTGGATTCCGCTCTGCCCGTTATGGGTGGCACTCGTCATGACCTATCGTACACGACGTGAAGCGGAAGTTTTTCCAGATTCCTCTTCGCCTGTCCTTGTTGAAACTCCCACAAAACCACAGCCCGAAGCAGAATTGCCTTCTGATCCTCTACCCGCAAAAAAGACTTCGCAAAAACCATCGAAAAAAACGATACGATCTAAAAAGAAGAATTGAAAAATTTTACTCAACTCCTTCGATTGCTTCTGGTTTTTTACCGAGATACCAGAACCAAAATTTCTTCACGTGATCGATCATGCTTTCAGTGATGAGATAAAACGATGGGATCAAAAACAAAGTGATCACCGTGGAGAAAAGAATACCAAAAGCCAGGGATACCGCCATGGGTATCAAAAATTGTCCCTGCACGGATCGATCCAACATGGTTGGCACCAGGCCGACGAAGGTGGTAAGCGAGGTAAGGAGAATGGGGCGGAATCGTTTGGTGCCGGAGCCAATCACCGCCTCGAAACGATCCATTCCTGCGGCCCGATGCTGATTGATGTAGTCGATCATCACAATCGCATTGTTGACCACGATTCCCGCGACTGCCAAAATGCCGAATGCGGACAGAAACGAAGGCACGACGTCTATGATCAGGTGGCCGAGCAAAGCTCCGATCACACCAAAGGGAATCGCCAACAATACATAAAATGGTTGCAGCAACGATTTGAAAGGAATGACCAGCAGAACGTACAAGGCAAGCAGGATCGCCACGGCTCCCAAAATGATACGCTCATTCGTCTGTTCGTGTTCCGCCAAGTAACCAACAAAGCGCCAGGACAATTCGGGGTGATCGACAAAAATCTCACCCAGACGTTTTTGCAGATCGCGGCCGATTTCGATGATATCCACATTGCTGTTCTCCGCTTGTGCCCAGAGAGTGATGGCCTGGGCGCCGTTGGTGCGGGAAATTTCCGAGCGTGCTTTGGCAAAATTGACATCCGCGACGCTGGTAAGTGGCACTTCTCCGCCACGCGGTAAACGGATTTTCATGTTTTCAAGCGTGTGAAGCGATTGCCGTTTTTCCAAGGGAAGACGCACCATCACGCGGATGTCATCGATATCTCGTTGCACACGCTGGGCCTGTTCGCCGAAAAAGGAGGAGCGCACTTGTCGCCCCAGTTCCCGTTGAGTGAGACCAAGCGCCTCACCCTCCGGACGGATGGAAATCACCAATTCATCGCGATTGCGTCCCAGATTCCCGCCCGCAGACTCGATTCCTTCGTAGGATTTCATCAACACTTCGATTTCATCCGCCAACTGATCACGTGCCTCGGAAGCCGGACCGCGCAACTCCAACTGGATCGATTCCTCGCCTCCGGCTCCGCGAAAACCCCGACCGCTATCGACCATGATGTAAAACGATTGCGCTTCCGGCATCTCGCCACTGAGTTCGCGCCAACGTTTGGAAATTTCCTTTGCACTTGGCCCAGGCACGGTGCGCTCGGTGGCATCGACTATGGTCATGATGACATATCCCGTACGCGCGTCCACCCCTGGTCTCCCGGGCCAACCTCCGGATGAGGTAAGAATGTCGCGGATGAGCGACTTACCAGTGCCGGGATCGACCATTTCTTGTCGCAGTTTTTCCGCTGCCATCTCGGCGCGCTTCACCACCACTTCGGTGTCCTCGACCTTTGCATCGCGAGGCATGGTAATACTGGCGAAGAGTCGGTTTTTTTCAATATTGGGGACAGAAACAAATCCAAGTCTGCCGCTTTTAATGAGTGCGACGGATGCCATGGCAAAAGCGATGAAAAGGCAGCAAGTCGAATAACGATGACGGGTCGTAAAGAGAATCAGAGGGCGAAAACGATTTTCGATAAAACTTTCCAAACCATTGGCGATGGCATTCTGCATCCGTGCAAACGGCCCGGGATTCCTGGGCAATGGCTTGATGTATTTCAGATGAGCGGGGAGTGACAATTTCGCCTCTAACAACGAAAACAGCAGAATGCCAATAATGACCGGCGGCACTTGCTTGGTGTAGGTACCGTAAAATCCCTCGAAAAACATGAGGGGTAAAAATGCGACGATTGTCGTGAGTGTGCCGAAGGTGACTGGCATGGCGATTTCCTGAGTACCTCGGATCGCCGCTTCCTCGGGATCCATGCCCTCGTTCATTTTAGTGAAGACATTTTCCGACGTCACGATGGCATCATCCACCACCAATCCCACCGCGATGATGAATCCAAACAAGGACATGACATTCACCGTAAGACCGAAAAATGGCATGACCCACAGCGTGCCGGCAAAGGCGACAGGAATGCCCATCAAAACCCAGAAGGCAATGCTCGGCCTGAGGAACAAACCAAGAACAATCATCACCAAAATGCAGCCTTGCAAGAGCGTGCTAATCAGCGAATTCATACGTCCTTTGAGTTCGATCGTGGAATCGTCCCAGATGTGAAGGCTGATGCCGGAAGGAAATCGTTGTGGTGCCCTTGCGACATAATCTTTTACCTGCTGAGCGATCTCCAGCGCACTTTCGTTATTCAATCTCAAGCATTCCACCAACAAAGCCGGCTCGCCATTGAAGCGCAAAATCTTACGGTTTTCCTCGAAACCATCCGTCACCTTGGCGACATCGCCCAATTTGATCGCGGCCCCACGGTTGTTGAGCAAAATGATATCCGCAAATTGATCTTCCGTGAATGCCTGGCCGCTGGTCCGGATCATCAGGCTGCCCTCGTCCGTTTGAATCTGACCCGCGGGCAAGTCAAGAGAAGTACGACGCACAGCCTCCGCGAGATCATTATAAGTCAGTCCGTAATCGCGCAAGCGATCAGGATCGGCTTCGATCGAAATTTCCAAAGGCGAGTTGCCTTGCAATTCGGCTTGGGAAATTCCGGGCAACTCGGTCAAATCATCGCGTACCCTCCGAGCCGCTTTGAGCAAGTCCGCCTCACTCATATTTCCCGTGATAGCAACTTTGATCACATCGAACCACCGTGTGCTATTGGGCACTTCGAGCCGGGGCGGTTCGATTTCCGCTGGAAAATTGGTAATTCCCGCAATCAACGGCCGCATTTGCTCCATGAGCTTTTCCGGGTCCGTCAATTGATCGGCTTTGACCTCGATGCGAGCTGATCCAGAGCGAGCTTCCGACTCGATGGATTCGATACCGGGAAGATTTTCGATCGCACGCTCGATGGGTATCACCACCGCGCGCTCGACATCGGAAGGCGTGCCACCGCGGTAATTCACCGTGATGTGCACCTCATCAAATCGAAATGCAGGATTTACCTCGAGCGTGGTCCGTTTCCAAACGGAGTGCGCGCCAAGAAGTAAAATGATGGCAATCATCAAATTGGCGGCGAGGTGATTGCGGGCGAACCAGTCGATCATGGCGGATGGAAGTTACGTCAAAAAGTGAGGGATTTGTCGCTAAGCGATGGTGTTTGCCGTGGCCGGACGAGTCTCAAAAAGTAGCGGGCATGGACCTTTTACCTGCGGCAAATGCAATCAATCACACATTCCCGTGACGTGCCACTGTTTTTCCTGAGCCGGGTAACGGTAAATTTGTCGATTCTTCCTTGCGGAACGTGAGTGCACAATCCTACCTTGAAGGCATGCCAGATATTCTCGTTTGCCGTCCCACACGCTGGTTCTATCAGCGGGCATGGGGCATGCTCGCCATGTTTGTTTTTCTCGCCGGGTGGTTCTTCCGGGATGCTGCCATCGGTTATCGCAAGCAAAACGAAGCCTTTCTCATGCACCGCACCTTTACCGTGGCTGCACAAATTCATCAGAAACGACAACAAGAGGGAATGCTCACGGACGGCGAATGGAAAAAATTCGCCACCCAACAAGTGATTGATCCGGGTCCTGAGGCGCAGTTGCTTCCTCATGACATGCCGCGTCCAGCGTTGTGGCCGGAGGAACTTTTTGACAATCAATTGCTCGCCAAAGGTCAACTCGCCGCGTGGGAAGCATACACCGGCAGACGTCGATGGGATCGCAAACCACCGGAAAAATGGCATGATGCTGGATCCATACGCGAGCAGTGGTATATGGGCTACGCGCTGAGCGCGTTGGCATGTTATACGTTGTTCATTCTCATACGAACAAGTCGCCGGACGATCAAAATCAAGGGTGATGTATTTTACACGCAAGACGGGCGTGAAATTCGCATGACCCAGCTCACGCGTCTGGATCTTCGCAAGTGGCCCACCAAAGGCCTTGCCCTAGCGTTCTACCATCAAAACCCGGGCAAGGAAGGAAAAATCCGTATCGATGGATTGACCTATGGGGGATTTTTGAAAGAACAAGGGGAACCCGCAGAGCAATTGATGCAAACATTGCGCGCGCAATTCACAGGTGAACTGATCGAATATGCCACGGATGAACCGCCAACTTCCGAACTCACATCTACGAATTAATTATCAGGATCATGGGTGATCAGGCATTGGCATATCCCACGATCGACGATTCCAGCCCCATACTTAGGATCGCAGCGATTGCGTGAATGAGTTATCGTTTTTGTGTGGCAATCTTTCTTGTGATTCGGCGAGATTATGCGATCCATAAGAGTCTCAACATTCACACTCATGCCTAAAGTTCGTTTCTCTGGAACCATTCTCGGCCCTCACGATCCTAATCGTGCGATGCGTGCCGATCTCATGCAATTGCTCTACGCAGGTGGATGGGACATCTATAATGCCAACGGCGACCAACGCATTACCTTATCGAATATCGAAAGCAAAATTATCGAATCCGATGCCTTCGTCTTCACGCCTGCCGCCACCCTTGAAGATATGTTCAAGGCGGTATCCATTTTTGTCGGCTACCAGACTCTGGATGAAAACCTCACGGGAAAGCCCACGGCGTTGCTCAATACCGATGGCTCTTGGGATCGGTTGTTCAAGGTATTGGCATGGTTACGAAAAATGGGCACGATTGGTCAGCGATATGAAGATTTCCTTGTTTCTGTAGCATCTCCGAATCAACTCTTGGATACACTCACCCGGCTACAAGCGCGCGGAATTCCCGATGCAGGAAGGGCAAGGCGTCATACATTGGCGGGCGTCGCAGGTTACGATACTCCACCACCTGATGATTTGCTCGGCAATGTCTGCGTGTTCTGTTCGGCCACTTTGGAAAAATCCGACTATCTCGAGGATGCTGTTGCTTTCGGTGCGGAATTAGCACAGCAATGTTTCGGATGCGTTTCGGGTGCAGGAAGAACGGGCATCATGGGAGCGATTGTTCACGGAACCGTTCAGGCAGGTGGATGGTCCGCCGGCTCCAATGTTCCCCACATCATCGAGTTGGAGGGTTTACCCGATGGTCTGTCGAGTTTTTGGCTTCGTCCTGATATTTACACTCGTATGGAAGTCATGATTGAACGATCCGATGCCTTTGTAATTTTTCCCGGAGGCGCTGGTACCTTGCAGGAATTTCTCGCTCTGTTGATCTTCAAACATCAAGCACACCCGATGATGCGCGGCAAGCCCATCGTGATCTACAATCGATTGGACGAAAGCACCGGCCAACGTTTCTGGGAACCTCTCATTACACAATTCCAAGGGCTTTGCCAGCGATGCGACTTCACCGTAGCGGAGCGACGAGATGAAATCCTGCCAATTGTGCGCGAAGGTCTGAAAAGAAGCTGATGCCCAATCTCATCATGGGCGCTGAATGATGAGTGCAACACTGTCGGATTCAGCTTTGGATCCCATTTTTACGAGCCACAATGGTTTCGATGGCTACGCTGATGCGCTTGGCGGCATCAGGAACATCGAGTGCTCTCGCAGCCTGACGCATCGACTCTTGACGGTTCGGATCGGATAAAATCCCGTTCACGAGTGCTGCGAGTTTTTCCCGATGCAATTCACTTTCCTGAACAAGGACTGCCGCACCAGCGTGGGCAAAGACTTCTGCATTTTTTGTTTGATGGTCATCGGCAGCATGCGGATAAGGAACCAGGATCGACGGCAGACCAGAATGCGCGAGCTCAGTAAGACTGGAAGCTCCCGAACGACATATCACCAAGTTTGCCAAAGCATAAACCGCTGCCATGTCATCACAAAATCCCACGACCCGGTATCCGTTTTGATGACCGGCAACTTCGCGCACGCGCTCTTCATCGCCACTTCCCGCAATATGCAACACTTGCGTGCCCGTTGCAAAATCAGCCCATGCCTCCGCTACGATTGCATTCAAACGACGTGCTCCTTGACTACCACCCATCACCACCATCACCGGACGTGAGGGATCCAGTCCAAACTTGGCGGCAGCCGCCGCGCGCTCTGGCAAATCATTCATCTCCTTGCGCACAGGAGTGCCTGTCACCAAAACGGCACGATTCGAAAAATAAGCGGCGGCCTCTTTCAATCCAATAAATACTTGATCGCACCAGCGTGCGATCAACCGATTGGCTTTTCCGGGAAGAGCATTCGAGTCATGGACAAAGGCCAGCAGCCCCATGGAATGCGCTGCATAAACGGGTGCAAGCGAGGTAAATCCGCCCATTCCGATCACAACATCCGCGCCACGCTGATGCAAAATGGCTTTGCACTGCCGGATCGAGCCCCACATTTTCCACAAAAAAGGGATCATTCGCGGCGAAATCGTGGGCGGTTTGGCAATCGCGGGTATAGCAACAAACTCAAGATCCCCATACTTGCGCGATGCTTCGCGATCCACGGATTTCTGTGAAATTAATAACAGCGGCTGATGACCACGGGCACGCAATTCTTCCGCCACGGCAATACCGGGAAACAAATGACCTCCCGTGCCGCCACATGCTATCACTACTTTTAACGATTTGCCCATGCTGTGTGATAATTGGTCCGGTTCAGCCCGCCACGCGATCGCATGATTCTCAACCACATCGATGTGCGGACCGGCCTCATCTTGCTACCACCGATCCCACCAAGCAATGCCGAAATCTGCCAACTAGGTACCATGGCGCTGAGCTGAATCGAATATTTTACTGAAGAAAATGGTTAATTTTTGCAAAATATCAAGCCGATCAGCCCCAAAATATTGGGATTTTTTCAGTTTTTTCTCAGGCGAGCTTGACAAATTTTATTCGATTTCTACAATCCCGCCCCGCGCGTTGGAACCGCGCGAACCATGAATTCATGAAAAGCAATCTTCATCCCAATTACAATCCTGTGGTTTTTGTTGATATGACCACTGGCGCACGCGTAGTCACACGCTCCACCAAAACTTCCGATCGTAAAGAAGTCATTGATGGCGTCGAACACTACGTAATCTCGGTCGGTATCACCTCCGATTCGCATCCTTTCTTCACCGGTCAGAAACAGTTTGTCGACACCGAAGGTCGCATCGACAAGTTCCAGAAGCGTTTCGGTGCGCCGGTTCGCCGCGCTGCGAAACCGAAGCTGTAAGTGCCTCGGTCTCCCTTTTTCTGTTGTTGTCTATTGTTGTTTTTCCATCTGTCTTTTCTCTCTGGTGCGAGGAAGGACAGATGGTTTTTTTGTGACATAAGTCTCAACGGTCATGAAATTGGAATTGATGCCATTCCACCCTTGACGAAAGAACCGCCAGCGACTGAGATACTGGCGTTTCCAAGCAACACTTTATGAACTCTCTGTTACCCGGCCCATTTCAACACGGCATGCTCTCTGTGCGGCAACCTACTTTGTTTCTCTCCGCACTGCTTTGCTGCGCGCCCATGCTCATGCAAGGCCAGGCCGTCGATTACGAAGGCAAAAAAATCACCCAGGTAGAAATCCGTTACCGTGGCGAAAAAACCATCGACGAGGCGGCACTGCGCAACACGATGAGTACCCGTGCCGGACAAACCTACAGCATCGATCGTCTCGATGCCGACATCAAAAGCCTCTATGAATCGGGTAAAGTCGATGATGTGCGTTGGTTGGCCGAGCCTGCGGGGGATGGAGTGAAGTTGATCGCAGAAGTCAGCACGCGCCCCGAGCTGGATTCCGTCGACTTTACGGGTAATAGCGTATTTAGCGACAAGAAATTAGCCAAGGAGTCCAAACTCACCTCGGGTGGAGCCTTGAGCGACGAACAGATTCTCACCGCACGTCGCAACATTGAAGCTTACTATCAGGGCTATGGGTATCCCGATGTATCGGTAACCCACCGCATGCAACCCACTGAAGGCGGTGGCGCATCACTGGTTTTTATCATTGACGAGGGCACGAAAAACGAAGTCCGCAACATCAAATTCCAAGGCAACGCCAACATCACCGCCAAAGATTTGGAAAAAGTGATGAAGACCAAGGAAAAGGGGATTCTGTCTCCGATCACCAAATCCGGCCGCATCCAAGGCAATCAACTGGAGGAAGACTTGGAAGAAATTCTGGATTACTACCGCAACAAAGGCTTCCTCCGGGTGTCCAGCCCGGGCATTCAGCGAATTCCCACTGGTGACGGAAAATTGGATCTCGTGATTCCGATCAACGAGGGCATCCGCTACAAAGTCGCAGGGGTAGGATTCGGTAAAATGACAGTGTTCACTCCCGAGGAATTGTATCCAGCGCTTACGCTGGTGGGAGGAGATGCTTACTCGGCGAAAAAAATGCGTGCTGATATCGAAATGATCCGTAGCTACTACGGTTCACGTGGGTATGCCGATGCCACAGTGGTGCCGGACATTGACAACGCTTCCGAAAATACCGTACAAATCACCTACCGTATTTCTGAAGGTTCACGTTTCCGCGTGGGTCGAGTCAGCATCGGCGGCAACACCAAATCACAAGATAAAGTGATCCGTCGCGAGGTGCCTCTCAAACCAGGTGATTGGTTCAACTCCGTGGACGTTGAAAAAACGCGCACGCGTCTCCGCAACTTGAATTACTTCAATGACGCTCAAGTCACAGCCGTTCCCGGAAGTGGCGGTTATCGCGACCTCAATATTTTGGTCGACGAGAAAAAAACCGGTACGCTGAGTTTTGGCGTTGGCTTCAGTGCGATCGATAGTTTGGTGGGCTACGTGACCATGGAGCAAACCAACTTTGATATGCTGAATCCCTGGAATTTTACCGGTGGTGGCCAACGTTTCACCGCCAGCGTGCGCGCCGGCAATCTTCGCCGCGATTTCAGCGTTTCTTTGGTAGAGCCTTGGTTCCTCGATCGTCAGCTGGCCTTGGGCGGCGAATTGTTTTATCGCAACGCGTTGTTCTTCAGCGATTATTTCAATCAAGCGAACATGGGTGGATCCATCTACCTGCGCAAACCACTTGGGGAAAAAGCTTATCTGCGAACGGAATACCGTCTGGAGAATATTGAGATCGATGCAGACAACGGTAGAGCCAATGGCGACTATTTTGAAAACCTCGAAGGAGACTACGTGCGCAGTTCTCTCGGTCTCAACTATGTTTTCGATAACCGTGACAGCAACCAAACGCCGCGCGAGGGCCACAAGATCGATGCGGGAATCAACTACGCAGGTCTCGGTGGTGACGTGAATACCATCACTTTCACGGCAGCTGGGCAAAAATACTGGAACCTGAAGTGGGATACCATTCTCTCGATCAATGGCGAAGTCGGATTGGTCGATAGCCTAGATGACAAAGATGTACCGATCTTTGATCGCCAGTTCTTGGGCGGTGCACGCACCGTGCGCGGCTTTGAATTCCGCGACGTGGGACCCCGTGATGCAGCTTCACAAGAAACCATTGGGGGTAACAGCATGGCATGGGCTTCCGTCGAATATACCGTACCGCTCTTTGAACAAGTTCGCGGCGCGGTATTCTATGACGCCGGTTTTGTGAATGCCGATTCCTGGGACGTGAGCCCATCCGATCTCTACACTGACGCTGGTGTCGGTCTGCGCTTGAACCTGCCTTTCGGCCCGCTGGCATTTGACTACGCTTTCCCTTTGCAGTCCCCCGATCCGATTGCTGATAAAGGCGGTCAATTCCAGTTCTATCTGGATTACCGCTTCTAAGATTTGCGCCGCGATGGAAGATGTCAAAATCATCACCTGTCACGGCGAGGAAATCCTTCCCTACCTCGATGCCGCAGCTCGTTTGCGCATCGAGGTTTTTCGTGAATACCCTTATCTTTACGATGGTTCAGAAAAGTATGAACGGGAATATCTTTCGCACTACCTGCAAAGCCCCGGAAGCGTTTTTGTCTGTGCTTTATCCTCAGAAAAAGTGATTGGTATTTCCACCGCATTGCCCTTGAAAGACGCGGACGAAGGTTTTCAATTGCCGTTTTTGCAACACGGCAAACCCATCGACGAAATCTACTACCTCGGGGAATCCGTTCTGCTACCTGCCTATCGCGGCCGCGGCATGGGTCATGCATTTTTCGATCATCGGGAGAGTCGAGCCAGGGAACTGGGATACCGCACAGCTACCTTTTGTTCCGTCATGCGGGCGCCCGATCATCCACTACGGCCGAATGGCTACCGGGATCATGAGAATTTTTGGAGCCATCGCCATTATCAGCGGAATGGCCTGTTCGCCGAATTGGCATGGAAACAAATCGATTCCACCGGCGACGTATCAAACCGGTTGGAATTTTGGGAACGAGATCTTTGATCAAAGACTCTCGAGATCATTACTGGTCAGAGGTGCTTCTTGCCAAGGCAGCGCATCAAGCAGGGATCGGTAAGACTGTTCATCGAACGGACGCTTTTTCTCGAGCATCTCATCGAGTTCCTGACCAAGGCAATCTGCAATCTCCTCACGCGCCTGCTCATCGCCCATGCCCCGGCTCCTCAAACGCTCATAAGTAGTCTTGACGTAAGGCGTAGCCGATGAGCACAGTTGATCATCCACTGCGAGCAACAAACCTTGAAGAATCTCGGACATGCGGAAAAAACGCCGTCGGTTACGAGCGCTTATGCGAGAGCAAGCTGCGCATTGCTTGCGAGACGAGCACCGAGATTATCCCAACCACCTTCCTGCTGCATGTTGAAAACGTGGAGATAGAGAGAAACAATCTTCGGTTCGTTGCTTTCCAACAACCTTGCGATACCCGCATCGAGACGCTCATCGTCCAGCGCTTTGGGTAGATCTCCATGGATGGAGCCTTTGCCATCATGAAGAATGCCCAGTGCGTCGCAGAAGGTTCCGAGCATGGCTTGATGCCCCGCCATGAACCAGGCTTGCAGCAAGTGTTCGCCGAGTGTGTCAGAAGCACGCAACTGGAGGGTTTGCAAAATCCACTTGTATTGATCCGCCATGGATTTTTTCGCGATGAAAACCGGACGAAGTTTACGAGCGTTTGCCAGAGTGGCGACACAGTGTTTGTAAACGTTTTTATCGTTCGATCGGAACCAGTCCAGCATTTGGGTTACGACGGCGGGATCGACGGCTTTGTAAAGTTCGTGCGGCTTCATAGAGTGTATTGCGTGAGCTGTTTTTGGCAAAATCTCAGGATTATGCAAGCGACAAGATCACCGAACTTTTCTTATCTGGCAATCGCTGTTGGCCGACGCGATTCCAATTTCGTTACGATTTTCCCATTGCGGGCGGCGCGACACAACGTAAGATCTCCGCGATGACTGAATGGCACTATCACACACCCTCGGGCAGCAATGGCACGATTGCTGAGGAAAATCTCGTTGAACTCGTGAGCAACGGCACTCTCCGCCCGGAAACCTTTGTTTGGAAAGCAGGTATGACGGAGTGGAAACCCGCGGGACAGGTTCTGCCACAACTGTTTCTGGCCTCCGGATCACCTCCACCACTGCCAGCAGCGCGGGGAAAACGCTCGCACGAAATTGATTTCACGATCCTTGGCGAAAGCATGCAGATGGTGGAAATCGAACTCGATCCGAATGAAACCGTCATCGCAGAAGCTGGATCGATGAACTACATGGAAGATGGCATCACCTTTGAAACCAAAATGGGTGACGGCTCCACACCCGACACCGGCTTCATGGGTAAATTGATGCAAGTGGGCAAACGTGCCCTCACGGGCGAGTCTCTGTTCATGACACATTTCACCAATCGCGGTGGAGGGAAAAAAACAGTGGCCTTTGCTTCGCCTTATCCCGGAACCATCATTCCTGTCGATCTATCGCAGATTGGCGGAGAAATTTTGTGCCAGCGCGATTCCTTTCTTTGTGCGGCCATGGGAACCCAGGTCGGTATCGCATTCAATCAGAAATTGGGAGCCGGCTTGTTTGGCGGCGAGGGCTTCATTTTGCAACGCTTGAACGGTGATGGCATGGCTTTCATTCATGCCGGCGGAATGGTGATTCGCAAGGAACTGAAAGGTGAGAAGCTCATGGTCGACACCGGATGTCTGGTTGGATTCACCAAAACAATCCAGTATGACATCCAGCGCGCGGGCAATTTGAAATCGATGATTTTCGGCGGAGAAGGCCTCTTCCTAGCCACACTGCAAGGGCATGGGACTGTTTGGCTGCAGAGCCTCCCGTTCGGGCGCATGGCGGCAAGAATCGCAGGCGCCATTGGCGGACGTCAGGAGCAGGGCGGTGTCGTCGGCGGCCTCAGCAGTATTTTCTCCGAATAAAGCGTCACGATCCTAACGATTTTCCCAAACGTACCAAGCCTCGACCTTCGCACGCGCCCATGGAGTTTTGCGCAAGAAGGTCAGGCTCGATTTAACACTGGGATTGTGAAGAAAACAACGGATGGGAATTTTCTCGCCCATCGCCTCCCAACCATGCCGCTGCAGCAATGTTTCGACGATATGCTGAAGCGTAATACCGTGCAAAGGGTCACGTGGATGATCGCGTTGTGCCGGAGTATCGTTCATGGATTTATTCCTCGCGTAACAGCAGGGCGTCGAGGTCTTGTTTCAATTGCTGGAGAAGAGAAACATCGCTGATCTTCGCACCGCCCGGATGGGTGATGTAGAGAGTGTCAACCGCCGCGCCTTTTTCGGTGCAAATCCGGGCGTGCACGGTATCCAGTCCGTGCGAATTGATGGCGTGAAAAAGATCATGCAACAAGCCGATACGGTCCAGTGCCTGAATTTCAATCGTGGTGCAAGCAGGATGCAGATCGTTGCTAATATAGCTGCGCACGGGAAAGGCAATCCCGCCATCCGTGCGCGGTGCCAGAAAGTTTTTCTTCCGTTTCAAGTACTGCGCCGCATGATATTCCTCGCCCTCAAAAATTGCATCAAATGTTTCGGTGAAACGCTTGCGTACTGAGGTATCGGAGATCGGTTCAAAGTTGATGTTGCAGACGCGGAATATGTCCACCACGATGCCATCCGTGCGGGTGTAAAAATCGGCCGATAAAATATTGATTTGCTGCGATGCCAGCGCGCAGCAGATTTTTTCCAACAAATTCGGGCGGTTGCGCGTGGCAAGAATGAGTTCGGAGTATCCCTTGTCACTGTGATCAATCCACTTGATGCAGTAGGCGAGATCACTGGACTCTTCCCGACGCATAAAATGACGAACCGTGCGCACCTGTGTCACAATGTGAGATGGCTCACGAAAGCTGAATGCAGCTTCCGGCATGCGTTCAAAATGCTCGTTCACCCATGAATGGTAATCGTCTCGCATAAGATCCAGAACCGCGTTGCGCAATTCCCGTTTCTGCTCGCCGATGGATGCCGTGTATCCGTCACGGCCTTGGTCGAGAAATTGCGTGGTCAAAGCATGCAATTGACGCATCAGAGATTCCTTCCAGCCATTCCAGGCATCGGGCGCCGTGCCGTTGGAATCCGCGTAGGTGAATAACAGCAAAGCATCCAGATTTTCCTTGGTTTTCATCACAGCGGCGAATTCCGCAATGACGTTCGGATCCTCGATATTTTTGGTCGTGGCCGTGCGCCAGAAAGTCAAATGGTTGTCGACGAGAAACATCAACAAGGCACGACGCGCGCCTGAGATTTGCAGGCGTTTGCACACGCGATTGGCCAACATGGTGGAGCCATCGATGTGTTCACGAACATCTTCCGCACGACCAGTGTCATGCATGATGACCGCAAGATACAAGGCGTAGGGATCAGTGATATCAAGCAGAAGTCGGCGGTAAAACGCATTCTGCGGCGATTCATCCGCCAACAAGGCATCGAGCTGATCAACGCAACGCAAGGTATGCTCGTCAGCTGTGTAACGATGAAAAAATTCATGTTGCACCAGGCAATCCATGGCATCGAACTCCGGCAGATAACGACCGAGAAAACGCACACGGTGCATTAATCGTAAAATACGAGCCACGTCACCTTTGCGTTCGAGGATGGCCTGAAAAGTATCACGGTTTGCCTTGGCGTAGCGGAAATTCTTGTCTACCAGTTCGAGGTGCTCTTTGATTTGCTTGCGCATCGGCGGTGACAATTTCAAATTGCGCAATTGGCAATGCTGGAAGACGCGCATCAATCGATTGGGATCGTTGGTAAACACATCCTGTGACAGAGAGTAGATCCGCCCGTCCTTGGCGGTGAATCCATCGAACTCCTCGCGCTTGCTCTTGCGGAAACTCAGGAACGACCGTAAACCAGAGTGGGCGGCTTGCATTTTTTCGATCTGATAGATTTCCATCAACGAAGTGGTATGCTGCCACAGGTGCCGCGTGTGCGTATAATAATCGCGCATGAATGCCTCGGTGCGGCGCAATATGCTTTTTTGCGGATAGTCGAAAGTGGTGGCAACGATGCCCTGCAGACGCAGGGTAAGAATATCATTCGCTTTACCGGTCTCGTAATGCAATTCATTGCGCACACGATGAAGAAAATCGTGGGCCTCGTTGATTTCTTGATAGGCGGGTGGGCTGAGTTTTTTTTCGCGAACCAAATCCTTGAGATCGGTGATGCCATGCATCACATGCGATACCCAGAGGATATTATGATAATCACGCAAACCTCCGCAAGATTCCTTGACGTTAGGTTCCTGCAAAAATGGCGTGTTGGAAAATCTGGCATGACGGTTGCGTTGGTCATCACGACGCAATTCAAGAAAAGCCGCCTGTTTTTTCTGAACGCATTCTTTCTCAAAACGCTTGCGATATTCCTGATACAGAACCTCGTCACCCGCGATCCGGCGAGTATCAAGCATGGCTGTTTTGTTTTGTTGATCGGAATGTGCCTCGGCAATGCATTCCTTGATCGAACGCACCGAGTGCCCGATCTTCAGACCCATGTCCCATAACAAATAAAGAATTTTTTCAATCGCCTGTTTCGACGCGGCCGGAATGGTGTCAGAAGCGCGCGGCACAAGGAAAAGAAGATCAATATCAGAACAAGGGTTGAGCACGCCCCTGCCAAATCCACCAATGGCCACCAAGGCAAAAACGGGTGCATTGTTGTCGCCATCGACCATGGACCAGTGATATGCTGAGTTCAAAATCGCATCAAACAACTGCGCACGCGCCCCCGCGATTTCCAATCCACCGCCACCATCGCGATGCCGCTGGCGAATGCCCTGTTCTTCCGCTGCCAAAAAACCTTTGAACGCGAAAATTGACTCTGCAGGTGAAATCTGGCCTTGCATCACTGGCGCGAGCCGTTGCTTGGCACGCTCTTGAAAAGGATTATTGTGAGAGCTCATGATAGAATTCGTTAGATTCCAATTGCGGACTTGACTGCCTCGCGTTTGAGGCGTAACTCGCGCCACTCGTTGACCATGCGACTTGCCTCGATCACACCGCAACCCGCAGGCAAGAATACCTTTGAACCTGACCACCAGATGCCGCGTATGGCTACCACCGCCCGAAATTGATTGTCATGCCATAATCCAAATGGCGCACCAAATTCCGGCGGACACCCGAGCGCTTGACGCCAACCAAGCAGAAGTTCCATCGTTTCCTTGGTGCGGGGCAGGGGACCAAGTGCGGGTGTGGGATGCAATTTGCGTAGGAGAGCATCGATGCTGATCGTCTGTTCCAGATCCACGTGAATCAACGTTTGGAAATGCACAATGGGGCCCAAATCGAGAATATTCCGCTCCTGACGGATCAGTGTACCAAGATCCGCCAGCTTTGCCATGAGGCTCTGGGCGACGAACTCATGCTCGCGAATTTCCTTTTCATCGACCGCGAGTATCTCCCGCTCCTCACTGCGCGCCGTTCCGGCCAATGCCATGGTCTGCAACTGTTGACCTTCCAGCGCAAACAAGAGCTCGGGTGTGGCACCGGCAAAGCCCGCATCACCATCGATCCACGCATAAGAAATCTTGGGTGCAGGCACACGGGCGAAAGCATTCGCCAGAGCCTGAAGATCGCCTTCTAACAACTCTCCGCGTTCGACACTGACAGGTACGGTTTTTTCGAACACTCCACGGCGAATGGCCTGGGAAATTTCCTGAAATACCTGTGCAAAAGAAGCGGCGTCGGGAGCCTGCCAATCAATGCGGGGCATGATCGCTCCGGGCAAGGTTGAGGCATCGACGATTTCCCAGCGTGCAGGAATGAACCACGGTTCCTCGGATGTAAGTCCGAAATCATTCCGATAGAACGCCACACCGTCATCAGGACATCGTGCACTGCGCGTGAATGGACCGTAGCCGATCAATCTTCGTTCGTCAGGTAAACCGAAGAGGGCGATGGATGGGAGAGCAGTTGTCACTGCGCCAAGCTCACCACATTCGCAAAGAACGTCCAGTGTTTTCCCCTCCACGCCGTAGGAAATACCATCTGTCGCCTCCGATCCATGCGGCACATGCAAACAATATCTCAAGATAATCATTTTTCCATGAGATCGGCACGCTGCAACAACGCCTTGGCCGCATCCCCATTTTTGTTTTGCTGTTGCCACCATTCAGCAAGTAATCGCATTGCGATAGCACTCTCTTTTTTCGCGCTAGCAGGATACGACTTGATGGCCGTTCGCAAAAGGTTCTCTGCTTTTTCGGATTGCTTCGCATTCCAATAGGCTTCCGCTGCATGGCGCAGATAAATCGGGTTTTTTGTTGGTTCTTTCGCTTGTTTTTCCGCCTCGTCAAACAACACTGGTGCTCTGTGTTTCTCATCCACATCCAGATGGGTGGCCATCGCCCGCAAATAGAGCAGATCCACATTCTCAGGATGGTCAAAGCAGGCTTTTTCTAACAAAATCCTCGCAGATTTTGGATCAGGAACCTTGAGATACTCTTCGGCCACTTGTCGAAAATCATCGGCGTCACCGCCACGCAATTTGAGCATTTCGGCGCGATGACTGCGAACGAGATCAGGCTTTTTTTGCTGAGTGTAGAGTTTGGCGAGCGATTGATGAGCAATGTAGAGATTAGGATCGATCACCAAGGCAGCCCTTAATGCCGCCTCACCCTCCGCTTCTTGTTGATCCGCCAATAGCAGAACACCCAGGCGGACGCGCATATCGAGCGAAGACGGAGCCACCTTGACGTGCTGTTGCAACAACTCGATCGCCTCGGGAATGCGTTTGGTCTTGCGAAAATGCTCGGATGCCGCCCGCGCCAGCACCGGATCCTCTGGGCTGTCTTCCATTCGCTGTCGATACATCCGATCGAGATGATCCCGTGATTCCGCATCATCTTGATCACGCAAAATACGTGAGAACATTTCTGCTACTGCAGGATCGGCATGGGGTTGTTTGATGTATTGTTGATAAAGCGCTTCTGACTTTGCCCGCTGCCCTTGTTGTTCATAAGATCGCAACAACCGCTCCAGCACCTCACGCTGCCCGGGGTGAGTTTGTGCAAGATTTTCCAGTGCTTCCACCGCCAACTTGAGCGCAAAATCGTCTTCTTTGCCCTGGCTTCGGAGAAAATCGATGTAAAGAAACTGCGCCTGCAAGGAATCCCGCCGGTCTAGGGCCAGCGTGCGATACAAAGTCGATGCGGTTTTGATATCGCCGACTGCCATCGCCCGTTGAGCCGCGCGATCCGCCAACAAAATCGCCTGCGGGTGGGCCGCGCGTGCGGCCTCCTCGTGGCATGCCTTACTCACCTCGTCACCGCGCAGGCCTGCTAGCACCGCGCGCGCAAATTCACGCCGCGCCATCGCCGTGTCCTGAGCCGGAAGCAACCGACTTGTGATCAGCAGCATAAGTGCCATGCGTAGCATATTTGTATGGTAACAAAAGCCATCGTCATGGCAAGCAAACGATCCACCGCAATCCACTCCACCTCGTGAACTGTGAGGAAAAGAATCACACAACAAAAATTGGGTTTTCGCTTGCTTTTTTTCAGGATCTTTCTAATATGCAACTGTTGTACAAATTTACCCCTATGAAACCCAAAAATTATTCACTTGCTCGCATACATCAAAGCATGAGTTTGCCGATTCTTGCAACTGGTGCCTTGATGCTCTCATCGATATCCGCTCAAGCGGAATCCCCGCCTGAGCAAATCGTTGAGGTGGAGAATGAGCCTATCCGGGATCTCGATGGTGATGGCATTGCCAATTCCATCGATGCTGATATCGATAACGATGGAATCGTCAATGGTCGTGATAAGAATGTCGACGGTGGCACGGCGCGATCGGGCCCCTATCGCAGAAAATACATTGGTGATAAACTCTTGAATGGCGATCCCGCGGAACTTGACATCGATGACGATGGACTTGCCGACAACAACGATGCAGAACTTGACATCGATGGTGACGGACTAGCCGACGATTCAACCTTGGAGCGCGATATCGATGGCGATGGCAAACTTGACGGGGTTTCCAGCGAATTGGACATCGACGGAGATGGTCTCAAAGATGACTCCGCTGACGAAGATGATATCGATGGCGATGGTCTGGACGATGATGACTCCTTGGAAAAAAACATTGATGGTGATGAATTTGATGATGATTCTTCCCGCGAAAAAGATATCGATGGCGATGGTAAACTCGACCACACCGTTTCCGAGATGGACATCGATGGCGATGGTTTGAGTGATGATTCACTCGACGAATTGGACATCGATGGCGACGAGCTCAATGACGACTCCTTCGCGGAATTGGACATCGATGGCGATGACAAAGAAGATCAGGATGATAGTGAGGATGACATTGACGGAGACTCTCTCAAAGATGATCTAGACGACGATTGTGATGGCGATGGGAAAGGAAACGACGATGATGATGATGATGACGGAGACGATCTGGATGACGATGAAGACGACGATGATGATGGCGACGGAGAGGATGATGATGAAGAGGATGATGACGATTGATTCGTCTCTTCTCGCATTTTGATCGAGTCACTCCAGCGACGCAAGTTGCTGGAGTTCTTGTTTCTCGATTTGCCAGCGATATACCTTACAAGTTTCCAAAGCCATGACTCCGAAAGTAAACCGGTCCAGCACCCGAGGATTCCTGATCGGAGTCCTATCAGGCGTCGTGTTTTCTGTGCTCGTTGGCAAATCAGACTTGTTTGTTTCTGCCGCAAAGAAATCGTCTCTTCAACTTCCCACAACACAGGTCATACCCGACGTTCAAATCCCGCGAAACTCTAACGAAACGATCGACTCTACAGGAAAACGTGATGCACGTGATTACGAACAGCGTTGGCAACAAGCTCTTAACATCAACAACAAAAGCCAACGTCTGGCAAAGTTGGAAGAGATTCTCGACGAGTGGGCAATGCGCGATCCTGATGCGGCTCTGGAGGCAGTGCAAGCATTGGAAACAGGACGACTCAAAAACGAATGTCTGGTAGCGGCTTGCGGTGGTTGGGCTTCAAGAGACCCACAAGCGGCGGCAGCGTGGGCAAAAGATCATCTCACGGGCACTCAACTCAGCGGGGCCTATGCTGCCATCGCATCCCGTTGGTCGGAACATGAGCCCAACAGCGCCGCCTCATGGGCCATAGGATTGCGGCCATCGATAGTGGCTGAAGCCGCCCTATCAAACGCATTGATGACATGGCTGGATCAAGACCCCAAGGCTGCGACCACGTGGGTCGAATCACAGGCGGAAGGGGAAAACCGCGATAACGCACGATTGCAATTTGCATTGGAATGGTCGGCCGCCGATCCCGCCGCAGCGGGGGAATGGATCGCGGCACATGCTCACGAAGATGGCTCCAGTGCCCTGGTGGATACATTGCTGAACGAATGGTCATCCGATGATCCTGTCGCAGCGGCGGCGTGGGCGGACCGTTTGCCTGATTCACTCAAAGAAAACGCCTTTGCGATGATTCTCTCCGTATGGGGCTCCTCCGACCCCGCCAAGGCCGCCCAGTGGGCCGCCCAGTTCCCCGAAGGCAAAACACGCGCGCGTGCCATTCCCACATTGGCGGAAACGTGGGCGAACATGGATCCGCCATCAGCGATTCGGTGGACGCTCGACTTACCAGAATCACCCGAGCAAGCGGATGCCCTCGATCAAGCCGTCAGGGTTTGGTCACTGCAAGAACGCGATTCACTTGCCTCGTGGATCCAACAACAATCCGCCGGACCAGAATCGGATCAACTGCGCGTGACAGCCTCCACCATCATGGTCGACCAAGCCCCTCAGGAAGCCGTCAAACTGGCATCCGCCATTTCCGATCCCACCATTCGGAAAGAAACCATGGAGCAATTGTTGGAGGAATGGAAAAACCAGAATCCTCAACAAGCCGCACAGTGGCTGAGAAACCATCCCCAAGAGCGCTAGGCGGAAGACTTGGCCTCACGCGTTTCCGCATTCTGTCAGCGCAGAAAAAAATCTGTCGCAACGAATGAGCAGCAACCTCTGACTTGTTCTCGGCACATGGGTCATTAGGCACGGCATTCTTCAAAGCGTGAAATGAGTCGTTCATGGATCCAACCTGAAGATCATGGGCGGCACATAGGATCCATGCCCATCCTACCCGAGTGCATCAGCGTCAATCTTTGTTTCTTTTTCTTGATGATCTAGCCTTTTGCCCATGGAAAACGCCACCACGGGTGCTTTTGCAGTGAGTGAAGGGCACGGAGGCGAGACGCCTCCGCCACGTTATTTCAATGTGGTGAGATATTCGATCAAATCACGCAGTTCACGTTTTTGCAGCATCGTGTCCATCGCGGGCATCATCGAAGTGGAGGTCGTGCGCTGGGTGATTTGATCGAGAGCAATGGTGGTAAGGGATCGATCAACACCACGCAACTGCAACTCCTTGGCATTTTCTTTTACCACACTACCGCTGAAGGTTTTGCCGTCCTTGCAAGTGATCATGATCAGATCGTAGCCTTTGGCAATCGTGGCATTGGGAAGAACCACAGCTTCCAACAATTGCGCGCGATTCATGCGTTTTCCAATTTTAGAAAGGTCTGGTCCCACCTCCGCGCCCTCACCGCCGATCTTGTGGCAGCGCGTACATTGGGCGGCGAGATGCTCTAACGCAATGTGTTTACCTCGCTCGGCATCACCACCTTGCAATGTCTCGCGAAATGCGGCGAGTTTGTCATCAGGCGATTTGCTTTTTTCATAGGCAGTGATGGACCCATTCAGGGAAGGATCATTCTGCGCGCGTGCGGCTTCCAACAAATCGAGACGCGCGGGATCGGGCACCTGGCCATCGGTGAGTTTTTTCATCCATGTCTGCAAGGACCGCGCTGCGGCATGACTTTTAATTCCACCAAGGGTCGTGAAGGCGTCCTGCATATCGGCGGGATTGCCTTTTTCTAACACTTCTTCGATCAATGGAACAATGGCATCGCCCGCACCACCGGAGCGGGCAAGCAGTCGCAGGGCACAACTGCGCAGAGCCGAATCGTTCGATGCCAATGCGATCGCACTGGCGCGTGCCAAGTCACGGTTTTGAAGAGCGGCGAGAGTTTCGAGAGCGGCCTTGCGTACCACAGCCGGTTGTTTTTCCTCAGCGACCAAGCGATGCAACGTATCGCTAGCGCCTTGAAATTGTGCGACGCGCAGCAGCTGACAGGAAACCTCACGGATTTTCGCCGAAGCATCGCTCAACAAACCATCCGCCGTGCTGGGAAGCGCCACCTGCAATTCCCCAATCGCACGTTTTTCCAAAGGCCGATAACGGCCCTCCACCCGATCCAACGGTTCTGGCTCACACCATGTGAGAAGACTATCCAAGGCCTCCAAACGCATGCTTTCCGGAGCGTTTGTCGTAGCCGCATAGCGCGCAAGAAACTGTGCCGCAGCAGATCCGCCCATGCGCAGGTTCGCGGAAATGGCTCGACGGATGACCACGGGGTCCTGTGTTTTTGCAGCATCAAGCAAAGCCGCCAACTCCGGTAAAAGCGCTGGAATGGACTCGTCATCATGAATGGCACGTGCCGCTTCGGCCACGACAAGCGGATCCGTATCCTTCAAAAATACCGCCACCTCTTTGGCATGCAAGCGCCGCAGCGCAATGACAGCGGAAATCCGAACCGTCGTGTTTTTGTGATCATAAAGTTGTATTAGTGATTCCGGATGTTTTGCCGCGCACCCCGCCAACGCGGTGATACCGGCGTGCCGGAGAAACCGGTCATTTGTCGCACGCGTGCTGAGCATTTCTACAATCGCCGGCAATTCTGCCAAAGTCCCCGTTTTGGCAAGTGCCAATGCGCCGTGAAAAACAACTCGTGGCTCGGGGTCGTTTAACGCTTTTTTAAGAACAGATGCTGCCGCGTTGGCTGAAGCATCACCCAGAACTTTTGCCGTTTGAGCGCGGATCTCGGCTTCTTTGTCGTTCAGCAGCGAGGAAATGCTGATGAGCGGAAAGGCATCTCGACGACCCAATTGCCCCAGACCCCAGATCGCATGGATTCGCCCCATCAGATCTCCAGGCTCGATGGCATGTGAGAGCAATTCCTGCCCCGCTCCTTTCTCCACCAGAGCCAATTGTGCCGCAAGGCGCACGCGTTGATCGGTGTGGCTCAAGAGCAGAATCAGTGCGTCTTTGGTTTTTTTCGTCAGGCCATCACGCAAGAGAGCCTGTGTCTCCGCACGCTGGGCATGGCGGGATTTCTCCTCCACATCCAGTTTCCAGATTTTCCCCTTGTCGTGCGGCTCCCACACCGCGCTGTTCCAATCGGCCACATATAAGGCACCATCGGGTCCCCAAGACAGGCCCGTCATCATCGGGCCGCTATGCGCGAGTCTTTCATGCACCATTCGAAAACCCGCGCCCACGGGTTCGACCTGGAACGCCGTAAGTTTACGCCCGGGAAATTGTGTAAGAAAAAACGTATCTTTCCATGCATCACCCAAAGCCGTTCCGGGATTGTAAGCAAAGCCGCTTGGGCCATCGGAGTAATTGCACAAAGGTGGCGTGATGTAAGCGGCCTGACCATCCCACGCAGGCACGGCAAGTTTTTCATCCATCCACGGATTGTAACCTCCTCCGCGATATTGCCAATTGCAACGCCAACCCGTATCGCTGCCCTCGGTAATGTACACAAAGCGTTCACGTTCGCCCTTGAAATCTCCGTCATTGTCCACAGTGAAAAGATTGCCCCATTGGTCAAAAGCGATTTCCTGGGGATTGCGCAGACCGCGGGCAAAGACTTCGAACCCGCTGCCATCCATTTCGCAACGCAGGACCGCTCCTTCGTGCGCCACCTTATGATTTTTGCCTCGGGCATCCGTCACGTTCAAACCTTTGTCACCAATGCTCCAGTAGATTCTTCCATCCGGGCCCACCGTCAATCCATGCATGTCGTGTCCCGAATAGGCGATGTGAACGCCAAAACCCTCGAACATGACTTCTTTCGTGAAATCGGCGGGGCCCGGTGGACGATTGGCATCGAATTTCCAGAGACGCGGAATCGCTGTTAGATAGATGTTCCCCTGATGACTCATGACTCCCGCCGCCACGCCTGTCATCGCATCATTCAGGCCATCGACAAACACGGTGGACGTATCAGCCCGCCCTGTGCCTTGTTTGTCTTCAATGCGCAGGATTTTTTCCGATAGAACGGCGAGATCGCGGAAATCCGAAATGCCATCACTATTGCGATCCTTCAACCAGCTTTTGTTGCGGGCGCTCAGCTCCGGCGACATCACACGACGATAAAACGCCTCGCGCTCGGCCACGCTCTCCATCGCCAATGTCGGTGTCACCCAATCGCGATGAGAGCGGATATCAAGCTCGCTTTCCTTGCGGCGCACGGTCTGCGTCACATACGCTCTGCCCTGAACATCCATCGTGATTGCCACAGGGCTGCCCAGCAGAGAATCATTCGCCCATTCCGTGGCTTGCAACCGACCAACGTCTTCCTGCTTTTGGGCAAGAGCGGGACCGGCGATCACAAAGACAGTCAGCAAAAGGATCCAAGAGCGACGCATGTCACAGGTTTAGCACATGCCCTGTTCCAAGCAAAGCGGGGAATTGATCATCAATCATTCACCAACATCAAAAAGCGGATTCATCTTCACCAATGATTTTTACTTCCATTTCCATCTCAATACCACGCTCGTCGCGAGCCTTTTGCTGAATTTCCTCGACGAGCGCCAGAATATCGCGCGTTTGTGCACCACCGGTATTGACGATGAAATTTCCATGCACGGAAGAAACCTCTGCCTTGCCATGACGAGCTCCCTTGAGCCCAAGTTCATCAACAAGTTTTCCCGCAGGAACCACCGACGGATTTTTGAACATACAACCTGCGCTGGCGGCAATGGGTTGAGAAACACGACGTTTATTACGTGAAGCATCCCAGCGTTGCTGGATATTTTCCGCTGTATCCGGTGGTCCGGTCAAGGTGACTTCCAACGCGAAGTTGCGGCTCAAGAACGGTACATTTCGATAGTGCACCTCGACATCTTCTTGAGAAAACGTGCGGATGTTGCCTTCTTCATCGAGAACGGTAACATCCACCACCTGATCAAACATTTCCACTCCCATGGCACCGGCATTCATGCGCAATGCTCCGCCGACGTTACCAGGAATGCCCTCCATCCACTCAAATCCCCCCAGCCCTGCGGCTTGCGCGACACTCGCGACTTTTTTTAAACGCGCACCGGCGCCGGCGATGACTTTACCATTCTCCACGCGAACCTGGGAAAACGCGCCCCCTGTCGGGTGTACTACCGCACCGCGGATTCCACCATCGCGCACTAACAAATTCGACCCCCTGCCCACCACGCGCAAAGGAATACCGCGTTCACGACAGTAGCCAACCACTTCGGCGAAGGCGCGGAAACTATGCGGTTCCAGCCAATACTGCGCGGGGCCACCGGCCAACATTGTCGTGTGACGACGCATCGGCTCATACAACTTTCCATCCATTTCATCTGATGGCGCGAGTCGCAGCATTTCCTCAAGAATCTTCAAATCTTCCGCGACGCGCGTGCCCGCCTCGTGCACATTTCCGGCACCCAGCGTGATCAACAAATCACCGGGTTCCAGTGCATTACCCACTTCATAATGAGCTCGTGCCACATCAGGCGTGGAAAAAACTTTGCAATCTCCATGACGTTTCATCGCCTCCACCAGAGTCAAGCCGCTGATTCCCTCAATGGGTTTTTCACTGGCAGCATAAACATCCGTGAGAAACACCAGATCTGCTGCTTGCAAGACCTTGCCAAAATCATCCGCCAGCGCCCGGGTACGTGTAAAACGATGCGGTTGAAACAGCACCACGACCCGACCAGGACGGAGGGAACGGGCGGTTTGCAAAGTAGCAGCCAACTCCGTGGGATGATGGCCATAGTCATCAACAATACGAAAATTCCGCGACAAGTATTTTGTTTCGAACCGTCGTTTGGCACCCGCAAAGGTCGAGAGCGCACGTGCGATCAGCGCGAAACTCGCTCCCACCCCATCGGCCAGCGCGATCGAGCCTAATGCGTTCAGCACATTGTGTTTCCCGGGAATACCAAGCTCGATATTTCCTATCAACTCACCGTCCCTCCATACCGTGAATGCCGAAGACCCACGCAGTTCACGCACTTCAGTCGCAATATAGTTCGCATCACTCCAACCGTAGGAAATAGCATTAGCACGACCCGTATTCAACCGGGTGGCAACGGGACATTCCTTGCAATACACGATGCGTCCACGAGTCTGGTTCAGCAGTTTGGTGAAAACTTCACATATATGATCGAGATCGCGATAATAATCAAGGTGCTCGGCTTCGATGTTCAATACAATCGAACATTCGGTTTGATAGAGCGCGAGAGTGCCATCACTTTCATCGCCCTCGGCAACCATGTATTCTCCCTCTTCTTCCCACCGCGCATTACTGCCCAGAACTGGAATTTCCGCCCCCACATAATGACTCGGCTTCAATCCCGCTTCGCGCATGATGTGTGCTGTCATCGATGAAGTCGTTGTTTTGCCATGCGTACCGGAAACGACGATGCCTTTTTTCGTGTGCAAAATCGCGGCAAGACATTCGGCACGGCGCAAAAGAGGTGTGCCCGCCGATTGTGCCGCGGCATACGCTGGGTTTTCCGGTCGAATCGCTGAACTAAAGACCACAACATCCACTCCCATCACGGCTTCCGCGGTGTGTGGTGAAGAAAATTGCAAGCCCACTCCCTGCAAACGCTCGGTTTCCTGACTCGTGACACGGTCCGAGCCACTAACCCGATGTCCCATACCAATCAAAAGTAAGGCCAGCCCACTCATTCCAGAGCCCGCCACGCCTATCAAATGAACACGCAAGGGTTGAGAGTGGTCGGTGAGCCTTTGGCTCCAGTAAGATATATCGGTCATGGGAAACGGGCCGGAAAACGTGAGGCAAAAACGCGCACCGGACTCAGGACAAATCCACATTGCGTCGCGCCAAGCCGTATCAGAAAAGCCGTCACAGACAATGATAAATTGACCCTTACAGTCACGCAGAAATCAAATCATGACTTGCCAACATGGCAGATTTCTCCTTTATTTCCCGCCGCTACCCACCATGGCACTCATCGTTCAAAAATATGGCGGCACGTCCGTTGGTTCGCTCGATCGCATTCGAAATGTGGCCGCGCGCCTGAAAAAAACGCGTGACGAGGGCAATCAAGTGGTCGCTGTGGTATCCGCAATGTCCGGAGTCACCGATGGTTTGCTCAAAATGGCCCATGAGCTGACTCCGCATCCCTCCGAGCGTGAACTTGATGTATTGGTTTCCACGGGCGAGCAACAATCCATCGCGTTGGTTGCCATGGCGCTGCAGGATATCGGCGTGGATTCCGCATCGGTCACGGGCCGTCAGGCGGGCATTTTTACCACCGGCTCTCATACCCGTGGTCGCATTTTGGACATCGATCCGGCTCTAATGAATCAGATGCTTGGCGAGGGCAAAACATTGGTCGTGGCCGGCTTCCAGGGGGTAACACCGAATGGCATGATCCACACTTTGGGTCGTGGTGGATCAGACCTTACCGCCATTGCGATTGCGGCCGCGATCAAAGCCGATGTCTGCCAGATTCTTACGGATGTCGATGGCGTCTATACCTGCGATCCACGGATCGTGCCCAATGCCCGCAAGCTGCCGGAAATTTCCTACGATGAAATGTTGGAAATGGCATCATCTGGATCCAAAGTCATGCAATCCCGCTCCGTCGAGTTCGCCAAAAAATATGGCGTGGTTTTCGAGGTGCGCTCCAGTCTTAATCAAAATCCCGGAACCTTAGTCTTAGAAGAACATCCCGCCATGGAAAACGTCGTCATTCGTGGAATCAGCATCGAACGCTCCCAAGCCCGCGTCACCGTCACCGGCATCCCTGATGAACCTGGTATGTCCGGTGCCATTCTCGGCGCGCTCGGCGATGCCGAAATCAATGTGGACATGATCATTTCCAACATCGCCAATGATGGTTTCGCGCGTCATTCCTTCACCATGCACTCCAATGACCTCGGGAAAGCTCAGGCCGCGCTGAAACCGGTTTTGGAGAAACTCGGCACTCATGCCAAGGTCGAAACCGAAGGAGGTATCGCAAAGCTATCGGCTGTAGGTATCGGCATGCGCTCCCATTCGGGTGTCGCCGCGACGATGTTCAAAGCACTGGGCGATGCCGGCATCAACATCGGCATGATCTCCACTTCGGAAATCAAAATCGCTGTGACCGTTGACGAGCGCTTCATCGAAGACGCCGCTCGCGCGGTGCACGATGCATTTCATCTCGATAAAGAACCTTCCTGACGAGTCTGTTGAGAAGGCGTCGCGAGAAAAAATGTGTTTTCTCTCGATAAAAAAATCCCGCTTCTTGCTGAGAAGAAGCGGGACGGGAAATTCTCACAAATTGTATCGATTAAGCGGGTTGTGCGATGTCAGCTTGGCTGATCACGCGCAGAGGCACACGCACCAACACTTTTCCGTCAAAGCGGATATCGAAGTGATAAATACCGGCTTTTGCCACCGTGCCTTGCAGCGGGGTGATGAGATTCTGGGTCGAGAATCCGGCTGTGCCATCGGGCATGTTCACTTGCATGTCGGACTCTTCCTGGGTGTTTTCCGTAGGAGCCTCGGAATCATCGACCAACAAGATCGAAAACTTGTGACTGCCGTGGTCGGCAGACGTGAAGCTGAAGCGCAGCGCCAGATTGCAGGCAAAACGTGCGGGAAAACTTTGCGCGACAATTGCATCAAAGGCTCCGAGAACATTGAGTTTGCCTTGGTTTTCCACGGCGGTATCACATAGGGTTGCAACGAGTAGTTCCATAACGAAATGAGTTTGAGCGATCCTGAGTCATCGCACAACACAAAAAATCTAACAAATCTGGAATTATGACATGACGCTATTGGCTCGAGAAAACCGCCTCGGATTCTGTCCACGCAGAAAACAAATCCATCAGCCGCGTCAGCCTTCGGGTGTCAGACCAAGAACAAGGTCGAATTGCGCGCGAAGTTCGCCCGCCTTGCTGTTTGGCAGAGGCACAAAGTCAACTTCCACGGCCGCACGCGCTTTAGGGTCTCTGATATTCTTGAATACTCCGTCTTTTTCATTGCGAACGTCGCCTTTGATGTAGCACTGCGTGACAAGCAAATCCTTCCCCTTGGATTTGATTTTGTAATGAATGTGCGGCGCGCGCCCCGGATAGCTTACCGGCTTGATCGTACGAAACAAATATTCTCCTTTCATACCTGTGACGAAGCGACCAAATCCCTGGAAATGGCTGTCGCGTTGATTGCCACTCTGACCTTTGCTGTGAAGATATGCGCCCTCGGAATCGCATTGCCAAATTTCCACTTCCACACCTCGTAGCGGCTCACCTTTGGCATCCAAAATACGACCACTCAAATATGTAACCGTGCCTACGGCTGGCGTCAGGGAGTCATTGAGAATGAGCAAATCATTATCGGTATCCAAAGGCAAATGATCGGGGTAAAACGGTCCCTCGGTTTGCCTGGGCGTGGTCGTCAATGCCTCCGCATACAATCCGCCACTGGTAAAAAACGCCGCGCTCATGGCCGCATAGGCTAAAAAATCACGCCGCGAAAGTTCCGATTTGCGTGAAGTAATCACATTCATCAAGTCCTTCATAGGCTCACAGAAACATCTTCACAAGCAAAAACGGGAGTTCAATCATGGACCACACCACGATTCCGCCGGATCATGCAACCCATAAGACACAAGCATACCAAACCCGCAACAGACGGTTCAGGAACCGGTGTGATCGACCACGCCAGTCCATATTCCGTGAGTAAATTCGGCGTGGCAGCCGTCTGATAGTTCTGACCCTCCCATACCACGCGCAATTGGTATTGTCCGGTATCTGATAGAGTGAAACGCAAATGTTCCGCAGTGCCCCAAGGCGCCTCAGAGCGACCCACCAATCGGTCTCCCATATTTTGGTCGAGACACCACAACTCCAACGATAAATTCGATAATGCAATGTCCTGCGCGCTCGATAAACCCACATCAAAACCTCGTGCCGCATACCATGTGAGAACGGCAGAAAATTGACTTCCCGCCGCCATAACGCCCGCCAAGGTATAAATGTTGGCGCCTCCCTGGATCGCACCAAGATCCCATCCCTTGGAGGCAAGATTCGACGCACCCGACATTCCCGCGACACCAAGTGTATTCAATCCGTCGGTCGCATAAATCGATGGTGCCAGCAGCATCGAGCTACCAATGTAGATCGAATGACTTTTCTCCAAATTGAGAGCGCCAGCACCGGCTGCCAAATCCAAGGCCTGCGATGTCCGGATCACGGAACCATCCAGATACTGACCATTATTCCAACCTTGTGTGGGTGTGGCTCCCGCCATGAGCGCGGCTTTCACAACCAGAGGATGAGTCATCTCGGCGATTCCAAACGCCTTTCCCGCGTCCACCATTAAAGCCGCCGCACCAGCAACAATCGGCGCGGAAAAACTCGTGCCCGACATGTAAGGAATATAGTAAGACCCATTGCCGCCTGTCGGATCCGACCCCGCCACATGGCCTCCCGTCATCCCTCCATAAAATGCCATGGTGAGATTGTCTCCCGGTGCCACCAGATCGATCGTGGCACGGGCATTGTTGAGTATCACGTCGGTTTGCGGATTGTATGCCTGACTCCAACCACGACTCGAAAAATCCGCAACCGTATCGTAAATCGGGCGCAACTCGGTATTGGTTAATGCTCCTACGGTAATCCCGTTGTATCCACTGCCGGGACCTCCCACGGTATTGCCACCCGGACCAGAATTACCAGCCGAAAAAACGCCAATAACGCCACTGCTTCTCAGCATCGCATCAATCGCAATGGTTTCCGCGAAGGAGCCGGTGGGATCTGTAAATCCCCAGCTGCTGTTGATGACGTCCGCACGTCTGCCGTTGATTCCGGTAACCATTGCGGTTTGGTAAGGGTAAAGAAAACTATTATCGGTAATTCCAAAAGAACCAACATATTGCTCCAGCGGAGCACCAGACCATGAAGTCGCGATCGCCCCCGACCACAATTGTGCTGTCGGAGCAATGCCATCTTGAAACGTATATAGCCCGGTGCCGGCCAAAGCCTGACCCACAAATGTCGCATGCCAATCAGCCTGGCCCAATTGCGTTCCAGTGATGGATGAATCAAACAACGTTTGTGAAACACGGCCTTGAAGCGTCTCGTGCCCGCCCCAAATCGTACCCGCCTCAATGTTGGCAATCACCGCCCGTTGTCCGCCAAAACCTTGGTTGTAGAACGCATTGGCTCCAATCACCTCATTGATATAAACGCCATTAAAAATGTTAGTGCCACCATAACTGCTCACAAGTGCCTTAGCTTGAGGCATATTAAGCCCGGTTAAGAAACCCGTTGCAGCCAGGAGAAAGCGACTGGCAAGTCGATTGGCGTCAAATTTCATCGTTGATAAGGTTATGGGAATAACGTCATCAATATTTCTCATATTGGCAAGATGCGCAAGATTTTGTTCATCCGTCCCCATCGCTGCTGACTTGCAGCGCCAGTTTTTCTCTACGCTCACGCACCAAACGAACGACTAAAGCTGTCCATCCGGTCTGATGCGATGCACCTAATCCCTCGCCGGTCTCAGCGTGGAAGTATTCATGAAATAAAAGCAAATCACGCCAGTGTTCGACATCACTGTAGCGCGGCGCATCGCCGAAACAAGGCCGATAGCCTTTTTCGTTCGGGATAAATAAAGAAATCAAACGATCACATAAATCAATTGCCACCTCGATCAATGTCTTCGCATTCCCGGATCCGGTTGGGTATTCCACAGTAAAGGAATCCCCATAGAAATAATGATAGCGCTCCAATGCCTCGATGATCAAAAAATTCGTCGGAAACCAAATCGGCCCTCGCCAATTGGAATTTCCACCGAACATATCAGTGTTCGATTCGCCTGGAGTATATCGCACCTCATTACGAATGCCACCATGCTCAAAGACAAAGGGATGCTTCTCGTGGATCTTACTCATCGAGCGGATACCAAACGGCGAGAGAAATTCTTCTTCGGAGAACATCCGCTCCAACGTTTTGCGCAAACGGTTTTCAGTCGGCAATGCCAACAAACATCGTCCCGGATTCTTCGATCCCTGGGCTCGCCGTACGCGGATGTATTTCAACAAGTCCGGACGATGGCTGAGAAACCAGTCGAGACGTTTGCGAAATCCCGGCAGTGCATCGATGGTCTTTTGCTTGAGGACTGTTACCGCGCACAAAGGCAATAATCCAACCAATGAACGAATCCGCAACGGAATCGGTTTTTCGTGATTGATGATAAGTTGGTCGTAATAAAATCCATCCTCCTCATCCCATAATCCCGTCCCGCCCAGACTGTTGATGGCATCAGTTATGTTAACATAATGTTCAAAAAATTTCGATGCAATGTCTTCATACGCTGGGTTCACACTGGCAAGTTCCAGTGCCATGGAAAGCATCGACAGGCAGTAGTATGCCATCCATGCCGTGCCATCCGCTTGATGCAAATGTCCACCACCGGGCAAGGCGTGCGATCGGTCAAAAACACCAATGTTGTCCAATCCGAGAAACCCGCCACCAAACACATGTCGTCCTTCGGTATCTTTGCGGTTCACCCACCAGGTGAAATTGATCAACAACTTCTGAAATGCTCTCTCGAGAAACAATACATCGCGCTGCCCCTTCGCATCAGCAATTTTATAGACGCGCCAAACCGCCCCGGCATGCACAGGGGGATTCACGTCAGAAAAATTCCACTCGTATGCTGGTAACTGCCCGTTTGGATGCATATACCATTCACGTAAGAGTAAAAGAAGTTGATCCTTCGTAAAATCAGGATCTATGGTCGCAAATGGTATCATGTGAAATGCCGTGTCCCATGCTGCAAACCATGGGTATTCCCATTTGTCTGGCATCGATAAAATATCGCGCGCAAAAAAATGTTTCCAATCCGCATTTCTACCCTTGAGGCGCTGTTCCGATGGCGGCGGACCATGCGGGTCACTCTTGAGCCAGTCGTCGACACTATAATGATAAAACTGCTTGGTCCACAGCAACCCCGCATATCCTTGCCGGCAAATCAATCGTTCGTGATCGGGTATATGTTGGGGGATCACAGCATGATAAAATTCGTCAGCCTCAGTTATGCGCTGCGAAAAAGTTTCATCGTAGTTTTGCAACGCATCACAATCATTATGTTCACGCTCGGCATGCAATCGGCAGCGCACGGTCACCGATTCTCCGGGGGCAATGGTAAAACGCATACACGCCGCGGATTTGGTACCATACGGAAGCGGGTTTACCGCTTCCGTATCACCCTGAATCAAATAACGGTGAAACGCGTCTTTGACATAGGGGCTTCGATTTTTTCCTGTACCCATTGCTTCCCTGTTGCTCTCGTTTTCCGTGAACAACCAACGCCATGGCTCTGTCGTATGGGCTTCAGCATAAAACCGGAAGCTCCCCATGGTTTCATGCTTCACGCGCAGATAGTCACCTTCCAAAGCGATGCTGGGCATCTGCAATGTCGCTTCGCTTTCGTTGCCCCAGCTCCAGGTATTGCGAAACCATAAGGTAGGTAACACATCAATCACTGCTTCATTTGGTCCGCGATTCGTAATCGTGATGCGCCATAGCAAATCTTCGGGTGAACGTTTCGCCACTTCTTGTAATACATCGAAATAACGGCCGTCTTCAAACACTCCCATATTCGCGATTTCCAGTTCGGGATGATCACGCGTGAGCTTCTGATTTTCTGCAACAATCTCCGCATACGGATACGCTTGCTGTGGGTATTTGTAGAGAGCCTTGGTGTACGAGTGGGTCGGAGTGGCATCAAGGTAATAGTAGCATTCCTTGACATCTTCCCCGTGATTGCCTTCATGCCCACCCAGTCCGAACAAGCGCTCTTTTAAAATGGGATCACAACCATTCCAGAGGGCGGGAGCAAATTGCAGCTGACCTTTCCGATTGCACCAACCCTGCAAGCCGTCTTCACCCCAACGGTAAGCACGAAAACGCGCTTGATCATGAGTGAACGCCGTCCAACTGTGTCCGTGATCGGAATCATCTTCACGCACCGTTCCCCATTGGCGTTCGCTGAGGTAGGAACCCCACCGCTTCCAATTTGCACGACGTTCCCTGTCGGCAATCAATCTCTGATGTTCCGCTGTCACGACTTAGAACCTAAGCAGTTTCCGTGCAGATTTGTCGAGGAATATGGAAATCAGATTTGCCATCGTTGGCTTTTTACGGCAATTCCGTGTTTTGCCTATTCTTGCCCCATCACCCTTGCATGACACCATCCGTTTTTCCAGTGAGTTTCAATGGGAAGATCATACAATGCAGAAAGCTGCGCCGACTGAAGCACCTTGCGCTTATTCCCGTCGGCCCAGAGGTTGCCATTTTTCAGTAAAAGCACACGATTGATCTCCGGCGGGATTTCTTCGGGATGATGGGTCACAAGTATCACGGTACAACCGAATGCCATGGCTCTGCGCAAACTTTGGATCAACAATTGCGAGCCAGCGAAGTCCAGAGCCGTTGTTGGCTCGTCCATTACCAATACGCGTGGTCCGTGTACGAGTGCGCGCGCGATTAAAACTCTTCGTTTCTCCCCGGAAGAAAGTTGTCCGATACAACGATTCGCAAACTCAAGCACGCCTGTCATTTCCATGGCTGCATGCGCGGCCTGTTTTTCCTCTCGTGAAAATCTCATGTCCCGTGTACGACCATACGCACCACGCCAAGCCGAAAGTACGATGTCGATCGTAGTTTCCTCATGATCGAAATGTGTTGTCTGCTCGGGAGAAACAAATCCGATTTTATGCCGGATTTCTTCCAAACTCCACAATTCCTCACCGAACAATCGGCATACACAATCTTTCGAAAACTCTGCTGAGAGATCTCCTGTTAACACTTGAACCAGCGTGCTTTTTCCTGATCCGTTCGGACCAAGAATCGCAACGCTTTCTCCGTGGCGGAATTCCAGAGACCAATCCTGTAATACACAATGATCCCCACGCCATACATTAGCTCCGCGCATTTCAAAGAATTTCTCCGCTTTTCCCATGAGTTTACTTGGGATCTGCCGTTTTGGAAAGTTCGGTCACAGCCTGTTGCATACGATCGAGTTTGCCTAACAGAAGCACGACCCGATATTCGATTTCGAGCCCGGGAGTCAGCGCAATGGTGCGCAATGGTGCGGCATACGAGACATCACCTTTGTTGCCGTTTCTTACTCGATACGCTGTAATAAAATCCGTTCCCGGACAAAAAACCCCCAATCCTTCCTGGCGCGTGTCCACCCAGGCGATCCATGGTCGTTGCAGATGAAAATATTCATTCGATTTACCAGGCTGCCGATTCACCACCGTGGCATTGGACTTTTCATGCAGGACCAGTGTATCGCACTGCGGCGTGACAAACACCGCCGGCATTTCCTGATGACGCGCTTTGTGCGTGGTTTTGCCCGTGTAGCGCATTTTATAGCGCAAATGCACTTGTTCGCCCACAAGCTTTAACCACTGCTCCATGATCATATCCTCTACCAACACGCCGCTCGCCCATTGCCGGGGCTGCGTTTTCACATAGGAATCCACGGGTGTCTCCTGATGCTCCAGCACAATCGCCGGTGTACCTTTCCAACTTCCGCCCTGGACCGGATTGTAACGCCAAGGCTTGCCATTCCAGTCGGAGCCATCCACATCGCCGTAAAAAGATTGTTGCACGTATCGTCCGTGATCAAAACAATTCAACAAGTTGTTAGGTGATTTTGATTGAGAAAACCATCCTATGCTACCACCCGCTTGCATGTTGATTCCCACGCGTATTTTGCCATTGTCAAAAAACAGCCACTGTTCTTGTGCGTGAAGTATACAAAGACTTGCCAACCATAGGATTATGCATCGAATTGTCATAGACCTTGGATACATCGGGAATGGTCATGCGGCAAGCGGCAAGCACATGGCGTTATCGCCAAATTTCACACGCATGCGCCGCGAATCCCGCTCCAAAGGCCGTAAGCCAGTAACGCTGGTCTTCCTGCGCCTTGGCCAATCGCTGCTCTAACGCGAACAATACGGAAGGACTGCTCATGTTACCGTAACACGCAAGCACATCACGTGTTTCATCGAGAGAAAACGGCAACACCTCCTCCAAAGCTTCGATCACATCACGCCCCCCCGAATGCGCGATGACTTGATCGGGATCGGCTTGACGGAGTTGATAAAGATCAGCTACTGCCTCTGCCGCCAATTGCGGTACGCTCCGGTGAAGTTGATTGCGCAATTTGCCCTGATCGTTACGGAAACGAATTTTTTCGCGGTGCTCGGGACGATGTGTGGTGGTGAAATGCCCAATTTGCCAATGGTTTTTGCCATTTTTTTGACTCCATATCGATGCAGAAGCTCCATCTCCAAACAAACAGAGACTGATCAGGACGCCGGGATCGTTGTTGACGAAAAATGCCGCTGAACAAATTTCTACAGCAACGACCGCTACGATATGGCCCGGGTGAGCCTGAAGATAATGATGTGCTGCGCGTAAGGTGGGAATAGCAGCTCCGCAACCCAACCCGACCAAATCACAAAGATAAGCATCATGCCTCATGCCGAGTATTTCAGCGACATGTGAAGTGACACCCGGGCAAAGGTATCCCGTACAAGTGCAGATGAACAATGCGTCCAGTTCCGAGGCCTCGAGGTTTCCTTGTTTCAACGCTTTTACCACCGCTGTTGCTGCTAGTTTAGGTGCTTGTGTTTCATAGTTTTCATTCAATTGTTGCGCGTCACGTGCGAACAAATCTTTCAAATCATCTGTTGCATAATGACGTTGGTGAATGCCTGAATTCCCACACATTACTTTTTCCAGTAATTGACGCGCTCCCGGTGAACAGTGGTCAAACCACGGACTTTGTCGGACGATATCAAAGCAATGCGTTTGGGTCAGAACGTGATCTGGAGTGGCGGAAGCGATCGAAAGTAGATACATCAGGTGCGGGTCAGGTTGAATAATGTTTGGAATGGCAATAATTGATTTTCTGCAAGGATCTCTAATGGCTTCCGAAACCATGGAGCCATCAACAATTGTTGGCACATGCCTGCAAAATGAAGTCTTCGATGAAATTTTTCGTTAGCGTTGCGATGGAATTTTTCGACGGTTTGTAACCAAGAAACTTTTCCCTCCGCGTAATTCACGAGCGGTTCCACCGCCATTGCTGCTGCCTCAAGGGCCATGCTCATGCCGTTTCCTGTAAAAGGAGGTATAATGCTGTGTGCATCACCGATACTTGCCATTGCGGGTATAGGTGGTTGCCGACCTAGGCGAAAACCTGCTACGGCACTTTGTGAACCTTCACGCCATTCTGCTTGACTCAGCCGATCAGCTAATGATGAAAGTCGAATCGCTCGGAGATATCCTAACAGAGTTGGTTGATTTTTCGTTACTGGTCCAGCTCGCAAGTTGAATAAACCACATGCATTAATCCATCCATCTCCCAAATCCACGAGCCCTATGTAACCATCCTGTCCCAAGTGCATTTCCAATCCGGCATCAAGCGTGATTCCGCGAACATGGGCTTTCAAGCCGATCCATTCGCCTTGCATGGGTCTTCTCCCCGCGCTCCAAATGGTTCCTTCTTCGGCAGCCGGTTGCTGACGGGAACGTTGTTCTACGATTCCTCCCAGCGCTTTCACATACTCGTAGAGTTGATAATCCAGATCATAACGGGATATGGCATAAGCGGATTCAGGAAGCGTGAATGTTCCCAATCGAAGGGTATTGGCATACCAAATCACATCATTATGTCTCTTGGCATGCTGAAAAAATGATACAATATGAAGTTTTTCCAATGTCTCTTGAGTAACTCCAGAAATAAATTCTCCGCAAACCCGATGACGTGGGTATTGCAAGGCCTCGTGAACGATTACGGGAACATTCCTCTGCCTCAACGCGATACCCAAGCTCAGTCCAGCCAAACCGCCACCGATGATTTGAACTTTTTTCATTTTCTGCGCCATACACTGCGATAAGCTCCGGGCCAGTGTTCCCATTCCTCGATGACCCACTCGTGTTTGATCACTGACCAAAGCCGGGAAAGTTCTCCTTTACGGAATCCAGCATTGATACTTGCGTGCATATCGTGTCGGGTAACATCCCCCAAAAACGGGTCAAGCAAACGTCCCCAAAAATGTGATGAATTTTTTCGTAGTGGCTCATTAATGATCAACATCGAAGCAGTGTGAAACCATGTTACGCATTCTTGTAGCTGATCATCAGTCAGATGGTGCAGGAAAAGATTTGCCACAATGACTTTTGGATTTGTTGGAACTTTCATTTCCAAAAAGTTCCCTGTCAACCAGCCTATCTTTGTCGAAAGACTCTTAGGCCTTGAGATCAAGTCGACACCGGTTACTTGTACTTGAGGATGTCTTTGATGGATCTTGGAACAGAGGTAACCATCACCCGCACCCCATTCTACAATGTGTTGATCTAGCGTCGTGTGGTGGCGTCTTAGCTGGCTTAGAATCCAGCGCTCATTGCCCATTAACTGATTGATCCAATGCAACTCTCTCCGTGATTGGATTGCACGGATGTCATCAGGAGAGAGATTGTCCAACAATTCAGGAATGATGATCCGTCCACGATTTGTTGCATATTCCACTAGAAAGAACCTAAACGATTTTCACGGTGGTGCAAATGATGTTTCGCGGATTTCACGGCTTGTATTCTTTTCGCCAGTCACCTGTTTTCAACTGCTGAAGCTGTACGATGGGTTGTTGATATTCCCAAGCCTGGGCATCCACTTCACCCCGCTCTGTAATTACTTTGATAAGAACTCGCTTGTATTCACGTCCTTCGAATGCATCGAGGGCTTTCAACTGGGCATCTGTAACCCAATACAATTCTCCGATCACACAAAAGGAGGCATTCTGGTCAAATCTCGCGCCTGGATACCAATCCACCTGATAAAGCAACCCTGCTGTCGTCCCAAAGCCAATGAATATAGAACTATTCAGACGGTGTGCCTGACTTGCTCCTTGTCGGAGAGTGCCATACACAAAAATTGTGTGTTTGTGATTTGAGTTCATTGGCTCTGTGATGAGGCAATTGTTAGTAAGTCGTGAACGATTGTGAAAAGCATGGGAATTGGTGGAGAATCGTTTACTCTAAGAAAAAAGAGTTTGCCATGTTCTGAAATGACTCCTGACAAATTCACAAGTTTTTCTTCGCGTGGAACAACTCATTCATCTAAGTAGAACAAGACTTTTCACGAGTTGTTCACATGATGAAGATGATGACTTTCTTTCCATTTTTTAAAAAGATCTCTTAGAATATGTGAACAGTTTAGCCATTGAAATTTGCCATGGGTCGTTGCCATAGGATTCTTTTTTCTACTGCCATAAAAAAACCGCCTGCTTCGTGAGAAGAGGCGGTTCATTAAATTTTTGAGAGGCAATCAGTTGGCAGCTACCACATTGACACGTGTGCCATCTTTGTCAAAAAGTACACGACCATCGCTGAGAGCGAAAAGGGTGTGGTCTTTGCCCATCCCAACGTTGGTTCCGGCGGTCCAACGCGTACCACGTTGGCGAATGATGATGTTACCTGCGATTACGGCTTGGTTGCCGTATTTCTTCACACCCAGGCGCTTGCTGCGTGAGTCGCGTCCGTTTTTAACAGATCCTTGTCCTTTCTTGTGGGCCATAACGAGTGATTGATTGAGTGATAGAAAATGATTAGGCGTTGATGCCAGTGATTTCGAGTTTGGTCAAATGACGACGGAAACCGATTTTTTTGTGGAATCCTTTACGGCGTTTGAATTTGAAAGCAACTCCTTTGTCTCCACGATGTTGCTCAATAACTTTTGCTGTTACAGATGCGCCAGATACGGTGGGAGTACCGATGGTCACGGATGCTCCTTCACCTACCAAGAGGACGTCAAATTTTGTTTCGCTGCCCACTTCGAGTGCGAGTTTTTCGACATCGATTTTGTCGCCTTGTTGGACGCGGTATTGTTTACCACCTGTTTTGATGACTGCGTAGCCCATGATCGTTAAAAGGTTATGCTCTTGCGAGCGGGGCGCGAACTTCATCATAAAACTGAGTTTGTGGCAAGTTTTTTTTGAAAAAATATTCTCGTCTTTTTCTCGTCAATTTTTGGTCTATGGCGTTATCTCTTCTTCGACACACATGACGACAAAAGAACTCTATGCTTCTAATTCGAACGCAACCGAAGAATGTGGACTGCTTTGGGGAAAATCTCGATTGACATCTGGCATGGTGGCGCTTTTGGGACCTATGGGAGCTGGAAAAACTCATTTTTCTAAAGGTTTTGCCAGGGGAATCGGTTTTACGGGTGAGGTCACAAGTCCGACATTTTCGATTGTGCAAGAGTATTGGGGCGGGCGTTTCCCTATTTTTCATTTCGATTTATACCGCATTAATGATGTCAGCGAGTTGCTGGCATTGGGTTGGGATGATTACCTCGATCAAAACGGAATTTTACTCGTTGAATGGGCGGATCGATTTCCTGAATTATGGCCAGTTGATACCGCTGTCATAACTTTGGAAATTGTTGAAACTGAACGAAAAATTACTTTTCACGATCACTGGATTTCATAGCGATTTTTCTACAATCATTTGTTCGATGTGGGTTTCGAGGTAAAATCATGTGATACCTAATCTGTAAGAATCCGGCTATCGAGGTTGAAAATCTGTCCAGAAGTATGGGCGAGTCGCGTATGCAGTGTATGAACAAAAGCCGCTACGCACGATTCTGTATTATACCGTCCCAAACAGTGTTGGGCCATCACTTCCTTCTTCCGTTCCTTGGTAACAGCAGATGTCATTCGATTCTCCAAAAAACCGGGTAAAATCATGTTAACTCGAAGATTCGCGTTGCCCCACTCTCGTGCCAATGATTTTGTCAAGCCAATCAGTGCCGCTTTGGCACTCGCGTAGACAACTTGACCTGCTGGCGGCTGATAAGCGGAAAAACTACCGACAAAAAGAACATGGCCATTTCGCTTCTGGATCATCGATTCGCTGGCCGATTTTGCCGCGTATGCCGCACCACGTAAATTACTTTGAAAAAGACGATCCCAATCGCTTGAGGACATTCTTGCGAGAGTTCCATCGGCAATTTCTCCAGCAGCGGCAATCAATAAGTCACACGACTGATGTTTGAAAAAAAATCGTATGGAATCTTCTGATGTTATGTCCATTTCATGCCGAGAGGGACACAGGAGCTTCCAGTCCGGTTCCACCTTACGAAAATATTCAGCGATCGAGCGAGCCAATGAGCCCTGCCCTCCTGTAATGACGACGGATTGACTCATTTCGAATAAATCTCACTTGGCTTCGACCAAAATCGCATGTTCCTCATAAGTCACTTTGCATTTTGCAAATGAAGCAACATATTCAAGCACTTGAGATGCAGGAACATTGGATAATTCCAATGTGATTCGTTGTGATTTTAATTTTCCCATTGGATCTTTGACAACGAAGTTGGGGGAGAATTTTTGTCGAGTTGTCTGTTTTACGACTTCACTTAAACTGTCCAATGATTCCAATACCGAAGCATCGGAATATTCAATTTGGGCAATTTTGGTTTGCTTCATCATATTTTCTCGGTGACGCGCGGCGATTTTATCGCGGTTGGAAAGCAATTGTCCGAGTGCGTATTTGGCATGGGGGTGTTGCGGTTGTGCGCGTAACACACCGCGCAGATCTTTTTCTGCATTGACCACATCACCTTGGTTCATGGCGATGATTCCGCGTTCGTAAAGCGCCTGAGGTGTCAGAGTGGTGGCGGTCACTGCTTGCGTTTGTTGTGCGATCACAGGAATGCTGGTGAGCCAGAGGCAACTAACAAGGATGATTTTCATAGTTTTATCAAGGGTTCATTTAGCATCCAAGAGTCTTCACAAGTGAAAAAATACTACAAGAAAAAACGATCAAAATCAGATCCTGATCAGTGTGTTCAAGACGGATTTTGTTGGGTTTGTCCTTTTTCCATCCAAATCGCCAACAAAGCCATGTCTGCTGGAGTGATGCCGCTAATACGCCCAGCCTGACCCAGGGTGCGCGGTTGGATCTGCTGCAATCGCATTTTTGCTTCCGTTTTCATACCCCTGATGGCTGAGTAATCCACCCACGCAGGAATGAGTTTATCCTCTTGTCGAGCAAGCCTGTCAATCTGCGCCTGCTGCCGATCAATGTGCCCGGCATACTTGACTTCTGTCTCGATCAAGGGCCAAAGTGATTCGGGATAAAGAGTACGCATGGTGTCTGGCAGCAAAGACCAGGTGTTTTCGACGCGACGGAACCATTGATCCAATTTGATGCCCTCGTGATTGGTTCGCGATATCCATGAAATCGCATCGGCAAGAACTTGCGCCTTTTCTTCCGTGCGCTTTTGGCGCAGCCCATCGACCAGTCCAATCTTCGCAGCCAAAGGAGTCAACCGGAGGTCGGCATTATCCTGGCGCAATAACAAACGGTATTCTGCGCGGCTTGTGAACATTCGATATGGCTCGGTGCATCCACGAGTGACCAAATCGTCAATCATAACACCCAAGTAGGCTTGATCCCGACCGAGAATCCAAGGCTCTTTGCCCTGAATCTTGAGCGCGGCATTGACTCCCGCCCATAGACCCTGGCCGGCCGCTTCTTCGTAGCCCGAGGTGCCATTGATCTGCCCGGCGAAGTATAGGCCCCCGATTCGTTTGGTTTCCAGTGTTGGCTGAAGCTGGGTTGGTGGACAATAATCGTATTCTACGGCATAGCCTGGTCGGATAATTTCGCATTTTTCAAGACCGGGAATCGTGCGCAAGAAAGCAAGTTGCACCTCGTAAGGCAGTGATGTTGAAACACCGTTGACGTAATATTCTCGGGTGTGACGCCCCTCGGGCTCCAGGTAGATTTGATGCCGTTCTTTCTCGGCAAACCTCACGACCTTATCTTCAATGGAGGGACAATAACGTGGACCAACTCCCTCGATGATGCCGCAATACATCGGTGACTGATCCAAATTCTGTCGAATGATTTCGTGAGTCGCAGCATTCGTGTAAGTCATGTGACACGGGATTTGTTCCACGTGGAACATGGGATCACCCCAAGGATTCAGTGTGAAGATGTCATCAGCGCTGCGTTGGATGGTATCGTAAAGGTAACTGAAATGAGAAACTGGCTCATCGCCTCCCTGCACCTCACACCGGGAAAAATCGATGGACCGGCCGTTGAGTCGACATGGTGTGCCGGTTTTGAAGCGTTCGACTGTAAACCCAAGAGTTTTGAGACTATCACTTACGGTGGAGATGGCATCACCCATGCGCCCCCCCTTTTCGTTTTTGAGTCCCACATGCATCAATCCGCGCATGAATGTGCCCGCGCTGAGAATGACGGTTTTTGCGCGAAATTGCATGCCCAGACTTGTGGTGATGCCGGTGATGTGGTCGTTTTCTACGACTAAAGAGCCAACGTTGCCCTGGTGAAGGTCGAGACCGGGAGTTTGCTCGAGCAACCATTTCATGCGAAGCTGATAAGCTTTTTTGTCGCATTGTGCCCGCGGTGCGCGCGCGCTGGGGCCTTTGCTTGCGTTTAACATGCGCCATTGAATGGCAGTAGCATCGGTATTGAGGGCCATGGCGCCACCCAGCGCATCGATTTCCCGCACCATGTGGCCTTTGGCGAGACCGCCGATGGCAGGATTGCAGCTCATTTGGCCAATGGTATCCAAGTTCTGGGTGAGGAGCGCCACGGAACAGCCCAGTCGCGCGGCGGCGAGAGCAGCTTCAACACCAGCATGCCCGGCGCCAATGACCAATACATCGTATTCTTTCGGATAAACAAACATGAGCTTACAAAGCGGGCCAAAGCCTAGCACGGTGGAGAGGGATCGACTATTGATTTTTTTATGAATGAAATTGTTCCACGTGGAACATTACGCATGGCGATTCAGAATCCCTGCGCTACTACGAGGGAGAAGTTGTTCGAGCGTAAAATCGAGGGATTCGCGGCGGTTGCAGAGACGAATGTGGTGGATACCGAATTCCGCCATGACTTGCCGGCAGGCGCCGCAGGGTGAAACCGGTGTATCGGTATCGGCAACCACCACAATCGCGGTAAGATTGCGCGCACCTGCGGCAATTGCACTGGCAATGGCGACCCTTTCGGCGCAAATGGTCAGGCCGAAGGAGAGATTTTCGACATTGCATCCTGTAAAAATCCGGCCTTCGGTATCGCTCACCGCCGCGCCGACGAAAAATTGTGAATACGGTGCATGCGCATGAGCGCGAGTTTGCCACGCCCGCTCGGTTAGATGATTCCAATCCATGACACATGCTAACGTGGAATCATCATGAGGGAAAGGAGCAATTGGAAATATCATACGTTTCTTATCCATCGTAAAAAACGACGAATCAGTAACACGACATATTTCACTGGCAAGAGTGGTCGTTCTGTGGCAAAGGAAGGCATGCGTTCTTGGATTTCGTTTGCCGCTCTATTGGCGCTATTGGTCGTCTTTCGCTTGGTTGGTGCCTGGCAAGGTTGGATGAATGTATCCCCCCTGCCCGCGCTCTTGTTGATGAGTTGCGTTTGTTTGCAAGGACGCGATCGTTGGTTGTTGCCATTGGCAGCATGGGTGATTTCGGATCCGCTTTTGAACGGGCTCTATGGTCAACCATTGATGGTATGGGATCAATGGGGTTTGGCCTTGGGCCTGGCCAGCACCCTGGTATTGGTACCGTGGATGAAACAATCTTTTTCATGGTCCCGTGCCTTGTGGGGTTCCGCGATGGCGGCGCTTCTGTTTTATTGGGTAACCAATACCATATCCTTTTTGGGCCTGCCCGATTTTTATGAACGCACATGGCTCGGTTTTTACCAGGCGCAATGGAGTGGTCCTGCAGGCCTTGGTCCCACATGGGTGTTTTTGCGAAATGCGGTTGCTGCGAATCTCTTGTTTACGACATTCTTTCTGCTTGCGCTGCGTCCGCTTTCGGCTTATCTCCCCACGCCTTTTACCCGTACCGTCGCTCGCTGAAATCACTCCAACGAATCATTGCTTATGTCATTTTCCGCCGCACCATCGCACCGTTTGGATTTTGCCTCATCCCCGATCAATCGCGCTCTCACTGCCGAACAAAAGGTGGAGTTGTTGCGCAAGATGATCCGCATCCGCCGTTTTGAGCAGGCGTCCCTGAAGTATTACAATGCTGGTCGCATCGGTGGCTTTTTGCATCTTTACATCGGTCAAGAATCCGTAGCCGTAGGAACGATTTCGTTATGCGGGGAAAATGATCACAACATCACGGCATATCGCTGTCACGGTCATGCATTGGCAAGTGGCATGAACATGAATGAGTGTATGGCGGAGCTTTTCGGCAAATACACCGGCAGCGCCAAAGGCAAGGGCGGTTCGATGCATCTTTTTGCTCCCGATAAAAATTTCTGGGGTGGCCACGGGATTGTCGGCGGCCAGACACCGCTGGGGCTTGGTTTGGCCTATGGTTTGAAATACAAGGGTCTTCAAGGCGCGGCCTTGTGCTACATGGGCGATGGTGCGGTCAATCAAGGCGCGTTTCACGAATCACTCAACCTCGCGGCGCTGTTCGAGTTACCAGTGGTTTACATTATCGAAAACAATGGTTATTCCATGGGCACGTCACAAAAGCGCTCATCTGCCTACCGTGGATGCCTCGCGCAGAGAGCGGAGGCTTATGATATGGAGTGGGATTTGGTTGACGGTTCCGATGTGTACGAAGTACGAGCCAAGACCCACATCGCCATGGAGCGCGCGCGCAAGGAATCCCGTCCGACAGTGTTGGAGATCACGACCTATCGTTACTACGGTCATAGTGTCGCCGATGCCAACGCGAAAAAATATCGTTCTCCCGAAGAGATTGAAAATTACAAAAACAATCACGATCCGATCAACACATTCCGCAACCGATTGCTTCAAGAGGGCGTGATTAGTCAGGAGCTTGCGGATCAAATCAATCAAGAGGCGGCGGATGAAGCGGCGGCTGCCGTGGCATTTGCCGATGGCTCACCAGCACCGAGCATCGAATCCATTATGGATGATGTTTACTGGGAAGTGGATAACAAGACAATCGCGGGGCAAACCGGACGCCACTTCTTTAACGACTAATTTTTAACGACCCTTTTTAATCATTACATTTTACGCTAACGAATATGCGCACATTGACCTATAGAGAAGCACTTCGCGAAGGCATGGATGAAGAATTGGCCCGCGATGAAAACGTCGTGCTCATGGGCGAGGAAGTGGCCCAGTATAACGGGGCCTACAAAGTCACCGAAGGTTTGTGGAAAAAATGGGGTGACAAACGAATTGTCGACACGCCGATTTCCGAAGCCGGTTTTATCGGTATGGGGATTGGTGCTTCGATGTTGGGCGTTCGCCCTGTGATGGAGTTGATGTTCTGGTCTTTTCACTCGGTGGCTTTTGACCAATTGGTCAGCAATGCGGCTTGTGTGCGTTATATGTCCGGCGGCTTGATCAACTGTCCGATCGTGGTGCGTGGTCCCGCGAACGGTGGCACTGCTGTTGGCGCCACACACTCTCATATTCCAGAAGGCATGTTTGCCGCGTTTCCGGGCCTTAAGGTGGTGGCTCCCGCCACGCCGGCCGATGCCAAGGGATTGATCAAGGCTGCGATTCGTGACAACGACCCGGTCTTTTTCATGGAAAACACGTTGTTGTATGGAACATCGGGTCCTGTTCCTGATCCCGCGGATGGAGATTTTGTCATTCCTCTTGGAGTTGCCGACTTGAAGCGTGAGGGCTCCGATCTTTCTCTGATCGCCCATGGTCGTTCGGTGATTCATTGTCTCGAGGCAGCAGAAACGCTGCAACGTGATCATGGTATTTCTTGTGATGTGCTTGATCTCCGCACCATTCGCCCGCTCGACCAAGAGGCGATTTTCAAGACCGTGCGCAAGACGCATCGTGTGGTGTTAGTTGACGAATCGAAAGCTTTTGGTGGCGTCTCCGCGATGGTAGCTACCTTGATTCAAGATCATTGTTTTGATGACCTTGATGCTCCAATCAAGCGCGTCACTTCCATCGATGCCCCTGCGATCTATTCCCCACACGTGGAGGCTGAACAATTGCCGAATCCTCGTCGTATCGTGGAAAAGGTTCTGACGATTGCATAAGCCAACATTCTTTTCGCGAATTGCATTTTCTATTTGACCTTACCCCCTGCCCCTCCCTTAACCTCATGTCCGTTATGAAAAACCTTTTCCTGTTCTCCCTCGGTGCTGTATTTGCTCTCGGTTTGTCTTCCTGCTGCTGCGCTCGTTCTTTTTCTGCGCGTTCTGGAGCATGTGGCACAACAAGCACGAATGTCGTTAAAGCATCAACAGCACAAGGTGGTGTTGGCAGCCCACATATTGGTTTGGTACCCACCATGAAGACAGTCGCTCCATAAGTGATTATTCTAGGAAAAATTTTCCAGCGCGCATGTTAATCATGCGCGCTTTTTGTTTGTGATCGGGAAAAGCACACGATCGATGTGGGGCGAAACTCCCACGCGGGAGTCAAAAACTGTAAGCATACGATGCCCCGATGCTATTCACGCCGCCCCGGTCGAAGAATCCGAAACCTCCGGAGTGATGGGAAATATAGAAAATCACCTGATGTTCAGGCGCGTCGGGAAGGGAGAAAGACAATTGAATCGGTAAGTTGAATTTCAAATGCGAACGTTCTTCACCCGGATGACGCTGGATGTCCATGTCGTAAATTTGAGTCGAATAGGATAAACCCAAACCCGCGGCAAAGGTCGTGCGGACCCAGTGATTCCAGGGGAAATCCACCCAACGCAATTGGAGAGAGGAATTGTAGACCAAAAACGGCTCATTCGCGTTTTCATCCACAAGCTCCAAGCATAAGGGCATTTCCAACCAAGGAGAAAACTTTTTCCCGAACAACTCAAATGGTAGCTCGGTGAGTTTTTTGGTAGCAGTAAACTGATAGGTGGTCGCGCCGGCGTCACCATATTCGAAATCCACTTTGCCCTCGATAAAGTCATCAATATCGTTTTCCGTCATCAACGCAACTCCGAATTCGAAGGTCCAATCCGCGGCAGAATCCGCGCGATCGATAACCATCAAAGGCTCGCTTTTCGCGTGGGAAGCATAAATGAAAATCAACGAAAAGGATATCGTCAGTAGGCGCTGATTCATGGAGCGATAGTTCAATGAATACGAATGACTTGTCAATCAATGAAAACGATGGATACGATTACAATCGGCGAATCCGGATGTTTTTATACCAAACGGGATCAGCATGATCTGTTAGCATGATTTTTCCTTTTCCCGGAGCGAAGCCGACTTTGTTGCGGAATTTACTAGCGGACAGCAAACGCTTCCATTCGTCGCTGGCGGTATCGGCTTCGACGACAACCACGCCATTGAGAAAGTGTTGAATTTTTCCTTCTTTGATGATGATGCGGCTCTGGTTCCACTCACCCGCTGGCTTCAGAGGTTTGTCAGCCGCTGCGGCTTTGATGTCATAGAAGCTCGCTGTGGCATGATTGCTTCCAGGTTTGCCATCGGCATGCCCGCCGTCGTCGATCATTTGGTATTCAATGCCCAACCATTCTTTACCCCCGACTTGCGTGACCCAATACTTGACGCCGTTGTTGCCCTTGGCATGGATTTTCCAATCCCACTCGAGTTCAAAAGAAGAAAATTCTTCTGTCGATAGGATATTCCCACCTTTGCCTTCGAGGTGCAGTGTGCCTTCTACGACTTTCCATCCAGCGCCGGGAGCTTTCCCATCTACGGCCGTCCAGCCTGTCAGGCTTTTGCCATCAAACAAAGACAACCACGGCCCTTCTTCAGCCCAAGCAGCTGTCATGGAAAGGGTCCCCAAGAGGAAGATCAATCGAAAGAAAGCACTCATCATGATTTGAATGATACGGGAATCGTTCGCCGGTTCTAGCACAAGATTTTTCCAAGTGTGGTTTGCGCATCGGGGAAAATGTGCGATGAATCACTTTGCCAAATGACTGAGACGACAAACATCACTTCACGCGCGTTCATGCCCTATCCGGTATCAACGTTAAGCCCTCCGATCGTTCCCAACGATTTGAGCAGTTTCAAGTCACGTGGGATCAGTGAAGTGCAGCGCGATCTGCAGCAAAAGCTGAGAGAATTGCGTGAGGAATATCTCAAGGCGATTGATCATTTCAATTGGAATAAATTGGTTTATGAGGCTTCGATCCAGTTTGAGCCTGTCGTTGGACAAACCTACCATTTGTATGCGATGAGCCGTGGAAATGTATTGTCGATGATCGCGCCCCACGAGTGGCCGATGCCGCATTTGGCAACTGTTCGACTGAATGTGGATCGTCAGTGGCAGGTGGAGAATTTGGGCGAGAACGTTGATCCTCGCGAGTTATTCGGTATTCGTGATCTTGGTTCGGACGAATGAACCATGACATGATCGGACATTCCCTCTTGTCAGACGCGGTTTGATTTCGCATGGTGGATCAATGAAATTACACACCATGTTTTTCCGATTGTTGATGACGGTTTTGGTATTTCATCGATTGCCCGTTCATGCGGTAGAAAATGAATGGGTAGATCTTTTTAATGGCAAGGATTTGAGTGGATGGAAACCGAAAATTGCTGGTTTTCCCTTGGGCGAAAATGCTCATAACACCTTTCGCGTGGAAGATGGAATTCTCAAGGTTTCTTATGCCGGTTATCAGAAATTTGGTGAAAAGTTCGGGCATCTCTACACGGATCGGTCTTATTCCCATTTCATTCTGCGTTTGGAATATCGTTTTGAAGGGCAAAAGATGGCTGATGCACCAGGTTACGTGAACTTTAATAGTGGAGTGATGTTTCACTCCCAATCGGCAGAGAGCATGCCACTGGATCAAGGATTTCCCGCAAGTCTCGAGTTTCAGTTTCTTGCCGATGAGGGCAAGGGTCCGCGCGCCACAGGAAATGTGTGCACTCCGGGAACGCATATCGAAATCGATGGCAAGTTGGTGACGCAGCATATTGTGGAATCAAGCGCGCCGACATTTCAACCCGGCGAATGGGTCAAAGTGGAAATCGAAGTTCATGGGCATGAACAAATCATTCACCGGGTGAATGGCAAAGAAGTGCTGCGTTATCAGCATCCGGTCCTCGATGCGAACTGTCGCATTTCTCCAGCGAAAAGTTTACTCGCCGCCGGCGCCGGTGAAAAGCTGGCTTCTGGCAGAATTGCCTTACAGGCCGAGGGACATGGCGTTTGGTTTCGGAATATTCAAATCAAGGAGCTTCCTTCATTGCCCACGACCCAACCATGACTTCAGGTTGCTTGGTTGGTTGGTAATTTTTCGATTGATTTTTTAGAGTGATCAAAAAAGAGGGCGACGAATCCTTTGATACTCGATCGATTCGCCGCCCCCTCTGGTGTCACTGTTGGAAAACCCAAAACCAACAGTGACAAAACCAATGTAGCGTGATCCGTGCCAACTTTTTTGACGAAAGGAAGTATGAATGATTTCCATGGGATTCGTCCGTTCGATGATTTTGAAAAAGAAACGGGTAGGCTCCCAAGTGAAGCCTACCCGTTCATTGTTTGATGGCAACCGATGGAAAAACCCATAAAACCAACCGGATGCTCATACATAGAGCGGCATGGTCTTGGTATTTTGTCTAATATCAGATTTTTATGACCCCCAGGAATAGCGCTCCGGGATCCAAATGTAGGAATCCGTGGATTGTTGCCCCAGGTGCCCCAAGCCAGGCCAAGGCAAATGGAAACCATACAGCCGGGTTTTCTCCGACATGGCGCGCGCATAGACTTTTTTGCGCGTTGTGACAGCAAGTTCTGGGTCGTGATCGAAGGCGATGGTCCAGTTGACATTCGCAAACATCAACAGATGATGGTGCGCGAGGTCCATGATGTGCAGAAGTTTTTCACCCTTGGATTGGATATGGAAAATTGCATGACCTGCGGTGTGACCCGGAGCGAGCTCGAGTCTGATATCGCCACCCCAGACACTACCGCCGTCTTTCAAAACTTGAGTCACGGGTTTGAGAATCTCAAAGCGTTTTCGATTGTCGCGCGTTAGGCCCGGCAATTCAGCTTTGTTTCGTTTGGATTTGGAAAAATCCGGCTCTGGAGAAAACCAGAAATCGAGTTCTTCCTGAGTACAGAAAAATTGTGCGTTGGGAAATGTAATGGCATCATCGGTGACGAATCCCGCAATATGATCCACGTGGGCGTGACTGAGAAATGCCGCAGTGACATCCGTGCGTTGAATGCCCACGGAGGCAAGAGCATCAAAGAACCAACCCCAGTTCGGATTGGGCCACTTGCCGAATCCTGCATCGAACACCGCCACTTCTTTGCCTTTGCGCAGCACCAGAATGTTTACATAAAGGGGGATACCATCGACGCGCTCGAAGTGCGATTCCATAACGTTCTGCATTTGTGGGCGATCACTCTCGGGATGCATCATGCCCATGGCCGGACGAATCAAGGAATGGCCATCGCTAATGGAAAAGGCTTCGATATCACCGATCTGGAATCGATAGACTATCGGATTTCGGAATGTTGCTGATGGTTTGGGATTGGAGGCTTCCGCTGCCTGAGCTGACGTCAAGGATGACAAAAGAGCTGCCGAGCTAGCGAGAAATGTACGACGATTCCAAGAGGCTTGATCCATGATGGGAAGATAGATTTTTCTCAGCTGCCCCGCAAGCATGATTCACAGCACTGTGATCTCCCGCCGAAGGCTTTGGACTGCGGTGAGCATCACCGCTTTGCGATGGTTCTGGGTCGTTCTGCAACGATCACGGATTCTTATTCCCCATGTCTCTCGGCGAACCAAAGCTGCGATTCTCGCAGCAGTCCAAAGCCGCCATTCTTTCGGATTGCTCATTGTCGTTTGTCCGCCTAGCGTGCGCGCCGTGTCTGCTTTGCTCTCCGCCAACGAAATCCGTCTCTCCTACGGTTATCAAAATTTGTTAGATGGTGTTACCTTGGCTGTCGCCGCCGGTGAAAAAGTCGGCCTCGTCGGGCGAAATGGCTGCGGGAAATCGAGCCTGTTGAAAATTCTTACCCGACAGCAACAAGCGGATTCAGGGGAAATTTCCGTACGCAAAGGGCTGCGCGTGGGCTACCTGCCTCAGGATTTTGAGATGGACCCCGCGCAATCTGTCATGGAGTGCATCGAGACCGGCGCCGCTGATTTGATTCATGCCGTACAGCGTTACGAACAAGGTGATGGCTCGGAAGCCGAGCTCGCGGATCTTTTGCATTTGATCGAACACGCCGATGGTTGGAACCTCCCCACACGCATCAAATCGCTCGCCACATCTCTGGATTGCCCGCCTCTGGATGCTCTTGTAGGACCGCTCTCAGGCGGAGAAAAACGCCGTGTTTCGCTGTGCCGCGCGCTGGCTTCACAACCCGATCTTTTGTTGTTAGACGAACCGACCAACCACCTCGATGCCGAATCGATTTCATGGTTGGAGACGTTTTTACGGTCGTTTTCCGGCGCGGTGATTTTTGTCACGCACGATCGTTATTTTCTTGATGAAATCGCCTCTCGCATCATCGAGATCGATCACGGCAAGGCCTACTCGCACCCGGGTAATTACACTGCCTATCTGGAATCAAAAGCCGTGCGGCAATCCATAGCAGAACAAACCGAACGCCGCCGCCAACGCTTTCTTCGCGAGGAACTGCAGTGGGTGCGGGCGGGCGTCAAAGCCAGAACGACGAAGTCCCGTCATCGACTGGATGCATTTTATGCAGTGGCTGATTTGGAAGCTCCGCCTGAGGAACGTGAAATGGATTTGCTCATACCACCAGCGCCGGAGATCGGCAACATTGCAGTGGAATTGGAAAAAGTTTCCATCATCGTAGGTGATGCCAGCAACCCGCGTTATCTTGCGCGCGACCTGACGCTTTCGATTCGCCCCGGGCAGTGCACGGGCATCGTCGGACGCAACGGTGTGGGCAAGACGACTTTGCTGCAAGTGTGTTTGGGCAATCGCCCGGCCGATGCCGGTACGGTGCAGGTTGGTAAAAAAATCCGTGTCAATTATATCGATCAGGCACGCATGCAATTGGTGGGAACAGGATCTTTGTTGGATGAAGTGGCTGATGGCAATGAGAAGGTGCAGTTTGGCGAACAAACACTTGGTGCGCGCGCTTACCTGCGGCGTTTTCTTTTTGACGATAAACGTATCAACGAACGTGTGGATCTGCTTTCCGGTGGTGAAAAAGCTCGTCTCATGCTGGCAAAGGTACTGAAAAACGGTGGAAATCTGTTAGTGTTGGATGAGCCCACCAACGACCTCGACTTGCCCAGTCTGCGCATGCTGGAGGAAGCGATTGCCGAATTCGATGGCGCTGTGCTGGTGGTTTCGCATGACCGTTATTTTCTCGACCGTATCTGCGATCAAATTGTTGCTTTTGAAGACGGCAACGTCATCGTGCAGCCGGGAAATTATTCATACTATCTCGAAAAACGTCGTGCCCGCGAGCAGCGGGATAAACTTTATGCCCAAAACGTCGCCCGTGAGGTGGCGAAGAAAAAAGCCCAGGTCACAGCGGAAACCAAGCCACGAAAGCTTACGCTCGCGGAACGCAAGGAACTGGAAGCCATGGAAGAGGCTATTCTTGCGGCCGAGGAGAAAGTGGCGGAGTTTGAGACGTTGCTCAACGACCCTGGGTTCCACAGCACCAGGTTTCATGAAGCAGCGGGCGTCATGGAATTGTTAGAAAAAGCCCGTGAAGCAGCGGCTGCACTCTATCAACGCTGGGAAGAGCTGGAAAATATCGCCGCTGCCGGTTGATGGGTTTGATTTGTGAGAAAAATCACTTTTTCTTCTGTCCCGCAGATTTTTTGCTCGGCTGCATCGGATAGAGTGTTTTGGCGTTTTTCACTGTGCCAGCGGGCCGACGCGCGCTGGGCTGTGGGCCGCCAATCTCGGCATTCATTTGATCAGCGAGGGCACGCAGCTTGGTCACAACTTCGGGATTTTCTGCTGCGACGTTGGTTGTTTCTCCGATGTCCTTACCAAGGTGGTAAAGCCGAGGCTCGGGTCCTTTGGCATCATCCTTGATGGGACGTGACATCGCTTCGTTCTGCGGAACCAGTGCCAGTTTCCAAGGGCCTTGGCGAACGGTTTGCAATTGATAGTTCAAAAAACCATAATGGGCGACCCGAGGTGAATCCTGTGACTTGCCCATCAACTGTTGCGTTGCATCACGACCGTCAATCACCGGGTTTTCGGATACCTTGCCACCGGCAAGAGAGACGAGAGTGGGTAGAAGATCGATCGTTCCTAAGACAGCATCGTTGCTAGTACCAGCGGGGATTTTTCCTGGCCAACGGGCAATGGTGGGCACGCGGATGCCACCTTCCCACGTGCTGCCTTTGGCCCCGCGCAAGGGGCCAGCGCTGCCTGCGTCCTTACCCTGGCTTTCCCATGGTCCGTTGTCACTGGTGAACACCACAAGTGTGTTTTCATCGAGCTGCAATTCTTTCAACACAGCGAGAATGCGACCGGTGCTGTCATCGACTTCCTGGATCCAATCGCCCACGCGACCATTTTGCGAAGTGCCGGAGAATTTCTTGCTCTCATAAATGGGCGTGTGAATCGCCGTGTGAGGAAGGTAGAGAAAAAAAGGTTCGTCTTTTTTCTCGCGGATGAACTTGATTGCTTCCTGGGTGTAGATTTCCACGATGTCGCGCTGGTCTTCATCTTTGAGCAGGCGTTCGATCTTGTCATCGCGCAGCAGAGGTACCACGCGCTCGTCGGAGCCGAGCGGTTTGCCTTGCATGTCGTTCGAATAAGGAATGCCGAGATAGTGATCAAAGCCCTGCTTGGTAGGCAAAAAATCCGGTTGAGCACCCACGTGCCATTTGCCGATGCAGATCGTGGCATAGCCCAATGTTTTCAAATGTTCAGCGACGGTGGTTTCATTCGGATTCAACCCCTGTGATGATCCCGGTCCATAGACACCCGGCACGGAAACGCGGGCGCCATAACATCCCGTCAGAAGTTGCGCCCTTGATACCGAACACACCGGCGCGGCGTAAAACGAAGTGAGCTTGGTTCCCTGTTGCGCAAGACGATCGAGATGCGGGGTCTTTTGTTTTGTGGCTCCGTAGCAACCGAGATCGCCGTAGCCCATGTCGTCCATGAAAATGACGATAAAATTCGGCTTGCGGGCTTGCACGAAGGATGTAAAGAATAATACGATTGATGTGAAAAAAACGAGGTATTTCATGATTCAGGATCGAGGATTTGTTTCGGGATGATAAAATAGAAGCGCTGAAGCACTGAGAAAAAAATTAAGACCAATAAGACCGAGAATGAATAGCTGAAAATAGTCGCTTGCTGATACTCGCACTTTAAAGTCATCAATGACGAAATAAGCGACGACGAGAAATCCCAAAATGCATAGTCCCATGGGAATGAAACGCAGCAATCGTGAGGAGGAGATGGTCTGCCAGAGAGGTGCCAGCAGGAATTGAATCGCTGCAAGAAAAAACAGCGCTAAGGTTGCCATCGCGCTGAGACAATCTTCGAAATTTGGAGTCGTTTGTAAGTTATGATAGACATCTCTTACAATATCCGGCCAAATCTCGGTGAGGATCCAACCCGAGCGAATCCACTTTTCCTGCTCCGTGGTGGGATCGTATTCCAGACTGTAATATGGAAGCCCATTCCATAAAAGGAATAACAAGAGACTTCCCCACGCGAATCCCCAGCCACAACGGTTTCGTCTCGTGCCGGTAAATTCGAGATTGCGCGGGAATTTCCATTGATCAATGGGTGAAGCTACTTGCCCCAGTGGCTGTGAAACGCGCCGGCCGGTAGACCTTCTTTGTTCATCAAATTCGGCTCGGCGGTTTCAGCCCATGCGAAGCGGACCTGCTGGGGTGCGGGGACTGCGTCTGAGGTAACCGTCAGCGATTTGCCATCGGCGGCGATGGTGGCCACGGCAGGCTGGAATTTTCCATCGGCACCGGCGACTTCAAAGTGCGTGAGGGCCTTGCCATCGCGTGCCACCAATCCACTGCCGGTGTGATCGAAGTCGATCTTGATGCTGTTGCCATTGGCTTTCGCTTCGCGGAACAGCGGGCCGCTCACTTCTTTTTGCTTGATGCCATAAGTTCGATCAAATGCCCACAGAGCGAGACGGCGGCCTACCTCCGACTTGTTGCGCGGATGGATGTCCTTGACGTTGCCGATATCGTTGATCACGGCCATGCCGGTGTTCGGGATGCTCAAGGCTTTTTGTTGTGCGGCCCAGATTTCCTGAAGAGCTGGTTTATTGTAGGTAAAGGGAGCCAATTGCACATAGAGGAATGGTGCGTTAGGAGCGCTGAATTGTTGGCGCCATCCATCGATGAGCACGCGCATTTTATGGAAATACAGCATGCCTTCCCCATTGTTGCTTTCACCTTGATACCAAATGAAGCCTTTGATGCCGTAGCGGCGCACGGGATGAATCATCGCCTGGTACATTCCGGTCTGACTTTGCAGTGGGAGTAGTGGCAGTGTGGCTGGCTGTGCCGGAATGGTTTGACCCGCGCTCATCGCCTTTTCGGCCGCATCACACCACGCGCGGGTGTTTTTCAAGTGCTGGCTCATGGATTGGTCGAAAGCGGGCAATCCGGGCAACTGACCCGCGCGGGTTTTGGCCATGTCTGCCAATTCGGGCACTTTCGCGAAACCTTCGTCCGCAAGCCAGGGATCGATCCGCGTGCCACCCCACGAGCTATTGATAATGCCTACCGGAACTTTCAATTGTTCGTGAAGCTGGCGTGCGAAAAAGTAGCCCACGGCGGAAAAACCCATGACCTTGTCGGGAGTGGCTTGATCCCACTGGCCCACGAAATCATCTTGGCGTGCATGGGTGACTTTTTTGGGAACTTTGATCATGCGCACCTGTGGCAAGGGGGTGCCAGTGGCAGCGGCCTTATCGGCTTCCTGAGAGGCGGCGATAGCCCACTCCATGTTCGATTGTCCGCTGGCCAGCCAGACCTCGCCGACGAGCACATCCTGCACGGTGACTTCATTTCCGCCGACTTCCTGCACTTTCAGAGGTCTGCCCTCTGCCGAGGCAGGCATGCCTTTCAAGGTTACGCTCCAAGAGCCATCCGTCGCGGCCTTCGTTTCCGTTTGTTGATTCCCGAAGCTGACTTTGACAGCTTTTCCGCCTGCTGCCCAGCCCCAAACATTCACGGGCTGATCGCGTTGTAAGACCGCGCCATTGCTAAAAATCGCGGGTAATTTGACATCGGCCATCGCCGGCATCGCGGCGCACCACAACAACAAGGAGTATCCTGCTTTTTTCATGATTGTAGAATTACCGTGTAGGACACCGGCATTTTTCAACAAACCGCCAAGATCTCAACTCACACGACGGTTTTGACGACGCAGCAGAATCGTCGCAAGCGCAGGACATAGGAAAATGAACAGAGCCAGGACGATCCCATTACGACGATGGGTTTGGATCCATTTCTCTCCGAGCAGAGGTTGTTCCAATGCGAGATAGATGGCACGTTGTTTGTGATTGCGATAGTCCACCCGAAAAGCCTCCGCTTCGCGAGTCATGAGGTCGATGCGTGCATTGACAAAATGATCACTTACCGGATGAATGGTTTTGGGATCGCCATCCGGCCAAGCATCGATGGCCATGGCTGCTTCGCGGTCGCCATATCTGGCTATCTCAGCAATCGTTGCAGCAAAAGACAGACCTTCTGATGCATTACGGCAACCCGCAGCCATTAATTTTGTGAGACAAATTTTCATCACCTCCAATCGTTCGGCTTTTTCTTTCGTGAGTTCGCGTGTGGATGTGAGTTTTTCCAAATTTCGTTGCAGGCTGATGCGCTCTTTTTCGAAAGGATTGCGTGTGGCTTGTGCCACGACCATGGACTCATATGCATAACGCAGCGGCATGATTTGTGCGGGCACCGGTGTGCCACCGCGATCACGATTGATACCTACCTCGTTGAATAATGCGCGATTCATTTCCTTGAAAGGCACCAGAGCACCTGCCCATAACATTTGCGGCACCAACAACAAGGGCACGGAGGTCAGCGCCGCGCGTTCGGTGCGAACCACGGAAGAAATCAACAACGCCAGCGAGGTGCCGGTCCATGCTGTCAAGGTCATCCACAACCAGTGATCCAGAAACATACCGCGGATTTCTAACAGCGAGTGAGCCACGATCAGATAAGCTCCGCATTGCAATGCCGCCACCAGAGCGAGAGCGAGAAACTTCGCCGTGACATACATGCCGGCCCCCGGATAACAATTCCTCTCACGGCGGATAACGGGGCGATCCCGCAGAATTTCTGTAGCCGAATTGGTAAGACCCAGAAACATCGCCACCGTCACGCTCAAAAACAAATACGCCGGGATGTGCAATGCGGTGTGAAATTCATAATGTCCCTCGGGTGAGGAACGCAAAGTGAAGGCGATCAAAGCCGCTAACAAAGGCGCCTCCAGGAGAGTCGAATACATCGTTCCACGCGTCCGCAATTTCGATAACAATGAACGCTGGAAATGTGAGGTGAAGAGCGAAAAAATTTCACGCACCCGGCGACGCCGACGCTGTGGGAAAGGTCGATCTTTCGAAGTGGCGGTACCAGTCAATCGCGAGGCGGGAGCATCGATGTTACGGTTGAGGGAGAGGATCAGCATTTCACTTTCGAAACGCTCTTGCCAGAATGTAGGGGGGAAACGCCGCGCCGCCAGGGGATTTTGACCACCACCAATGGTGTTGAGAGGTGTCTCTAACACATCGAAAACGAAGTCCGCGCCTAACGCGGATTGTCCTGTGATGGCGGTATGCGCGATGCTCAGTTCCTGGCAAGCCAGGCGGAAATATTCCATCATTTCCATCGGCGTACCGAAGTAGGCCAGGCGACCACCGGAATCGAGAAGCAATACTTTGTCGAACAATCGTAACACTTGCGCACCGGGGCGGTGGAGCGAACAGATCACAATCTTGTCCCGAGCCATCGCACGCAGTGTTTCTGCGACGTGCTCCGAGTCTTTGGAGGATAGACCGGAGATCGGTTCATCAAACAGATAGACCTCCGCTGCGCTGACAAGGTCGAGACCAAGGTTCAAACGCGAGCGCTCACCGCCCGATAACGTTTTTTCACCTGGTGATCCCACACGTCGATGGGAAAGCCCTTGCAAGCCGAGATCCGCCAATACGATGTCGATGCGTCGCTCACGATCTGCCGCCGATTGCGCAGGACGCCGGATCGATGCTGCATGGCGCAAATGCTCTCTCACCGTGAGTTGTGGAAACAATGCTTCTTCCTGCGCCATGTGGGCGATGAAACGTACAAGTTCCTCGCGGTTTTTATACAGTGATACGCCATTGAGTTTCACGCCGCCACGTGTTGGCTCGAGTTGTCCCGATAGAGCGGAAAGAAGCGTGGATTTGCCCGAACCACTGGGGCCGATGATGCAGAGCATTTCCCCGCGTTGCACCGTGAAACTCAGGTTATCGAGCGCGCGCACATCGCGTGTGAAATCGTGAATCAAATCCTCCACCACAAGCGATTCGATCACGTGGCGTTCTTCATCGATCAAATGCTCGGAAAAGCGACAGCGCAATGCCTGGCGCGGTGACAGGCGGATCACTCCTCCCTCTTCCAATTTCGTGATTCCACGCACGGGAATGTCATTAATCGTTACAGAACCCTCTGCGGCGATCACTTCCACATATCCGGCAGATTCCTCGGGAACAAAACGCATTTCCAGTACAACCCGTGGCGCAAGCCCGGCACTGATCAGTAGGTCTCCTTTGGCAATGGAAGCAGGATCGTTCGATACACGGAAACGCTTGCGTTTGTTGTCGATGCGGAAACGCCCACCCGCCTTAATCGCTTGTTTGCGCAAGTCTTCAAGCGATACCGTGGCTCCATCAGGATCGACCAACCGCGTGTGGTGGTCAGCGCGTATGGTTCCACCAGGTTTCAGTGATTCATGTGAGCCAACCTGCAGGTCTGTCGACCGATAGACTTCGATTTCCACTTGGAGTCCAAAACGCAGGATTGCGAGGCTTTGTCTGCTGCGAGAGCGTTCTACGGTGATTCCCTCATCGCTGGCAGCGATGAAAATACGCGGCATCAATCCGGTTTTTTTGACATTGAGGAAATGCACCAGATCTTCGTATTGCAGAGTCCAGCCTGGCACGGCGAGCGCCTGCCTTTCTCGCATGCGCAGGAAACTTCCACCTTCCAAGGAACGACCGCGAACCCATAAAGGCTGGTCGCCAGTATTGCGCAACATGACAAGATCACCCACTCGGTAGACGCGGAACGAATGCTCATGCGCCTGAGGAGGCAGGGAGACATCCGCCTTGCCCTCAAGGCCGAATGTTACTCGTTCAAAACTGCGCGCGGTGATGTGTCCATCATCCTCTGCCATTTCCTGCAAAATCTCGTGGCCGTAATCCGGACGTCCAAGACGGCGCATGAAAACGTCGAACGTCGCGCGCAGGGGTGAAGAGCGGCCGGCGGCATCCACCAGAGTCCAGAGTTGGAAACCGAGCGCAAGCTTGCCAGAGTCATCGAGCCGTTCATGAAGCTCGGCCGCAATATGCGGGAGCGATTGAGGATTGCGCACGGAACGTTGCAATCGCCGCGACAGCCAGCCGTGGTCGACCTCGGGAAAGGCGGCGCGCAGCAAATCGAGAATCAAATCGACTTCGTCATCCTCCACGCGCTTATCCGCGATGGCAAAGGCGGCAAAGGCGTCGATGAGCGGCCCAAGCAAGGCATCGAATCCCGGCCGCAGAAATCGCAGGCGTCCCACACCAGGAATCATTCTCAAAACCGCAAACGTCCGCTGTTTCCAGAGGGACTCGGTTTCTGTTTTGTATTCTGCCTGCGGCATGCCTTTGAACCTGCCACAGCTGCGGCCCTTTCTGCAAGCATTGCTTGAGAGCACCCAAAGACGTCACGCTGGTGGAGCTCGAGGATCTTTTCATTACAGGGCTATGATGGAAGATGCTCCTTGCAGTATTCCTCGCCGTCAGTCATGTGAACGTAAAATTCCAGATCCGGATCATCGTGTTCGGTGCGCTGGCATACCTTGCACAGATGCAGGCTGTCGGCGCTTTTGCGCAATGCGCTACGGAATTGTTGTTTGCGCTGTCGATGCGCCCATGCGCCGCCCATCAGAGCATTGACGATGCCGACCAAACCACCGCTGGCGAAGCCCACGAGGTGAGCGGTATTTGCCACGGGACCCATCACTCCTGTGAAACACAAAACCAACCAGATCAACAGCATGGCCGCGCTCTGGGGATTGATCACAAAACCAGGATTCGGGTGCAGTTTGGACCGCGCGAGCAAAAAGCCGAACAAGCCATAGTTCACGCCGGACATGCCACCAAAGTTCGGACCGCTGACAAAAGCTTGTGCGACATTGGACAACAGCGCCGTGAATAGCACCAGAGCGAGAAATGGCAAGGAGCGGAAGCGGGTTTCAATTACCAAGCCGAACTGCCACAGCCACATCATGTTGAAAAGGATGTGCAGGAATCCGAAATGCAAAAACATCGGCGTGAAGGCCCGCCAGACCTGTCCTTGCATGATGTTGCGCTCGGGGTGTTTTCTGATTTCATCAATCAGCGTGAGCCGCTGCACAATTTCCGGATGCCGTTGCATGATTTCCTCCTCGGGAATTTCGGTGTATGCCTCGATTTCTTCATCCGTGAACATCGCTTGTTCGTATTCCAAGGGTGAGGCGAAAAACAGCGCATCCACTGGTGCGGTTTCTTCGCCAATTTTGCTGACACCCGCGACCAAGATGCTGATCGCCATCAATGCGATGGTCACAAAACCATAGCGCACGGCGTCCTGCCAGGGTTGGCGCGGAGAAGATGAGGATCGGTGGAAAAAGGACTGGCTCATGAAATTTCTTGCCCCCACGATCTATCGAAAGCGATGAGGATTGACAAGCGAGGAGCGCGTGCCATTTTCTGCCTCGAAATGTCAGACAATTTGCTTCACACCCCGTTGGAATCTGTACACGTCGAACTGGGTGCCAAAATGGTCCCGTTCGGTGGTTGGTACATGCCGGTGCAATACACGTCCATCCTCGATGAACATGCCGCCGTGCGCCAACAAGTCGGGGTTTTTGATATTTCCCACATGGGGCAAATCGTCGTCACGGGTTCAGGCGCGGAAGAATGGCTGAACCGGATGCTGGCGAACAATGTGGCCAAGCTTGCTACGGGCCAAGGGCAGTACAGTTTTCTCCTGAATGGGCGTGGTGGCGTGATTGACGATCTGATCATCTACCGCGAAGCCGCGGATCGATTTTTCGCGGTGGTGAATGCCTCGCGCATCGAACAAGATTTTTTCTGGCTGGCACAACACCAACCCGAGGATGTGACGCTGGCGAACGAAAGCGAATTGTGGGCGGGATTGGCCGTGCAAGGCCCGCTCTCTGCCGCGGTGTTTGCCCGATTGTTTGAAGGTGTGAGCTTGCCACCGCGCAACGGCATTTTGCGTTTCATGCACAACGGTCAAGAGTTGGTCGTCTGCCGCACGGGATACACCGGCGAGGACGGCTATGAGTTTTTCAGTTCTGCCAGCAACGGCCCCGCATGGATGAAAGCCTTTGTGGCTGCAGGGGCCAAACCCTGCGGTCTGGGCGCGCGCGATAGCTTGCGGTTGGAAATGGGCTATCCGCTCAATGGCAGCGATTTGTCCGAGGATCTGACGCCGCTCGAAGCTGGACTGGGATTTTTCGTCGATCTCGAAAAAGGGGATTTCATGGGTCGTGACCTGCTGGCCACGCAAAAAGCCCAAGGCATCAACCGCAAGCTCGTGGGCTTGCAGTATCTTGACAAAGGCGCGCCGCCGCGAGCCCACTACGCGGTGGAAAGCAGCGACGGCCAAGTGATCGGCGAACTTTCCAGTGGCGTGCTCTCCCCCAGCTTGATGACCGGAATCGGCATGGCCTATTTACCCATCGAATTCACCAAACTCGGCACCATCGTCAACATCGATGTGCGCGGTCGGAAATTTTCCGCCAAGGTTGTCAAAAAACCATTTTACAAACCCGCCATGCAGGCATCATAACTTTTTCATCACATGAATATTCCCAACGATCTTCGCTACAATTCTTCTCACGAATGGGTTCGCCTGGAAGGCGATATTGCCATCGTGGGTATTACCGATCACGCTCAGGCTGAACTCACCGATGTGGTGTTTGTGGAGTTGCCCGCAGTAGGTCGTCAAGTGGATCTGGGCGACCCGACCGCGGTGGTGGAATCCGTCAAGGCCGCCAGCGATATCTATGCTCCGATCTCGGGAGAAGTGGTGGAAGGCAATCCCGAAGTGGAGGCCGATCCCTCACTGGTCAATACGGATCCTTACGGCAAGGGCTGGATTTTCAAAATGCGCGTCAAAGATGTGGCTGCCATAGAGAAATTGATGGATGCCGCCGCCTACGGTGCGATGATTTCTTGATCTTGCCGCGAGTTTCCTCCACGAAAAGAAGCATAGCCATCTTGGTTGTGGATTTCCAGCAAGCACAGGCGAGAAGCCTGCGCACCTTTGCTATGAGCAATCCGTCATTGATTTTGGGGCTTGTTAACGCATAGTAAGCGTATGAAGGTCGGTGTATTGGTGAATGAGCGCAAGCCGGATGCTCGGATGGCGGTTCTCGGTTTGCGCCAGGTGTTGCAATCGCGTGGCATCGAGGTGCTGTTGCATCATCAGGCGGCGGCTTTGGTCGAGGAACCCGCTTTCTTCGGTGCCCACGAATTGGCGGCAGAGGCCGATGTGATTGCCGTGCTGGGCGGCGATGGTACGATGCTGGCGGCAATGGAAAAGCTGGGCAATACCGAGAAACCGGTGGCGGGCATCAATATCGGAACGCTGGGTTTTTTGACAAGCTGCACGGAAAACGAGCTGGAGCTGTTCGCCGATGCCTTGGTAAGCGGTGACTACCGCACCAGCGAGCGAACTTTGTTGCATTCAGTGATTTGCCATGCGGATGGCACGCAGCAGGAATTTTTGGCACTGAACGAAGTGGTATTGGCTCGAGGACAAACGGGAAAACTCGTCAGTCTTTGCGCCCGCATCAATGGAGAAATGCTCAATCATTACCGCGCGGATGGTCTCATCGTCACCACACCCACGGGCTCCACGGCTTACAATCTATCGGCGGGCGGACCGCTCATCAGTCCGGATGCACGGGTGTTCGTGATCACGCCGATTTGCCCGCACTCGCTGAGCTATCGGTCGCTGGTGGTCGATGATGCATCGCAGGTGGAAATCATTCCCGAGGGCGTTGCGGAGGAGCCGATGTTTTTCACGGTGGATGGTCGCGATATCGTGCAAATTTCCATGGGCAGCCGCATCCTCGTCAGCAAGTCGGCTCGTTCATTTCATCTGTTGCGACTCAAGAACCGGTCATTCTACGAAGCACTGCGCCAAAAACTCGGCTGGCGCGGGTAATTTCGCGATCCCTGCACATTTCGTTTGGAGTTTGACCACCTCTTTGCTTGGATTACGGGTATGCGTTACAAGACCATCGATCCTCAGCTTTTCATCCGCAATCGTGAAAAATTGCGCGCTCTTCTGCCACCAGACAGCATGGTCATCGTGGTATCGAACGACATTTATCCGACCAATGCCGATGGCACGATGCCCTTCAAACAGAATGCCGATTTGTTTTATCTTTGTGGCGTTGATCAGGAGGACACAGCGTTGATGTTATTCCCGGATGCCAAGGATCCAAAGCAGAAGGAAATTCTTTTCGTCAAGGAAACCAGCGAGCACATTGCGATTTGGGAAGGTGCCAAATTAACGAAGGATGAAGCGCGTGCCGCTACCGGCGTGGATCGCATTGAATGGATTAGCTCCTTCGATGGGATGCTCCAGCAAATGATTCCCCAGGCGAGTCACATTTTTTTCACCACCAATGAGTATTTGCGGGCGCACCCCGTGGTGGAGACCGCCAATGATCGATTGATCAAAACCTGCCGGCAACGTTTTCCTCTGCATCGGTTCGAGCGACTCGCTCCGCTCATGCATCAACTGCGCATCATCAAGGAACCGCAGGAAATCGCCATCATGCAACAAGCCTGCGACATCACGGAAGCCGGCTTCCGTCGTCTGCTTCCGTTCGTGAAGCCGGGCGTGGGTGAATGGGAAGCAGAGGCCGAGTTGTTGCATGAATTCGTGCGCCGTGGCTCGCGCGGTTTCGCCTACCAGCCCATCATTGGCTCCGGAAAAAACGCCTGCGTGCTCCATTACATTAGCAACGATGCCGTTTGCCAGGATGGCGACATGTTGTTGCTGGATGTGGCGGCGGAATACGCCGGATGGAATTCCGATCTTACCCGCACGATCCCCGTCAACGGTCGCTTCACTCCCCGCCAGCGGGATGTTTACAACGCGGTGCTGCGTGTCATGCGCGGTGCGAATGCCCTGCTGCGTCCCGGCAATACACCGAACGAATACCAGCAACAAGTGATCGAGCTGATGGAAAAAGAACTCGTCGATTTGAAACTGATCGACGCCAAAGCCGCGAAAAACCAAGGACCTGACAAACCCATGGTGAAAAAGTATTTTATGCACGGCACATCGCATCATCTTGGCCTGGATGTGCACGATGTGTTTCCACCGCATCAGCCCTACGGCGTGGGCATGGTGTTTACCATCGAACCGGGCATTTACATTCGCGAAGAAAACATGGGCATTCGTTTGGAAAACGATGTGATCATCGGAGAAAACGGCAACTTTGATCTGATGAGAAACATCCCCATCGAGGCGGATGAGATCGAGGATCTGATGAACCGGTGAGTTTCAGAGGTTCAGAGGAAAACGGCGCGCGATATTCTCCAGCATCGCGCGATCGATTTCGTTGAAGGCCGCCATCATAGCGGAATCCACATCGAGCACGGCGAGGACGTTTCCTTCCTGATCGCGCCACGGTACCACGATTTCACTGGCGGAACGGGCGTCACAGGCGATGTGACCGGGGAAAGAATGCACATCGGCAACAACGATGGTTTCTGCCTTCGCCCATGCGGTTCCGCAGACACCACGACCATGCCGAATGCGCAGACAGGCGGGCGTTCCCTGATACGGGCCGACCAACAATTCATCGCCACAAACCCGATAGAATCCGGTCCAGAAATAATGCGGCATGGTCTGGTGAAGAACTGCCACGATGCTCGCCATCACCAGCGTCGCATCCGTTTCTCCCGCCAGCATTCCTTGCAGTGCCTCCATCGCACGCTGATAGAGTTGCTCCTTTTCCGCCACTGCGGGAACCGTGCCTTTGACTACGGAAAATGTTTCGCCGTGAGACATCAGAAATTTGAACGGTTAGGCTGCGGGTTCTTGTCGGTGCTGTTGATGACTCAGGCATCCTGGGCAATCTTGCGCCCAATGGCCGGGGGCGATTTCCTTGAGCGGAGGTACGCGATCGGTCAGGCAGAGATCGCGGCGACCCATGGTGTTGCGCTCACGGAAGGCGCAACCCTGCGGCGGGTTCGCGAGATTCGGCGGCAACCCCGGAATGGTGTGTAGCAATTCGTTCTTCGGCTTGATCGAGGGAATGCTCGCCAACAAAGCGCGCGTGTAGGCGTGACGGGGATTCGCGAAAAGCAGATCGCGCGGGGCGGATTCCACGATGCGGCCCGCATACATCACGTTGATGTGATCACACATTTCCGATACCACCGCGAGGTCGTGTGTGATGAAAATCACCGAGGTGCCAAGCTCGCGCTGGCGATCGCGGATCAAATCGAGCACTTGTTTCTGCACGGTCACATCGAGCGCCGTGGTCGGCTCGTCGCAAATCAGCAATTCAGGGCGTGTAATCAACGCCATTGCAATCATCACACGTTGGCGCATGCCACCCGAAAATTCATGCGGATAGCTTTGTACCCGTTGTTTGGGATTGTGAATTCCCACTTCTGCCAGCGACTCGATCGCCCGTTGCAACGCTTCCTTTTTCCCCATGCCGAGATGCTGTTGCAGTGGCTCCATCAACTGGGTCGAAACTTTCAGATAGGGATTCAGCGATGTCATCGGATCCTGGAAAATCATGCTGATGCGTTTGCCGCGGATGGATGACATTTGCTGCGGCGTGGCCTTGAGCAGATCGATGCCATCGAACACCGCTGTGCCTGAATGAATCCGCCCCGGAGGCTGCGGAATGAGGCCCAACAATGAATAGCAGGTCACGGATTTTCCCGAACCCGATTCCCCGACAATGCCCAGGGTCTTACCCTTTTCCAGCGAAAAGGAAACATCCTCCACCGCGTGTACGATGCCGTTACGTGTGTGGAAACGGGTGCTCAGATTGCGGACATCGAGAATCATGACACCGCATTCAAGCATCCCCCCGCCCATCCCGCAAACGGAAAGT
>JBMLRP010000042.1:0-22419 GCA_049240965.1 Akkermansiaceae bacterium
AGCCAAGACAAAAAGACAACACGGCCGCCTTCCTGACGGGAGACGGCCGTTTTTTTGAATCAAGAATTTGCAGTCAGGGAGGATGGCAGACAAAGTGCATCAGACAAGGTCTTTTTGCTCTGAAACTTTGGTCTTACCATGAATTCGTAGATTCTTTTACTTGACCATCCCCAAGACAATCGTTAATATTTGTCATACAACTTATGAGCACACGCGTATTGCTAACCACTTGCAGTTTTCAAGACACTCCGGGCCCTCACCATGAATTACTTGCGAGTCAAGGCTACGAAGTTGTGCGCGAGCGCGGTCCGCTCAGCGAGGCACGCATGCTGGAGCTGGCTGGCGACTTCGATGCCTTCCTCTGTGGCGATGATGCCATCACCCGTGCGGTTTTGGATCAGTGTGGTCCACGCCTCAAAGTTATTTCCAAGTATGGCATTGGCCTCGATAAAATCGATCTCGCTGCCACCAAGGAAAAAAACATTCCCGTGATGTTCACTCCGGGAGTGAACCACACCACCGTCGCTGAGCATACGTTTTGCTTGCTCCTTGCTCTGGTGAAAAATCTGATCCCTAGCGTGGATGCCACGCGCAAGGGTGAATGGCTGCGACTTACCGGACATGAATTGTGGGCGAAAAAAATCGGCGTGATTGGTCTGGGGCGTATCGGCCAAGAAGTGATCATCCGTGCCAAAGCTTTCGGTATGGAAGTGCACGGTTACGGTAATTTCTGGCCTGAGGAATTCTGCCAACAACACGGAGTGATTCGCCATGATTCGATCGACTCCATTTTCGCCACCTGCGACATCATCAGCCCTCACACCAAGCTGGCTGCTGACACAAAGCACCTCATCAATGCCGAACGCCTCGCGCTGTTACCTGAGGGCGCGGTGATTGTGAATACCGGTCGCGGCGAGCTCGCGGATGCTGCTGCCATTCTCGCGGCATTGGATTCCGGCAAGCTCGCCGGTTATGCCACCGATGTGATGGAGCAAGAGCCGCCCGCCGCTGATGATCCGATGCTACGCCATCCGAAAGTTCTCGTTACCGCCCATGTCGGATCGCGCACCTATGAAAGCGTGCCACGCCAGGCGATGAAAGCACTGAACAACCTCGTCAATTTCCTCAACGGCAGTGGTCCTGTTTTTTGCGCTAATGGCATTGTTCCCTCCGCCGAATAATCTTTCCATCTAACCAATCCTATGAGCCTCGTAATCAAATCCGCCGACTCTTGTGCCTACGATATCATTTCGCTGGGCGAAATCATGTTGCGTCTCGATCCCGGTGACGGCCGCGTCCGCACCACACGCCAGTTCCAGGCCTGGGAAGGCGGTGGCGAATACAATGTCGCCCGTGGCATGCGTCGCTGCTTCGGCAAGCGCGCCGCCGTGGTCACTGCTTTTGCAGAAAATGATGTGGGCCGCTTGATCGAAGATTTCATCTTGCAGGGCGGCGTGGATACCCGTTTCATCCAGTGGCGCAAGTTCGATGGTATTGGCCGCGATGTGCGCAACGGTCTGAATTTCACCGAGCGCGGGTTTGGCATACGCGGAGCCAAGGGCACCAGCGACCGTGGCAACACTGCGGCCAGCCAGCTCAAGCCCGGCGATATTGATTGGGATGAGGTTTTTGGCAAACACGGTGCGCGCTGGTTCCACACCGGTGGCATTTTCGCCGCCCTCTCCGAGACCACTGCCGCCGTAGTGTTAGAAGCATGCAAAAAAGCCAAGGAATACGGCACGATTGTCTCCTACGACCTGAACTACCGCCCCAGCTTGTGGAAATCCATCGGCGGTCAGGCGAAAGCCCAGGAAGTCAATCGCGAGATTGCCCGCTACGTCGATGTGATGATCGGCAACGAAGAAGATTTTACCGCTTGCCTCGGGTTCGAGGTGGAAGGTGTGAGCGAACACATCACTGGTATCAACGTTGAGCATTTCAAAAACATGATCGAGCGCGTGGTGAAAGATTTCACCAACTTCCAGGTCGTTGCCACCACCCTGCGCGATGTGCACAGCGCCACGATCAACGACTGGGCGGCGGTGTGCTGGCATGATGGCAAATTCTTCGAATCCATCCAGCGTCCGAAAATGGAAATCTACGACCGCGTTGGCGGAGGTGATTCTTTTGCCAGCGGCCTTGCCTACGGCTTCCTCGAATTCAATGATGCGGCGTTGGCCGTCGATTACGGCGCCGCCCATGGTGCTCTGGCGATGACAACACCTGGCGACACCTCGATGGCGACGCTTGATGAAGTGAAAAAACTTGTCGGCGGTGGTTCGGCGCGGGTGGATCGATAAAACTTGTCCTATCATTGCTTGACGGATCAGTCAGACCGATCGTCTGAGTGATCCGTCAGTGAGCTTTGCGTTTTCTCAACATTGACCAAGAGAAAAGAGCCACCATGGCGAGGCCGCTCAGCTCGATGGTCTTGCTTGTGGATGCCGCGCCGAGGTTGAAGCTTTTTTCTTTCTCCACTGGTGCAAAGTAGACATCGCCTGCAGCTCTTTCGTAGGGCCAATCGTCATCGATTTTGGTCAGCCACCAACGCGATGGGCCTGTGAATGCTGGGAGTTGCAAGGCGTCAAGCAATTCAGAGCGATGCGTGGTGATATCACCCGACCACAGCGCTTTACCGCTCCAGCGTTTGTTTCCGTTGATCCTTCCCTCATACTGTGTCTCGGCGATGAAATAGATGCGCAGCAAGCGATGATTTGCGCCGAGCTGTTGGCTGGATACGGTGGACTCCGGTTCGCGATAAGGAAAGAGTGGCTGATCGGTCCGGAAGCTGATGCGCAGAGCCGCTGCTTTTACGGTATGTTGCGCGGAGCCCGCTCGATCTTTCGCGACCTTGAGCGCCGTGAAATGCCACGATCCACCCAGGTAGGGTTTCGCCCACTCCGCAATGGCCGGAGAATACGCGTAACCGTTTTTCTTGAGCCACAGCACCAGATCCTCGCCAGTCTTGGCCGTGAGCACCGTGGCATCGAACCCTGCCACTCGTTTTTCCTCCACTACTGTCACTCGATATGCCAATGAATCGACCGGCGCCTGGACGGCGCAGCCCAAAGGGAAGCCGCCACTCTTCTGGGCTGGTGGTGAAGTGATGCGATCCAACAATGAGAAGGCCGCATTTCCTGATTCTGACAACTGCGGCCGAGAAGGCGAGGGCACGAGAAAGCCCATGTCACTGGCATCCGTCTTGAAATCCGCCTTGCGGATGAAATGCTGCGTCTTGCTCTCTCTGTCCCACAGCATGATCACGGTTTGATCGGCATTTACCACGGGATTTTCCGCACGTGACACAGCGCAGCAACCGAGCTGATTCACCGGCTCAAAGGCAGTGCCAAGCATCGTCAAGCCAAGCAATAACACGCAAATTTTCGTTAGTATTTCTCGCTTCATGCCAAGTCTGTATTTCTGCAAAAAAAAGATGACTCCCGACACAGGAACGTCAATCCCTTTGGGCAGTTTTGGAAGAATTCCCGGAATCACATGGATGAAAATTCTTCACGTATCTTGTCGTCTCCATGCTTGTCAGGCGATGATGCGGTGGCAACATCACTGGCTCATGACCGACTCTCATCCTCGCCGCGCTGGTGTTTTACTACCGGCATTTTCCGTGCGTCGTGAAAATGATTTTGGAATTGGTGATACTCTTGCGTTGAAGGAATGGATCGACTGGGCCTCTGACCATGGCGTTGGCTTTTTGCAACTCCTGCCCATCAATCATACCGGCTCGGATGATAGTCCTTATAATGCCATTTCGTCTGTGGCGCTGGAGCCTTTGTATCTATCGATGGAAGAAATCCCCGCCTTGGACGAAAACGAAATTGCCGGGGCCCGCGATTCCTTGGGTGTGGACGTGCTTGATGCACGTTTGGTCGATTACGCTGCAGTGCGCCAGTGCAAAAACAATCTTCTGCGGCTTGCTTACGCGCGTTTTGTCACAGGAGATTTTCCCGAAGAAAAAGCGGATTTACAATTATTTCAAAAAAACGAGTCATCATGGTTAAACGACTTTTGTCTTTTCCGCTGGCTGATGGATCAAGCGGATGGGAGTGAGCGATGGGATCAGTGGCCCGCAGAATTTCGCACTGGTATTTTGGCGCGTGAGTATTTTCATGAGCAATGCATCTTCAGAGGTGAAGCTGTGTTGGAGGAAGTCACTTACCACGCCTGGGTGCAGTGGTTGTGTTTCCGTCAATGGCGGGCGGTGCGTGGTTATGCCGATGCACGGGGCGTGCTGCTCATGGGCGATGTTCCCATTGGTATTTCTTACGACTCGGCGGATGTTTTTTTCCAGTCGGAGCCCTTCGATCTCGAATGGTTTGGTGGAGCGCCACCTGAAACCATGTTCAAGCATGATCGCTTCATCCAGCGCTGGGGGCAGAACTGGGGCGTGCCACTCTATCGCTGGGATTGGCTGGAGCAACACGATTACGGTTGGTGGAAACAGCGAGTTCGCAAGCTAACGGAATTTTTTCACATCTTCCGTATCGATCACATCCTCGGATTCTATCGGATTTACGCCTTTCCATGGCGTCCTAACAGAAATGCCGAGTTTCTCGAACTCACAACCGGGGAGGCAGCCGAAGTCACGGGCGGACGATTGCCGCAATGGGCCTGGCGTGATGATGACACGCTGGAAAATCGCGCCGCCAACCGTGATGAAGGGGATCGACGTCTGCGTGCGATTCTCCAGGCAGCGGGCGCGGCTGAAGTAGTGGGTGAGGATCTGGGCTGCGTGCCGGAATACGTTCGCCCGCATCTCGAATCACTCGACATCGCCGGTTTCCGTATTCCGCACTGGGATTCCGACCAAGGCCATGTTGTGGGTGGCGACCGCTTCCCTGAATGTTCGTTTGCCACTTTTGCCACACATGATCACGATACCATTGCCGCACTGTGGGAGACCTCTCGTCTGGCCGCGATGGGACCTTCCGTCGATCCAGAAGAACAGTGCAAAGCCCGGGAGAGCATCCGGCTCATGGCGGAATTTGCTGGTATGGAAATGGATCGCGAAAATCCGCCACCTTATGACCATGACATTCAGTGGAAATTGATCCATGCCCTGCTGGCTTGTCGTTCACGTTATGCGGCTCTCATGATTACCGATGTTTTCGGTATGATGGATCGCTATAACAAACCCGGTACTGTCGGCAAAGAAAACTGGAGCTTTCGTTTGCCCTTCACCTGCGCACAGCTGCAACAGGAACCATGCTACCAAGATGACTTACTAGCATTGCGCCGGTCGATCGCCAAGCATCGGCCTTGTGTAGGATCCACCATATGATTCTGTCATACTCTGCCGCCTTATTTGATGCAAAATCATAATTTTCTTGCGGCTCTTATAAGAATGTTCCTATGTCGCTCGTGTGAGCACCCGTGTACGACTCAAAGATGTAGCCGCCAAAGCTGGAGTGGCTGTGAATACGGCCTCGACGATTCTCAACCGTCGGCCGAACTCATGGGCGTCGAAGGAGACGGAAGAACGCGTCTTTGCCGCTGCCGCAGAAATGGGTTACCGGCCGAATAAAACCGCGCGCGCGCTGCGTTCGGGACGTTTTTATTCCATCGGCCTGATCATTCAGGATGTCACCAATCCCTTTTTCTGCACCATTGCCGATGAGTTGGAGGCCGCAGTGGAAGCGCGAGGTTACGATCTTCTCGTCGAAAACTGCCGTTCCACACTGGAGCGAGAAAAGCACCTGCTGCATGAATTGGAGGATCTGGAAGTGGATGGCACTGTGATGTGGCTCAGCAATAACGAAAGCTATCGTAGTGAGCTTGCTTCGATGTTTGAGAAAAAAATGCCTGTGGTTGCTCTGGGTAACGGTGTGCCTGAAATGGCTTTGCCCACCGATGCGGTGCTGAGCGACTTCACCCAAGGTCTGCAGGATGCGGTGAAGGATCTGCTTGCGCGCGGTCATAAGCGCTTTGCGTTCCTGAGTGCTCACGCTGATGGCACTTACGATGGTTCGCGCTCCGAATTATTCCAAGGCTTGCTTGCCAAGGCTGGGATTCCCCGCTCTTCTGTCGATCTTCTGCAAACCGGACATCGGCTCGATCACGCCTATCAAACATTCCGGGAATTCCTGCAAAGCAAACGGGAAAATCGTCCCACTGCTTTGGTTGCCATGAATGACATCGCTGCCATGGCTTGCATGCGTGCGGCCGTTGAGGAAGGACTTGGAATCCCCAATGATCTCTCCATTGTCGGCGTGGATGACATTCCTCTTTGCGAGTATTTGCCGATCACTCTTAGCTCGATTCGCCAGCGCTACAAAAAAATCACCCAAGAGGCGGCCGACTTGTTGATTCAACGAATCGAGCACTCCGAAGCCGCCGAATTAGCCCAGCCCCGCCAGGTCATTTTCCCTACTATTTACACTCCTCGCGAAAGCGTGGGTCCCGCCTGATGGCGGGAAATTTCTGATTTTGCGATTGCAGGGATACAAAAAGTATGACTTAAATATTCTCCGCATCCGCACGATGCCGCTGTAGCTCAGGGGTAGAGCAATTCATTCGTAATGAATAGGTCGTCGGTTCAAATCCGACCAGCGGCTCCACGGTTTCCTAAAAACATGGTAAATTCCATGTGTCGCACGATCAGCAATTCGGCGCTTGTCAAAAAACCGCGTTCGATTGAACATCACTGCATGTCGTCGTATGCCGCGCTCCAGGAAATGCTCACGCTGGAGGAGTGGAAGGATCGTTTTGATGAAGAAATGCTCGCTGCTGGCAGAAAACTGACAAAAGAGCGTCGCGTCGATGGCATGGAGGCCGATATCCTTGATGAGGAAAACCTGACCATCAAGGCGACGATACAGACCCAGCCACCGGCAAGTGTGGAAATCAATTTTTGGCAACAGCAAGGTGTTTGGGAGCTGGATACGGCGTGCTCCTGCACTGTCGCGCATTTCTGCCTCCATGCCGCCGCGGTGTTACAATCACTGTCGCTGCAACAAAATCTCCTTCGTCTCACCGATGGTAGGCAGGCCGCGCTAAAGCATCCACTTACGCTCGGCAAAGCCCGTGATCTGCTGCCACAGGATCATGCGGAATGGCCCACACTGGTGACCAAACCACGCTTTCGTCTTGATGTGTGCCGCGAACCCGTCCGGGAACGCAGCTCGGCGATGATCTGCCAATACCTCGGCGAGAAGGAACCCAGCGAGTGGGTATTTGCCCGCGCGATCGCTCTCTATGACGACTTCGAGTTGCCATTGTTTTCCTCCCATCCCGAGCAAGAGCGCGGATGCCGGGATGGCAATGGAAAGCCCATCATCGTGCGTCGCGATCGGGCTGCGGAAACCGTCGCCGCACTCACTTTACGCGAGATCGGCCTGAGCGCCTTCGATTCCACGCCGATGTTGCGTTTCCTTCACGGCGCACAAAAAAAATCCCTGCCCACCGACAATCCATGGCTGCCAGCCCTTCCGCCCTCCGCTGCCGCATCGTATTGGCACCAATTCCGCGCGTATCATTTGCAAAAATTGCAGGATCGTGGTTGGAGTGTGACTTTTACCAATAACGTCGGCCACGAGGTTTACGATGCCATTCCCGACGATTGGGAAACTACGCTCACGGCGATCGATGATGATGGCGGATGGTTTTCGCTCTCCGTTGGTTTCCAAGTGAACGGCAAGCCTTATGATCTTCTCCCCATTCTCGCAAAACTCATCGAGGAGGATTACCTGGAAGAAACCCTGGACCGCCCCGACAATGGATTCGTACTCGCCCCTTTGCCTAACGGATCCGCCTTGAAAATTCCGTTAGGCCGCGTGCGCTCGATTCTCAAGCATCTCGTCGCCTTGATTGACCCTCAGCATTTGGGTCATATACGCATTCATGCTCTCGATGCCGTGGCATTGAGCGCCGTCGAGGAGCTGGGGCTTGATACACCACCCGCGTTGTTAGAGTTGCGGGAAAAAATGCAGGATTTTTCAGGCATCGAGGAAACACCCGCGCCGCAAGGTCTGCAGGCCACGATGCGCGATTACCAAGTCACCGGTTTCCGCTGGATGCAGTTCCTCGCCCGCCACGGCCTGCACGGCATCCTCGCCGATGACATGGGCCTCGGCAAGACGATGCAGACTCTATCACATTTACTGGCGGAAAAAGAAAGCGGTCGATCGAAAGGTATGCCCTCACTGGTCGTCGCGCCCACTTCCGTGGTCTCAAACTGGCGTGCCGAGGCGATCAAGTTCGCGCCATCCCTGCGCCTGCTCGTGCTGAATGGCAGCGATCGCACGAAGTATTTCCGCAGTATGCCCTACGCCGATGTGGTTCTTACTTCATACGCCTTGCTTCATCGCGACATTGAGAAACTCAAGGCCCAGCCCTTCCACCTCGTCATCCTCGATGAGGCCCAATACATCAAGAACCCCCGCGCCCAAGTCGCTCAAGCCGCCTGCAAACTCCAAGCACGCCACCGCCTTTGCCTCTCCGGCACTCCCGTGGAAAACCACCTCGGTGAGCTATGGAGCCTGATGCGTTTCCTTATGCCCGGCTTCCTCGGCAGTGAAAAATCTTTCAACTCCCGCTTCCGCAAAGCCATTGAGAAACAAGGCGATGAGGCTCGCTTCGAGGCGTTGAAACGCCGCGTCGCTCCGCTCATCCTCCGTCGCACCAAGGACCAGGTTGCAAAGGAGCTCCCGCCGAAGACCATCCTCGTCCACTTGATCGAACTCAGCACTCCTCAAAAAGACCTCTACGAAACCATTCGCGCCACCATGGACAAACGCGTGCGCGATGCCATCGCCGCGCGCGGTATCGAACAAAGCCAAATTCTCTTTCTCGATGCATTGCTGAAACTGCGCCAACTTTGCTGTCATCCCACTCTGCTGCCCTCCGAATTCTCCCACCATATCACCGAGTCCGCGAAATTGAATTTTCTCACCGAACTTCTCAGCACCCTGTTAGAAGAAGGCCGCCGCATTTTGCTTTTCTCCCAATTCACCAGCATGCTCGCCATCATCGAGCGCCATCTCCAGCATCAGGGCATTCCCTACCTGATCCTCACCGGAAGCAGTAAGGACCGTGGTGCCCTGGTCGAGCAATTCCAGAGTGGTAAAATTCCCCTGTTTCTGATTTCCCTCAAAGCCGGTGGCACCGGTCTCAACCTCACCGCCGCTGATACCGTCATCCACTACGATCCCTGGTGGAACCCTGCTGCCGAAGCCCAGGCGACAGACCGCGCCTATCGCATTGGCCAAGACAAACCTGTTTTCGTCCACAAGCTCCTGTGCGAAAACACCGTGGAGCAACGCATCCATCTTCTCCAACAAGAGAAAGCCGAGCTCGCGAATGCGCTCCTGGCCCAGGCTGATCGCAGCGCCAAGCTCGATCCAGCGACTCTACGTCATCTGCTCGCTCCGTTAGATCAATAAACGTAGAAAAAGATGTCAGGCAAGGGGGACGTAAATCCTTTTGATCAACTTTCACGAGCGAATCGTGAAAGTTGATGGAAGCAATAGCGAATCTGGTGTTTCGCGATTTTTGTCAGACATTGAAGCGGAATTCGATCACATCCCCGTCCTTAACGGTGTATTCTTTCCCTTCAATTCGCAACTTGCCGACATCGCGTGCGGCGGCCTTGGATCCGCAGGCGACAAGGTCATCAAAATGCACGATTTCTGCGGCAATGAATCCACGTTCAAAATCGGTATGAATCACTCCAGCAGCGGCGGGCGCTTTGTCGCCCGCATGAATGGTCCAAGCACGCGTCTCCTGCACACCGGTTGTCAGGTAAGTGCGCAGACCTAACAGGTGGTAGACGCCGCGAATCAATGTAGAAACACCGCTATCATTCACGCCCATGTCAGCGAGAAATGCTTTGGCCTCCTCGGGATCGAGGTCGACAAGTTCTTCTTCAATCCTTGCAGAAATGACCACGCATTCCGCGCCGAAGTTTTCCGCGGCAAATTTTCTTACCTTGGCCACCAGAGGCTGCGAATCAGGATCCGCACTGGCACTGGCGAGCTCGTCTTCTGAAACATTGCAGGCATAAATCGTGCGTTTCATGGAGAGCAGGAAAAAATCCTTCACGTAGGGCAGATCTTCAGTGGCGAAATTCAGGGTGATGGCGGGCTTGCCTTCATAGAGATGGGGAAGCAATACGTCGATGAGTTCCACTTCTTTTTTCGATTCTTTGTCACCGGACTTTGCTTTTTTCTCACGCGATTGACGGCGCTTTTCCATAGCCGTGATGTCGGCCAGGATGAGTTCTGAATTGATAATTTCAATATCGCGTACGGGATCAACGCTGCCGAGCTCGTGAATGATGTCGTCATTTTCGAAACAACGCACCACTTGAACGATGGCATCCGTCTCACGGATATTGGCGAGAAACTGGTTGCCCAAACCGGCGCCTTCGGAAGCTCCTTTGACAAGCCCGGCGATGTCCACAAATTCGATCGCAGCAGGCACGAGTTTTTTCGAGCCCGAAAGTTCGGACAATACCGCGAGCCGTGGGTCGGGCACGGTGACGACTCCTACGTTGGGATCGATGGTGCAAAAGGGGTAGTTGGCGGCCTCCGCCTTGCGTGAGCGGGTGACGGCATTGAAGAGGGTGGATTTTCCGACGTTGGGTAGACCTACGATTCCAGCTTTGAGCATGACGCGGCGAGATTGCGCAGGTTGCATGGAAGTGGTAAAGGCAAATCCATTCATGCAATTTTGCTGATGGCAATCTTCACGAATGGATCATCATCTTGGGGCGATCTAGCAGGGGGAGGGCAGGTTGATGTCAGTTTGCGGCAGAAATAAGAGAAATCTTGGGATGATCTCTGCATGGCTCAGCTCTCATTGTGCCCGTTTTCTCATAACGTCTCTGTCTTCCGGCATGATTTCTTCGGCCAACGACATGGCCGCACGGAGGTCTACATCCTATGCCGTGAGGTTGAGTCCCTTGGACTTTTCTGTGGCGCTGATCCACGCATTTCCGATCCGTTGCACTTCCCGGTTAAATCCAAGAAACAAAACAATCATCAATGATTTGGTTCACGCGGACAGTGTTGAGGATTTTGGAGCGTTACCCTTGCATGAGAGAATTCGAGAGAGATTGTGTGAGATGATCAATCATGTGACCATGACATAGGTGCAGGCAAAACATCCGTTGTCAGGTCTGATTCGCGAGGCACATTGGTTTTGTTCATCTGTTCACCCAGTTCTTCAAAAAGATCGACCCATGACAACCAGATGGCGCTGTGCAGGGTGGCTGTGCCGTTCGTTTTCATGGCGCGCAGGGTATGCGGAGATTCATCGGGCCACTGTCCCAGCCAACCGTTTGCGTGTTCCCTGCTGCGGAGCAAAAATTGCCGCAAGTCATTGATGCTGCAGGTGAGGGGGAAGGTTTCCCCGATGACGATGGGTTTTCCCCAGCGGAAGCGCGCCAGCAATGCGAGTTCGTCCTCCACTTTGCCCGTCTTGGGATAGAGATGAGGAGAAACGAAGTCCAAATGCCGTGCCGCGGAACGGTAGGCTTCAGGAAAAGGCAGCATGCCCATGGTGATCAGATGATCGCGATCCTGTGACCGGATCGCGGCCACCATTTGTTGCGTCCATTGGCTCATGATCTCATCGGCCTTGCGGTTGCCCGCATCGAGACTGAGCCGTTGGCAGAATTCGACATCGCCCATTTTTCCCATATACCAGCCATCATCGACCTTGCCAACGGCGGCGGGTTCGTTGACCAGATCATAGGCAAAAACCGCGGGGCTTTTCGCGCAGGAGCGAGCAATCGTCTGCCAGAAGAACGCTTGTGTTTTCCAGCGCTCCGTTTCCTTCATCGCATCATACCAGGGCATTCGGTCCTTGATGTTGTAGCAGGCCAGTCCGGTGATTTTCAGATACATGCCTGTTTCTTCGGCCAATGCCAGCAGTGCCTTGATATGATCCATGGCGGTAGTATCGATCTCATCGGGTCCGCGCAGGATGCGTGGCATTTCCGGATGAATGCGTATCACGTTGGTGCCTGCGGCTTTCATTTCCAACCACTGCTTTTTTACGGCTGCGGGATCTTGTTTCATCCGTTCTAACAGATTTACGCACGAGCTGTTATGACCCCATGGGACGAATGCTTTGTGTGAGGGCAGCGACTGGAATCCTTGTCCATCATCGGCGATCACCACGCGTTCCATCGCATGCGTAAGATGCAGCAGAAAGCACAGCCCTGTGAGCATCAGCCGGTGCCGCCAAGGGCCCAGCGTGTGTGGTCGGGAAACAGCCGTCATAACCGCCATGATGCGGAATTCATCCTTCGAAGCAATGAAGAACTTTCACTCACCAGCCGGACTTCACGAATTTTTCATGGTTCCACTCTTGCACTTTCCGCGATCCCCGCAATGCTGGCGCTTGTGAAGGAGTTCCTCGAATACTTTTTGCATCTGGATGTGAAACTGACGGAGTTGGTGGGCGCCTACCCGTTGTGGATCTACGGCATTTTGTTTGCGATCATTTTCTGCGAGACCGGTCTCGTGGTCACTCCCTTCCTTCCCGGCGACTCGTTGTTGTTCGCGGTGGGCGCCGTTTCCCACACCTCATCGCTGAATCTCTGGTATTGCGCTGCCATCATGCTGGTGGCGGCGATCCTGGGTGATATCGTCAACTACTGGATCGGCCGCATGGCGGGGAGCTGGATGATGAAGACCTTCCCCCGCATCGTGAAAAAGGAATCCATCGAGAAGACGCACCGGTTTTTCCAAAAATACGGCGGCAAGACCATCATCATCGCGCGCTTTGTGCCCATCGTAAGGACCTTCGCCCCCTTCGTGGCGGGCATGGGTCACATGGAAGTGAAAAAATTCATGTCCTTCAATGTCACCGGTGCCATCCTATGGGTCGGGCTGTTGATTCCCGCTGGCTACTTCTTTGGCGGTATACCGATCGTCAAGGAAAACTTCGAGCTCGTGGTCTTTGGCATCATCGGCTTCTCGCTGCTGCCCATGGTTTATGGAGTCATCAAAGAAAAGTATTTCCGCAACGCGGATCCATCGTAGGGCGGGATTGTCGATTTTTATGATTCTCAAAAGTCTTCCTTTGCGCTATCCATCTGCCCCACCATGCAAACCACAGTAGGTCTCATCTCTCTCGGCTGCGCCAAAAATCTCATCGACTCGGAGGTGATGATCGGCCACCTCGCCCAAGCCGGCATGGCACTTACGCCCGATGCCGACCTCGCCGATGTGCTCATCATCAATACCTGCTCGTTCATCGACATGGCGAAAACCGAGTCCGTCAACGCCATTTTCGAGGCCGTGAAAGAACGCGCCGAGAACGAGGAGCGCGCGCGACAGAAGATCATCGTCGCCGGATGTTTGTCCCAGCGTTTCGCCAAGGATTTGCCTGGGATCATGCCTGAAGTGGATGCCTTCATCGGTCTGGACCAAATCACCAAGGTGGCACCCATCATTGAAAACCTCCTGGGCAAGGACAACTCCGCCGAGGTCCAGAAAACCGAGGGTCCGGCCGCTACCGAGGATCCACGGGATTTTGTCACGCTCAAGCCGCAATACATTCCGGATTATTCGACGCCGCGTATGCGCCTCACGCCGGATCATTTCGCCTACGTCAAAATCGCCGAGGGCTGCAACCACACCTGCACCTTCTGCATCATCCCCCAAATCCGAGGCCGCCACCGCTCGCGCACGCAGGAATCCGTGGTGAATGAAGTGAAAGCCCTCGTCGCTTCGGGCGTGAAGGAAATCAATCTCATTTCGCAGGACACGACCTATTTCGGCATGGATCTGTGGGACGAATCCCGTCCGAAGCCGAATTCTCCGGTCGATTCCTCGAAGGGTCAATCACTCGCCACCTTGCTGCGCGCGCTCAATGAAATTCCCGGTGATTTCTGGATCCGACTGCTCTACACCCACCCGGCGCATTGGAGTGACGAACTCATCGAAACCATCGCGGAGTGCGATAAAGTCGCGAAATACGTCGATATCCCGCTGCAGCACATTTCCGACCGCATGCTCACCGCAATGAAACGGGTGACCAGCGGCGATTACATTCGCGACCTGCTGCGCCGCATGCGTGCCGGTATTCCCAACATCGGGATACGCACGACATTCATCGTTGGTTTCCCCGGTGAAACGGAAGAGGACTTCCAGGAATTGCTGGAGTTCATCGAAGAGTTCCGTTTTGAGCGCGCCGGCGTTTTTTCCTACTCGAAAGAGGAGGGCACGCGCGCGAACAAGATGGACGGTCACATTCATCACGCCACGAAAAAATCCCGTTGGAGTCGCGCGATGAAAGCATTGCAACGGATTGCCAGCGAGGTCAATCAGGAGCAGATCGGCAAGAAGGTGAAAGTGCTCGTCGAGCAACCTGGAATTGCGCGCACGGAGTGGGATGCGCCGGAGATCGATGGCTCCGTGCACGTGCCCGAAGACATTCCGGTGGGAACCTTCACCGAAGTCACCATCAAGGACTGGCGCGGTTACGATCTAGTGGCGGCGCGCTGAGGTCAGAAACTTGAAAATTCCGTTGGTTTTCCCCTACTTCTAGGCCTCAAAAAACCCGCAGATTTAAGGGGAAAACCCTTGCTCTTTCATGAGCTTTTTGGGACACTACGACAGCTCATGTCTGATCCTCTTACTCCTGCGGAAAATACTCCTCCCGGCGTCGATGCCAATCAACAATACGGTGCGGCTCAAATCGATAAACTGGAAGGCTTGGAAGCCGTTCGCAAACGGCCCGGCATGTATATCGGCGATCCCGATGAACGCGGTTTGCACCACTGTGTTTTCGAGGTATTGGATAACTCGATCGATGAGCACCTGGCGGGATATTGCCAGCGCATCAAGGTCACGATCCACATCGACGGTTCTATTTCGATCAGTGATAACGGCCGCGGCATTCCTGTCGATATCCATCCAAAATTCGGCATCCCCGCCGTTGAGCTGGTACTCACTAATCTCCATGCAGGTGGCAAGTTCGGTCAAGGTGCTTATAAATACTCCGGTGGTCTCCACGGGGTTGGCGCGAAGTGTGTGAATGCGCTTTCAGACTGGTTCAAGGCGGAAGTCCGTCGTGATGGCAAGGTCCACATGATCGCGTTTGAGCGTGGTAAAACCACGTCCCCGCTTGCGGTCATCGGTGAAGCGCCCATGGATCAAACCGGGACAACGATTACCTTTTTTCCCGACGCCACGATTTTCGTCGACACCATCATTTTTAATTTTGAGCGTCTCTCTACCCGCCTACGTGAGCTGGCTTTCCTTAATCCGGGGCTGACCATCGATCTGGAAGACGAGCGCCCTGAGTCCGCGAAAAAAACTTCCTTCTACTATGCGCAGGGAATCGTTGAGTTCGTCACGCAGCTTGGAGAGAATAAACCGATCATTCATGAGAAGCCCATCGCCCTCTCCGGCAAACGCCAGGTGGAGATCGACTATGATGGCAAGATCACCCAGGACGATGTTTTTGCCGATGTTGTTTTCCAATACAACGACTCCTACACCGATCAAATTCTCTGCTTTGCCAACTCCATCCCCAACCCCGATGGCGGCACGCACTTGACCGGTTTTCGCACCGCGCTCACCCGCGCGATCAATCAATTCGCCAAGGCCAACAAAATCCTCAAAGACAAGGACCCGTCTCTCAGTGGTGACGACGTCCGCGAAGGTCTCGTCTGCGTGATTTCGGTCAAAATGCCGAATCCGCGCTTCAACTCACAAACCAAGGCCAAGCTCGTCAATGCCGAGATCGAAGGCGTCGTCTCATCGATTTCCTACGAAGGCCTCATGAGCTACTTTGAGGAAAATCCTGCACTTGCGAAAAAGATCATCGAGAAGTCCGTGAATGCCGCGCGTGCGCGTGAAGCCGCGCGCAAGGCCCGCGAGACGGTGCGCAAGTCCGCGCTCTCTGGTGGTGGCTTGCCGGGCAAGCTCGCCGATTGTTCCGAGCGCGATCCGTCGAAGTCTGAGCTCTACATTGTCGAGGGTGACTCCGCAGGTGGCTCCGCCAAACAAGGTCGTGACCGCCGCACACAGGCGATTTTGCCGTTGCGTGGTAAGCTCATCAACGTTGAAAAATCCCGACTCCACCGCGCGTTGCAAAACAAGGAGATCCAGTCGATGATCACCGCCATTGGCGCGGGCATTGGCGATGGCGACATGGACGGCGCTTTCAATGTTGAAAAAATCCGCTACCATAAGATCATCATCATGACCGACGCCGACGTCGACGGCTCGCACATCCGCACTCTGTTGCTGACCTTCTTCTGCCGTCACATGCCTGAGCTGGTGAAACGCGGGCACCTCTACATCGCCCAGCCGCCTCTCTATCTCGTGACTCGGAAAAAACGCGCCGAGTACGTGCAGGATGACAATGAGTTGAACAAAATCCTGATTGATCTCGGTGCCGGTGATGTTTCTCTGCGTTCCATTGCGAATGATGCGATTCTCACCGCCGAGGAACTGCGGGATGTATTGGAAATCATTTCCCAGCTCACACGCTATGCGGACTCGATCCAGCGTAACGGCGGCAACTTTTCCGATTTCATTGCCGCCGGTCAAGGCGGACATTTTCCCGCTTACATGGTCCGCGTACGCCAGGGCAACGAGGAAAAAACCCAATACTTTACCGATGACGCCAGTCTACGTGATTACGCCGCCGCCAATCGGGACCTGCGCCTTTTCGGCGAAAGCCTCACGGAGGAAGAACTTGCTGCCAACACCAATCAAATTTCCCGCCGCGCGGTGCTGAAGGAACTTCACGAATCCCACGCCATCGAGAAGCTCATGGTAAGGCTGCGCGAGAAAAACATCGATACGACTTCCTTCTTTTCGCCTGATAAGCCCATCTTCGAACTCATCGAGGGCGAGGGCGAAAAGGCATCAGTCACCCCCGTTTTTTCCATCACGGAGATTTTGGAAAAAGTTCTCGAGATCGGCCGTCGGGGTGTTCAGATCAAACGATTCAAAGGTCTCGGTGAGATGAACGCCAAGGAGCTGTTTGAGACCACCATGGATCCGAACAAACGCCAGTTTCTCCGTGTCCGCCTCGATGAAGACAACGCCGTCGAAGCCGATAAAATGTTCGACGTGCTCATGGGTGACATCGTCGAGCCCCGCAAACGATTCATTGAAGACAACGCTCTCAACGTGAGAAACCTTGATGTGTGATTACTACCAATCTGTCTGATCCGATCCATTCGACCTATCTCTTTCTTTTATGTCCGACCACATCAAACCTATCTCCGTAGCCGAGGAACTCTCGACATCCTTCCTCGACTACTCGATGTCTGTCATCATCTCTCGCGCCCTGCCTGACGTGCGTGATGGATTGAAGCCATCGCAGCGGCGCATCCTTTTCGCGATGCGCGAGCTGAACCTCGCTCCCGGCAAGCAGCACATCAAGTGCGCGAAGATTTGCGGCGACACCTCGGGAAACTACCACCCTCACGGTGAGGCGGTCATTTATCCCACACTCGTCAATATGGGTCAGCACTGGACCATGCGTGAGACGCTGATCGACGGCCAAGGAAACTTCGGCTCTGTGGAAGGGGACCCACCGGCTGCCATGCGTTACACCGAAGCGCGTTTGACTCACCTCGGCATGGCCATGATGGAAGACCTGGAAAAGGAGACCGTCGATTTTGTGCCGAACTACGACGAGCGCCTCACCGAGCCCACCGTGCTCCCCGCTGCGTTTCCGAATCTCTTGGTCAATGGTGGCACGGGTATCGCTGTTGGCATGGCGACCAACCTCGCCCCACACAACCTACGTGAAATCGTGGACGCCATCTGCGCGCAGATCGATAAGCCGGACATCACTCTGCCCGAGTTGATGCACTACGTCAAAGGCCCCGATTTCGCTGGCAAGTGCGAGATCCGTGGTCTCAAGGGTATCGAGGAATACATGCGCACAGGCCGTGGTTCCGTGCGTTTGCGTGGACGTATCGAGATCGATGAACAAGAAGGTGGCAAGAGCATCCTCACCATCCGCGAAGTTCCCCATGGCGTCAATCGTGCCACCTTGCAGGAACGTATTGCCGAGCTGGTGAATGAAAAAATCCTAACGGGTATTTCCAGCATGCGCGACCTGTCTGATGAGGAAACGCGCATCGAGATCGAGCTGAAGCGCGATGCCCGCCCACAGGTGGTCGCCAATCAGATTTTCAAGCTCACCAGCATGGATACTTCTTACAGCATCAACATGCTGGCCATCCATGAGAAGCGCCCGAAAATGCTCACACTGAAAGATGCCATCGATTGCTACATCGAGCATCGCCGTGAAGTCGTCGTGCGCCGGACGAAATATCTCCTCCGCAAGGCGGAAGACCGTGCCGAGAATCTGGAAGCCTACCTGCTCGCGTTGGGCCACCTCGATGACTTCATCCACATCATCCGCTCTTCGAAAAACCGCGACGAAGCACGTGAGCGCCTTGCCTCCTATACCTTCCCTATTGCTACCGCCGAGAGCCTTGGCATTCTCATCCGCTCGCAAGCCTCGGTGCAGGGCGACACCTACGTTTTCTCCGAGCGCCAAGTCAACGCCATCCTCGAACTGCGCCTCTATCAACTCACAGGCATGGAGCGCGATAAGATCAAAGGCGAATACGACAACGTCCTCGCCGAGATCATCGACTTCATGGACATCATCGCCCGTGAAATCCGTGTGCTCACCATCATCAAGGATGAGCTCCGCGCGATCGGCGAAAAATACGGCACACCCCGCCGCTGCCCCATTCTTCCTGATGAAGGCGAGATCGCCATCGAGGATCTCATCGCCAATGACTCGATGATCGTCACTCTCACCCACCGCGGTTACATCAAGCGTACTCCCGCCAGCGAATTCCGCGTCCAGGCGCGTGGTGGCAAAGGCTTGCGCGGTATGGAAACCCGCACTTCGGGCGATCAGGAAGATGATTTCATCGAGCACCTCTTCTCCACCCAGGCGCACGATTACCTGATGTTCTTTACCAGTACCGGCCGCGTCTATGTCGAGCGCGTCTATGATATACCTGAAGGTTCGCGCGCGGCCAAAGGTCGCGGCATCCGCAACGTACTCAATCTCCAGCCTGAGGAAAAAATCGCCGCTTTGCTACGTCTCGAGCGTGTCACCGATGAAAAAGGCAACGACATCACCTTCCGCGATGAAGCTGGCTTCATCTTGTTCGCCACCAAAGTGGGTCTGGTGAAAAAGACGCCACTCAATGACTATCGGAATTATCGCAAAGCCGGTCTCAATGCCATCAACCTGGAAGAGGGCGATGAACTCATCGGCGTGCGTCATACCACGGGCAATGATGAAGTCATTCTTGTTACGCGCCATGGCATCAGCATCCGTTTCCATGAAGAGCAAGCCCGCAGCATGGGCCGAACCGCCACCGGCGTGTGGGGGATCCGTCCGGAAGAAGGCGACCACGTCGTCAGCCTTGCGCTCGTGACGCCGGGAAGCACCTTGTTAGTGGCAGCGGAAAATGGTCTCGGAAAACGCACTGCGTTCGAGGAGTATCGTCTGCAATCGCGCGGTGGCAAAGGAATCATCACCATGAAGATCACGGAAAAAACCGGCAATGTCGTCGGTGCGGTGACCGTCGAAGAACAGGACGAACTGATGCTGATGACCAACAGTGGCCTGAGCATCCGCATCAAAGTCAATACCATCCGTGAAACGGGCCGAAATGCCCAAGGCGTGAAATTGCTGACGATGAAAGAAGGAGAGTTCCTCCAAGACATCGCCAAAGTCATTCCCGATGGCGAAGATAACAACAGCGACGTTGAACAACAGGCACCCGCCGATGAGATGGTGATCGAAGAAGAATAGCGATGTTGAGTCGACAAGGGTTTTGTAACAATCATCGCACATGAGTGGCAGTGAATTAACACCGATGATGGCGCAGTATCAGGCCATGAGGCGTACTCTGCCCGCTGACATTATCCTGCTCTATCGTCTTGGTGATTTTTACGAAATGTTTTTCGAGGATGCCAAGCTTGCCGCTCCCATCCTCAATGTTGCTCTTACGAAACGCAACTTGGTGCCCATGTGCGGTATTCCCTGGCATGCCGCAGAGTCTTACATCGCCCGCCTGGTCAAGTCGGGCAAACGCGTGGCCATTGCCGAACAAACATCCGAACCCAAGCCCGGGAAGATCGTCGAGCGCGAAATCGCTCGTATCCTCAGCGCAGGCTCGATCGATGACATGAATCTGCTCGATCACCAGCGTTCCAATTATCTTGCCGCTGTTTACCAAGCGGGCAAAAAAATCGGTCTCGCCTGCATCGATCACTCAACGGGTGAATTCAGCGTCGGGGAGTTTTCCGATTACGCGCAGCTCCTCGATGAATTGGGTCGGCTCAGTCCGGCGGAGTTGCTCATCCCTGAGGATCAAACCGCCACCTTTGGCGCTCTGACCAATGCTCTCGCTTACGAGGGTTATGCCTTTTTGCCGGGTCAAGCGCTTCCCCTTTTGTTAGATCACTTGAATGTACAGTCGCTCGATGGTTTCGGCTGTAGTGATCTGAATGCCGCCATTGGCGCCGCCGGCGCGATTTTACATTATCTGATCCACCAACTTCGTCGAAATTGCTCTCACATCCGGGCTCTGCGCGTGCGTGAGTCAGGCGATATTCTTTTGATTGACGCCGCTTCTCAGCGCAATCTCGACCTCGTCGATTCTCGTTCCGGTCGTGATCACACATTGCTCGGTGTCATGGATCAAACTCACACGCCCATGGGTGCGCGTCTGCTGCGCGAGTGGATTCTTCATCCCTCACGTGATATCGTGTCGTTAATCGAGCGCCAGGATTTTATCGCAGCGCTTTTAGAGGAACCTTTCGTTCTTTCGAAATGCCGTGAGGCCTTGCGCCAGATCCGTGATATCGAACGCACCACAAGCCGGCTTGCCCAAGGTGCTGGAAATGCTCGTGATTTGCAACAGTTGACCTTTTCTCTCGATTGCATTCCACCGCTCAAAGAAGATCTCGTTGCTCTCCGTGTTTCCGCGATCTTGACACAAACGATCATCGCGCGGCTTCACGATTTCTCCAGCCTGACAAAACAATTCCGCGATGCACTTGCCGAGGAGCCGCCCGCCGCGATGAAAGAGGGAGGAATGATCCGTGACGGCTACTCCGCCGAGCTCGATGAGCTCCGTAGTATCTCCCGAGATGGCAAGGGCTGGATCGCGCGTTTGCAGGAATCGGAACGACAACGAACAGGCATCGATACCCTCAAAATCAAGTTTAACAATGTTTTCGGCTATTTCATCGAAATCAGCAGCTCCAAGCTCGCCAAAGTGCCGGATGACTACACCCGCAAGCAAACTCTCGCCAATGCCGAGCGATACATCACACCAGCTCTCAAAGAGATGGAGCAAAAAGTGTTAGGTTCCGAGGAGCGTTCACGTCAACTCGAATACGAACTTTTTCTCGAATTACGCGCCAAGGTGCAGGAGCATCTTGATGCTCTCCAATCCAGCGCTGCAGCGATTGCTCTGCTGGATGTGCTATGCTCTTTGGCGGAGACTGCACAACGCTTCCGCCATGTTCGCCCGCAATTGGTGGAGGATAAACAGCTTTCCATCATCAATGGACGTCACCCCGTGCTGGAGCAGACGCTGGTGGGCGAGACTTTTGTGCCCAACGATACGGCTATCCACTCCAACGACTCGCTGCTACACATCATTACCGGCCCAAACATGGCGGGGAAGTCCACCTACATTCGTCAAGTTGCGCTCATCACCCTCATGGCGCAGATCGGTGCATACGTCCCGGCGGAATCGGCTACGATCGGTATCGTCGATCGCATTTTCTGCCGTGTAGGTGCCTCTGATGACATCTCACGTGGGCAATCAACCTTCATGGTGGAAATGAATGAAACCGCACTCATTCTCAATAACGCCACAGATTCGTCCCTTGTCATTCTTGATGAAATCGGACGTGGCACAGCCACCTTCGATGGTCTTTCGATCGCCTGGGCCGTGGCCGAGCACTTGCACGATCTCACGAAATGCCGGACGCTATTTGCCACACACTATCACGAGCTCACGGATCTCACGAACACCCGTCCTGCTGTCGCCAACTTCAACGTGGCCGTGCGAGAGTGGAACGATGAAATCATTTTTCTCCGGAAAATTCTCCCGGGTTGTGCGGATAAATCCTACGGGATCCAGGTGGCCCGACTCGCCGGTTTGCCGCAACCGGTCATTGATCGTGCCAAAGCCATTCTAAGCCATCTTGAGCTCCATTCAACCCGGCCCGAGGCGAAAAAAGACGGCCCTAAGGCGAAAAACACGCGCAATCAATCATCGCTTCCCGAGCCTAATCCGCCGCAAATGGATTTGTTCGGCAGTTGGTGAATGGGATGGTTTGTGTAAGCCCGTAACCAACGCTGCCATTCCCCGCCGAAGGCTTTGGACTGCGGTGAGCATCACCGCTTTGCGATGGTTCTGCGTCGTTCTGC
>JBMLRP010000043.1:0-99260 GCA_049240965.1 Akkermansiaceae bacterium
ATTTTTCTCAAAAATCGTCAATCACTTTTTGCATCTTTTTTGAGGTTTTTTTGTGAAACCGCTTCAAAGCCTGATAAATCAACGTTTTTTTCGTAAAATATTTTTCAACTTCAACGCTCTTCCGTTCTTTTTGAGAGACTGTTTACCCTCAAATTCGATGTTTTTTCGACTGAATGCATGGGAAAAAAGGCGCGATCAATTAACACTACGATAAACATAGTAGTTGCATGATGATTCTCTTTATCGCTATGGTCGCGCAATGTTCCACCCCTCGTCCATCCGATGCTTGTCGATGTTCATCCTTCTGGCTGGGCTGGGGGCATGCCGTGAAAATCAGGGACAGAAACACAAGAACGGATCCATCGAGCAGGAAAGCGTGACGGACATCAAAGGAATCGCTCTGGGAGAACAATCCATGCTGAATGTTGCGGGGAATACTCATGAACTCCGTTTTCGCTGGTTCAAACATGCCGAGGGAGATTGGCGTGAAACCAGTTTAGTAAAGTTGTGCCGACTCGGATCAAAAACGGGTGCGAAGCCACTGGCATTTCCAAAATCGTTCCGACTTCATGAACAGCAATTTGAAGAGGAGGGAGTGAGTTACTTTTTAACGACAGGATATGTGGCTCGCAAAGGACTGTTTTTTCACCGTGTCCGTTGTGATCACCCTGGTGCACTAAACGTCAAGGCAAGCCTCAGCCCTCACCAAAGAGTGGAAGCCAAATCCATCATTCAGAATTCTCCCAGCGCTTCTCAGATCTGGTTATTACCATTCGAAGCTGAGGTTATCAACGATCAAGACTCCCTGGTGATTGAGGGTGAGGGTGAAATTCTTTTACTATGGCATCTCAGCGATAATCGCGACCCTGCAAACTCTTGGCAGAGTTTGTGCCAAGAATACGATCCAGGCGGGGTTAAAGATCTCGATCTAACAGTCGTAGCCGATGCCCTGGAGAAAGAAGCCGCAAAAACCCCGGATTGAGAAAATCATCAATCAAAACATTTGCCTGCGCACGGCTGCCCATTTACTGTATCAACACTTTCAGCACTTCATCTTCGATGTCGGAAAATTTTTACCAACAAACTGCCAACGCGCCCCAAAGTCACTTTGATGTCTCATTGCGGCCGCCGGTGTTTTCCGAATTCATCGGCCAGGAGAAAGTCAAGGAGCGACTCATGTTGATGGTGGATGCCGCCAAACTGCGGGGTGATGTATTGGCTCACGTACTTCTCTCCGGTCCGCCGGGCCTGGGGAAAACCACGCTGGCAACCATTCTCTCGCAAGCGGCGGGCTCCACCCTTCACACCACCTCGGGTCCACAAATTGAAAAGGCTGGTGATCTGGCGGGAATCCTCACCAACCTGCAAAAAGGCGACATTCTCTTCATCGACGAAATCCACCGTCTGCATCCCGCGATTGAAGAATACCTCTACCCGGCGATGGAAGACTTCCGCCTCGATATCATCATCGATTCCGGTCCTTCGGCGCGCTCGATTCAACTCAACCTTCCGCGTTTCACACTGGTGGGCGCCACCACGAGATCCGGTATGCTGACCGCGCCTCTGCGCTCCCGCTTCGGCATACTGAATCGGCTCGACTATTACACCTCGGAGGAACTGGCAGAGATCATCAAACGCTCCGCAGGCTTGTTAGAAATCGAAATCACTCAAGGAGGAGCATTGCAAATCGCCTCGCGCTCACGGGGCACTCCACGCGTAGCCAACGCGTTGCTACGCTGGGTGCGAGACTATGCCCAAGTGAGAGCCGATTCCGTGATCGATGAAACCACAGCTGATGCAGCCTTGACGATGATCGAAATCGACCAAGACGGCCTGGATGAGATGGACAAGCGCATCCTTGAAGCGATCATTTACAAGTATAATGGAGGTCCTGTGGGATTAAATTCACTCGCCGTCGCCGTAGGAGAAGATGCCTCTACACTCGAGGAAGTGCACGAGCCATTTCTCGTGATGCAGGGCTTTTTGCAAAGAACTCCCCGCGGTCGCGTGGCGATGGCATCCGCGTATCAAAAAATCCAGGCTCCGATGCCGCCCACCTTGCAAATTGCTTCACAAATTCCACTCCTGTAATCACTCCATGCCCACTCGTCCATTGATCAAAGATTTGGTAGAACGTTGTCGCGCAACGGGACTCCGCAGAACCAAAGCCCTCGAGCAACTTCTCGTAACTTTGGCCGAGGCGGATCGCCCGATGACGCTAAGCGAACTATCGCATTCCGAGAGGTTGAGTGACCAGTGCGACAAAGCCACGGTATTCCGCTTGCTGCAGCGTCTGGCAGCCATTGGCATCATTCGCCGGCTGGGGCTTCACGAGCGTGCCGCCTATTTCACCCTGCTGATCCCCGGACGCCATCAGGACTATCTCATTTGCACCGAATGCGGCAGCATTCAGCCCATTCAAGCCCCCTGCCCTGTTCATCAATTGGAACGGGAGATCTCTGAAAAAACCGGCTACAAAAACCTCTATCATGAATTGGAGTTTTTTGGAGTGTGTCCGGCCTGCGCCTGATCAATCATTAGAAAAAAATTCATGCACGGACAACATCTCCTCCTTGGCATCTTGGGGCCGGAACTTGCGCCTGAAGAAATCGAGCGCCTCAAACGAATCCAGCCTGCTGGTGTCATTCTTTTTTCACGGAACATCGTAAACAAGGAGCAAATTCGTTCACTAACGGACCATGTGCGTTCGCTCTTCGCATACGAACCCATCATCGCGATCGACCAAGAAGGCGGGCGGGTCACGCGCACCAAAGACATCGCTCCGGTCTGTCCATCCGCAGTCGATCTGGCGGCCGCGGGGAGAGCTGATTGGATCGCCCAAGCTGGTTCACTCACAGCGGATCTGCTGCGAATGCTGGGCATCAATGTCAACTTCGCACCCGTGCTTGACATCGACCATTTCCCCGGTCTGCAAAACTCGCTACGGGAGCGCTGTTGGGGGAATGATCCACAGAGAATCATCGACCACGCGGGACAATGGAACCGCTGGCTGCGCAGGCGTGGCATTGCCTCATGCGCCAAACACTTCCCTTCTTGCGGCCTTGCGCAAAGTGATCCTCATCACGATCTGCCGGTGGCCATGGTCAGCAAGGAAGATCTATTGCGGAGTGACATTCTTCCCTACACCGCGCTGATGCCGGAACTGGATGCCGTGATGACCAGCCACGTGCGTTTCCCTGTATTGGATCGCGAGCACCCCGCCTCCCTCTCTCGTTCGATCATTCATGACTTTTTGCGCATGCAATTGGGATTCGACAATCATCTCGTGCTAACAGATGACCTTGATATGGGAGCCATTCAACAGGCCTACGGCGCGGGCAACGATGTGAAACAGGCCATCTTTGCAGGAAATGATGTCGCCCTCATCTGTCACCAGATGGAGCGATCCGATGAAGCCGTGGCCGCTCTTGCAGAATTGCCAACAGCCATGCTTCAAGAGTCAGAGTCGCGAATCGAACGTTTCCGTAAAAAACTCAACAGCCCGTTGCTTTGGTCTGATGACCATTGGAAAAAAACTTGCGACGATATCCAGAAATTGCGTGATCAGGTGCCCGTGGCGAATGAAGTCAAAGCCGACTCCCCAGTAGCCCGGTATTGAACCCACTCCCCAGTTGTATTCATTTCTGCGGGTTCACTGAGATTGAAACGAATTGAAATAAAAACTGACATGAGACACCAAGCTCATGTCAGTCGAAATACCTACGGGACTAGTAACAAACTGTTCGCGTGAAGGAACGCCTGTTTATGCCAGAGAGAGCAATTTGGCTTTGAGTTGCTCCTTGGTAACGTTAGCACCCACGATTTGATCCTTCACTTCGCCGTTTTGGAAAAAGAGAAGAAATGGAATCGAGCGCACCCCATACTTTACTGCCAGCTCACGCGCGTTGTCGACGTTGACTTTGCCGACTTTAGCCTGGCCCGCGACGTCATCGGCGAGCTGGTCGATAATGGGTCCGATCGCTTTGCAGGGACCGCACCATTCAGCCCAGAAGTCGACAAGAACGGGGACGGAAGATTCGATCACTTCCGATTGAAAATTGGATTCAGTAAATGCGATTGCCATGCGCGAACCATGAACGGCGAATGAGATTTCGTCAAGGATTGGCATGAGAAAACATTACGAATCCGTGGACCCTGATCCAGCGTGTCAAAAGTTGGCTTTCAAACGAAGAAAAATTGAAGAATCGCATGTTACCAATGAAGCCTTGCTACACTACAACCCTCAAGAAGTTCTGTATCTCATGGCTTACCGCGATACAAAGGGCAGACTCGCAGCGGCAACAGCCTGTCCGTGACGCTTCGTTTTTTCGTCAGGAACGACCACTTGAATCTTCAATTGCGGAAACTCGATCGAAAGGACTTTTTCGGCTTCGCGAATGATGATCGCTCCACCTTCTCCGGAAGTAACCCGTCCGAGAATCAGAAGGTTTTCGATGTCATAGAAATCGGCATAATGGGCGATCGAATAACCAAAACAAACTCCGATGCTCTGATAAATGTTCGCAGCGCGCTCATCGCCCGCCTTCATTGCATTCTGCACTTCCACCAATTGCTCGGGGAAAGGCATGTTGCCAAAATCAAATCCGGCAGCGGGAGCCAATCGAGCCACAGCCTGCTGGGAGAAATACAGAGCGCCACATCCACGATCGCCCGACCATTCATCAAGCGGACCATTCTCACGATAATCCACAGGGGCAAAAGCCAATTCATTCAACCATGGCTTGATATGGCCTTGCGCATCAACGTAGCCCGCAGCCTCGGAAGTCCCCATCGCGACACCGAGAACCGAGTTGGCTTGCAAGCCCATGGAACCCGCAAGCGCCGTGACTTCACCGTCATTAACCACCTCAAAAGGAATGCCATTCCACCGTTCGTTTTTTAATGTCGTGAAAATATGACGAACATGCTTTTCATAATCATCAGAATTCACTCCACGGAATAAAGAAGAAGCACGCACCTGATTGTCCATGATCACGCCGGCCGAACTGCCACCAATGGCATCGACCCGCGGCAAATGAGCTGCAGCACGAAGCAAGGAGTCGTGAATTCCCTCGATATGGTAGTGCGGATCGCTTTGAAAATAGGGATCCCACACCACTTCCTCGGAGAAGACAACTTCACCATCAATCACCGCGGCACACTTGCGGTCAGAACCGCCTAGGTCGAAGCCGATGCGGCACCCTTGCAAGTTACGCCCCAGGTTCATGGCAGCGCCCTTTTCCTCGGGTAGCTCCTCAAAGGCAACAGCTTTTACTTGAATCGGTGAACCAAAAATTTTCGTGCCGATAAACTCGCGGTCGAACTCGCGCGCGCCATGCTGTGCGTAATGCCCGGCCAACATTGTAGCCACATCATCCGCACCAGCGAGTGCAATGCGATTCCCCCCTTTTTGCCAGAGCAGAAATTTCACCAAGCGCTCGATGTATTTCTCCGTCAGAGTCGCATTTGCCGGCGTGGCATCAAGAACTTTGCCCGCCCACCGGAAGCAGGTGCCGTCATCGCGGCTGAGAGCCAACTCGATATCACGACCGCCATCGCGAGCCATCGCCTCGTAGGCGCGGTTCCACAAAACAGCGGGAACAAATTCAGGATCGAGAACGGGAGAAAACTTTGGGGAAATCTTGATTTGACTCATGGTGCGCCGAAACAATAACGCGCAATCTGTATTTTGTGAAGATACAAATTGCGCGTTATGTAAAATTCAGCGTAGCAAAATTTAAGACTCTTTTTTCTCGCTTACCACTTGGAAGTAGGAGGCCCAGGGCTCCTTGGCAGAGCTGTCCCAAGGGAGGCCGAGATTCTGGCGGACATATTTCACCATGGCCTTGCGCACTCTAAGGTCCAGAGTGTCAGAAGTCATACCATAATCCATTTTGAGCGCGGCCTTAGCCTCTTTACTCAGTGAAGCATTGGGTTTGAGCTTGAGTGTCACAAACGTATTCCAATCCTCGTCCACGGGAGGTTCTTCCACGTCTTTTCTGGACCATTTGCACTCTTCCATACGACCTAGCACATAATCGCGCCACTCTTGATGATCGGTGTCCCAGCAACGAGCATGCCAGCGGGTACCATCATAACCGAGAGCACGTGGCATGAGAGTGCGGGTCTTGCGCGTCGAGCTATTAATCGAGACGTAACGGGCTTCGATCGCTTCTTTGCGCAGCAGTGCCATCACAAGAACGCGAACAGCGCGGTCATTCGACACGCGTTGTGGCATCGCAATGATGTCGGCAAGATCTCCTGATTGGCCTGCATCGCGCTCGGCGCGGACAGCATACGCGGCATGCCCCGGGCTCTGCCCGAATAACAGTGATACAGCCTCAGCGAGACTGGGGCGATGCAAACGGCAGGTGAAGCTTTCACCGGCCTCGTAGCGTTTGCGGTTCGGATGATAAATCACCCCGTTTCGATTGAGTTCAAGGAAACGCTGGATGTCGCCACTGGCTTGCGCTGCGGAAATCCCGAAACAATCCAGAAGATCGCCACGACGCAACCAACCACGCCACCACAACAAAACCTCGATCATGCGGAGACGCTCGCGTGCCGCCCAATTGTCTTCATTCGTAAGATTACCCATAATTGTTTTTCGTTACGGAGCCTATTCTACTACTATTTGAGTAAATGTCATCAAGATAATACACAATCGTTTTTTCATTATGATCACTTTTGCTACTAAAATCATTACGAGAATGAATTTTTTCTACTTTTCAGTTCAATGGTGCGGAACTACACTCAATGCGCAATGATATCGTTGCGATCCATAGCGAAAATCCTACCAGCAATGCTGATCTTCATCAGCATGACGAATGCCGCACCACCGGGACAGGGCTGGGTACTCGGTTGGAGTGATGAGTTCAGTGGCAATGCGTTGGATCAAAAGAATTGGACCGTCGGCACTGGGACGAGACGGGATGCCGTCAATACCGCAAATGCTTTGAGTGTTCAGGATGGCTATCTCCGAATCAAAACATACACCGAGAGCGGGACACACTACACGGGATGGCTTAGTTCAGGGGGCAAATATGAAAATTGTTTTGGATATTGGGAAGTGCGCGCGCGCTACCAATCCAGCGCTGGCATGTGGTCTGCATTTTGGTTACAACCGTATGGGATCAACAACATCGGTGACCCGGCAGGCAACGGAACGGAAATCGATATCGTTGAGCACAGAAGCAGGGATGCTGCCGGAGCGAATCTCACGAATCAGTCATCGATGAATGTCCACTGGGATGGCTACGGAGCGAGCCACAAATCCGTTGGCACGACCGCTGCAAATCCCGGCGTTAACACGGCAAGTTTGCAAGGAAATTTCCACACCTACGGCCTATTGTGGGAGCCAGGGAGATATCGATTTTATATCGATGGAGTCGAAGTATGGACCACAACGGCGGCAATTTCACAAGTAAGACAATGGATCTATCTCACGAGCGAAGTCGAGGACGGAGCCTGGGCAGGACCGACGCCCACCAATTATGGTAGTCGAACCACCACTTCCACGTATCAGGACGTCGATTATGTTCGTTTCTACCAACGTTCCGAGCAAGTGATCAATCCCAACTTCACCCATCGAATGGGCCCGTGGCGACAAATCGGCACAACCATTTGGACGGGAACTGCAGGAAGAAATGCAAGCCCCGGCGCAAGGCTGAACCCATCCAATACTTCCGGCGGTCGCGTCGCGCAGAAGGTCGCTGGTTTGCAGCCCAACACCCCTTATATCGTCAGAGGCTGGGGAAATGTCGGGAGCCGATACTGGCCAGACGTGCGTATTGGAGCGCGCGACTATGGCGGCAATGAAACCTACGCGTCCATCTGGAGCAACGGATACAGCGCTGCGGAAAAAACCTTCGTCACTGGTTCGTCCCATACCACGGCGGATATTTTCGCCTGGGTGCCCACCCAATATGGTGACTGCTACGCGGATGATCTTGAGATCCGCCGCGCTGGGCGTTTTACCAATGGCGGATTCGAGATGGGAGATGGCAGTCATTGGACGACTTATGGTGATTCGCTCGTTCATAGTTGGGGAGGAGTGTATACCCGAAGTGGAAGTTCCGCCCTGAGACTCAATTCGAGCACGGCAGCGCGTGGCGCTGAGCAACCCATCTATGGATTAAAACCATCCACCACCTATACCCTGAGCGGCTGGGTCAAAGGAAACGGCCAACCCGTGCGACTGGGTGTGAAAAATCACGGAGCAACGGAGTCTTATTCCAGCGTGACCGCGTCCGGAGGCAACTGGGCCATGGGGAGCCATCGCTTCACGACCGGAGCCTCTTCCAATTCCGCGACACTCTTTGCTTATGCCGCATCAGGCAGTAGTGTGGCAGCGGTGGACATCGATGATTTTTTATTGTTAGAAAATCTACCAAGTGCATGGACCACTGCGAAAATCGGGAGCGGATATCCGGGCGAGGCAGGAAGCTCGGACGGTCGCATTATGGTTCGAGGTTCTGGCAATAATCTCGGCTCAACTACCGATGGGTTATACTATGTTCATCAATCCATGAGTGGCGATGGCAGAGTCACCGTGAAACTCAATAGTTTTGAAGCCAACCACACGAGAGCCAAAGCAGGTATGATGCTGCGGGCTTCAACTGCAGCAGACGCCCCATTCGCGATGGTCCATTGGATGCCGGAAGGACAATGTGAATTTCTCTGGCGAACCAGCCAGGGTAGCATCAGCAGTTATGTTTGGCATGGCAGCGAAACACCATGGCCACCCCAGCTGAGCCTGACGCGCAACGGCAATCTGGTTACGGCTTCTTTTTCTACCAACGGGATTGATTGGACGACCATTGGAACCGCCCAGCAGATCAACCTCCCAGCGACACCGCTTGTGGGGCTTGCAGTAACATCACATGAAACATATAACAGCGCCGAGGCCGTTTTCATGAACTTCTCCTTTACCGGAGATCGCGATGGCGACGGGCTCTCTGATTTGCAAGAAACCAACACAGGAATTTTCGTATCTTCCACCAACACCGGGACTGATCCCGATGTAGCCGATTCCGATGGAGACGGACTCGATGATGGGTTTGAAGTGGCGAATGGAACCAATCCTCTGACGGCAAATACCGAATTCATTTGGCAACCAGGATCGATTGTGGGGGGGGCTGGACCGTGGGACAATACATCGAATCACTGGAGAGTGGGCAATGGGGCAACAGCGTGGATGCAAGGCAAAAAAGCTGTTTTTGGAGGCACAGCTGGAACTGTCACGGTCCCCGGTCCGGCTCCGGGAATCAGCGGGTTGGTTTTCAACACCACGGGATATATTCTCGATGGTAATGGCAGCATGGAAATGGAAGCTGAGGCGGAAATACGATTGAACGCAACCACGACTCAGATTCATTGTCCGATCGCAGGTAGTTCCTTGCTCCGCATCACTGGCGGCATAGCCGGTGCGCAACTCTTTCTGCGTGGTGTGAACTCTGGATTTTCGGGAGCGATGATCATCGATGGCAATGCTCAGGTCCGTGCCTACAATCAAGATACTGGCGGCATCCATGGCAACGAATTGGGTGGCGCGGCATCTACCATAGAAGTTCGTTCAGGCTCTCAGCTTCGCTGGTTCAATGTCGCGAACAACGCGACCTACGTGAACAATTTTCACCTCAGTGGCAATGGGATATCAGGTGGAAATACGGGAGCGCTGAATTTGGACTGCTCCACCTCCCGAATCATAACATTGGCAGGAGATCTGACACTTGATGCAAATTCCAGCATCAGCACCCAAAATGCCGGATCGTGGCTCGTGAGCGGTTCCGTGGTCGGACCACATATTCTCACAGTTGCCACGGGGTCAGCAAGTTCCACCATCAGTGGCGCAATCGATCTTGTTGGAATGACCAAGTCGGGAATCGGCAACCTGATCCTGACAAACAATGAGACAAGTATCGACACACTGACCGTGACAGGTGGTACGGTTCAAATCGGTAATGGTGGAGCGTCTGGAAAACTTCTTGGTAATTGCCAACTGAACACTGGAACCAATCTTTCTTTCAATCGGAATGATGAGTTCACCCACGAGGGAACGATCTCAGGAACGGGTACAATTACGAAAGCAGGCATCGGAACCTTGATCCTGTCAGGCGCTAACAATTTCGGGACCGCGGGTTCAACGTTTTTGTATGGAACTGCGGGAACAGCGAACCTCGGTGGCATTCGACTCGCCCATCCACAGGCCCTGGGCAACCACGCAAAAATTCGCCTCAACCAATCACAATCGGGAGTCTCCACCCTTGAACTATCAGGAGGTTATCTTTACAATTTGGGGATCGAAACAGTGGGCCGCAATACAATTGCCGGGCAAGTTTTTTTAAGAAGCGTCTCAGGAAACAACCGAATCGCGGGAGATATCATGATCGTCGATACCGGCGGTAGTTATCATACGGAAGCATTAGCTGGATCTTCACTCAGCATCACAGGTAATTTCAGCACTACCTTGAATGGAGCCACTGCGCGCGATGTTCGCTTCCGAGGTGATGGGAATATCACATTGACGGGAAACTTGAGCGACTCAAGCACCACAATACCGACCCGATTGAGTGTGACAAAAGAAGGAACCGGAACTCTGACACTGAGCGGCAATGTCACGGTGGCGAACAATATCAATGTCAACAGCGGAACTTTGCTCGTTTCAGGAACCATCACACAAGCTACAGTCCAGGTTGGAAATAGTGGAACCTTGGGAGGAAACGGCACACTGACGAGCGCCGTCGTCGCTGGTGTGCTCGCGCCGGGAGAATCGACAGGAACCCTCTCGACAACAGGATCCATCACTATTTCCGGAAGAATCGAAATGCAGTTGAATGATGATCGGTCCGACCGTTTGGTTGTGGGGGGAGTCCTGACGCTTACGGGATCGACTCTGGACATTCAATCTAGCAACCAATTATTGACCCATGACAACTATTCATTAGCGAGCTATGGTTCTTTGATTGGCATGCCCTCTACCGTAACCGGAATCCCCTATGGTTACAGTTTGGAATACGGTCAGAATGAACTACGACTCGTTCGCTCCGCCAGTCGTTTTGCGATCTGGGCGCATCAAAAAGAATTGGTCGATCACCAATCGCATCCCGATGCTGATCCGGATCAAGATGGCATTGCCAATGTGCTTGAGTTTCTGCTGCGCGGTGAACCTCAATCGGCTGATGCAACCATACTGCCACAAATGGCAAAATCAGCAAACAACTTCGTCTTCACCTTTCAGCGTGACAAACTTGCGCAAGCAGAGACAGGCGCGATCGTCGAGCAATCCGGAAGTCTGACCCACGACAGTTGGATCCCCGTGGCATCAGCGGCAATTCAATCGATCGATCATGGTGACTATGAGCGAGTTACAGTCACTTTACCCGCAAATCACCAAAAACTATTCCTCCGTATCCGAACCCCATAGCCCGAAATTCCATCCTACGATGATACACCTCAGATGGCATCCTTCAAGCTACGGCACATGCCTTCAAGCAAAAGAGACCCCGAACTCCACGTCGCGCCAGAGAATGCTCTCGCCTTCAAAGACGAATCGACCCAGAAATGTTTGCCCCGCGATCATCTGGGGCAGCCAGAAAATATCATCCGCCCACATACGCTCGTAGGGGATCGCATCCAACGAAGTCCAGAGAGGAATGGCTTCATCCGTCTCCGTAGGCTCGCCTTCGATATCATCGGCAACAAAAACATGACAATGGATATCCGGGATATCCGACATGGCAAAACAGAGCTCCCCGCGTTTGCGCACATTCAGCGCTTTGACATGGAGTTCCTCCATGGTCTCGCGAATAGCGCATTCCATCGGAGTCTCGCCAGGATCGATCTTGCCACCAGGACCATTGACCTTACCAGCTCCGATGCCTCGTTTTTTTTCAATCAACAAAATCTTTCCATTGCGAATGACGAAAAGCAGTGTGGCGAGAATTTCCCCGCGCCATTCCTGCCAGTTGACTGATGAAGGAAACGTTTCCATTAGGTGTATGATTCCACGCTGTCACAAGTGCAGACCAAATTGCGATCTCCGTGCACGTTATCAATGCGGCCAACGCTGGGCCAGAACTTATGTTGACGGAGGTAAGGTAACGGATAGGCGGCTTGTTCACGCGTGTATGCATGTTTCCAATCATCGGAGATCAGCGCGGTAGCGGGGTGCGGTGCGTTTTTCAGCACATTGTCCTCGCGATCCGCGGAACCGTTGATCACTTGTTGAATTTCGGCATGGATCGAGATCATCGCATCACAGAATCGGTCGAGCTCGGCCTTGGATTCCGATTCGGTTGGCTCAATCATCAGAGTGCCCGTCACCGGCCATGACATGGTGGGCGAGTGGAAACCATAATCCATCAGGCGCTTCGCCACATCCTCAACGGTGATTCCACTCGATTCGGAGAGAGGTCGAATATCGATGATGCATTCGTGCGCGACCAATCCTTTGTTGCCGGTATAGAGAATCGGATAGAAAGGAGCGAGGCGTTTTGCGATGTAGTTCGCATTCAAGATGGCAATTTCCGTCGCCGATTTCAGGCCTCCCGGCCCCATCATTGCGATATACATCCAGGAAATGGTATTGATCGATGCACTGCCATACGCGGCCGAACAAACCGCACCCTCGGCCTGATCGAGGTTCACATGTCCGGGAAGATAAGGAACCAATTGTTTCGCCACACCAATTGGTCCGACGCCGGGTCCACCTCCTCCATGGGGAATGCAGAACGTTTTGTGAAGATTGAGATGGCAGACATCGGCGCCGATGAAGCCCGGACTGGTGAGTCCCACCTGGGCGTTCATGTTGGCGCCATCCATGTAAACCTGACCACCAGCGTCGTGGATCCACTGGCAGATTTCCTTGATGGATTCCTCAAAAACTCCGTGCGTGGACGGGTAGGTGATCATCAATGCTGCCAGATGATTCTTGTGCTCGGCGATTCGTGCCTGCAAGTCCGCGCAATCGATGTTGCCTTGGTCGTCACATTTCACACCGACGACCTTGAATCCGCACATCACCGCGGAGGCAGGATTCGTTCCATGCGCTGACACGGGGATGAGACAAATGTGGCGATGGCCCTGAGCATTCGCATGATGATAGCGGCGGATGGCGAGAAGACCCGCATATTCCCCCTGCGAGCCAGCATTCGGCTGCAGCGAAACTGCGGCAAAACCCGTGATTTCCGCAAGCCATGTTTCCAACTCTTGGAGCATCGCAATATAGCCCTCCGCTTGATCGGAGGGGACAAAGGGATGAATTGCACCAACCTGCGGCCAACTCAGCGGCATCATTTCCGAAGTGGCATTGAGTTTCATCGTGCAGGAACCCAAGGCAATCATCGACTCGTTCAAGGCGAGGTCTTTCGACTCAAGGCGCTTGATATAGCGCAACATCTCTGTTTCCGAGTGGTATTGATGAAATACAGCTTGAGGCAAAATGTCAGATTGACGCAAGCAGGCATCTTGCATCCCACCGCCACTGGTCTCCTCTGCGAGAGTCGCGCCGAACAAACTCGCAACAATTGCGGCATCAGCATCGGTAGTGGTTTCATCCAGAGAAATTCCCAGATGATCCGCATCGATCACCCGGAGATTGTAGCCAGCTTTCACCGCAGCATCGGCGATGTTTTTGGCAGCGCCTGGAACAGCAACGGTGATGGTATCGAAGTAATTTTCATTGTCCAAGACGAGGCCGGCTTTTTGCAGCGACATCGCGAGACGTCGCGTGCGCTGATGTATCTCTGAGGCAATATGCTGCAGGCCTTGGGGTCCGTGATAAACAGCATACATCGAGGCCATCACAGCCAACAATACCTGGGCGGTACAGATGTTGGACGTGGCTTTATCACGGCGGATGTGTTGTTCACGAGTTTGCAATGAGAGTCGGAAACCCGGTTTACCATAGGCGTCCAGTGAGACACCGATCAGACGACCCGGCATTTTGCGTTTGAGCGCATCCTTGCAAGACATGAAAGCGGCATGAGGTCCACCAAATCCCATGGGTACGCCGAATCGTTGCGAGCTGCCAACGCAAATCTCCGCGCCGAACTCGCCGGGCGCGCGCAGTACCGTAAGGGCAAGTAGATCCGCGGCAACGATACTCACACCACCAACTGCGCGCACTTTGTCAAAAAAAGCCGAGAAATCATCTACTCGCCCGAGAGTGTCCGGATACTGCACCAACGCGGCGAACAAACCGGGGATCGATGCGGGGTCAAGTTGTGCATGATCACCCACGCGAACTTCGATGCCCAACGGTTCAGCACGTGTCTGCACCACAGCGATGGTTTGGGGATGGCATCGCTCGGAAACAAAAATCACTTTTCCGTTTGGTTTGCCCGCGAGGGCGAGACTCATTGCTTCTGCTGCCGCGGTTCCCTCATCAAGCAAGGAGGCATTTGCCACATCGAGGCCTGTCAGATTGGTAATCATGGTTTGGAAATTCAGAAGTGCTTCCAAACGACCTTGCGCGATCTCTGCCTGATAGGGAGTGTAGGCTGTATACCAACCGGGATTTTCCAAAATATTCCGCTGGATTACAGCCGGTGTATGTGTTCCGTAATACCCCTGCCCGATCAGGGATTTTTTCAACTGATTGCGCTGCATGATACCTGACAAACGCGCAAGAGCATCCACTTCCGATAAGGCTGCAGGCAAGTTCAGCTCAGTGGAATCGCGAATCACTCCCGGCACGGCATCTGCGATCAGTCCTACGATTTCCGAATAACCCAGCGCGCCCAGCATCGACTGACGATCGGCCCCAAGCACACCGAGATGGCGACTGCTAAAATCTGTATGAATGTTCATTGCAAATAAAATTGATCGAGTTGAGAAAAACGTGCCCGCCCCTGCATAGCGGATTTTCCCACATCCGCAACACGGACTTGCAAAAAATTACGAATTACCAGGTCGCTAATCATCTTGGTGAGTGCATGATGGACTGATCGGCGCACTCCTTGTAGCGGCGATGCTGATGGCGATGAGTTGCAAAACGAGTTCGGAAATTTTTCGCGGATAATGGATGGTCGCATCACTTTTTCCAAAGCAACCGCAAGAGATATCCAGGCCTTGACTCCACGCCCACAAAATTACGCCGCAGAACATCAACGTCATGACCACGCCGCTGGCGATGGCTCCTATGCGCTGGACGTCCAGCATGAGACAGATTCCAGTAACCACCTCGCACCATGGTAAAAAGTATGCCATTAAAGTTACCAATGATTCTGGCAGCAAGTGAAACTTCTCGATATCAACCGCAAATTGCGACACCCCGCTGACAAAAATTTTCTGCCCACCCGCATAGAGCAAAACCACTCCCACGGCCACCTGACAAAACAGTTGAAACAAGGGCAGACGACGCGATGACTCCATGACCCTGATCGTATCCACGAAAAGAATTCCAGCAAGAGGGAACTCGGTTTTTAAAAATGTCTGATACCACGCTTGCGCACGGTTGATTCCTGCGCATCTTTGCCCGCGACAATATCTCTTGCATGATTCGTAGTTTACAAACCCCACTGGGACGTGTTCGTTGGCTGGGAAACGTCGAGGGCGCTTCGTTCCTTTTGCTGCTGGGACTTGCCATGCCCCTGAAATACTGGGCAGACATGCCCCGGGCGGTGAGCATCGTTGGCATGATACACGGCATTCTCTTCCTCAGCTTTTGCCTCGTGCTTTTGCTTGCCTGGCTGGAAGGCAAACTTTCCGCCCGCTGGGCCTTTATTGCGTTCATCGCGACGCTACTCCCCTTCGGGCCCTTCATCATCGACAAAAAGCTAGCCTCTTTCGAACAAAATTGAACCCCTTTTCCATGACTGATTGCAACGTGAAAACAAATGCACCCAATCCACTCTGGCGAATTCCATCCACCCATCCATGAGCCAAATCTTCAACAAAAACGGAGTCAATCCTTTTACTGACAAAAAAATTCAGCAACAATTGCAATACAGGCACAATTCTAGCTTGCTAGTTGGCAGTTCTGTACTTAAAATGCCTCTCCCCTTTCATCCATCATTCACATGAGCAAATTCGGACCACCTGAAAAACAAGGACTCTACGATCCCAGCAATGAACACGATGCCTGTGGTGTCGGCTTTATCTGCCAGATGAAGGGGAAACGGGTCCATGAAATCATCGGACAAGCACTCACCGTGCTGGTTAACATGGATCACCGCGGTGCATGCGGTTGTGAAACAAACACTGGTGACGGAGCGGGTATCTTGATTCAAGTGCCACACAAATTTTTACAAAAAGCCACCGCCTCGCTCGGTTTTATACTGCCAGACCAAGGGCGCTATGGTTTAGGCATGGCCTACCTTTCGCCCAATCCTCACGTTCGCAAAGCCAGCGAAGCTCTTTTTGAACAGGTCGCTGCGGAAATCGGTCTGAGCGTTCTTGGATGGCGCGATGTGCCGACAGACAATTCGTCCCTGGGCAAAACCGCTCTCGCGAGCGAGCCATTCATGCGCCAGGTCTTCATCGCACGTCCTGCCGATTGCACCGACGATCTCGCCTTTGAGCGTCAACTTTTCATTCTTCGCAAGATCAGCTACTTCCGCATCCGCGGTGGCAAGATTGATGACCACTGGTATTGCTCAAGCCTCTCGGCTCGCACGGCCATTTACAAAGGCATGCTCATGCCAGAGCAAGTCGGCAAGTATTTCGTCGATCTGCAAGACCCTGACATGGATACCGCACTCGCCTTGGTGCATTCACGCTTCTCTACCAACACATTCCCCAGCTGGGAGCGTGCCCACCCATTCCGCTACATCGCTCACAACGGCGAGATCAATACGCTGCGTGGTAATGTGAACTGGATGAATGCGCGCCAACCTCTGCTTGAGAGCCCGCTTTTCGGCGATACCATCAAAAAAATCCAACCAATCGTCAATGAAGATGGATCCGATTCGGCTAAGTTCGACAATGTTTTCGAATTGCTGGTCATGGGCGGACGTTCTCTGCCACACGCCATGATGATGATGATCCCGGAGCCTTGGTCAGGTCATGAGTCGATGAGTGCTGAGAAAAAGGCTTTCTACCAATTCCACTCCTGCTTGATGGAACCATGGGACGGACCTGCTTCCGTGGCGTTTACCGACGGCACTATGATCGGCGCCACACTCGATCGAAACGGACTGCGTCCATCACGATATTACGTAACAAAGGACGACTATGTCATCATGGCATCGGAAGCCGGCGTGCTTCCGATTCCACCGGAAAACATTGCGAAAAAAGGCCGCTTGCAACCCGGACGCATGTTCCTGGTGGATATGACCGAGGGGCGTATCGTCGCCGATGACGAGATCAAACAACGAATTGCCAGCGAACAACCTTATCGTCAGTGGCTCGATGACAATCTCATCAAACTCTCTGACGTCCAAGCAGCCCCTGCCGTACCTAAGACCGATCTCGAGACAATCACCCAGCGTCAGCATGCCTTCGGCTATACATTCGAGGATCAACGCAAAATTTTGCTGCCGATGGCGAAGGACGGCGTCGAAGCAACCGGCGCCATGGGTACTGACATCCCGCTCGCGGTTCTCTCTAACAAGTCGAAGCTTCTCTACGATTACTTCAAACAACTGTTCGCTCAAGTTACCAACCCACCGATTGACTGCATCCGTGAGGAAATCGTGACATCTTCGGTAACGACCATTGGCCCTGAGAGAAATCTGCTCGATCCACAACCAGAAAGCGCGCATTTGATCGAATTACAGACGCCCATCCTCTCCAACGAAGAACTCGCCAAGCTCAAACACGTGGCTCAAGGCGAATTCCGTTCGGTCACTCTTCCCATCTTGTTTGATCCCGCCAAGGGCTCGCAAGGTCTCGAACAAGCATTCGAGGAACTCTGCCGCCAGGCCAGTTTACAGATCGACGCAGGAATGAATATCCTGATTCTCAGCGACCGTGGCGTTGACGATAACCATGCCGCCATGCCCGCGCTGTTGGCCGTATCAGGTCTTCACCATTACCTTATCCGTGAGGGCAAACGCACGAAAGTCGGTCTCGTATTGGAATCCGGCGAACCACGCGAAGTGCACCATTTCTGCACCCTTGTTGGCTACGGCTGTGCAGCGATCAATCCATATCTTGCCTTTGAAACACTCGATGAAATGATCCAGCAGGGACTGCTTGTCGGCGTCGATCATTACACAGCTTGCAAAAATTTCATCAAGTCCGCCACCAAAGGAATTGTCAAAGTTGCCTCAAAAATCGGTATCTCCACGATCCAAAGCTACCTCGGTGCGCAGATTTTTGAGTGCGTGGGCTTGCAGAAGAAAGTCGTCGATCGCTTCTTTACCGGCACCGCCACCCGCATCGAAGGATCGGACCTTGATGCCATTACCGCCGAATCTCTGGAGCGCCATCATCGCGCGTATTCGGAACGCAGCGGTCGCACCGAACCACTGGAAGTCGGTGGTGATTACCAATGGCGTTCGGAAGGCGAAGCACACCTCTTCAGCCCGCAGGTGATTCACTCACTGCAAAGTGCCGTTAGAACGGGCAATTACAAGACATTCAAGACCTATTCAACTCTCGTCAACGAGCAGGACAAACAACGTTTCACCCTGCGCGGCATGCTCGACTTCAAAACTCGCACGCCCATCGCCATTGAGGAAGTGGAATCGGAAGAAGAAATTCTCAAACGCTTCAAGTCGGGCGCCATGAGCTACGGCTCCATCTCTGGCGAAGCACATGAGGCTCTCGCCATCGCAATGAACCGCATCGGCGGCAAATCAAACACAGGGGAAGGCGGCGAAGACCCCGAACGTTACACCTGGACCAATGAAAAAGGTGACTCGAAGAACAGCGCGATCAAGCAGGTGGCATCGGGTCGTTTCGGTGTGACAAGTCTTTATCTGACTCAAGCCCGCGAGCTACAAATCAAACTTGCACAAGGCGCGAAACCCGGTGAAGGCGGACAGCTCCCCGGCGGAAAAGTTTATCCTTGGATCGCCAAGACCCGTCACTCCACGCCGGGTGTAGGACTCATCTCTCCCCCTCCCCACCACGATATTTATTCGATCGAAGACCTCGCGGAATTAATTCACGATCTGAAAAACGCCAACCGTGCTGCACGCGTGAGCGTCAAACTTGTGAGCGAGGTGGGTGTAGGAACCATCGCGGCCGGTGTCGCAAAAGCTCATGCCGATGTGGTGTTGATTTCAGGTTTCGATGGTGGAACCGGTGCATCACCGCAAACCTCCATCAAACACGCCGGGCTTCCTTGGGAACTCGGCCTTGCTGAAACCCACCAAACTCTCGTATTAAACAATCTTCGTTCGCGGATCGCTGTCGAGACCGATGGTCAGCTCAAGACTGGTCGTGACGTGGTGATCGCAGCACTCCTCGGCGCCGAGGAGTTTGGTTTCGCCACCGCACCACTCGTCAGTCTCGGCTGTATCATGATGCGTGTTTGTCATTTGAATACATGCCCTGTTGGTGTCGCTACACAGGATCCAGAACTTCGCAAAAAATTCACCGGCGATCCAGAGCATGCTGTTAATTTCATGAAGTTCATTGCGAAAGAGGTTCGTGAAATCATGGCAGAACTCGGTTTCCGCAAGCTGACCGACATGGTCGGACGCACCGATGTGTTGGAGCCGAAGAAAGCTGTCGATCACTGGAAAGCCAAGGGAATCGACCTCTCGAAAATCCTCTACTCACCGAACGTTGGCCCCGAAGTTGGTCGCTATTGCACGGAGACACAAGATCACGGATTGGAAAAATCGTTAGATATCACCACCTTGCTCGATCTCTGCAAGCCCGCCATCGAAAATGGCGAGAAAGTCGCGGTCAAACTACCCATCAAAAATACCGACCGCGTCGTAGGTACTATCCTCGGCAATGAAATCACCAAGCGCCATTGGAACGGCCTGCCAGATGATACGGTGCACATGCATTTCCGCGGTTCCGCAGGTCAGAGCATTGGCGCATTCATTCCGAAAGGGATCACCATTGAAGTGGAAGGTGACGCCAACGACTACGTCGGCAAAGGCCTCAGTGGCGGGCGTATCGCCGTTTATCCCGATGCCAAGGCCACATTCGCTGCCGAAGAAAACATTATCATCGGAAACGTCGCGCTCTACGGTGCCACCAGTGGAGAACTTTTCGTTCGGGGCGTCGCTGGTGAACGCTTCGCTGTGCGCAACTCAGGCGTACATGCCGTCGTCGAGGGAATTGGCGATCACGGTTGCGAATACATGACCGGAGGAAAAGTCGTTGTCCTGGGTACCACCGGACGTAACTTCGCCGCAGGAATGAGTGGAGGTGTCGCCTACATCTATGATGAAACCGGGGACTTTACCACCCGCTGCAACAAAGCGATGGTCGATCTGGAAAAAGTCGACGAAGATGATGCGGAAGTGCTGCGCGCGCTGATTCAAAAGCACGCTGACATCACTCTCAGCAAAAAGGCCAACACCATTCTTGCAGACTGGAAAAATGCAGTTGGCACATTCGTGAGAGTCATGCCACGCGACTACAAACGCGTCCTCCAAGCCATCGCCAAAGCCGAGGCAGACGGTCTCAGTGGTGACGAAGCACTCTCCGCGGCTTTTGAAGCCAATGCGAAGGATGTTGCTCGTCTGGGTGGTGGTTGAAAAAAATCGGATCAGACCCATCCGTCTGATCCTACCAATCTGTCAGATCAAAAAATAGAAATTAAAAAAAATGGGCAAACCAACCGGATTCATGGAATACACGCGCGAGCTTCCCGCAGATCGCTCGCCAATCGAACGCATCAAGGACTGGAAAGAAATCCACCTTCACATGCCCGAGGAAAAACTGCGCACGCAAGGCTCACGCTGCATGGACTGCGGAGTCCCGTTTTGCCATACCGGCAAACTCATCAGTGGAATGGCGAGCGGTTGCCCGATCAATAACCTGATTCCAGAATGGAACGATCTGGTTTATCGCGGGCTGTGGCGCGATGCTCTCGACCGCCTCCACAAAACGAACAATTTCCCCGAGTTTACCGGGCGTGTCTGCCCGGCACCTTGCGAAGGTTCCTGTGTTCTCGGCATGAACAATCCTCCTGTTACTATCAAGAACATCGAGGTTTCGATCATCGACAAAGGATGGGAAGAAGGATGGGTCGTTGCCAACCCGCCAGCCAAGCGCACTGGCAAAAAAGTTGCTGTGATCGGTTCCGGGCCTGCCGGACTTTCCGCAGCTACCCAACTCAATCAAGCAGGTCACACCGTCACAGTTTTCGAACGTGCCGACCGCCCCGGTGGTTTGTTGATGTATGGCATTCCCAACATGAAGCTCGACAAAAAAGAAGTCGTGCTACGCCGCATTAATCTGCTGGAACAAGAGGGTGTGAAATTCCTCTGCAACGTCAATGTGGGCAAGGATATCACACACGAACAATTGCAAAAAGACTTCGATGCCGTCGTGATCTGCACCGGTGCCACCAAACCGCGCGATCTCAACATTCCTGGTCGCGAATTTAAGGGCATTCATTTCGCGATGGAATTCCTCACAGCGAACACTCAAGCCGTGCTTGATGGCGCAGAACGTGAAAACTTCATCACCGCCAAAGGTAAAAACGTTGTCATCATTGGTGGCGGCGATACTGGCACGGACTGTGTCGGCACCTCGTTGCGTCATAGATGTGTCAGCGTTTGCCAACTCGAGCTGCTACCCAAGCCACCAAACGAGCGCGCCAGTAACAACCCATGGCCAGAGTGGCCCAAAGTATACAAAATGGACTACGGCCAAGAAGAGGCTGCAGCTGTGAACGGAAGTGATCCGCGCATCTATACCACCACGGCCACGAAGTTTGAGGGTGATGAGAACGGACAAGTGAAAGCAGTTCACACCGTGCAGGTCGAGTGGACCAAAAACGAACAAGGACAGTTCATTCCGAAAAATATCCCGGGCACCGAAAAAATCATGCCTGCTGAACTCGTTCTATTGGCCATGGGCTTCCTAGGTCCGGAACAAGATTTGTTAGACAGCATGAATCTTGATCGCGACGCACGCAGCAACATCAGTGCTGAGCACGAGAAATACACGACCAACATCCCCGGTGTCTTTGCTGCCGGCGACTGCCGTCGTGGTCAGTCTCTCGTTGTCTGGGCGTTCAACGAAGGCCGTGGAGCTGCGCGTGAGTGTGACCGCTACCTCATGGGAAGCACGAATCTGCCCTGAAGCCTTGCGTGGATTTTTCCGCAATACCAAAAAGCAGATCCAAAACCCACGAGTTCCTCGTGGGTTTTGTGTTTGCAGTAACTCAATGAGAATTCGATGATGGTCACAAGTGCAACGACCATGTTTTGTCTTATGGAGTAAAAAAACTGTAAACTTCTCTCGATCGCAAAAACCGAAGGTCGCAAGCAAGTATGGCTAAGATCCGTCGCATTTTTTCTGCTGCCATGAATTTTCAACAAAGAGAATTTCTTACTTGCTATCGCCATGATTTTCAGGCAGTTTTTGTCCACCCATGCACGGGTAGCTCAGCGGTAGAGCAACCGGTTTACACCCGGTCGGTCGGCGGTTCGATCCCGTCCCCGTGTACCATCTTTTTTATAGATAGCGTCTAAGACGCTTGTTTGTTGGCCTTCATTTTTGGCATAACATGATTAAAAGACACAAGTCGTTCTATCGTGGCGACAAACTTCATTTTTCTAAGGAGTATCAGCTTGAACGATTTTGTGAACCCATGCCAAGAAAAATCCATGTGTTAAACGCATGCCTCGACTTCATCCGTGGCGATTACGGGACTCAGCTTGTTATTGCATGCGCTACTGGCTGACTTCGACTGAAATCTTTGCACGGAAACGCAGAAAACGTTGCTAAATGGTATGATGCAAAACCGATATGATCCCCGCTGAATTACGATGACAGACCAGAGTGAATGCACCTCTCAAGATCAAGACGAATCTTTTTCTCGGATACACTAAAGCGCACGGGGATATTGGGTGCAAAGATGGAGATGCGGAATTCCATGAGTATCCATCCGAGAGCCCACAGATCGGCTCGGTCGGGGTCTTTCCTCCATGCAGAAAACCATGGATTCCAGAGAGACAGCACACGATCCATTTTTTCGAGGTCTTTTTGAATCGGCAAACTTTTCAACCGATCCAGGCGCTGTTGCAACGCCTGCAGATGCCGAGGGTAATCACACAACACCGCGTGCCCCGCACGCCAGGCAAAATCCTTACGTAGCAACCAGTCAAGGCAATCGAGAATATCATCCGCAATTTCGGCGAGAAATTTCGAGGCACGCTGTTGTTCGCACCATGAGCGCAGTTCCGGCACCAGGGACACGATGGCATCCAGAGCCTGACCCACGGGCACGGCCGCCACATGCCAGTCTCCCCTCGCCTGCTTGGCGCGCTGTGCATAATCGTCTGCGGTGCGTGGCAGGGATTGACCTAGTGCGCCCTCCGCGGAGAGTGCGATGAGTGTTTCAAGCTTCGTGCCACCAAACCCCACACGTGGCAACTCGACTCTCGCTGCGAGACCGATCGGGAATTTTTTTGTTAGATAAGTCACTTGATCCGACTGATGTATCATCAACAATCGCACACATCCGGCACGATGTGACTGCCGCGCCTGCTCGGCATCATGAAAGGCACGCACACCAACCGTTTTACCCTCATCCACCAGTGCCGGGTAGGCATGCCCACCATTGCCCGCCACGAATTCGGGAAGATCCATCGGCCACTCGGAAGAACCCGTGCATTGCCATTCTTCATTCGCATGTTCCTCGAGACGTTTGAGCAAAAGCGGACGAAGTTTTTCCTTTATGTAAACTGGATTCAAACCTAACAGAAGTTCATGGCCTTCATCGTCACAAACCCAGCATTTTACCTGCCACTCGGGTGGCAAAGCGCTCAGGTCGATGTCTGATTCCGGCACATGATAGCGCACCCGCTGTTGCACCCGCTGAACCAGTGCAGTGACCAGGCTGACATCGGGCGTGACATTCTCGTAATCCTCTACAAACTCACGCACAAACTCACTGATCGGCTGGCAGGCTTTGCGTAATTCCTTAGGAAGTGATCGCACCAAAAATTCCACGCGATCCGGAAGATATCCGGGCACACCCCACGAGAGCAGGTGCTCAGGAAAATCCTTCAATTGATCGATGTGCACTCCGATCGTGACACCGTCATCGCGCTCTCCGGGTGCCATCGCGTAATAAACACTGTATTCCTCATCGCGCCACATCAGACTATCGGGAAAAGCGGACATGTCTTCCAACAGCTTTTCATCCCATACCACGTCACGAAGCTCGGCCATCAACGATGTTTCGTGATCCATCCGCCACTTGTGAAATGCCTTTGCCGTGCACATGCCTGCTGGAATATGTTTGTCGAAGAAAGCAAAAGTCTGCTCATCACTCCAGAGATAATCCGGACGGCGCAATTTCACCTCCATCAAACGCACCTGTTCTCGCAGGGCCTGCAAATGTTGCAACGCCGGACATGCTGACCGAATCCCGCCTCCCAATAACCCTTCTCGAATGAAAACCTCACGTGCCGCAGCAGGATCGATACGCCCCCAGTGCACAGGTCGGTCTTTCACCACCACCAATCCTCCACAGAGCACGGTCTCCCTTGCATAAACGGCACCCTGTTTATCATCCCAATATCCATGACTGTATCGATAGGTGCAGAGGTGGGAGGCGACTTTTTCCACCCATGCTGGATCGATGCGGGCCAAGCGCCGCGCCCATAGTCGCGTCGTCTCCACAATCTCCATCCCCAGCACCCAATCGAAGCGCTTGCCCGCGAACAAACCTGATCCTGGAAACACCGCAAAGGCTCCGCCACCGGCACTGCGATAGATTTTTTCCTGCATATCCCAAAGCGCGAATTGACGCGGCACACCGGCGAGTAAGGAGCGATGAAAGGGATCATAGGCCGACTGCCACTCGGCATCGGAGGAATCAGGCTTCACCATTGGCGCTGGCACTTCCCATTTCAACTCGCGCTGACAAAGATCCAACAACTCTTCATGAATGTTCGCCCACTCCATCACGCGGCGCATATTGAGATAGGCCTCATGACAATACTTGCGCAGCGCATTCCTCCGCCACTTGCCGTTTTCTTGAAAACGCTGAAGATCCAGCCACAGCCGCAGCAGTGAAAAAAAATCCGATTGCCCATGCTTCCATCGCGCATGCGCGGCATCTGCCTCTTTTTGTTTATCGGCAGGTCTTTCGCGTGGATCACTGCTTTCCAACGACGAGATCACCGGCAAAAGTTCGCGCAAACATTTTTCATGCGATGCCTCAATGAGCATTCTCGCGAGTCGAGGATCGACGGGCATGCGGGCCATCTGACGACCCGCTACCGTGAGTTGTTTGTCTTTACCAAGCGCGCCGACTTCCCGCAACGTACGATACCCCTCAGAGACGGCCTTGGGTGCAGGGGCATCGATCAGAGGAAATTCCTCAATCGGAGGGAGCCCTAACGCAATCATGCGCAAGATGACACCCGCAAGAGAACTACGGCGGATTTCTGGATCGGTGAATTCCGCACGATCCAACAAGTCATCCTCATCATATAACCTTACACAAATCCCCTCTTTCACGCGTCCACAGCGCCCCTTGCGTTGACGAGCACTGGCCTGGCTTACAGGTTCGATTTGCAAGCGCTGCACGCCACGAGCCGGACTCCATCGGCTCACCCGTGCGAGACCGCTGTCAACCACACTGGTAATTCGGGGAATCGTCAATGAAGTCTCCGCCACGTTTGTCGCCAAAATGACACGTCGCAGGTCTCCCGGTGAAAAAACGCGCTGTTGATCGCCCATGCTTAAGCGCGCAAAGAGCGGCAGAATTTCCGTGCGGAAGTATTTCCGCCCCTCTAACGCATCGGCACAGTCGCGGATTTCCTTTTCACCGGGCAAAAACACCAGCACATCTCCCACGGGATCGATATCACTGAGCCAATCAACCGCCCGCACCACATGTTGGGGAAGCTCTTCCTCCTCATCCGCTGGCAGAAAAAATTCCTCCACGGGAAAAGTTCGTCCTGATGCCTGGACAATCGGGACTTCCTTCCCTTCCTCACGAAAAAAATCCGCAAACGCACCCGCGTCAAGCGTGGCGGACGATATCACGATTTTCAGCGAAGGTCTCTCACGACGCAACTCCTTGAGATAGCCTAACAAAAAATCGATATTCAACGAACGCTCATGCGCCTCATCAAGAATGATGGCATCATATCGTTTCAGCATGCGATCTCCTTGCGTCTCCGCGAGAAGAATGCCATCGGTCATGAACTTGATTCGAGTCGCAGTGGAGATTTTTTCATCGAATCGCACCTGATAACCCACAAGTGCGCCAAGCGGTTGTTGCAGTTCTTCCGCCACCCGTTTTGCCACACTCACCGCCGCAATGCGCCGTGGTTGTGTCACGCCGATCAAACCCATCTTGTCTGCGTAAATCTCTCGCAACACTTCCGTCACCATTTTCGGCAACTGCGTCGTCTTGCCAGACCCCGTCTCACTCACGACGACGAGGACATCGTGAAGGCGCAAGGCATCGAGAATTTGATCACGCAATAAAACCACTGGCAATTCCGCTGGGTAATACCAATTCATTGCGTTCTGCATTTCCACAGCCGTTGGCATAACACATTTCACGACCTTGAAAAGCGGAACTTGTCTGCAACGGATGAATCAGAAATGACAAAACTTCATACCGGAACTATATCATCATGATCGAATCACATCTCATTTCGTCTCGCCGCGCTTTTTTCGATAAGTGACCGGGGGCATGCCAGTGACGCGTTTGAATGCAACACTGAAGTATTCCGGATTTTCAAATCCGGTTCTTTCGGCAATCACAGCCACCGGCAAATTGCCATGGAGCAACAATCTCTGAGCTCTCTTGATCTGAATGCGAAGGATCTCCTCGTGCGGACTACGCCCTAACATTTTTTTGAATCTTGATTCCATCGTGCGCCGAGCCAGACCCGCGAAACGGGCAATTTCATCGACCGATATTCCACGACAAGCATTTTCACGAATGTAGCGCAGTGCTTTGACAAGATTCACATCCTCGATTGCAAATACGTCCGTACTCTGCCTCGTGCTCACACCCGTCGGACGGATCGATTGAATGAGGGTCTGCGGTAATTTACCAGCCATCATCATTTCCAGAATTTCCGCCGCCACCCAACCTCCACGACGAGCGTTCGGATCGATACTCGACAACGGTTGAGGACTCAACTCGCAAAGGAGTTCGTCGTCGTCAACACCCAGAACAGCCACTTCTTCCGGCACGGACAATTGAGCACGATGACATGCATCGAGAATCTGCCGACCGCGTGCATCGTAACAAGCAAAGACAGCTACGGGCTTGGGAAGATCAAGCAGCCATCGTCTGATATCGTCGGTCTCATGTTCGCTATCGTCATCCACTTTCTGAGCACTCTGGTACTGGTGGCAGAAGAATTGTTTTTCTTCAAGAATTCTCGCGAAATTCTCACCCCGTTGACGGGACCATGGAAAACGAGATACGCCGCAATAAGCAAAATGCTCGAACCCGCGATTCAAGAAATGCGTGGCCGCCAATTCTGCGATCGCACAGCTATCCGTCATGACCGCAGGCACCTCCGGCAAATACCGATAGGAACTGAGATCGACCACGGGAACATTCAAGCGGGAGAGCACCTGCGCCATGTTTTTATTTTCAATCCTTGCGATAATTCCATCACCGTCCCAGTCTTCGATCCACTTTGGAGGAGCGTCGCCCCTTCTCCGCTCCGCCAAGAAAATGTGCCATGGGTGATGACTCCGGATGTAATCTTCCACGCCGTGGAGAATCGAACGAGCATAACCATTCGAAGTCTCAATCAACAGCGCCACACGAGGAACCGCATGAGGATCGGTATTTTTCCTAACGGGTTCCATCATGTTTTTTCCCATGGTATATCAACCACATTATCGACGTTTGCCACGGAAACGATTGCGAGGATCATCTTCTGGATGCAATGGCTCCGAATCCTGATACCGTAAGATGCCTCGCTCCTTGATATTACGGATAAAGGCCTTCGCATCGGCCGAAACCTCGTCGTCGTGTGTCAGAGTTCCTAACAATCCCCCGCCTTTGACCACATGATCCATGGTTTCGTTAGCCTTGACGGCAGCTTGCGCGATTGCCTTTGTGGCTTTGGGAAGTTCTTCGAGCGTAGGACCTAAATCATCCACCCTTTGATCGATCTTGCCCAAGGTATTCACGGCACCTGTCGCGGCTTTTTCCATCGCTTGAATCGCGACACGCGCATCATGCATGGCAGCTGGCAGATCGTCGCTGACTTTTTTCCACTGCTCCGTGCTACTGCTCACATTTTGAATGGCTTGGTCGATCAATGTCACATTTTCCGGCTTCAGGATCGATTCATTCACTTTTTTAATGGTCTTTGTCAATTCCTGGGATGTTACGGTGATCTCTGAAACAGCTGCATCAACCTTTTGCAATGTGGCAGTCGCTCCATCCATGAGCTTTCTGGCATCTCGACTGAGAATCTCGGCATTACTCTGAATCGCATCGAGCCCCGAAGGACCAGTGCCACGAATGATGCGATTGGGCGGAATAAACGTGCCCGTCTGTTTTTCAGGAGGTGTGACGATGATCATTTTATCACCGATAAAAGATACAGAGGCAACTCCCAGCGAAGAGCCCTCGGGAATTCGATAGCGACTTCCGATCAAAAGATCGATCTGTACGTTCACGTCTTCGGTCAAAAACGGTGCACGTGCCACGCGTCCGATTTTAGCCCCGCCCATGCGAACTTCCGAGCCTTTGATGATTCCGGCCGCATCGTCAACCAACAATGTGAGACGATAGGATTCATGAAACCGATCACCAAAACGGCCAAATTGGAGAATTAACGCTCCTAACAATAGCAGACCGACAAAGCAAAAGGCTCCGACAAGCAACTCCGCTTTTTTTTGATCCGTTGCCATCGCCGAATAGTTTGACATCACCTACGCGCAAAAGCAAGAGAGAAGCGGATCAGCGATCGAGCCCACCCAGCTCATCGTCGAGCTGCCGCATCAGTTGCTGCATTTCCTTCATTCGAGCACGCATGCGCTCCATATCCGAACGTTGAAGCCGTGGTCGCACTTCGCGATTGCGTGATAACTGGGGTTCTGGTTGCGGCTTTTGCACTCTGGCCAATGCGGGATCAACTGGCTTACGTTGTAACATCGCTACAATGGCTTCAGCGGGAATAACATAACTTCGAATACGACCAGCACGGGCAGCGACGATACCGACGACATCGCCTTTCAAGTCGAGAACCGGCCCGCCGCACTCCTCTGGATTCAGAACCATATCGGTCTGAATCACCGAGGGAAATCCGTCGCGAACTTCGCTGATGTCACCTCCCATGCGCTCCATCACCTCCAGCCTGCGCTGGGGAAATTGCGCTACAACCGGTTTGGAACCGAGAATCAAATCAACAGTTTTGGTATTTCCTTTACGAGAGAAGACCAATTTCACCGAATCACCAGGTTTCAGCGTCGCCAAGGCTGCGCGAAATTCCATGAGACTTCCCACAATCTTATCATTCATATTGAGAATGATATCACCGATCTGCAGACCTGCTTTTTGAGCCGGCGAATCGTCCGCAAGTTGACGTATTTTCACTCCTGTCCCTTCCGTATGATTTTCCACGCCTACCCCGACAAATGCTTGATCACTTTCACGCAATGTTCGCTCCATCACACTAACAACCCCGATGCCGAGTGTCACATCTCCCGGACCAGCGGCGATCAAAAAACGCCCAAGCTCGGGTTGGGTTCTCGTGTTGAAGGAAATCGGTCTCAAGGAAGAGTTTTTCAATTGCAACAGAGCCAGATCTTCATCCTCGAACACACCTGAGACTGTTGCATCAAAAGTCACGTTACCGGCGCCCACACATTGCAAAGGCAAGCCCCCTGCCTTGGCAAGCTCGCTCCATTTGGCAAGCACTTGCGATCCATCCCCAACAACAGTGCCGACGCATAGCTGGCGTTTTCCTCCAGCCCAAATCCATACAACGGATTTCCCCACCTTTTGAGCAAGAGGAGATACCACATCAAACACCTCCCCCGACTGCCTGCGCAGGACCGCCCGATCTTGCTCATTTTGCAGCGGCAAGTCCTGCGCAACCAGAGGCAACACCACCAACCAAGCAGTCAATATGTTTCGTTTCATCAACATTCCTTTTCAAAAATTATTTTGCGTCAGCTCGACGAACCAATTCCACTTCCTTGACCAACTCACGGCGATCTCGGCGGACCACTAACTTGACCTTGTCGCCGACTTGTTTGCGCAATAACTCATTGCGCAAATCATCAAGGTTCCGGATTGGCTGATCTTCCAGGGATACAATCAAGTCACCTGGCTGAATCCCGGCAATCGTAGCCTTGGAACCGGGACTAACTTCACCCACGACCAAGCCTGCACGCGACATGCCGATCGCCAAACCCAATACGGGCATTTCTTCATTCTGCAAGGGATCCAACTCCAGTGTGCCCCATTGCTCACCGGCAAGCATCCGCTCCCAATCATCTTTAAAACCATCAACGCCAGCGTGGTTGTTGATTTTAAGCTTCTGACCAATATTCGAATTGATACCGACAATATTACCGTTCAGATCGAAGATGGGACCGCCTGAGTCACCTCCGATCAAAGTGCAATCGGTGGTAAAAAAATTCCCCGGGCCCTTTGAAACAACTCGACCAAAACGGACGGGCGGAGTGCGCGCGGGGTCGAATCCCCCTGCATGGCCAGTCGCTACCACCCAATCCCCTACTTCCAAGGATTTTGACACCCCGCGCGGAGCTGCCATCCCTTTTCCCTCAGCCTCCATTCGCACCATCGCCAGATCCTTCGCATAATTAGCACCCAGCACCTTGCCTTTCAGTGTTTTACCATTCGGAAAAACCACATCCATGGTATCGTTTCCTTGCACCACGTGCGCTGCCGTAAGAATCAATCCATCTTCCGAAGCAATCACACCAGAGCCGGAACTCGATGCATCAGAAGCCACCAATGCAACCGTGAGTGGAACACACTTTTCCGCAACCTGCCGCACTTTGGTTTCCACCTCTAACAAATCCTGAAGGTCTTGCACGGTTTCGGCATACGAAAAATGCAACAAGCACAACAATCCAATCCATTGCAGTTTCATCGTTTCAATGTAACAAGCGCTGCGCGCGCGTCAAATTCTCTAAATTTTAGCAACAAAACTCAGCCAAGTCTCCTTTGCGGCAGGTCTTGAGCGCACGGGATTCATTACTGTTGCCCTCTATGAGTTTTTCGCAAATGCATCTGGAAAAAAATCCACCTCCCCGCCGCTTTGGCTCGAGAGGTGGATTCCATGTGGTTAGAGCATCGCGCGATCAACTCTGTGGCAGACTGGCCATGGCGCGGCGAGTGGCATCAACAGTGTCTGCCTCCTCTTGGTCCATATTGGCCAGCATGTTCGCAAGGTCGGCGGAAATTTCCCGGCGCATGCGCGAGACCAATTCCACACCTTTTTGCGTGATGCGAACCATGATCTTGCGACGATCTTCAGCCGCATGAATGCGCTCCACGTAATCAAGCTTTTCCAAACGGTCGACCAAACCGGTGGCGGCAGCTGTTGAATGCCCCATCTTCTTGGCGATGTCGGACATGGTAAGATATTCCTCACTGGACAGGTAGGCCATCAGGAAAAACTGAGGAAACGACACGTTTCCTTTATTCAGCTCTCCAGAGAGGTTGAGGATGCAGCTGCGTTGTGTGAACAACACAAAGTCTGCGAGGCGATCGGCTTCTGCTTGTACAGCAGAGCCCGTATTCATCGAGTGAACATGTTTCATGGCTGGTGGATGGATGAAGACAAATCCGCCGTATTGGGACGTAGGCGAATTTGTCGGGACGAGGGGAATCAATCGAAAACCAAGATAGTAATCAAGACTAAATTTTAAAATATTCCTATTAACTCACTTCCCATGATACCTATGAAATGTCGACATTCGTCATAACAATTCATGAAATCATTGATGAACATTGATTTTTTCGGTTTAGGCATCAACAACCACAATCCCCCATCACTGAGAAAATTTTAAAAAATAGCACTCATTTTCAAAATATTCGACAACTTGTGATTGTTCAATCCACCGATGCAATTGACCGCTTCAACCGGGATCACGTGCTTCAATCTCCTCGATGGCCCACTGGGCGTGTTCTGCGATCAGTCGATCATCATGAACTGCGGCTTTTCGCAATGCAACGAGATCAGCGCGAGAACCGGTATTTCCGATAGCTACGCAGACATTTCGTAGAAAGCGCGAACGCTTGATGCGTTTGACCGGAGACTTGGCAAAAACCTGACGGAATGTTTCATCGTCCCACTCGAGAAAATCCCGCAAAGAATGGCGGAAAATTTCTTGGCGTGCGTGAAATCGCAAGTCCTGAGAGATACTTGCGAAGCGGTTCCACGGGCAGACAGCCAGACAATCATCGCAACCGTAGATACGATCTCCCATGGCACGTCTGAATTCGAGAGGGATGGAACCTTTGTGCTCGATCGTGAGGTAAGAAATGCAGCGGCGGGCATCCAACCGGTGGGGAGCGATGATGGCCTGGGTGGGACAGGCATCAATACAGCGTGTGCATTTGCCACAATGATCGCCGAAAGGTTGATCCGCAGGGATTTCAAGCGTCGTGAGAATTTCCGCCAAAAACAACCAGGTGCCAAACTGACGATGAATCTGCAAAGTACTTTTGCCGTTCCATCCCAGCCCTGCATCCGTGGCAAAATCTCGCTCGAGCACGGGTCCGGTGTCCACATAGTAGCGCTGGCAGCCCCCCAATTTTTGAAGAAATTTATCGAATTGCTTTAAACGATCGGCTATACCGTCATGATAATCCTCATTCCATGCGTATCGGGCAATTCGATATTCGGATTGCCCGGGATCGTTTCCGGGGAAATAATTGACGCCCAGGCAAATCACCGTGCGACAGCCGGGCAGAACCTCGCGTGGATCGCAGCGACGATCTTGATTGCGCTCCATCCATGCCATATCCGCATGCATTCCCTGATCAACCCAATCGAGATAAACATCTGCATGCGTGGCACGCCTCGCTGTGGCAAAGCGACACAAGTCAAATCCGCAGACGAGAGCCTGACTGCGGATGATATCCGCCCGATTTTCTCGATGATGTGATTCCATTACTCCTGATTGGCAAAATGATAGCGTGCGCTTTCGATAATGCCCACCGCGATTTCCGTACGATTCAACCCACCGACATCGATCACCAAATGGGCACATTGCCGATAGATGGGCTCACGCTCCTGCAGCAATTCAGCAATCACCGCACGAGGATTTTTCGTTTGCAAAATCGGCCGATCCCGATTTTTTCTCGTGCGCTGGTAAACAGTCTCGGCGCTGGCACGAAGCCAAACGACGTAGCCAAGTTGCCGTAACAATGCGCGATTTTCTTCTCTGAGAACCGCGCCTCCACCCGTGGAAATGATCGTAGATTGTGATGGCTCGCTTGCGAGAGAGCGAATCACATCCGATTCCCGATCACGAAACCCATGCTCCCCTTCGCGCGCGAAAATTTCTGTAATGGAACAGTGCGCCTTCTTCTCAACCTGCTCATCCGTGTCGATCCACTCATAACCAAGCATACGTTTGAGCTCGCGACCTACGGTCGATTTGCCGCAGCCCATGAAGCCGATCAGGATGATATTTTGGACCTTTGGTCCGTCGTGATTCATGGCGAGAGCATGACAGGGATTGCAAACGAGGTAAAAGCAAAATTTCCGTCACGCGGGCATTGGCATTGACTCATCCAGAGGCAGTCGTATCCACGTGAGATATTGCCAACCAGCTCAACTTGTTGATGAACTCAAGGAGCCTCTGCACATCGTGAATCCAGCTTTACAGGCTTGCTCTATGCCGCTAGAGTCGTTCCATGTCGTGGCGGCCGCAGGATCCTCCCGCGCGCTGGTTGAGACGAGTCCCCGCGCGTTATCACAAATTGATTCGTTTCACCTTCTGGTCCGGATCTCTCGGGCTGCTCGCTCTCTTCCTATTCTGCCTCTACTACGCCTCCCTCGCGGCAACATACGATATCGAACAAGTAGGACGTTTGCCGCAACGCAATCATGTCTACGATCGCTTCGACAATGAAATCGATGCGGTCATCGGATCCAACATCGATTTGATTCGATTCGAAGACCTGCCGACCTTCATGGTCAAGGCGCTGCAGGCACGCGAGGACGCCGAATTTTTTACTCACTCGGGTGTTCACCTGCGCGGCTTGGCAAGAGCAACGGTACGCAACATCAAGGACCGAAAATTCACCCAAGGAGCCTCAACCTTATCGATGCAACTCGCACGCAATACTTATGAAATCCGCGCGAAATCCCTGCACCGCAAATTTCTCGAAATCGCGCTGACCCTGCGGGTGGAAAAACACTACACCAAACAGGAAATTATGGCGGGATATCTCAACCGCATTTATTTTGGCGTGGGAGCCGGGCATTTGGGTGTGCAGGATGCGGCTCAACATTACTTCGGCAAAAAAGTCCGCGAATTGAATGAAGCCGAATGCGCGATGCTCATCGGCATCATCCGCGGACCGCACATTTTTTCGCCATGGCGCGATCTCGATGCCGCTCAGGAACAACGCAATCAGGTGCTGGACCGCATGATCGCCATGCAATTCATTTCGGAGGAGGAAAAACAACGCATCATCACAAAAGCCATCTCCATCACACCACCAGACAAAGCGATTACTGAAAAATCCTACGCGATCCAGGCAGTGGTGAAAGAAGTCAACAAATTGGTGTCGGCTGAGGAAATTCAACTGGGAGGATTGCATATTTACACCACACTCGACATGCCATGGCAGCGCCGACTGGAGAAAGAATTGCAGAACGCTCTGACCTCGTTGGAAAAAGACAAGACTTATCGTGCCCCAACCATGGCCCAACATCAACACAGTGGTAACCCTGATTATCTTCAGATGACAGCTGTGACTCTGGAAAGCAAGACGGGCGCCATACTCGCGCAAATTGGTGGTAGAAATTACGAACACTCCGCATTCGATCGAAGCAACACGGCACGACGCGATCTGGGCACGGCTTTTGAACCATTCGTTGCCGCGGCGGCGGCGCAGCGCGGACGTCCTGTGTTTGCCGGTAGTCCGGTACGCACGGGTAGTCCGGTGGGGGCCGATGGAGTCGAGCGCATTGCCCGTCGCTGCGGTCTCAACGGGCCTTTCGCAGACACGGAAGATCTCTATCGCGGCGCGGCATCCGCCACACCCATGGAAATGGCTATCGGTCTCGCCACCCTCGCTAACAAAGGACAACGACCACAACCTTTCCTCATACGCGAGATCCGAAATTCCGAGAAACAAGCGATCGTCAAAAACTCTGCAAGCCTCTTCCCTGCGATCGATGCCAGCGCTGCACGTGCGGCACTGGAAGTGTTGAAACCCACCAAGGGCTCGGAACATTTTACCGGTGCCACAGGATCCGAGCGCGAGGCATGGATGCTGCGCCTGGGTCCCAAGGGATCGACGGCGATCTGGGTGGGATTTGATCAACCCCAGGTCATCACCCACGAGCAACGTCTCAAACAATTCCTTTCCGAGATCGTGAACCGACTCGACAATTGAAGCGGATCAAGCAAACGTCATGCCCATGCAAGCATACATCTGGGACATGATCATCGTGGGTGTGTATTTCACACTGATCATCGGCATCGGACTATACGCATCACGTGGGCAAAAAACGATGGAAACCTACGCCCTAGGGGACCGATCTATGCCCTGGTGGGCGGTACTCGCCTCCATCCTTGCATCGGAAATTTCCGCGGGCACCTTTCTGGGCACGCCTGGCGAAGGTTTTGCCAAACAAAATTTCATCTATGCCCAGTTAGTGATCGGCACGATTCTCGCACGATTGCTGGTTGCAGCGATCTTCATCAAGCCTTTTTATCAATTTAAGGTGGTGAGCATTTACGAATTTCTCGAAATCCGCTTCGGTCAACTCACCCGCCGCATGGCGTCTTTTGTGTTCCTTCTCACTCGCTCGCTTGCGAGCGGATCCCGCATCTACGTGGCTGCGATTTTGCTGGTATTCGCCTGGCAGATCGTGCACCCGGAATTCCGTCAACTCAGTCCAGAGGAACGCTTTACCCAAGAACTAGCGATCTACGCGGTCTCCGTGGTAATACTGACCGCCCTCACCGCACTCTATACCACATTGGGCGGCATCAAGGCCGTGGTATGGACTGACATGATCCAAGTGTCACTCATGTTCGGCGCGGCCATCTACGTATTTTTCTGGTTGTTGGGAAAAACAGGTGGCTGGGATCCGTTCATTGCGACAATCAAAAAACCGATGTTTGTGGATACCGGCATCCGTCCGCAGCACGGCATCGGCGAATCGGTCAAATACATCCTCGAGCAGGAATATACCATCTGGGCGGCGTTGTTAGGTTCCATTTTTACGACTCTCGCCACCCACGGCACTGATCAGGACATGGTGCAACGAATGTTGACCTCCAAGGATGCGAAACGTGGTCAGCGCGCGGTGATTTTGTCCGGATTGGTTGATTTACCCGTGGTGGTAGGATTTCTCGCCATCGGCATCCTGATCTACCGGTTTTATCAACAAAATCCCTCGGGCGCGCCGACGAATGACGTTTTTGCATGGTTTATGCTGCACGACCTGTCGCCGGGGTTGCGTGGATTGATCGCCGCAGGTTTGTTTGCCACCGCCATGGGTTCACTATCAACCGCTCTCAACGCCCTTGCCACGACCTTTACCAAAGACTGGTATGTCGGTGTTTTCCGGCCACAGGCCTCTTCGCAAGAGCAAATGAAGGCAGCCCGCGTTTCCACCATGGCTTTTGCCGCCATGCTGGCCTTGATCGGCATTGGCACGGCATTTCTCAAATTAAAAAATCCCGAACTGCGCATCATTCCCATCGTGCTCGGTTCTTTTGGCTACACTTATGGTTCATTGCTGGGCATTTTCCTTGTCGGGATGCTGACCAGACACCGCGGCACCTGTCGAGGTAATGCCATCGCGATGGTTGCCGGGCTCTGCGCAACCTTATTCCTGAGCGGCGCACACAACGACATCTATGATATTTTTCACGAAAAAGAAGCGCGCTACCGCAATGCCATCAAAGTGCTGATCACCGACACCACAGACGTGTATCCCTCACCCAGTGAAATCGCGGAAAAGGCACGTCTCAAGGTCGAGGAACTTCCCCGAATCGCGCGGCACCGCAATGCGCAACAACCTTTCTTCGCTCCTTCATGGCTACCGACCATCGCTTTCACGTGGCGTATCATGGTCGGCACCATCACCACGGTATTGGTTGCTCTGTGTTTTCAACGCAAACGAGAAAAACTCGTCGCTCTTCCTCAATAATTTTCGGGAAGTTCTTGCCATTTCCTCGGACCCTCTGGTAACAATCACGTCACACACGTGTCAGTTCCATCCACGCACATCGTCGGCATTCTACCCGCCCGCTGGGGATCCACCCGCTTCCCCGGCAAGCCGCTTCATCGACTCGCAGGAAAACCTCTGATTCAACACGTTTGGGACCGTTGTCAGGGCTGTTCGTTACTGGATCGTGTAGTGATCGCCACGGACGATGATCGCATCCGCGATGCGGCACACTCCTTCGGCGCTGAAGTCGTGATGACCTCTCCTGATCACCCCACCGGCACCGACCGCATTGCGGAAGCCGTTGCCGCCATCCCCGAGGCCACCCATATCATCAATATCCAGGGAGACGAGCCGCTGATTGACCCCGCTCTCATCGATGAACTGGCGCACGCTATGGTTTCCGATGCCGCTTTGCCCATGGTCACGGCGGCCAATCCCATTGAAGACGATGCCGCGTATCACGACCCGAACGTGGTCAAAGTCGTGCTCGATCTCAGCGGTCATGCACTGTATTTTTCACGCTCGCCCCTGCCATACCAGCGTAACAAGTCCACGAGTCTCACACTCTATCGCCACAAAGGCATTTACGGCTACCGTCGTGATTTCTTGGAAACTTTCATCACTTGGCAGCCTTCTCCCCTGGAGCAAGCGGAGTCGTTAGAGCAACTCCGCGCTCTGGAAAACGGCGCGCGCATCAAGGTCATCATCACCAGCGATGACTCCATCGGCCTCGATACCCCGGAACAAGCCCCCCTCATCGAATCTCTCCTCTCTTCCACTTCTCTCTGATCCCCTTACCACTAGCAACTACATGAAATACATTTTTGTCACTGGCGGCGTTGTTTCTTCTCTCGGCAAAGGTCTCGCCGCTGCCTCCATTGGCACGCTGCTCGAGCAACGCGGCCTCAAGGTGCTGATGCAAAAATTCGACCCCTATCTCAATGTGGATCCCGGCACGATGTCGCCCTACCAACATGGTGAAGTGTATGTTCTTGATGACGGCGCCGAGACCGACCTCGACCTCGGCCACTACGAACGCTTCACCTCCGGGGTTCTCTCCCGCATGAACAACCTGACTTCCGGCCAGGTGTTTGATGCGGTCATCAAAAAAGAACGCCGCGGTGACTACCTCGGCAAGACCGTGCAGTTCATTCCCCACGTCACCGATGAAATCAAATCGCGTATTTATGAAGTGACCCAAAATCATCCCGATGTCGATGTATTGATTACGGAAATCGGCGGTACTGTCGGCGACATGGAAGGCCTGCTCTTCCTTGAAGCACTGCGCCAATTCGCACTCGAAGTGGGCAAGGAAAACGTCTGCTTCATCCACGTTACGTTGCTTCCATTCATCAAAGCAGCTGGCGAGGTGAAAACAAAACCGACTCAGCAATCCGTTGCCAAGCTTCGGGAGATCGGAATTCAGCCCGACATCATCATCTGCCGCACTGAGGCCGATCTTGATGAAGACAATCGCCGCAAGATCGCGATGTTTTGCAACGTCGATAAAAAACACGTCGTCGCTTTCCGTGATGTGGATCACAGCATTTACGAATGCCCGCTTGACCTCCGTCGTGATAAAATTGACCGACTTGTCGTGGATAAAATCGGACTCGGTCACACACCACCGCCCGCTCTTGAAGATTGGGAAAAATTCGTGCAGCGCGTGATCCATCCCAAGCACTCCGTCACCATTGCGGTTGCAGGGAAATACACCGAACTCCAGGATGCTTACAAATCAATCTACGAGTCGCTCATCCACGCCGGTGCCGCGCACGATACCAAAATCAACATCGTGCGCATCGACACCGAGGCGTTGGAAAACCAAACCGCCTCAGACGTCATCGGTCACGTCGATGGCATCCTCGTACCCGGTGGCTTTGGTGATCGCGGTATTGAGGGCAAGATCCTCGCAGCCAAGTATGCTCGTGAAAACAACATCCCTTACTTCGGTATCTGCCTCGGCATGCAAATCGCCACCATCGAATTTGCGCGCAACGTTTGTGGTCTGACCGGTGCGAACTCCACTGAGTTCGATGAGAAAACTCCACACCCTGTTGTTAGCCTGCAAGAAGAGCAGAAAAAACTCACCACCATGGGCAACAACATGCGTCTTGGTGCCTGCGAGTCCATTCTCTTTGCAGGAACGCAGACGGCGCAACTCTACCACAACGCTGATCGCATCACCGAGCGCCATCGTCACCGCTACGAATTTAATTCCGACTACCAGGAACGTCTCCAGGAAAAAGGCCTCGTCATTAGCTCAGTCAGTGCCAAAGAAGGTCTCGTCGAAATCATCGAACTCCCCAGCAACCACTTCCACGTAGCCTGCCAGTTCCATCCTGAATTCCAGTCCAAACCCAACAAACCCCACCCCCTCTTCTCCGGCTTCATCAACGCAGCCTTGGAGAAGAAAATGCGCGAAGAGCTCTAGGTGTGGGTCTACAGACTGGAGATGATAGCCGAATTCAGAAGTTCACGACTTCACAGCGCGGCAATCTCCGACATGATACGATCGGCGATTTTTTGATAGCCCTCTTTGCCTTGGTAGTCTTCTCCTGAAAAATCAATCGCGGGTCCGATCGTAACGGTGATGCGGGCAAACTTGATGCGTCCCGAGCCGCGTGGCAGGGCATCGATGGCTCCACGAATCCGCATGGGTTGAACCTTGACACCGGCTTTGGCGACAATCAAACCAACGCCCGGCTGCGCCTTGCCCAATGATCCGGACTCACTGCGTTCCCCCTCCGGAAAAACCAAGACTTTTTCGCCGCGATGAAGAAGTTTCACCATGGTCTTCAGACTTGCCATATCGGGCTTTTCTTGATCGACGGGGATAGCATTCCATTGCCTGTAAAGCCATTTTCCCAGGCCGACAAACAAGGTCTTGCGCGCAAGGAAATACATTTCCTCCTGATACATATTCCCGATCAGAGGAGGATCAAGAAAACTCTGGTGATTCGCTGCCACCAGCACCGGCCCACTGGTGATAAGATTCTCTTTTCCTTCTACTCGCAGACCAAACAACGCGCGGTATGCCGCACCGAAGCTCATCCATCCCAGCCAATAAATCCATCGCATCATATCTCTCGAAAAATGATTAATCGTTCACCGTCAGCCCCTGGCCACGCAAAATGTCAAGCGCCGCCGCCACCGCCGTGGCCACGGTGTGATCGGAATTATCCAACACCACCGCACCATCCGCCACCAACAAGGGAGCCGTAGAGCGGTTGCTATCCGCCTTATCGCGTGCCGCCACACTGTCCGTAACACCTTCCGCTGACCGACGTGCAGCACGAACTTCCTCGGACGCATCTACGTATATTTTATAGGGTGTATCGGGAAAAACGATGGATCCAATATCCCGACCCTCCATCACCACACTGGTATGTTGCAGATAGTCGCGCTGCTTTTGCACCAACACTTCACGTACGCGCGGAATAGCCGCCACAATCGAAACCGCACGGTTCACGGCGGTATCACGTAGTTCATCGTCCAACTCACGACCATCGATTGCGACCGTCGAAATATTTCCCTTCACCCCGCAGTCAATTTTCATGGTATCGAGCGCGGAAAGCACCGCTTCACTATCCTGCGGGTTCACACCCAGTTGCAGCACTTTCCATGTGACCGCGCGATACATCGCGCCGGAGTTTACCATCACCAGATGCAACTCACGAGCCAGGCATTTGGCGATGGTGCTTTTCCCTGAAGCCGCGGGACCATCAATCGCGATAGCGTAATGAGAAAACGTTTGCATCAGCAAGAATGAGAAATGGTAGGCAGTTCATAGTCGCCGGCTTCGGTCGCTTCCGCCATGATGGCATCGAGATGTCGGGAAAATCCGGGATAAGAAGTATTCACACAGGCGGTGTTCTCCACGATTGTCTCTCCACTCGCAAAAAGCCCGGCAATCGCAAAAGCCATGGCGATGCGGTGATCGCCGTAACTTTGCAAGGTGGCTCCGTGCAGCGCATGCCCACCGGTGATTTCCATGCCGTCCTCAAATTCCTCGACCTCCCCACCCATGCTACGCAAATTATTAACAACGGTAGTGATGCGATCCGTTTCCTTCACACGCAGCTCCTTGGCATTGCGGATGATGGTTCTACCGCTGGCCAGGGCGGCGGCGACGGCGATCACAGGAATTTCATCGATCAAATTCGGCACCTCGGCAGGAAAAATTTCCGTACCTGTAAGATCGGCACCGCAAATCTCCAAGTCGCCCATTGGCTCGCCATCTTGTGAGGAGGCATTCACCACGGTAATTTTCGCACCCATGCGACGCATCACATCGACGATGGCAGTGCGCGTAGGATTCAGCCCCACATGACGAATCAACAAACGAGAGCCCGGCATCGCAGAGGCAGCCACAATCCAGAATGCCGCGCTGGAGATATCACCGGGCACGCGGAAATCGCGAGCCTGGGGAGTTTGCCCTCCCCGGAGACTGATCGCCTGTCCTTCGCGTTGTGTTTGCACGCCAAAGGCCTCCAGCATGCGCTCCGTGTGATCGCGTGTTTCCGCCGGCTGCACCACGGTCGTCACACCTTCACAAAACAAACCCGCCAGCAATACCGCGCTTTTCACCTGCGCGCTGGCAACAGGCATGGTGTAGGAAATGGGTTGCAGTGATTGGCCGTGAATGCGCAGCGGAGCACAGCCGGATTTTTCACCCAGAGCATCGATCCTCGCTCCCATTTGCGAAAGTGGATTGATCACCCGCCCCATCGGACGAGAGGAAAGCGACTCATCGCCAAACAGTTCGCTTACAAAAGGCTGCGCCGCCAATAGACCCGCCAACAGACGCATACCCGTGCCGGAATTACCACAATCGATCGGCTTATCCGGGGTCTGGAGCATTCCATTCCGGCCATGGATGCGCAAAGCAGTAGGTCCGAAACCTGACATTTCCTCTAACACATCGTAGCGCACACCCGTCGATGCCATCGCTTGCAACGTATTCAAGCAGTCCTCACTTGGCAGAAAATTGCGGATCAACGAATCCCCTTGGGCTAGCCCGGCGATGATCGCTGCGCGATGTGACATGCTCTTGTCTCCCGGCACGCTTAGTTCCGCGTTCAGGCTCTTGATGACTTTAACGTTAAATTGACTCATTCGCAAATTGATTAGTCACAGGGGAAACCTGCTGACTTCAATCCAATCGAAGCCTGAGAGAAATGCAAGCCCATTCCCTGAGCGTTTTCACATCCTCCGCATTTTTACCATCGCCAAAAGATGCACCATTTGCAAAAAAAACTCATGCGCTACTCGATTCTTGCCCTCTTTCTCATTCACTCAATTCTCCTATCAGCTGAAACAATTACCCCCCCGGCCATCGCTGCTGTCATCGATCAATCAGCCGAGCTCAAAAAAGCCTGGGAACAGTGTCCCTCGGATCAACGAGATGGCATGGAGTTCCTGCTATCCCACATGCCGTCGCGTGACGTGAAATCACTGAAAGCGGATTTTTTGTTAGAGAATGTCAAAATCGCCTATCAGGCGCGCGCTGAGATGCCCTGGGGCAAGGACATCCCCGAAGACCAATTCCTCAATGACGTGCTACCTTATGCCGTGTTGGATGAAACGCGTGACAACTGGCGTGCCGATTTCCATCAACGCTTCAAAAAAATCGCCGGCGATGCGACCACCGCCTCACTGGCTCTGGAACGCATCAATGCCGCCATCGCCACGGAAGTGGGCGTGGAATACAATACCAAACGCCGTGCGCCGAACCAAAGTCCCTACGAATCGATGGAGCTGAAAATGGCCTCGTGCACCGGTTTATCGATTTTACTCGCCGATGCCCTGCGCTCCGTCTGCATCCCCTGCCGAATCGCCGGCACCGCCATGTGGACAACAAAAGAAGGAAACCACAATTGGAACGAAGTCTGGTTGCCCGAACACAAACGTTGGCTCTTTACCGAATATCACCCGGACAAAAAAGGTCTCGATCACGGTTGGCTGATCGCCGATGCCGCGCGCGGTGTGCCAGGTTCTGTCGCCCACGGGATCTATGCCACCTCATGGAAAAAAACCGCGACTCATTTTCCCATGGTATGGCATATGCGGGACACCTCCGTGCCCGGCGTGGATGTCACCCGTCGCTACATCGAACTCGGCGCCGAATCCATGACCAGGCCCGGCGAGTGTGAACTGCGCATCGATGCCTTCGCAACCCGGCCCGATGGCACAAAAAAACGCGAGGCAGTGGACATCGAGATTCGACAGTTTGACGTCATCGTCGCCAAAGGAAAAACTCCTTCTGCCACGGCTGACATGAATGAATTCCTGAGCATCCGTGTGCCGCAGGGTGTGCGTTATCAAATCGTCATTCCCGGCACAGATCCCAATCATCCAAGCGCGATGGAAGCCATCGCACCGAAGAACAAAGAAGAATTTCTGCGGGTGAAGCTGGAACTGAAGTAACCCTGCGCTTTTAGAGTCGATCGCGCTTTACCACTTCCAATATCCATCTGCGATTGCGAACGAGATGCAATCTTTCCGCCACGATCTCTCGTCCCTCACCGTCATTGTATTCAAGCCATATCGTGACACTTACCGGCGTGGCGTTCATTTTTTTCACCCGAAACAACGGAGCACGTCTGGTGCGAATGAAGCAATGAAGCGGAACGTGCGTGTGACCAGCATTCCACAACAAGGCAGAGGGCGGGAAATCTTCCAACTCGCCAAGCGTGTGAAATACTTCACGCACGCGATTCTCTCCATGCCTTGCGGCAAGACGTGATGCATGGTGACGGTTTCGCCATTGCTCTAATTTGGTTTCTAACGGAAACTCCCATTCCAACTCCATCTCTGCAATCAAAGCCCTCGCATGAATGGCCATCATGGCATGCAATTCATCCCGATCAATCAATCCGCTCTCGAACTGTTCAATCAACTTGGGAGGTGTTGGCACGCACGGCATGAGAAGAATTATCGACGAACTCGCTGACAGATCAAATGAAAAGCGCAGTGCTTGCCATGAACTCTCCCATCTGAAAGAGTATGGGTCCGATGTCTCATCCGCAGCACCATCGCGCCATTGCATGGCTCTTGTTCGCAACCTTTCTCTGGGCGGTGAGTTTTCCGTTTGTAAAAATACTCTATGTCGAGCAGACGGAATTACTGAGAGGCGCCAGCTATATTTTTCTCGCAACCTTGCTCATGGCGTCACGTTTCCTTTTATCGTCCCTGTTACTCCTACCTTGGGTGATTCCTCATCTGCGTGGTTATAGCAAAAGCGAATGGCAACAAGGCATGTGGTTAGCTCTTTTTGGTGGTGCAGGAATGTGGTTGCAAGCCGATGCTTTGGCTTATACCCAAGCTTCCACTTGCGCCTTTATCACCCAAGGATATTGTGTCTTTCTGCCTCTCTATCACAGCTGCCGCAATCGCAAATTACCCAGCAAACAGATACTGATGGCGTTAATCTTGGTGGTAGTTGGGGTAAGCTGGCTGTCTGGAGTAAAACCCGGAGATCTGCGACTGGGGCGTGGCGAGTGGGAAACACTGCTGGCGGCAATCATGTTTACGATGCAGATCCTGTGCCTGGAAAATCCACGTTTTCATGGCAATCGCAGTCTACCCATCACATGGATCATGTTTTTTGGTATCACGCTTTTTGCAATACCCTGCTCGCTGTTGATGGCTCCCCGAATTCAGGATGTATATACAGCACTCGCTTCGCCGGCGGCAATCGGTCTGATCACCGCCATGGCTGTGCTATGCAGTATCGGAGCCTATGGCTTGATGAATCGCTGGCAGGGTTTTGTGACTTCCGTTGAAGCAGGTTTGATCTATTGCGCGGAGCCGGTATTCACCAGCATCATCACGCTCTTTGTTCCTACATGGATGGGTCTTTGGATGGGACGAGACATCGCGAACGAACCACTCACTTTTTCATTGATCGGCGGCGGCACGCTGATCACGACAGCCATTCTCCTGCTTCAATGGCAACCAAGCACGTCCCACTCACTCCACCCCATCGAGTAAAGTCATCCATCGGTGTGTGATCGATGTAGGATTTGCGTAGACATTTTGACCATCTGATTGATAGTAGCGCTGTGAATCGACGTCATGCATTAAGTCTATTAGCGCCCAGTTTGTTCACGCAGTCAGGATGGGCTTTATCCACTCGTCAGGCAACGACCAAAAAAGGCTGGGCGGGCCCTGATCGAAATGCACACAAGAAATTTGGCGCGCATTGGTATTACACGTGGTGGCATGGAGAAAATCATGACCCCGACATCGAATTCGTTCCGATGATCAAAAACCGCAAAGATGTGGAAGGCGGAGATGCTCTTGGAAAAGTCAAAGCAATGAGCGGCATCCAACATCTGTTAGGATACAACGAACCGGAACGAGGCGATCAGGGCAACCTCACGATTGACGATGCGATCAAGCATTGGCCGAAATTGCAGGCAATCGCCGAGGCGAAAAATATTCCTCTCGGCAGCCCGGCTCCATCGTCCGATCACAAGGGTGTGCAGTGGCTGGAAGAATTCATGAGACGCGTGAAAAAGGAAAAACTTCGCGTCGATTTCATCGCTGTTCACTGGTATCGCAGTCGTGATGCCGTGGACTTTGAAAATTTCCTCAAAGGCTTGTCGAGATCGCACCGCCGACCCGTATGGCTAACAGAATTCAACGGATGGAGTGGAGGCGAGAGGGAAAATCATGACTTCCTCAAACAAGCCCTGCGTTTTCTTGAGCGAGACAATGCCATAGAGCGTTATGCCTACTTCGAACCGGGGAAAGGCAAGCCTCATAGCCTCTTTGGCAGCGAGGAGGATGGACTCTCGCGCATGGGAGTTCTCTACCGGGATGCGGGAACCTGAACAAGCGGTTCACGATCAAGGGAGCCGTTTCACTTTCAGCAATGCTGTTGCGATGGTGGATGGATCCGCGCGTTGCTGTAATGATAGATCGATGGCCTCGGCACTACGCTTCACTTTGCCTGAGAAGACCTTTTTCCCATTCCACACCACGTTCACCGCCTGATCCAAATCCAGCAGAGAATCAGAGAGACGCAGGGTGATTTCGAGAGGATCATTGGTCTGAATGGAGATTTTCTGGCCTTCACACCGAGCCTCAATCAACTGTCCTTTCTTCGCAAAGGCGGGATCCACACTCAACCAATAAAAGCGGGAACCGATGACATCATCTTGATACCAAGTGACGGCTTTGGGCCATGATTGACGAGTGAACTTCAACATCCAGGGGACCGCTACAGAATCTTCCCGGTTCATCCAATGGCCATATTGCGGGTAAGATTTGAAAAAGTGCACATAGGAACCCTCATGGGCTTTGGCCAGCGCCGTCAACTGGTCCGCCCACTGCTGACAGATTTCATTGCGCTTGAATGCCGTATCCTGGCCGCCCACTTGCAAAGCAAACGGCAAATTGCGCAGGCTCTCCGGCTTTGCTTCGTTCGGATGTCCCGCCATCATCGCCGCAGCAGCCCAACGATCCGCCATGCGGGGACCGATCTGATAGACTCCATCACCTCCGGCAGAATATCCCATGATGTATACACGTTCCGGATTGACCCCATGAATCGCGATGCAGTTTTCGATGAGGCGATCAAACAAACCATCGATATGAGCCTCATGCCAGAGATTCCATGTATCGGTGGGAGCTCGCGGAGCGATGTAAAGCGAACCCTCTGGATCATAAAGCCGGATTTGATTTTGCCACTGGCTGTCATTCACAGCGGCAGGCGCTCCACCACCCCCGTGCATGGAAATCACCAATGGACGACCATTGACCGGAGCTTCGCCAATTTCGCGTTGTAAAAAGCGCATGGTCTTGTCACCCAATGTGATCTGTTTTTTCTCCATTTCCGCCGCCCGTTCCTGACGCAGTTGCTCCAGTTTTTTTTGCCACTTGTCGCGGATCAACTGATCCGCAGCTTCCCGGCCGAGTGCGACATCATCGGCGAGACATGGAGTGACCAACAGAAGGCAGAATAAAAGCAGTTTCATTTGTCAGGCGTATGGGTTTGTGTGGAGGCATCCAGCCACTGTGCCTGTTCTGGAAACAATTCCCGGAACAATTCCCGCGACACAGGTTCAAGGATCATACCGCTCACGTTCATCACCATGAATCCAGCGACAGAAAAAGCAAGCCAGCGCCATGGACTGATGGATCGAATCGATACTCGGATACCGCTGGTGCCATCCCATAATGCCGAACCATGTTTGCGCACAAACCACCAGGAAAAAGCATGACAGAGTGGTAGCAGGATCGGATGGCTCATACCCATCCCCATCAAATAAACACGAACCGAACGTAGCAAACTGAGACCCACAGGAAGCCGTTCTCCCTCCAAACGGGAAATGCGCAGCCCTAACAACCATTTTCCCGGAGTCGCTCCCCATCGATGCACCATGGCCGCTTCGATCAGGATCCACACGATCATCATGAGATAGTTGAACCAGAAATTCATCATCATCCCCTTCAAGTTCGCTCCGGACAAATGCATGGCACACATGTAGATGCTCGACCACAACAAAAGATCGAACCAACGAGCAAAAAAACGACGCACAAGCATGGCGCTCGCCTCTCGCTTCGAGACTTGAGCGGCAATCGAAGTCGTGATTGCAGTCTCTGAATTGTCTATGTTGGAATCAACTGACGATTCCATTTCATCAGCTACCGAAGTCGCCTGTGCGAATTCGGGGATGCTTGAAAGCGGCTGCCATTCCCTCATGCCTTCCACCCATCCATAGGTGTCACCATGCCACTCGCCGGACTGCAATTTCCGCACCACGTGGGCGATTTCAAATGGTCCGTTTTTTTCACCGTTTTGGATGATCCAGGCTCTCATGATTCAAAGATTACGAAGGGATTTTGCAGCATCACTGCGCGACGCAAAAAACGCAGGGATGAACGAAGCAAACATACAAAGAATCAGCCCCATGCAACCAATCAACAATTGCTCACGGGGATCCATATAAGCAGGAAGCACAGAGAATCCCGTCAAGCGGGAAGAAAAGGGATCAAATCCAAGATGCCGCAGTGCTTCTTGAAGACCACCACGACCGTGGATCACGAGGCGCCCAAGAAACACCCCGAAAAAAGCTCCGGCAACACCAAGGATCGTGCCTTGATAGAGAAATACACGCATGATTTGTCCCGGCGTAGCACCGAGAGCTTTCATCACTCCAATTTCTTTTTTCTTTTGAATGGTAACCGTAAACATCACAGCCATCATCGAAAAAGCCGAAATCAGAACGATAAAACTCAACACAAAATACATCATCACCCGCTGCTGACTGATGAGTGAAAAAAACTGCGCGTATTGATCCGCCCATGTCGACACCACCCAGCCCGGCTCCAGTTCACGCAGAATTTCTGGAATGAAAGAATCCGCCTGATAGGCATCCTCAAGTCGCAATGCCACACCTTGCACCCCCTCACCCAATCCTGACAACCCCTGCGCCAATGGCAGCGGAACAAATAAATCAGGCATCTTGACCATTTGTGAAGCTTGGAAGACTCCCACGATCTCCACTTCCCGCGGCAGGATGATACTCTTGATATTCTTCAAGACGTCCGCGTCAAGTTTGTCTTTTTCTGCATACAACAAGAGGTCGAGATGTTTCTTGCACTCCTTTTGCGAACCATTGCTGAAAAGAAAAGTGTCGTCGTCCACGCGATGCTCCGCTCCATCAAACACCGTGAGAATTTGTTCAATCGCCAACCTCTCAGGTTCACGCAGATCTTGTGCTTCCAATACGGAATACAATTGATTCAGCACACTGGCCTGTGCGCGAGTCATGACAAATCCCTCCACATTTTCTTTCCATTGCACCTCGATCAGCAATTTCAAGGCTGATACGACACCGGAAAAACGATCGCGCACCAGTTCTTGTTCGGTGCTTTTGTATGCCCTGAGAACTTCTTGGAAATTACGCGTCGAATAGAGATTGATTTTATCGCCCAATTTCCAAGAAAACTGATCCGCCATCAAGGAAGATACCACGACACGTGCATCGAGACCAAGATCCGCAGAGGAACCAGGGTAGTTTTGTTGATCCAGAATTTCCTCTACGCCCTTCATCTGAACCGCATCCTGAGTATCGACCGCCTGATAATTGACAGGCCGCTGCAAATCCGACGAATCCAACACGGCATTGTCTTCAATGTGCGGATAACTGGCAACAACACCGGGGATACGTTGCATGCAATCCACCACCGAGCCCCAATCTTCGATTTCATTGAAGCGCTCTCCGGTCTCCGTGTATTGCAAGAGCAAATGAGGAGAAAATCCAAGCAGTCGTTTTTTTTGCTCCCTCTCTAATCCCGCAAAAACAGCCATTACGACCACGAGAACCAAGACACCCAACAAAACTCCGAGCACCGAGATCATAGTGATCGAGGATATCCAGGCCCTGCGCGGATTGAGATACCGCCAGGCGAGCATCAGACTGAATGATTTTTTCATGCTACTTGCGGCGCGCACTTTGATAATGCAAAATGTCTAATGAGTAAACCGAAGAATTCGGAATCGCTCAATGCGATGCAAGCGAAAATGAGCTTCGAGGTATGCATTTGACATTGGTAAAACCCGATCATCTGTTATGTTGATTTCGATGACTGCACCTGAATGCCCCGATTGCCCGAAAGTAACTCCGGAACACGATGTCGACCAACAGGCCATTGATGAGCAACTTCGCTATGAACTGGAATTGCCTGAACGAACATTCCTCTCTGGACCACGGTCCCGTCTATCGGATCTGGCCACCTTGTTCAAAGTTTCCATGGATTTCATTCGTGCGTTTCGCGTGCTGCATTTCGTGGGGCCTTGCGTAACAATTTTCGGGTCAGCGCGCACGCCGGATGGTACGACATACTATGAAATGGCACGTGCCATGGGTGCGCGTATGGCCAAGATGGGTTTTACCGTCATGACTGGTGGCGGACCAGGCATCATGGAAGCAGGGAATCGCGGTGCATTTGAAAGTGGAGGCCGCAGTGTGGGCGTGAATATCCAGCTACCCTTCGAGCAAAAAGGCAATCCCTACGTGGATCGCGAGGTGACGATGAGATATTTTTTCACTCGTAAAACGGTATTGGTCAAGTATTCCTACGCATTCATCGTGATGCCGGGAGGTGCTGGCACACTCGATGAAATGTTTGAGACGATGACGCTGATCCAGACGGGTAAGGTGCGGAATTTCCCCATCGTGCTGATGGGAAAAGAATACTGGGCACCACTGATGGAAATGATCTACCGGATGGTCGACGAAGGAATGATCAGCCCCGAAGATCCGGATTTGATTTTTTTCACTGATGACGTCGAGGAAGCGGCATCCCACATCCAACGACATGCCGTAAGGCAATTCGCTCTGCGTAAGAAGCTCACCCCTCAGAGTATGCGAGTGCTGGGCGAACGAAATTTGGTGCGTAAATCATCGCGATGATCACGTAATGGTCTTGTCATGAAACGTCGACATTTTCTCACAGGTAGTCTGATTGGTAGCGGATTCGCTGGTTCCAGTATCAAACTCGCTGCCAGCGCGGAAACAGACAAGGCGCAATTTTCGGTGGTTGCTCTGGGAGAACCCATTATCGCCGGTCCTGATCCAAGCAATCTTGCGATTTTGCAAGGATTATCATGCCCAGCCACAGGCTATGTGGAAATTTCCGTGAACAAAGCAGAATGGCAGAAAATATTGCCTGAAAAACACGGCATGGTCTCCTTCGAATCCCACGTATTAAAATTCCGCCTGCCAATCGTTCCCGCGGGTGCCGAGTTGCGCTATCGGGTTACCGTGTGTTCCGTAAACTATCAAAGCGCATATAAAATTCAGCGCGGGGTTGAGGTGACATCGTCAGTGTATTCCATCCATTGTCTTGATCCATCGAAAAAAACGACACAATTTGTGATTTGGAATGATACGCATGAAAACGCAAAAACGATTGGAGCCCTTCACGAAAAGACGACCCAGTTGAGTCCCGACTTTCTACTCTGGAACGGAGACCAAACCAACGATGTCTATGCGCTGGAGAAAATGGTGAATCAATACGTATCCCCCGCTGGTTTCGGTATTGCGACAAATTATCCTCTGGCCTTTCTGAGAGGCAATCACGATGTGCGCGGACCTGCGGCACGCCACTTGGAGCAATTCACCCACTGCCCTGGCGAAGACTTCACCCATGCGTTCCGCTCGGGTCCCGTAGCCTGCCTGACGATGGATACGGGAGAAGATAAACCCGATTCACACCCTGTGTTTCAAGGAATGGTTCACTTCGATGCCATGCGTGAGCGCCAGACCCGATGGTTGACAAAAATCATTGAGCAACCCTGGTTTCGCAGTGCTCCCTACAAACTTCTCTTTTGTCACATTCCACTGTGGTGGACCGAGAATGATCCAAGTCCTGACTACTACAACTGTCATCAACCATGCCGCGATGCCTGGGTGGAGCTCTTGCAAAAAGCAGGTGTGCAGATGGTGATTTCCGGTCACATCCACGAACCTGCATACCTCCCCTCAGGGCCCAAACAACCAATCGCCCAGCTGATTGGTGGTGGGCCGCAACCTGAGCGTGCCACGATCATTCATGCTGTCGCCGATGAGAAACGATTAAGTGTCGCGATGTCGCGCCTTGATGGAACCGTATTGCATCAAATCATGATCAATCCCGCATGAAGCCACTGATCGAAGTCTGTGTGGATCGCCTGGACTCGGTACAAGTATGTGCCGATGCTGGAGTGGATCGCATCGAATTGTGCGCGGCACTCAGTGAAGGAGGCATCACTCCATCGATCGGCTTTTTGCGTTCCGCGCGCAAGATTTTCTCAGGAAAAATCATGATGATGATTCGTCCCCGTGCTGGTGATTTTCTTTATTCCGATGGAGAGCTCGAACTGATGCAAAACGACATCCGCCTTGCTATCGATCATGGTGCGGATGGCGTGGTTTTCGGATGCCTCTTGCCCACGGGGGAAATCGACGAAAACCAAACATCTCTTCTACAGAATACAGCTGGCGGAAAAGATGTCACCTTTCATCGGGCCTTTGACGTCACACGAGATTTGTCACGCTCCCTCGAAACCTTGATCTCGTTGGGCATTCTGCGGGTCTTGACCAGTGGTGGGGAAGCCGATGTGTCGAAAGGCATCACCCGACTTACCGATCTCGTAAAACAAGCTGCCGGAAGAATCACGGTCCTACCGGGCGGAGGGGTAAGCGCTGACAAGATCAGAGAACTTGCCGATCAAACCCGCGCTACGGAATTCCATCTATCGGCGCGGCGCACGATCCATAGCAACATGATCTATCAGCGCCACGACATCCCCATGGGGGCGTCTCAGATCACACCGGAATTGATTCACAAAGTCACTGATCCACTGCAACTACAATCGCTGCTCTCTGCCTTGGCATCCCATTTATGAAAATCTCGTTCACAGCCCGCCTATTCATCTACTCGGCCTTACTTGCGTATGTGGCCATCGATCTGTACGCTTGTTCCGGTCCTTTGCGCAAAGCAATCAATCGTCGTAAATCCGATAGCCCCGAGGCAGTCGAAGATGCGAAAAAAGCGGGAATTGTTGCGATTGTCTTAGGGCGTCCCATCACGACATCCCAGGTCGATAGAGCAACGAGAGAGCGACTCTGGCTGGAGGGGAAATCCTGGCAAGATACACCCATTGAACAAAAGAAATTGGTGAGAAAGGCAGTCCTGAATGAATTGGTGGACCACCAATTGATCCGGTCGAAAATCGCGGCTAATCAAGAAGCCGAGCGGGCAACAGATGCTGAAGTCAGCGACCGGGTGAAATCACTGCTCGCGCGCTTCCCGTCGCGCACGGAAATGGAACAAACCATGAAGGCCCAGGGAATCGCCAGTGAAGAAGAACTCAAATTGCGAATGGCCGCGATGATTGAGATGGAGAAATACCTCGATCGGCAACTTCAACCGCTGCTGAAAGTCAGTGATGAGGAAGTGCTGGAATTTTATCAAAAACATCAACAAGCATTACGGATGCCGGAAATGATTCACGTCAGGCATGTGTTCTGGGCGACACTGGGAAAAGATCCTGCAGCGGTCAAAAGCCAAGCGGAAACGGCATGGAATGCATGGCAAAAAAAAGAAAAGACCTTCGAGCAACTCGTTCAAGAATCGAGCGAAGACGAACGCAGTAAGTTGTCAGGCGGCAACCTTGGCTGGATTTCCCGCACAGCACGCATGCCTGCTGATTTTACCGAGCCGCTCTTTGCCATGCCGCCCAATCAAGTCGCGATTTTTCAGACCAAATTGGGCTGGCATCTCGCCGAAGTGATCGAGCGACGCGGGGCCAAGCCTCGGACACTGGAAGAATGTCGCGATGAAATCCGTGTTGCACTGACAAACCAAAAACGTCCAGAAGCGCTGGAAAACATCCGCACGGCGATTCGCAACAGCCACCGACAACACATTCATCTCTACCCCACGGTCCTGGAGGCCATGCCCTGAACCTAAGGTTTGGGTGGCGGACTGTAGGTCGTAGAGCGAAGATTATTGGAAGGCACGGCATCGTTGTTGCCAATCTGAGTCGTGACTTTCACCGACTGACCATTGGCGAAGAGCGAATTCGACAAGCCGATGTTGTAGCTCTTCACAGCTCCCGGCGCCAATGATGGAACCGTGAGGTTGGTAACGCCGGAAGGGATGGTGACAGACACAGGAACATTGCTCAACGTGGTGGTGCCCTGATTTTGAATATTCACTTGAACCTGCGCCGTACCTCCCGGTACTGGAGGTGTGATAAAATTCGACGCTGCTGCCGCGTCCATGATCCGCGAAGTGTCACTCTGTAAAATACGTCCAAGATTCACTGCACCAGCTCCGGTAAATGAATCGGGACCCGCCGCTCCTGCTTCATTGGTCATTTGATAGATCGCCGTCAATGCCTGTGCCGCACTTAATTTTTTTGCCGACATCACTGCAGCAATCGTGCCGGCCAGAATAGGAGCGGAAGCACTGGTACCGGAAAAGGAAGTGACTCGCTCATCAGGATATGCCGCCGTCACCCCCCAGCCGGGTGTTGAAAGGGCTGAATTCGACGCTTGGTTGGAAAAAAGCAAATGATTGTTTTGAGCATCAACAGCGACAGCCGTGATGACATCGGGATAGCCCGCTGGGTAAGCCGAGGCCGGCAAACCATCGTTTCCGCTGGACGCAACGATCAACACGTTTTTGCTCTGGGCGTATAAAACCGCATCGCGTAGCATGATGCTGTCACCATATGATCCCATGGAAATCGAAATAATTTGATTGCCGGCATCAGCAGCTTGGATCATCGCTTGGGCAATTTTCCAGCTATCAGAAGAACCGGAATCATCTGCAACGCGCCAGGATGTCAATATCGCACCCGGCGCTGCTCCGGGAACGGTCGAACTGTTGCCTATGATCAATGATGCCGCAGCTGTGCCATGACCATTCCAATCGGCATAGTTTTCCGATCCCGAAACAATGAAGTGATTACGCACATCACCATAGGCAGGATGAGGAACGACACCGGTATCCAGGATCGCAATTTTGACACCTTGTCCCAGGCTTGCATCCATCTCCTTCAATCCCAGCCATTTCCACAACTGATTCCCCAAAGGCACGGCATCCGCCTGGACCATGCCGCCTGACGGGTTCGGCGTATAAGCCGGAAAAACAAGCCCTAATTCTTCAGATCCATCCAGCAGTTCGCTCAAATCATCCGGGTCGAGAAAACTAACACGCAGAGCATGCAATGCATCAATCCGATCCAGAACCCGCAAACGGTCCCCTGCTCTTGCCAGGAAAGCCTGCATGTCTTCATCGCTGGAAAAACGCAGTGTCCGCTGTCCGGGCAACGCTCCATTTTCCAAAGCTTCATCATCCGTTCGAAAACTTTTTGTGCGAGGGTTTTTAGCGGTCACTCTGCCCCACTCACGTTCGATCATTGGTTCATCGCGGATCACCATGTCACCAGAGGTGCCTTTTGCGCGCCCATCCCATGGCGAGCGCCCAAGCAACCAACCGAAAAAAATCGCCACGATGAATCCGCAAGCAACCAACCATGGGAATTTACGTGTCAGTATCATAAGTGAAAAGCCTCACATCCTGCACATTGTCGCATCGATCTGCGCATGCGCGAGAAAATATTTCTTTCTTCTCGCTCCAGCTCAAGGAGTGGGTTTGGGAATCTCTGGTGGAGCATTGTCCACAAGAGTCGAAACAAAAGGTTGAGTCGAACCCGGTGTCAGATAGATGAGAAAAATGCGTTTGATGGAATCCATGAATTGCAACTGACGCTCGGTGAAGGGGACCCACTGATCTGCTTCTTTGTAGTAAAAATTGGTCTGCGCTCTATTGAATTCGTTCACCTGTTTCACCGCGGGTAGTTCCGTCACCTTGCCCGATGGAACTGGGATTTTGTGTTCGCCTGCCTGCAAAGCCGTATCGACCTGCGTCAAGTTGACAACCCGTGACTCACCTTTTTTGAAAGTATTGGGGTCGTCGTTCATCAAAAGCATGCGGTAAGAAACTTGCTCACCCTCGGCAGTGCCCGGAAAAATCAATACAATGACTTTTTTCCAATCAGCAGGAATCTTTGCCGTGGCAGCTACAGACGCCTGAGGGTTCTTGGGATCGATGGCTTTTTGTTTATACAATACCAGATTACCATTCGCTGGTATCGTGATCTGGGGATAAGACAGCATCTCCGCCACCAAGTTCAACGGCACGATGGTGCCCGTTTGATCCGGAATAAAAAACTCAGCCAGTGGCTTCACCGGATTGTGATAGGCGGCACGAATGGAGACAGGAGTCACGGACTCCTGCGAAAAACCTGCCAAAGGCAGGCACATGATCAACCAAAAAAAACGCAACATAAGGATAGCAGATTAGACTTCTCCACGCGAGAGCCAGCGGAACGATACCAGAGAAAGCCTCCGACCAAAAGCACGATTTGTCGGACTTGCTGTGGTAACCGCAGAAACATTGACCGAGGGTCGATCGATGAGATCCACATATTCTGGAACTCGTTGCACAACAGCCTCAGCATACGCTCTGGCGCTGACGACTCCATTTGCATTGAGCGCCTCTCCGCAAACGCGAATGACAAATGTATCCGACCTCACGGTGGCAAGAGGTTCAATGATTTTCATCAGATCTCCCTGGGTAATCCAACCGGGGGCTCCTTCCGCGGGATTGCCTACATTAGCCTCAACCGTTCGATTGCGATACAGAGAAGCATCCGAGACATTCGCCGCAGTGATCGGAATCTGCGTGTTGAATACCGCATTGTTGATTTGTGAGGCTTCCAATGCCGCCTGCAAAGCACCCATGCGAGTCAATGGAGAATTCGCGCCAATCTGACGGTTCACAAATTCATGCATCGACAAAAACGGCCCACGCAAGCGAACCTGTTCGACGATATTTTGCGCCAGGGCTTCGATTTGTGAGTCCGTCAGTTCACGGAAACCGTTCCATTGATTGGTGCGTGAGTTATCGGTCTGAACGCTATTTACTGCAAGATCCGTGGCATTACCACCGTTGGTGAGTGACATCGGCGCTATGGGATAGTTGCTCGTAGTTTTCCGATCCATCTGTCCATTGCGCGACCACATGATCGGCACTTCCGTATTGCGCATCGCACCGAGTAAAGAGGCCCAAGCGGATACGGAAGTAGAGTTCACATTAAAAGCACCCTTGACCATTTGATATTCTGCTGCAAGACGGTAGGCATTAGCCGCAGGACGACCAGATGACAGAAGCTCCGTAAGAGCATCATTTTTGGTTTTGCCCATCGGCAGGTAGGGAGAATATGCCTGATTGAGAAGCGGAAAACGATTGTCGAGGAAGTCCGTCAAAACATTGTTGGCGGCTTTGCTGCCAACAGGAGCAATCGTGGAAAAATAGAAACGGTCGTAAAGAGCGTAATTCGCCAAAACGCTATGATCGAGAAGAGCGTAGGAGGTAACACCCGTTTCCGTGACACGCGACGTGGTCATGAATGGTGAGACACTCGAATTGGCAACAGGTTGTACGAAATTGGGCAGATACGGCGATGTCAGCGCATTGGATCTTCGGAAGTCTGCGATCGTTTGCATCGGACCAGTAGGTAGTTCGAAATAGACACCTGACTTCACCCCACGTTGTGTGGTATTGCCTGAGAGAAGATTACTGCGGTTTGCCGCATCGATTTCAAAAATATCGTCGACATCTCCCGGCAATGGCACAAAATTCAACTCATGTGACTGCATGCCCGGCACCTCGGTGCGATAGTCCATCATCACCACTGAACGAGCGGGATTGTGGTGCATCATCGGCTTTCCAGCGAGTCGACCATCGCGAAGCACGTTGAGAGCCCCGCCTGCAGGTGTGCGCTGATTGGTCTCATACACTCCTCCATTCGTAGTTCTGGCGTAGGCCGAAAAAAGAGCAACGGCTTTTGCTCTATTCTGAGCAGAAACGGGGGTGGAATTCGAATGGTAAGCTTCGGAGGCAGGAAAGGCGCCCGACCTAGGGAAACGATGTATGGTGTTGAAGTATCGACTCAACGTGGAGGCATCATTGTACACAAAAGACAAGCCGCCGTAGGACATTTGTCGTCCACGTGATGTAATCTGCGCTTGAACATCAAACCGGGTGTTCTGCCCTTTGGTCGGCTGTCTAACCGCGTATTCGATGTGAATAGCGTCATTGTCTCGCAGGCCCAAAACACCACTCACGTTGTCGGTCGACTGGCCGGAGTTGAATTCAGGGGGGACGATCCAGTCGACATCAAAACCTACGGCCTTGCCAAGAAAGCCGGGTCGCCCAGCGACCGGCGTCGTGATATTTCCATCCTTATCCACTCCAGTAAGATTGTTTTGATAATCGAAAAAACTCGTTCCTTGGTTGTTGGAAAAACTTGCATTGGGAGATATGTAAGGACCACATACCATGGACTGTCCGGGACGCAAGGTAATCGGACTGGAATCGCGACTGGTTGGACTACTCCAGTTGGCAATGTTGATTGCAAATGATTTTTCGCCTTTATATTGGGTTTGGTTTCCATAGAACATATCATTAATGGAAATCAATTGATTGTTTTGCGGACGATTGTTCACATAAAAATTGAACGCAACTGGCACATTGCGAATCACCACCTGCATTTCATCGAACTGGACGTTGATGTTGTAGGGGTTGTGTAGAGTGACTAATGGTGTATAGAGCAAATGCCCCATGCGTGTGAGCTCAGGATCGGAATTTCTGAGTGTAGTGATCCAGTTGGAGTGCGCATCTCGCGTCACATAAGTAAATAGAATCTCCACCTTGGCGATGACCGGTGCTGGAAAGAAACGGCGCGGCACGCTCATCGCGCCTGGAGCAATCGCTTCTTGCGGAGGACGGTAATAAGTGGGAGCCGTATCAGCAGAAGTGACATCGCGATAGACCGTGTAATACGATTGCAGCGAAGACCAAAACGGATCCGATACCCCAGTGATGCGGTGCGTGCTTTCATACAGTCGACGACTATTATATTCCGCCGGCATGGTTCCCATTTCAAATATCGCAGAGAGATCCTGTTTCAGTCCGCCATTTCTTACATCCGTCAACAGCCCCATGGAATAGGGAGTGACAGTGTTACGGAATTTACCCATTTGCCTTCCGTTGCCTAGAAGATCGACTTGACTCAAGTCAACAAGTTTCCCCTCGGCTTGGCGTGCTGTGGCCAAACTCGCCACGTTTTGATCATTAGGCAAAAAATCAAGCGGCGTACCGTCATTCCCTTTGACAAGGCGAGGTTCCGGACGATGCCCCGTCAACATCGCCCTTCTCTTTGCCAGCGTGTCATTTTGCGCGGCAGGCTCACGATAACTGTTGATACGTGCTTTGACAGATTCATCGGCTACGTGCCATGCGTAAGAACCCTCACGATTACCGTTACGACTGATGGGCACCAATCCAGCCCTCACACGATCGACATCCCTTGCTCCTTTCCCTAAAGTGCCTTCGTCGACCAGTGTGATCGCATTATTCTGGGCAACCGAAGTCGGGTAATTCCGCGATGCCGTCGCGAGCGGATCTTGATCCGATACCATCCATCGGCGGAAACGCGAGGTTTTCTCTGCGTTGTAATTCGGCGACGCGTTCGGATTGGAATCCCAGGATTCCCAGACCCCCATCAAATTGGGTTTACCCGGATTGGGAGCGAGAATCTCAGACGTCGCAGAGATGGCCCGATCGGGGCCCATCGTTTTCTGAAGCTCCCCGATCGCTACCATCAGAGCAAGTCGAGCATTGCTACGCGCCACGGACATGGCATTCCCTTGGGCTGAACCACGCAATGTCACGGAGGAAAGGGACAAGAGTCCTATTGCCACAAGAGTCAACAAAACCAACAAACTGATGGTAATAATCAGCGTGAAACCACGTTTCGACCGCTTACGAGTAGGAAAAGATCGGGAATATGAAGAGTGATTCATACTTGAGGTCGGGATAACGTCTAAAGGATAGACAAAAAACGGACGATGTAAATACAAAAAAACACCCGATGACAGAGCGCAATGCTGACTTTGTCAGGATGTTTTCACGCGAATTCTTTGAATCTGTAGAAAAAATGGCATCCGTACAGTTTCAACAACATTAATAAAGTATTATTTTTTAATACAAAAAAAGGACGACTCAATCGAGGAAAATCTGGCATGATCATCGGTATGTGCTAGCATTCGTCGGCTCATGAAAGGAGTATCCGAGGAATTAGAAAAAATCCGCGAGGCAGGATTATGGAGATCGCTACAGGCGCGAGACACGATGGGAGCTGGCGAACAAGGTTCGATGATATCTTTTGCGAGCAATGACTACCTTGGACTCTCTGTTGAGTCCTCGATCCAAGAGGCTTTCCATGAGGGCTTGGTTCGGTTCGGACACGGCGCGACCTCCTCACGATTGGTTTGCGGCACCAGCGGCGAACACCAAGCTCTGGAGGCCGAAATCGCAAAGCTCAAGCACTGCGATGATTGTCTCACCTTTGCATCGGGATACGCTGCAGCCATGGGGACGATCCCCGCTCTGGTTGGCCCGAACGATGTCGTCATTCTCGACAAACTCAGCCACGCCTGCCTCATCGATGCCGCCAAGCTCAGCGGAGCTACACTTCGGGTATTTCCCCACAATCATCTCGAAAAACTCGAAACTCTTCTGCGAACGACTCGTGAGAAACGAAGCTCGGACTCACGTATTCTCGTGATCACGGAATCGGTTTTCAGCATGGACGGTGATACAGCGCCTCTCCGTGAGATCGTCGAAATCAAGGATCGTTACGATGCCTGGCTGCTCGTCGATGAGGCGCATGGATTCGGAGTATTAGGGAGTCAAGGTGGTGGACTTTGTCAGGAGCTTGGGTTGCAGTCTCGCGTGGATATCCAGATGGGCACGCTCAGCAAAGCCGCCGGACTCGCCGGTGGGTTCATCGCAGGGTCTACTGAACTTATCGCACTCCTGGTGAACCGCGCGCGATCATTCATTTATTCCACCGCTCCGCCACCGGCACTTGCGCATGCGGCACGTCACGCAGTGCAATTGATCCAATCCCAGCGAGGATGTGACTTGCGAAATACTCTGAAGGAAAACCTACGCCTTTTTACGGACGGAACCCATCTTGCAGGACATCGGACACCGATTATCCCGATCATCCTCGGCGAAAACTCCGCAGCCATCGAGTTGTCGAATCATTTGGCGACTCTGGATTTCCTCGTGCCTGCCATACGCTATCCCACGGTTCCTCGCGACAGCGCCCGCCTACGAGTCTCGATCTCCGCACTGCATTCACCCCACTCACTTACAACGCTCCGCAATCATCTCGCACATCTTCTCCATCGCTCACCAGACGAGCCCAGGAGGCGAAACAATGGCTGATGCAACATGACTTGCCTTTTTGTTTGGTTCAGTCCACCCTCTCGTCTGCCCATGAGAAGATTCATTTTATCACTGATCGCTTTCTTTCTAAGCCTTGCCAACCTTGGAGCTGAAGAGGGTTTCGTGCCCCTGTTTAATGGCAAAGACCTTTCCGGTTGGTCGGTCGTCAATGGCGATGGCAAATTCTCTGTTGAGGGAGGCGAGATCGTAGGAACCGGCATCAACCTGAAATCGAACACCTTTTTACGCACCGACAGAACCTACAAAAATTTTGACTTTCGTTTTGAAATGAAATTCGACGACCTCACGGGTAATTCCGGCATGATGTTTCGCGGATTGCAAAAAACGGGCAAAGATGGTCGGGTGAACGGGTATCAATGTGAACACGACAATGGCAAGACACGTGCCTGGACTGCAGGGCTCTACGATGAGGCGCGACGTGGCTGGTTGATGCCACCTGCGATCAATCCCAAAAACACGCCGGAGCAACAAACCGCACAGAAAGCATTCACCCTTCAGGGCCAGAAAATCATGCGTTGGAATGACTGGAATCAAATCCGTATCCGCTGCGAAGACAATCACATTCAAATCTGGCTGAATGGGGAAATGCGCGTCGATTACCGGGATCAGGGCAAAGAGTTCACTCCCGAGGGATTTTTTGCACTCCAAGTTCATTCTGGTAAATCCTGCCACGTGCGCTGGCGCAATATCCAAGTCAAAGAACTTTAAACAATTTCACCTTTTCACACCTCGCACCATGGGTTTTTTCAAATCTCTGTTTCATAAAATTACGAATCGTGCCGAGATCGATTGGGACGAGATCGAGGCCGACCTGATTGCGGCCGATCTCGGGGTTCGCGGCGCCATGGAAATTGTCGATGAGCTCAAAGATCTGGGCCGTAAAATCACTGCGGATGATGTAGTGGATGCGGCTCGCAAGCACATTGCCCGCCGTTTGCCCGAAGCTCAAGCCCTTCCGCAAAAGCGCGACGATGGTAAACCCTGCGTGATTTTGGTCGTGGGAGTCAACGGTGTAGGCAAAACAACCTCTTCAGCCAAATTAGCACTGTGGATGAAGAACCAGGGATACTCGGTGCTCTTGGCGGCCGCTGACACATTCCGCGCAGCAGCAGTCGAACAGCTCGAGCGATGGGGCGAAAAAATCAACATTCCTGTGGTGCGTGGTAACGTCAATGCAGACCCTTCGTCTGTCTGCTACACCGCCCACCAAAAAGCCATCGCCCAGAAAGTGGATTTTCTGATTTGCGATACGGCAGGACGTCTCCACACACGCCACAACCTCATGGAAGAACTCACGAAAATTCGTCGCGTCATGGGGAAAAACGATGATTCCGCTCCCCACTTCACGCTTCTTGTAGTGGACGCCACAACCGGATCGAACGCGCTCCAGCAAGCCAAGGAATTTCACAAGGCTTGTCCTTTGGATGGACTCATTGTCACCAAACTCGACGGCTCAGGAAAAGGGGGAATCATCGTGGGGATCCATGAACAATTCCAAATCCCCACCTGCTTTGTTGGCACTGGCGAGGAGGCAGATGCTTTTGCTCCTTTTGATCGCAATGCATTTGTCAACGAGATGATCTGAGCATCAACATCAATCCCAGGCGAAACGAATGTCGTTTTGTTTGATACGGACGCCGCAAACTCCTCTCAACAGTTCCACGGGAAATATCTCTTCGGCATCCCGAGGGATATGGAAGATCAAATCAGTTTGGGGCCGATCAAGGATAAATGCCTCTGGATCCATTTTTTTTCTGAGCCGGTCAGCACCGATCCTCATATTCCGATATCGCGGGTGCATTTCGTTTGGTGGGAGAACTGGCAGTGTGGCATCCACGATGAAATAAAGTTCACGATCGAGATCCATGCAGATCGATCCCATCGTGAGCTGTTCTCCATACAGGAAAATATTTTGGCGAAATCCTTGAGATTCTCGCAATGTGTTACAGTTGCCGCGAAATGTATGATCTTCGCACTCTTCCACACAAGCAGGAGTCACAGCAGACTGATTCAATGAGTTCTCCCCTTGATCCATGCAACCCTGCAACAACAAACAGAGGCATGCCAGGATCATATGGTAGCTTGGTTCATTCATCGGTAGAACGGTAATGATGGAAATTTCTTCTGTAAAGTTTTGATCGTCTCGTGGACTTGCAGAGATTTGATTTCCATTGGAAGCCCATGCGTTTGGAAAACGAAACAATGATGGCACGCACACCATGCAACGATGACAAAAATATCTTCTTTCAACAGTATTGTCTGCATCGAATCATGAAACGAACAACTCTATTGCTTCTGCTCTCTCTGATCGCAGGCGGCACCGCTTATTACTTAAGACCTCGGGTGCAAGACGAAAAAACCGCGACCAGTCGATCGATGGCTATGGCAACCCCATCCCCTACTGCAGCAAAACCAATCTACGAAGTCCGTACTGCTTCTCCTGATGGCATTGGCAAGTTTTACATGGGACGGGAAATCGCCCATGTGATGGGGCATCCTGCCATCGGTTGGCTGGAGCGTGATGAGCGGGAACGGGAAGAAGCGCCTAGCCGGGCGATTGCCGCCATTGAACTCAAATCCACCGACGTCATCGCGGATATCGGTGCCGGTTCCGGCTACTACGCGTTTCGTTTGGCAGAAAAAGTGCCGCAAGGAAAAGTGATCGCTCTGGATATCCAACAGGAAATGCTGGACTTCCTCGCCAAACGATCCGCCGAACTTCAGATCACCAACGTGCAGGGTCATCTCGGTGCGATCGATGATATCCAACTGCCGGCAAACTCTCTGGATGCGGCGTTGATGGTCGATGCCTACCATGAATTTTCCCACCCTGCGGAAATGTTGCACTCCCTGCACAAGGCTCTGAAACCGGATGGTCGCATTATTTTGTTAGAGTTTCGCGCCGAAGATCCCCGCGTGCCGATCAAACCCTTGCATAAAATGACGGAGGAACAAGCGCGCAAGGAATTCGCGGCATCGGGCTTTACTCTCGTCTCCAACAAGCGCCAGTTGCCCTGGCAGCACTTCATGGTGTTTCAGAAAACAGCAACGAATCCGTGATCATCATCGTTTGCGTTCCACCAGAACAGAGATGCTTGAGGACATGCCCCTGTCATCCATCACATGAAGCTCACACGGTCCCGAAGCATCATTCCAGATGAAGGCGTCGCCGGGTGCACAAGATCCCAGAAACACATCGTTGCCAAACCAAAACAAGCGACTCACCCCCGCAGCGGCGCGCGCTTTGCAAATTAAGCCTTGCGCCGAGGTACCGGAAATTTGATAGAGATGCTCTCTCATGGGAGAGAGGATTTGCGGTGCTTCATTGGACTGGGAGAAAACCTCGGCACTTTCCAGCAGGGTGCGCCGCGGCATTCCGGCGAGGCGGAAAAGATCTAGAAATTCCGGTGACCAAAATTCGCATATTTCAGCCTTAACCCGAGGATCGCCGTCACGCGGTGCAACCCGCATCCCCGTGACTTGATCCACCCACACCAGACGGTGCAAATCGCAAGGCACGATCGGTGAGACATCTGGCAAGACCCAACCCGGTTCTCGATGACGACAGTGTTCACACGGGATCATTCCCGAAACCGCGCACAATTCCACTTTTCGCACACCAACGGGCGGTGGTGGCAAAACTTCTAACAGCTTTAAACGACGAAACAAATCTGACAAGAGAGGAGCAGCCATCGCACGCCCCTCAAAAGCAGCGTTGGATCTTCCATCGCTGTGCCCGATCCAAACCACGATAACAGTATGGCCGCTCATACCGATCGCCCACGCATCGCGAAACCCCTGGGACGTTCCTGTTTTGTATGAATGCGTAGGATGCATCAGAGGATCACCCGACGATCGATCCGCAAGCATATGCCGCAACAACCATCGCGTGCCATCGGTAAGCATCGGAAGCCGACGATGAGACGCCGGACTTTTACCCCTCTGATAGACCAGTGACCGCGGCACGCCATCATCGGCGAGACTGGCATAGAGCATGGCCATTTCCTCCGGTGTCGCTTCCGCTGCACCGAGCGCCAGCGCCAAACCATACTCATCAGGCCCGGCATTCATTCGAACTCCGGATTGTTGGAGATAGTCGAATAGTCCATGCCCCCGGATGCGCCGCATCAGCGACAAGGCGGGTAGATTACGACTGCGGTAAAGTGCTTCACCTGCTTTCACAGGCCCCAAAAAATCGCGCTCATAATTCTCCGGATTGTAGTCGCGGAAGCGCATCGGCGCGTCAGCCAGCATGGTTTGGGGGTGGAGCAATCCTTGATCAATGGCAAGTCCGTAGAGAAATGGTTTGTAGAGAGATCCGGGCGATCGTTTGGCACGAATGACATCAACTTGGCCTTCGATTTTGGCATCAGAAAAATCTGCCGAACCGACATAACTTCGCACTTCTCGCGTAGGGGCATCCACGACCACCACCGCGGCATTGGAGACACCTTTTTCCTGCACGCGCAGCAAATAATCACGCACGGCAGTCTCGACGTTCGATTGGGTGTCGTGATCGAGACTCGACCATTCATCCGCATGTCGCAATCTTCTTGCCACATGAGGTGCTTCACGAGGGACTGAATGATGCTCCCAGGCATAATCCCCCAAAAGCCCATCGTGATATCCGAGCTTTTCCAACAATCGTCGGCGTGACGATCGTGTACTAGCCACTTCCTCACGACCGGGGCGCGGGCGTCGCAGAGCAGGACGTTGCGGCAGCATGACCAGCGCCACCGATTTCGCGATATCAAGACCCAGGCAGTCGTGCCCGCACCATCGCAGACTCGCGGCAGCCACACCTTCCACATTGCCACCATAAGGAGCGGTGTTCAAATACGCTTCAAGAATTTGCTGTTTGGTGTAGTATTTTTCCAACTGGATCGCACACAACATTTGCTGGATTTTTCCGGAAATCGTGCGGGTTGATAAGCCGAATCTCAAACGCGCATATTGCATCGAGATTGTGGATCCACCACCACGGGAAACACCTTGCATACGACCCATCAAAGCACGCATCATTGAGAAGGGATTCACTCCGGGATGCGAAAAATAATGCTCATCCTCGAACGCCAAAGTCGCGCGAATCATCGTGGGCGATACCTCCGACAAGGGAACCCTGATGCGATAGCGCTCATCCTTCGCCAGTCCCAGATGAAGCACTTTTCCCTCACGATCACGCAATACCGGCGACCACGTAAGATCGTCCCGATAGAGTGCGCAACGCGGAATAGCCAGCCACAAGATCGCTCCTAAGAGAAGCAAAACACCACAACTGATTGTGATGAATCGTAAAAAACGTTTCAATCGTGTTTTCACTCACGTGATGTCACCTTGATTTTACGCCCCAGACCCACGCCATTGATACCGCGATCATACATGGATTCGGCAAAGACGGGAGGAACCACGAAGTCACCGGCACAAGTCGCACGCAAAGCGTAGCGTATGGTGAGATCTTTTGCGCCTTGCAGTCGGAAGAAAAACAAATTGCGGTCTTCACGAACATCCACACGATCCATGCCAGGCATGGTTCCCAATCCGGGACGCAACGCCCCCGGTTCGACGGCAAATCCCCCGGGAAGCAGGTCGATCATCACAAGGTCACCCAAGGGAATGTTGCTCAGATTGCGAATGCGCAGTGTCATCGTGAGAGACTGCCCGACTTCCAGCGATTCGATCGGCTTGCCATCGGCCGTGGTTAGTTCACGATAGACTTCGACGCCATCTTTTTGAGGAAGATTCGGCAACTCACGATCAAACCCCTCTTCTACAAACTGATAGAAAAGCCCGGCATCACCGTCTTTTTGCGAGAGTCGGAAATCCAACGATTTCATGGCATCAGCGAACGAAGCCTTGGCAAAAAGTTCACGGCTCCGGATCAAGGAAATCGGCGCCGATCCATCACGTGGTTGAGCATCGACTTCGAACTGAAAAGTATTGGCCAGCGCCAATTTGGCGTATTCGCGCATGCCCAGTGTCGCAGTGGCCGCTGTGATCGTATTGTAGCGCTGCTGCCACAACACGCCATACAGTTTCTGCCAATCCGCGTGGCCGAAGTTTTTCACCGTATCACTGAAATGCCGGGCTCGCAGCGCAAAGCAAAGCAATGCGTCGACTTCTGGTCGTGTCCAGTAGTCTTCCCCTGTCTGGTAGTCGGCGGCTTGAGCGAGTTTCCACTTGGCGGCGATTTTATCCGCCTCATCAGGCTTTTGCTGCATGGCGTAAGTGGCAGCGAGTAAATGCCCGCACAGGCGGTTTTGCCAAGCATTCGCCTGAGTACGGTCCAGGCACTCGCGCAGGGAAAGCAAGCCATTCGGGCGCTCGCCTTGTCGGGTGAGCAGATAGATTGCATACGCCTTGCGGTCGGCGATCGCCAGATTGGCTGCCTCACCCGACTGACAGATCGCATGGAGTTTTCCATTCACCCGATTGATCAATTGTTGCGGGATCGCAAAGCCATCTTCTTTGGCTTCTAACAAAAAGTGCGCAACATACACATTGAGGAAGTCATCGCTATCCGCAGTGCTGCCCTGCCAGTAGCCAAAACCACCGCTGTTACTCTGCCGGCTCTGAAGTTGTGCGATGATATTACCGATCGTCTGTGCCGGGGATTCCTCCTGCTGTGGCAATGTTTTCATGGCACGATAAGACAGCAAAGCCAGCCCCTTGCTGGTCAACTGCTCGGTGCAATCGTAGGCATAGGAATTCATGTAATCGCGCATTCCCAGTGCCAGCACCACGGGCAGCGGCGATGCCACCACTTCGTTGCGGCGATAGGCCTCATACATCGTGCGAGAAACCTTCTGCTCATGATCCTTGGTGCGAATCAAAGCACTGCGCACCTGGGTGCGGAATGGCGTGGCCGGGCGCAAGCTGATCGTTTCCGTGCGCACCGATGTTTCCACTCCCGCCGCAGCATGGCATTTGATGCTGGCGGAACCTAACACATCGAGAGCCTTCAGGCGGAAGCGATGTGTTGCCTCACGCGATTTCTCAATCGTCAATGAAGCGGCAGATTCCCCCATGATTTGCAAATGACTGGACGGCTCGATGCGCAACTTCACGTCCGCCGGACCATCCTGCTCCAGAAGATTGGTAACGGTAACGGAAAAAGTGAATTCATCGCCGGGAGTCACGGTCGTGGGAGCATTGTTGGTCAGTACCAATGGTGAGCGGACAAGAGATGAAGTTTCTGTCGAACCTGCCCGCGTCTCATTGACCGCCACAGCCATCAGGGTAAGTGTACCGGCAAAATAATCGGGCACCGTATAACTCAGCTCCTTGGGATCAGGTCCTGCGTTCAGGATACCCGACCACCACACCACGGGAGCATCACGTTTTCTCTTGAAAGGATTGAGCGTCATGGTCAATGGCGGCATGCCTTCCGCGCCACCACCGAAGGCGGCGTGTTCCCTGATGAATCGATATTCCGGCATCAACAAATCAAACCACTGTTGCGTTCGCACTTCCAAAGCTTGCTTGCGGAAGAAAAAATCCAGTGGCTGCGGACGCTTGTATTGTGTGATCTGATGAATGCCTTCATCCACGGCATAGATAATCACCCGCGATGGTTGGTTCGTGCGGTATTGCACCTTCAAATCTTCACCCGGTTTGACCAATTTCGGCGCGCTCAGTTCCACCTGCAACTGGCGTTTTACCGGCAGGATTGAGATCGGTTGTGTGGCATAACTCAAAGGCGACATCATCACATCCTCCGAATCGATGGACCTCACAAAAGACACATTGCAATAGACCGTCCCCTCCAGGCCTTGCGGTATGGGGATACGATGAACCGTTGCTTTGGTATCAGCTTTGAACCACTGGGAATAAAGCACCTTGTCACGCTCCAATGTGATCAAACCCGCACCGCTGTATGGTGCAACAATCGAAACCTCCACTTCTTCGCCGGCTTGAACCCTGGCACTGGCTACGGTCAGACCCAGTTCCGATTCCCGTTCCAAACTACGATCTTCATCGCCCTTGCCGACGACGCGGTAAAAGAACTGACAAATCACCTCGCTGTTCTCGTTAAGAACCTGCCATTGGAAACGCCCTACCCTGCTGGTATCGAGAGACACTTCGGTAACCGCAGCTTCCCAGTTCACATCTTTTTCCTCACGCACCAGTACCTGACGCTGCTGTGATTCATAACTCATGCTGCCATCATCCTGCTGGCGCAACACGGAAACATAGCGTGATTCCTGAATCCTGTAACGCAGACCCTTGATCGCCACAGGCTTGAGGTTTTGATCAATCGCCACAAATTTCACTTTCCCGCCGCTGTCCTTGCCCAGATAATCCAGCTCGCAGTCGGCATCATAGCCGACAACGGAATCCCAGGGAGAAACCAGAAAGCGTTTCTGCTCGCGCACACCATGTCCGCCATCACTTTCCCATGCCTCAAGATTCACCGCCACGCTCATGTTCACTTGATCCAGTCCCGCCAATCCCAGTGTCATCTCGGCTTCACCCGTTGCCGAGGTTTTCACTTCACCTAACGGAATGGTTCGACCTGCGATCGAGTGATTGCGGTTTTCGGTAGGATTGTAGAACTGGAATTCTTTCCATGCGTCAAAACGAAAATCCGCCGGATGAAGTGCGATTTCCCCCTTAACCACGCGGTCTCCGGCGGCGGCTCCGAACAGATTTTCAAGAGAAATCCGTGCCTTGAGATCCACCAGTTTCGCCCAGCCGACTGCCGGTGCAGGATCGATGGAAACTTTCATTTTCATTCGGTCCGGGCGGAAGTCTTCTACACGAAGTGGAATTCTGCCTAACAGAAATTGCACGGCATTCTCATCGCGGTTCAATACCCACATCGAGAGTTCATACACTCCCGTGGGAGAATTTTCCGTGGTGATGAATGAACCATCGACCAAACCATCGGCCGGCAGTTTGAAATTGCGCGTGGCGATTCGATTGCCCTCGCTATCACTGAGCATGGCCTGCACGGGGAGTCCCTCGATCACCGATTCCCAGTCGCGGCGTTTCACGATGGATGCAAAATGAATCGTATCTCCCGGACGATAGACTCCACGCTCGGTGAACACATGCGCCTCCACGGCTTTAGCACGGGAACTGAGAATGCCATCGACATGATAGCGCGAATAATCAAGTGCTGGCAGCTGGCCGGGGCGTAATGACAAAAACGAAGTATCATTACCCAAACGCGTCAGAATCGCCACGGCCTGCTGTTCTTTTGCCGAGATCAATGGTTTCGCAAGAGTCGCGCGACCTTGTGAATCCGTCATTGCCTCGGCCAATGTGGATCCATTGCGCGATAGTAACGAAATTTTTGCTCCAGCAACCGGGTTTTGGGTGCGAAGCGACATCACAAAAACCTCACGGCTGGAATCCGCATTGGTTTTCACCAGCAAGCCGAGATCGGTGAGCATGACAAATCGTTGGATCGCTTTATCCCGACTTCTCCAATGCACAGTTCCACCGGCAGGAACATCGGAAAACCATTCACTGGGCTGAACAATCTTTCCATCGGCATTCACGCAGATCTTCGGTTCCTGATCGTCATCGATTTCTCGATATGCGGCATACTCATCGTCGTAATAATAAGCATCTTCCGGCTCATCCACCCGTGAATAGACAGAACTGTCAGCTTGACCGGGCAAGGATGGAATCACCGCCTCTGCATCGATGAAATAAAACCCGCGCGAGGGATCAGGATCGCTCGCATCAGCGACCGCCATAGCCTTGACCATATCAAAAGGCGTGAAACAAGCTTCCCACTGATTTTTTTTGTTCACCCTCAGAACAAATGTTTTGCTCCGCACGAGACTGTCTTTACTGAAATGTCCCTGCAAATCAGGGTTGGCAAAATCACCATAGTCATTTTGCGTGATCATATGATTTACCTCAGTCGCCCGCACCCGGCCGAATGTGATTTTGATAAAATCGACACCACGGGATTTGAATTGGATGAGCTTTTCACCCTGCAGCGCCATCACCGAACCCTTGCCTGTCATTTCGAGCTCCAGAGGGTAAGGCGGCACGGAAAATAAATCGCGATATTCTCGCGCCATTTCAAAGCCCCCGAGAGTCGCGAGTCCGGCATCCACCATCAGGAATAAACGCCCGGGCATGGGAGAAAAAAACTGATAGGCATGGGCCTTGGGGAATGGACTATCACTCTCCTGCTGCACCAATTCTAACGGAACCGAAGTCGCGCGCGCAATCATCTCGGCGGTGACATCGTTTTCTGTTTTTTTCTGCTCCTGCAAAAAAGTATCGTCTTGGACGGTGAGTCGATACAGATGCACGTGCTTGGTCATTTCCAACGGAGAAACACCCAGACTGGTGGCGAGAGTCAAAAACTGCTTTGGTTCACCCTGATCGTTTTTGATCACTTTGGGCTCAACCGAAGTAATTTGAAGCGCGGAATACCTGTCGGGGATCACGGCTTTTGCAACAACGTCACGCGCCATCGATGCCCCACCGCTGGATGATTTCAGAGATTTTGCGACCGTCAGTTGAATTTCCTCAGACTTCGAGGGAATCTTCACACGGGAGCTTCGCAAATACCATTGATTTGGTGACTTCGACGGCGTGAGTGTGAACACGGGCGCGGATGATCCAAATGCCTCGGGTTTTTCTGCGAGCGAAGACATGCTGATGTTGGGAAGCAAAATTTCCTTCGTGAGTGCATAATTCGCCGTCAGAGTTGCGGTGACTTGATGAATGTCAGGATTGTCGGGCTGAGTGTAAAATTCGTAGGGCATTACACGGACATCGAGGGCAAGCGTGCGAAATGTGGGTTTAAGATTGGACAAACGCACCTCTGCGGGAAATGCCGACGTTTGAAACGCCAGAGCATATTCCTGTCCCGCCTGCCACTCTTGTTGGGGAGAAAACTCCAGCGACCTGTCACTGCTCCATGTCCACGTGCCGGGAATTTCCGGGTTGATAACGACAGCATCGGCAACGGTTTTTTTGATAAGATCCAACGGTGCGGTGGCATAGCTGAAATTCACTTTCAAAACCCCGTGAACGGCTTTGTCCTTGGTCCATGTTGTTGGTGATGGTGGGACGATGGTCACCGCCACATCGCGCATTTGCACCAACTGTCGCTCCTGTGGACGGTGCATTTCCCACCAACGCTGCCATTGCTGGAGACCAAGCCCCAACATTGCCATAAATAAAAGAACCATCGTATAAATACGAGGTCTTTTCGCGACGTGTTGACCCAAATTTCCGAAGATCCAGCGCATCCAACCGGGAGGCTGCCAAGTTCCTACCAAGGAGCTTAACAGAAGAGCCATGAAGCGGAAGATCGATTGAAAAGCGCGGATGATGCTGGCAGCCAATGTGGCATCGTTATCTTTCATAATCGAGATCGTAATCTCAATCAGGCAAACTTCCCAGCAGAAAGAAATCTTTCAGGATGTGCAAAAAATTCTCGCTAAATTTTTCGCGTCATTTCCATAGCATTCTCAGTCCCACAAAGATCATCACCACGGCAAAAATCCGCGTCAACGTGGGACTGGACAACTGTTTCATCCAATCGCTGCCCAACCAAGAAAAAACTGCGGCACTCATGGCGACAAGAGCCACGGTTTTCCAGTGGATCAAACCGTCGCTGCGCATGTTATTGGCCGTGGCGACAAGGGCGGTCACCACCACGGCTGCCATGGAAGTTGCGACAGCCTGTTTTTGATCCATTCCGAGTGCCAAGGTAAACGCCGGAACCATGACGATACCTCCGCCGATTCCGCAAAGCGCGCCAAGCAATCCAGCTGCGGCTCCAATCAACAACAAGGTCAGCAATGGTTTCATGATCAACGGGTGCGACTGGCGCGTGCGGGTGTGGCGAGAGTGGCGATTTGCGTGACCAGCCGATGGAGAACCATACGCTCATCCAGACCTGTGGTAACCAATAATTTGTCAGCGCGAGCCGTGGCGTGCATGATAGCCTCCAGGTTTTTCAAGGTAAACGAGTTCGCCCCCTGAGCGGAGAGAAATACTGGATAAATGTTATGGCCGTCACCGGATTTCTTCATCGGTAGCCAGGCTTTCTTTTCGGCGGGCAGCCGGTTCACGGCAGATTGGAAGTCATTATAACTTCGCGCCGAGGATTGGGTGAGATCCAGCACAATGCGCGCCATGAACAAATTGCGAACCGTGGGGATGATGGCCGCGCGTATGATAGCGACCGCCGATTCGCCCATTTCCAATTGCTCGTCGATCAATTCAATCGCACGCGCGGCATTTCCCGCTTGCAGGGCGCGACCAATTTCAAAAATCACGCCCTCGCGACTGAGCGGCACCATCAAACGAACGTCATCGATGGTGACAACCTTGCGATCACCGAGGTAGAGTCGCAATTTTTCCAACTCATTCACGATTTGCTGCGTCGCCTCACCGGCGAGATTCACGAATAGCTCAAGGGCCTCGGCTTCGAATTCCAGATCGACTTCAGCCGCTTTGTTCAACACCAATGCCGCGACTTGATCCTCCCAGCCATGTTGGCTCATGTCGATGCGGTCATGCACCTGAAGATCGGCGTTTTTTTCCAGAAATTTCCAAAATGCCCGGCGCTTGTCAATTTTATCGGCACTGATGATCAGCTTGACGCCATCGGGCAGGCCTTTTTCCAACTGATGAGTCAGTGAGATCACTTCATTGAGGACGCTCTCGGATTCCGAAGTGCGATCACTTCCAAAAAACGTCGCATTGCGCAGCCACACAACCTTGTCGCCGAACATCGAATAGGTCATGATAGCTTGAATCAACTGGCCAACGATCGATAGCGCATCGTCAGCCTTGAGCGCATTACCTTCGACGATCTCGTGATTGAAACCATTGTCGTCTCCCTTGGTGAGATCACGCCACAACTTCAGCGCCTGCTCACGAACCATGCCTTCATCGGTGCCGACGACGACATGGATGTTCGAGTTGCTGGGAGACTTTTTCGCGGCCACACACTTATTTAACGGTCCCCCCGCAGACGCGCAAGCATACAGGCGGAAAATCTTAGCTAGGTGCCCGGTGATAGGCTCATGCGCGCACTCCACGCGACTTACTTCGATAAGAATTGATCAAATCATCAATTTTTTCGATTGTATGATAAGTAGCGGCTGTGGGACTCGAACCCACACACGTAAGTACTCGATTTTGAGTCGAGCGCGTCTACCAATTCCGCCAAACCGCCGTTCAGGGGGGAGAAGAGAACACCATCCATTCCTGAAATTCAATCGCAAAATGCAAAATTACCGATTTTTTTCTCACTGCCAAATTCTGCGATCTTACTCTTGCGTGATAACACTTTGAAAGCATACTCCCGATGTGAAATTTTCCTCCTTCGCACTCGCCTCTACGATCACGCTGATCGGTTGTCAGGCTGTGGGACCTCGGCATGAAGCGCCGCAGGTGAATCTTCCTGCGAGCTACTCGCTGCATGGCGTGCAGTGGAAGCGCACCAGCGCACGAAAGTCCTACAAGAGTGAGGAGTGGTGGAAAGCATTCAACGATCAAACGCTGAACAAGCTGGCTGCCGCCACCGCATCCCAAAACTTGAGCCTGCAGGCCGCAAGTGCACGACTGAGCGAAGCACGTGCTCTCAGTCGCACAAGCCGCACCGCCGTATTCCCTTCCCTTGACTTCAATGGAGATCTCAGCCGACGGAAGTTCATCTTCGGCCAAGGGGGCAATCTTCAGGTCAACAATTTCAGTCTGCCACTGGATTTGGCTTACGAAGTCGATCTTTGGGGCAAGGTGCGCCGACAAGTGGAGGCTGCGGATGCCCGTGAAGCCGCCGCTCAGGCCAGTCTCGTCGCCACGCAACTCACACTCACAGCCGATACAGCTCAAACCTATTGGGCATTGCGAGCGATCGACGCCGACCGCTCCCTGCTCGTCAACAGCATTGCCCTTCGCAAAGAATCTCTTGCTCTGGTCGAGGCCCGGTTCCGTGCCGGCACCGTGAATGCACTCGATGTTTCAAGAGCGCAGACCGAAGTCGCCAATCTCGAAGCGGAATTGATCGGGGTGGATCGCAATCGCTCCGAGCTCGTCAACGCCCTTGCCGTATTGACGGGTCGCAATGCAGGGAGTTTCTCGGTTGCAGTTGAGGTAACACTGCCAAAGCCGCCTACAATTCCTGCGGGATTGCCAGCCGACTTATTGCTGCGCCGCCCTGATTTGTATGCAGCCGAGCGCGCAGTGGCGGCGGCTAATGCAGACATCGGCGTGGCCAAGGCGGCTTACTATCCCAGCCTGAGACTGCAAGTTGGCGGGGGCTTTGCAGCCCAGGAGTCGGATCAACTTTTCCGCGCTGACTCCACCGTTTGGTCCCTGGGCACTGGACTGACTTACCCCATCCTCGGACAAAAAAGAATCCGGGCCCAGTTCGATGCCGCAGTGGCGAGACATCAGGCCGCATCCCTCGATTACAAACAATCCGTGCTCGTTGCCCTGCGTGAAGCCGAGGACAATCTCACAGGGCTCGACTTTCTGCGTCGTCAGGAAGAAGCGCAGAACAAAGCTGTCGCGGCGGCACAGAGTTCTCTGGATATCTCACGGCAACGGTTTTCCGCAGGCCTTGTGAGCTTCTTGGAAGTTGTCGATACAGAGCGCACTTTGTTGAGCACGCAACGATTGGCCTCTTCAATCAGGGCGCAACGACTTGCACTCACCACCAATCTCATCAAAGCCCTAGGCGGCTCCTGGTAATCATCTCATCCATGAGCATTCTCACGCAACTTCCCGCCTTTGGCGCCACACGCGATCGCGAACTCCTCAAAGACGCCACCACTTTCTGTTACAAAGAAACCGATCAAGGGGCATTGCACGCACATGTGTTTTTCCCGATGGAACATCCCGCAGAAAAATCCACCACCCTGCTGATCTTTTTTCACGGTGGATTCTGGGATGCGTCTGCAGTCACGCAGTTTGCCACGCAGTGCCTGTATTTCGCCGAACGCGGTTGCGTGTGCATCGCGGCGGAAACACGCGTCAGTTCCAAACACCAGAGCACGCCTCAGGATGCGATCGAGGATGCACAAGATCTGATCATCGCCGCGAAAAAAAATTGCGAAACCCTGGGCATCGATCCCCAAAAAGTCGTTCTCGCTGGTGCCGCCGGTGGCACGTTGCTGGCACTGCATGCCGCCATGAAAAAACATCCGCGCCAGGAGGATGGCGTGGATCCTCGGCCACAGGCGCTGGTGCTTTTCAGCGCGCTGGTCGATACCTCACCGTGTACCGATCATGCCGCACGCTTCGGCTCGCGCGCCGCCGCCAAGGCGAACAGCCCGCTGAAAATGACGCGTCGCAAACTCCCGCCGATGTTGTTTCTTCATGGAAAGAACGATCGCATCACTCCCGTGGAGCCCGTGCAGTCGTTTCGACGCTGGATGCGTTGGAAAGGAAACAAAGTGGAGGTTATAGTCTACGAAGCCGCGGATCACCGGTTTTTTAATTTCAATTGCAGCCCTCGCCATCACGACCTCACTTTACAGGCGATGGAAGCGTTTCTCCGGCGACACCATCTGATGCCATTCGAAGAGCATGACGAAACCAAAGTCTGGCTCTAACCTGCCACGATGCGTTGCCCCATTTCTCCCAGGCCATCGATACCGAGCTCGACAAAATCGCCTGGCTGCAAGTATTTCGGCGGATTCATGCCCATCGCCACACCCGAGGGCGTACCGGTTGCCACCACGTCTCCGGGCAGCAGAGTCATGAAACGGCTGATGTAGCTCAATACCATCTTCACGGGAAACATCATATCGCCGGTATAGCCATTCTGGCGTAGCTCACCGTTGACCTTGGTCCACAGGCGCAGCGCCTGAGGATCGGGCACTTGTGAAGCGGGCACCAGCCAGGGTCCCATCGGGCCGAAACGATCGTAGCTCTTGCCTTTCATCCACTGCCCACCCATTTCCTTTTGATAGGCACGCTCCGAGTAATCACAAAACACCGAGTAGCCCGCCACACACGAGAGTGCATCCTCTTCGCTAACGTGACTCATGGTTTGCCCGATGACCACCGCCAGTTCCACTTCGTAATCGAGCTTCTCGGATCCGCGCGGACGGATGATTTCATCAAATGGTCCCGACCAACAGGACGATGCTTTCATGAACAACACCGGCTCGGTGGGAATTCCCTCACCAAATTCTTTGGCGTGATCGAGGTAATTTTTGCCGACACAGACGATTTTGGAAGGCCGGTCAATTGGTGGTCCTATGCGGGTGATCGAAGGAATCTCACGCCCGCCGGCGCAACCATCTTCCACCCACTGCGCCAGGGACTCCATTCCTCCCATCGCAAAAAAACCCTCATCATAGTCGTTGAATTCCTCGCTGGCATCGATACGCCGTCCATCCGGCAACAACACACCCGGTTCCTCACGTCCGATATCACCATGCCGTATCAATTTCATGCCGACATCCTACGGAAGTCATGGAGCATTGACAAGAACGGAGTCGGCATTCCGATTTTCCCGGGATGAGCAAGCCAGGAAAACTGCGACTCGATCAGCACACGCGAAGCATGAGGCTCAGGAGGCCGGATCGGGATACGACGGATTTTACGGATTTACGGATGGCTGAATCGTATGCCATCACTTCCCTTGATGAATGGAATCTCCGGGACGCAACACTTCTTCCGATTTTATTTTGTCAGCTTCCACCGTTTCATCCGTGAAATCCGTATCATCCGTCGTGAAACTCATCCTCATCTTTACCTCTGTCGGTCTCGATGGATTTGTCATGCATGCCACCATTTCCCTCACTTGATCGCCGTGCTGATTTTCCAACAAGAATCAAGGTGACACCAGCAGGACCTTGGTTTACACTGCCCCTCACATGGCGGAAATTGGCAAATGGATTTCGGAACACTGGCGCAATGCCGTCGAGATTTTGATTCTCGCACTCGGAGTCTATCAGATCTTCCGCGCCTTCAAGTCCACCCGCGGCGCGCGGATTCTGGTAGGTCTGGCATCAATTCTGATTTTCCTCACTCTGATTTCCCAACTTTTTTCGTTCCAGGTCATCGGCTGGATCATCACCCGTGCCGCCGCCGCGCTGGCTCTTGCCTTGATCGTGATTTTCCAACCTGAATTGCGCAACGCCCTCGCGAAGTTAGGCAGCAGTCGTTTGTTTTTGTTCTCCACCAACCGCAAACTCGCTTTCTTGGAAACTTTTGAAGACGCGGTGATCACCCTATCAAAAAAACGATTGGGTGCACTTTTTGCGATCGAACGAGGAATTAGTCTCAAACCCTATCTGGATACCGGTGTGAAAATGGACGCCATCTTTTCTCCGGAACTGGCCCTAGCGGTTTTTCATCCCAAAGCACCGCTCCACGATGGCGGCATGATCATTGCCCAGGACCGCGTCGCCGGCGCGGCCTGCGTGTTTCCCGTAAGCCAAAAGGAACTGGGCGATCGCTCCATCGGTCTGCGCCACCGCGCCGCCATCGGCGTCTCCGAGGAATCCGACTGCGTGGTTGTCGTGGTTTCCGAGGAAACCGGAAGCATTTCCCTCTGCGTGGATGGCGAAATGATCCGCACGGCAGGTGCCGATGATTTCCGCACCCGTCTCGAAGCCCTCTTTCTCTCCACTCCCGCCAACGATGAAAACAGCACTGACAAAGAACTGGCCGGCTAAAATCGCATCGCTGATCGCCGCTTATGCGATCTGGTATGTGATTCACAAGCACATCAATGATGGGGATGGTTTCCGGTTCATCTCGGAACAGGCTCGCGATCAACAATTGCAGCAACAAAACTTGCAGCGGGAAATGCAGCAGAAACTTCTGGAAGTGTCGATCTTGCAGCAAAAGATCGACAAGACCATGACCGAAAACGCACCCAAGGCCAAGGTGGTGGTGGAGGAAAGCACGCCCGCGGAAGCGCCGAAAACCGATCAGTAAAGCACCCATGACCATGACGAATTGTTTTATCGCCGGAACCGATACCGGCGTGGGAAAAACCCACACAACGAAAATCTTGTTGGAATCTCTGCGTGCCGATGGCATTGATGCGGTCGGCTACAAACCCATCGTTTGCGGTGATCGTGATGACGCGCATATTCTCGCAGCGGCATCGGGCGGGCTGCCGCTGGAGCAAGTGAATCCGGTGTGGCTGAAAACCCCCGTCGCGCCCTGGGTGGCGGCACAGTTGGAAAATACCAGCATCGATGTGCAGGCCCTCATCGCCGGCTACAGGATTCTCGCCGCCGAGCACGAATTGGTTTTGGTCGAAGGTTGCGGCGGCTGGGAAGTGCCGATCACCGCGGACTATTCCACCGCCGATCTGGCCGTGGAGCTGGGTCTCCCGGTTGTTCTAGTGGTGGCCAACCGCCTCGGTGCCATCAATCACACCGTGCTGTCCTGCCAGTCCATCCGCGCCCGCGGCATGCACCTGCGCGGAATCATCCTGAATCACCTGGTGGACGAATTCGATACCGCGATCATTTCCAACAAAAACTGCATCCCACAAGTGGCGAAAACACCACTGCTGACGGAAGTGATCCACTCGCAGGATTGGATCGAGACGGATTGGCTCACCGGACGGTGAGCACGATTGATCGCATCGAGGATCTTTCTATGGCCTTCGTAGTCTCGGACAGTGGGACTGTCAGCTCCCCCAAAAGCGATACAGTTCTAAAATAGAGCTTTGGGTATGATGGGAGAGAGGCATCGCAAGATCAAACCACGCGGATCGTAAGCCCCACTGATTCGTTCGCGGTTCTCCTGAACCAGTTGATGACGGCGTGCCGTTGAGCCACGCGCCGTTCACAGACTCAGCCGAGTTTTTTTTCCTCCAGATAGCGCCCCACCCAACCGATGTCGTAGTTGCCACTGACGAAGTCGGGATGGTTGAGGATTTCCAACTGGAAGGGAATCGTCGTCTTGATGCCGCGGATCATGAATTCCGAAAGAGCACGCTTCATGCGCGCGATGGCGATTTCACGATTGGCACCGGTGACGATCAGTTTGGCGATCATCGAATCATAATAGGGAGGCACGCTGTAACCGGAATACACGTGCGTATCCACGCGCACCCCTTTGCCGCCGGGGGCATACCAGAGGTCGATCTTGCCCGGGCTGGGCGTGAAATTGTTGTAGGGGTCCTCCGCATTGATGCGGCACTCAATCGAGTGACCGCGTGGTGTGGCGTTCAGCACGTGCTCGGAAAGAGGCATACCGGCGGCGATGCGGATCTGCTCCTTGATCAACTCGCAGCCCATCACTTCCTCCGTCACCGGATGCTCGACCTGGATGCGGGTGTTCATTTCCATGAAGTAGAAATTTTCCCCACTCTCATCGACCAAATATTCGATGGTGCCGGCATTTTCATAACCGATCGCCTTGATCAATTTCACCGAGGCATCGCCCATGCGCTGGCGCATTTCGGGAGTGATCAGTGGTGACGGGCATTCCTCAATGATTTTCTGATTGCGGCGCTGCATCGAACAATCGCGTTCGCCGAGGTGCACGTAATTGCCATGGGTATCGGCGATGATTTGGAACTCGATGTGATGCGGGTTCAGCACGAGTTTCTCCAAGTAGCATTCGCCATTGCCGAAACAGGCAACTGCCTCATTCGAGGCGGCCACAAACAACGAGTGGAAGTCCTCCTCCTTGAAACAGGGACGCATGCCGCGACCACCCCCACCGGCGGTGGCCTTGATCATCACGGGGAAACCGATTTCCTTGGCCTTGGCGAGCGCCTCATCGGGATCGATGATGATGTCCGATCCGGGAGTGATGGGCACGCCGTTGGCGATCGCATTGGCGCGTGCCGTGGCCTTGTCCCCCATCATCGAAATCACCTTGGACGAAGGCCCGATGAACTTGATTCCGGAAGACGCGCAGATCTCGGCAAAGCGAGCGTTTTCCGAGAGGAATCCGTAGCCGGGGTGAATCGCCTCCGCTCCCGTGATTTCGCACGCGGCGATGATGCGATCCGGTTTCAGGTAACTCTCTTTCGAAGGACCTTTGCCAATGCAAACCGCATGATCGGCAAGCTGCACGTGCATCGAATCGACATCTGCCTCGGAATACACAGCCACCGACTCGACATCCAGCTCGCGGCAGGCGCGGATGATGCGAAGGGCGATTTCACCACGATTGGCGACAAGAACGCGTTTGAACATGGGGATGAAGAAAAAGTGTTAGGCAATGCGGAACAGCACGTCACCGAATTGCACGGGAGTCGCGTCTTCCGCCACGACGGCGGTGATCGTGCCGGATTTCTCGGCCTTGATTTCGTTCATCACCTTCATGGCCTCGATGATGCAGAGCGTTTGACCAACGCTGACCGTATCGCCCACCTTGACGAATTCCGGCGCATCCGGTGCGGCCTTGCGGTAGAACGTGCCGACCATGGGAGAAGTGATTTCCGCGCCCGATGCCGCCGGAGCCGCAGCGGCCGGGGCGGCGGCGGGTGCGGCTGCCACCGCGGGAGCTGCCGGCGCCGGAGCGAAGGATGCGGCGGACAAGGCCCCACGCAACGCATCCAGATCGGCGCCTTTTTTCAGACGCAAATGAACGCCATCGGCAGTGGTCATGTCAAAATAGGAAAGATCATGCTCCTGCATGAGTTCAACGATTTTACGGATTTGATCGAGTTCCACGGTGGTATTGGTTGTAAGTGAAAAAAGCAGCGGAATTGCTGGAGCGAAATTGGAGAAAATTCGTCACATGGTCAAGCGGGGAATGCGGGAAGATGGCAATCGGAAAAATCTCCGCGCCCAGCATGCCGGGCGACCATCGGTCGCATCATCTAGGTAGCCGAGCGAAGCACCCGATCAGGCTTCGATCACCTCGACTCCGCTGCCGGATAGATCGGAAAGAATCTTTTGATCCGCGTGACTATCGGTGATCAGACAGGTCAAATCACTGACCTGGGCGAAGAAAAACGCCGCCTTTTGGCCGAGTTTCGTGTGATCGGCCAGAAACACCACGTCTTCCGCACAAGCCACCACCCGCTCCTTGAACACCGCCTGGCGGTTGTTGGTCTCGGAGATGCCGCGATCGAGATGAAGACCACTGCCGGAAAAAAACATGCGGTGGATGTTGAAACGACGCAGGGATTGCTCGGCGATCAGACCAATGAAAGAACGCGAACGCGAGTCATACAAGCCACCGGTGCAAATCAGATCGAGATTCGGTCGGCCATCCAATGCGGAAAAAACATTCAACGCATTTGTCACGATGGTCAGTGGATAATCCGGTAGAAACTCCGTCAGCGTCAACACCGTCGAGGAAGCATCCAAAAAGATCGTCTCGTTCGGTTGGATGCGCCGCGCCGCTTCCCGTGCGATGGCGGTTTTTTCCTCGCGATTCTTCAACTGACGCTCGGTCAGTGAAATTTCCTCACGGATCTTGAGCGGCCGCGTGGCCCCGCCATGAACGCGGATCAAGTAGCCGCGCTTTTCCAAGGCCTCGAAATCCTTGCGCACCGTTTCATCGGTCACATTCAACAAGGAAGCGATGTCCATCGTCCGGATGTTTCCGTTTTCCTGCAATTGTTGCAAAATTTTCTGTTGTCGTTCCAGCGGGAGCACAGGCCACTTCTAGCGCAATAATTCCCAATCGACAAGCAGACAAAAGACCTACCGGGCAACTTACACCCCAAGACAAGATCACCTGACATTCGATAGTAAGACAAAGTTTTTAAAACATTAGTTTGATACACGTGATTGCCCAGTTTTCCAGAAAATCAATTAATGTGTATTTTTTTCTGGCGTAGCAGGTATTTTTTTGATAGTTCACGCGTAAATCACACACATTATGGCTGAAGAAACACTGTATCGACATCAGATCAAAGTTGGCTCCCGGCAGTTGGAGTTGTCATCCGACAACTTTGTGGGGGATTCAGTCTTATCCGAGGACTACGAGGAGCAACTCCGTGAATCGCAAGCCCGCCTGCAACGTTTGCAGGCGGAGCAGCAGGAATTGGAGCGCTTGTCACGCGAGTTGGAGGAACTGAACTCGCAGAAGAAAATTTTCTTTTCCAGTCAGGTGGAAATCAGTGAAAAACTGAGCAACGCCGTAACTTTGATCGATCGTGAGCTATTGGCCATGCGCACTGAGCTGCATGAGCTTGAGCAATGCCGTCACTTGTTCGACAACCGCCTGAAGAAGATCGCAAAGTATGATCCTGAAACCTGGACTCGTGAAAATCTCAAAGCGAATTTGGAAAAAGCTCTCGCCACAATTGACGAGGCATCCGACGAATACGAGGACGCGGCCCGACACTTCTCCACCATGCGATCCGGTGAAATTTTCGGCACAAGCAAACGCCGCAAGACATCAGCACGGATGAGTGAAGAAAGTGAATTCGTAACGCAGTTAAAAAACGGTTTCGCTTTCAACTTGCCAATCGTCGCCCTCGCTTTTGTCGCGATGATTCTTTATGTTTTACGCTGATCCATGAAAACCACGTTTGATCACATGTTTCGCGATTTGCACGATGTCCAGCGGAGTCAGGCTGAATTGGCGGCGGAAATTGAACGTCTCAAACAGGAACCAGAATTGATCAAAAAACGTCTAACGGAACGTGCGAACACGCTGCCTCCGTCCGACATTGTCACCAGAAGCCAGCGTGAAAAAGAGTTTGATCAGACCGTCTCAAAAGGAGAGATCAGCAATAAAAGAAAAGCCTTGGCGAGGCACGCATGGCTTACCGTGCTACTGCTGATTACCATGGTGGTTTTGCTGTGGTGGGCCTACCGGGAGCTTATGCGACTAGGTCTGGTTTGAGCGATCATTTGTTCAGCCAGGACTTTGTGTCCTTAAGCTCAAGAGTGCGCTGTTCTTTCCAGTCGGTGATCGAGGGCTGGACATCAGCTCGCTGTGATTCGCGGGCGGCCGCGGAATCTTGCATCACGCTCGATTGAGCATTTTCATGAGCTGACTGGCGAGCAATCTTCCGGGTGGCGAATGATTGACTCGAAAACATGGAGCGATCGCCCGACTCAGGAGCCGCTTGCGCCGCTTCACCCGCCGCAGTCTTGAACTGATCCGCCGAAGTATTGCCAGCATAACGAGCGGCATCATAACGCTTGTTCCCCCACCAGGAGGATTTTTCGACACGCTCGGCTTGATAAGTCTTTCCCGAATATTGCTGCCGATCCAAATTCGAACGCCCCACCGATTCAAAAGAGCTACGCTTGTTATTGTTGGTTTTCCAGTTTCCCTCGCCGTCCTGATAATATCCTTCCTTACTCCGATTGTTGAAACGATCATTCATCGTTCTCGGCATGGCGGCCTCAGTGGCAGCCATTTCATTGCTGTCGGCTTGATCGGCGCAACCCACGCAGAATCCTGCCAAAATAAGGAGATATAAAACGCGACCGCACATAACATTCGTGGGATTAGACCATGCCGAGAATCATCCGACCTTCCTCGGAAATCATGTCCTGATTCCAGGCAGGATCCCACACGAGCTCAACTTTGGCGTCGTCGACCTGTGGCAGTGACATGATGCGCGCCTGTGCATCCGCTGCGATCACAGGGCCCATTCCACAACCCGGGGCAGTCAATGTCATTTTCACCAATGCCACCGTTTTACCGTCTTGCTTTTCGAGAGCACAGTCATAAACCAAACCGAGATTCACGATATCGACAGGGATTTCCGGGTCATACACGCCTTTCAGTTGCGCCCATACTTGTTCTTCCAAGGGAGCGTCTTTCAAGCGTTCGATTTCCTCGATTTTCTTCTGTTCCGCCTCCGGATTGATTCCCAGCGCATCCGAATCCTTGGAGGAAATCCGCGCTAATCCCGAGGAAGTCGCGACTGTGTAGGTGCCGCCAAGTCGTTGCGTAATGTAGACGACGGTGCCGATCGGCAAGGTGAGACTGTCGCCACTGGGGATTTGGATCGCATCAACATCGCGGGCTAGTATAATTTCTTCGTGCATAGGAAAGGGTGGAATGCGCTAACTGTTCGTATCGTTCTGGTTTGTGTCAAGCTTGGGTGATCGCAGGATCAGACCCCGGGATCATTGTTTCTCCTCATCATCGGAGCGGGCTTTGAGTCGATCCAAGGCCCTCGCAGCGAGGTCGACGACCTTATCGCTTTCCGCAGTGTCCTCGAATTTTTTGATAATAGCGTGAGCCCAAGGTAGTTTGTTCAAGTCTGTATTACTGACAATCGAACGAATCACCGCTTCCTGCTCCGAGTCCATTTTCGCCGCATCAGCCAGAGCTTTCCATAAAGTCTCGGTTTTCTGCGCCGAACGCTTCGACTCCGTGAGCAGTGACTCGCGACAACTGTGGAACACACGCCCGCGCAACATATTGTCTTGAATACCATCCAACGAATCTAACAAATTTTCAAAAAGAGACTCGTCCGGCCAATTTTTTGAGGCATCCGCTGCGGCAATTTGCATGATTTTATCACTGCTTTTCAACTGTCCGAGTATCACCTCCTTGGCCTTCGGGGTTCCGGTAGCGCCAAGCACGCGCAACAGAGCTTGTTTGACTTCAGGTGAAGTCGCACCGTTGTATGCAGGCTCCACCTGCTCATCAAGAGCTGTGCGATTTCCGGATTGCTTGATGATCGTCACAACGACTTCTTCGCACCTTTTACGGATGCCGGAATCAGCGGAAAACTGCAGTAAGCTCAGGAACTCGGAGAAATGAGTATCCTTGACCATCAGTTTGAGCGCATCGATAGCAGCGGCGGCACTTTCAGGTTTTGGATTGGATTTGATATAGCTGATCAGAGCGTTTGCCGTTTTATCATCCTTGTGACCTGTCGCGATACGTCCTCCAATAACGCGACGCAGCAAGTTTGCCCGAATTTCCTCATTCATATTCACCGTCGTCGCATAGCCAACGAGCTTTTCGTCGATGTCAGTTCCGTCGGTGGACTCTGCAATGTAGAGGGCTTTATACACTGTTTCGCGACTGGAAGAAGCTGCGATGCTGGTGGCAGCGTTCAGCAGGATATCGAGATCCTTATTGGACACTGGCAAGTCCTTGGTATTGGCCATGGCAGCCAAGGCAACGAGTTCATTGTATCGCTTGTTTTTCTTGCCCTCCGCGCCACGGGAAAGCATCAGAGCCGCAATCGCGATTACCAAAATTCCCAGTGTGGTCGCAATGGCAGCCTTGGCACCGTTGTTCATGCCTTTTTTCTTCGTCGGGGCGGATGTGCTAAGCTGTGCAGCCGGTGCTGGGTTGGGTGCAGGAGTGGTAGGCTTGATTGCCGGGCCCTTCGCAGTCGCGAGACCCACAGTCCTCGGGGTTTGGGCAGACAAAGGAGATGTCGAAATCGTTGGCGCGGTGGCGACCGCGGAAACGGCAACCGCAGGTGACTGGTTCAAGGCAGCTGGCGCCAGCGCACGCGCGGCAACAACAGGAGGCGGTGGTGGTGAGGCAACAGCTACCGGAGCTACCTCTGCAGGAACCGGTGTGACGACTACGGGCGGTGGTGGTGGTGGCGTGGCCACAATCGGGCTTGATGCCGTTACAACAGGCGCTGCGACAATGGGTGGTGGTGGTGGCGTGGCCTGAACCGGAACGGCAGGCACGGCTACGGGAACCGCGGTAACAGGAACCGCAACCGGCACTGGGCTGGGCGAGGGAACCGCCGCTGCGGCAGGCGGATTCGGCTTGCTTCCCGGAATCAACAAACGCGGTTTGGGTTTGGCCATGGCTGTCGGTTCCGAAAGCTGAGGAACGGCAACGGGCACAGGTGCAGTCATTGCATCATTTGCAGCGGGAACAACTGTTTCCGCTGGTGCGGGGGCATTCGGAGCGGGCGGCAATGGATCGTCAGGTGTCATAGTTACGGGTGAGGAAATGTGAATATTGGAATGACCGATGGTTTCGGGCGGAGTAATGGGTTGCGGAGAAGTTTTGAGCAAGGCTGTCATGGGCGGGGCCGGCCGCGGCGGTTGAGCGGATGCAGGAGCGCCAGGCGTCAACAATCTGGGTTTACCGCGAGTGGCAACAGGGATTCCCTTTGCAACACTCTGATCCGCTTGCTGATCATTTTGGAGAAACAATGCCAGAGATTCACGGGCCGCGGAGGGACGATGTTCGGGCAAACGATTGATATGCCACATGATCCAGTCAGAAACCCAGCGCGGCAGATCGGGGCGGACCTCATGAAGTGGATAGACTCGGTGATCAAGGTGAGCCATCATCACTTGTGGACCTGTTTCGCCCTCAAAAGGATGAACGCCCGTCAGAGCATAGTAGTAAACGCAACCGATGGCATACATGTCGGTGCGGGAATCCAACTCGACGCGCTCGAACTGCTCGGGAGCCATGAAGAATATCGAGCCAAAGATGGAATCCTGCTGATCAATCGTTTGACGCGAGGGCTTGGGGGCAAATTTGGCTAATCCGAAATCGACAATTTTGACTTGGAATTTGCCTGAGGGCAGCCATGTCAGCATGACGTTCGATGGCTTTAAATCGCGGTGCACCAGATGCAAATCTTGGGCTGCAATCAGTGCTTCTTGAGTCTGCAGGGCAAATTCACGAAAATCGGGCCAGGTAAAAACGGCGTTTTCAACAACGCTATCGACAGTTTTGCCATGAAGCAATTCCATGACAACAAATGAGCCGTCCTTGTCAGTGCCGACATCATAAATCGTGACAATATGGGGATGTTGCAGAGCCGACAACGCTCCTGCTTCCTTGTTCAACTGCTTTGCAGCATCGCTATTGGGATCGACGTTATCATCAGGGAGTATGCGCTTGATGGCAACCTCACGGTTGAGGATTTTATCGTAGGCACGATAAACAGCACCGACACCGCCTTGTCCGATTTTCCCTCGAATTTCGTAGCGCTCCTCCATAGTGTAGAGCGGTAATCTGCATCAATTTCCGCCTGAGGGAAAGCAGGAATTCATTGCTGATCAAAGATTCTCCATGCATCCCAAATTCCGGCTCAAAGCATGATTTCCCCTCAAAAAACCGCGGTTTTCATTTTTCCACACGAATCGGTTGTATGGCCTCGGTGGTAAAACGAACACTCACCATGTAGCCCTCTACGGACTTCGAGGTCCCCAATAGCGCACTTCCACCGTTTGCCATCCGCCACAGATGAGTACTGAGCGAACTGTCATTTTGCAATACACCGGAGGCAGGATAATCGGCATTTTGAAGAGGCTTGCCGTGCAAAGTCGTCATGAGCTTGCTGAGCTCATCCCACGTGTCTTTCAGCAACCCCTGATACGAGGAAGACGGTTGCGGCTGCGTTTGCAGGTTCAACTCCTTCAAATTCCCGCTCGAATCCCAATCGAAATACAACAGACATTTCAAACCGCCGATGGTCTGCTTGGTTCGATAGGATCCATTCAGGCCGAAGCGACCCAGGTAAATTTCGTCGACAGTCAATTCAAGGCTTTTGCTCGCCTTGATTTTGGACATTACCTCAGCACGCGTATCACCCAACTTGAGGGTGTCAAAAACCGCACCATCATCCATGGCAGGCCCGGTGTTGGAAGATTTGGGTGGGGTTTTCGCATGGGGGGTCGTCACAGGTGGGGTTGGCAATTTAGCCAAAAAATCCATGTCTTCGACGTGCAAATCACCTCGATCCAGTGTCACGACTTTACCATCCACACGTTTGACCGTGACGGTGAACTGATTATGACTCACGTAGTCCGCGATGATAAACTTTGATCCATCCTTACTCCTCCATTTTCTCGATTCCGCCGCAACGGTCCCTATGAGCAGCAAGCCCAGGGACAAATAAAAACCCATTCGCATCGATGAGATAACGTCCGAGAATCTGGAATCTTTGAAGAAAAATCAAAAAAATTGCGTCAACGCATGACACACAGGGAAAATCGATAAGGTCATACGACGATATTCCGCGAGGGATGAAAAAATTAGGTTCGCACACAGGACCGGCAGAGGATAGCATCATGCATGCCCCCATGCCGTGGCAATTCACCCAGAGCGAAAAAAACGGATCCGCAACGATTCGATCTCTTGAGCGCGGATTTTTCCCGTCGACTGCCTTCCCATCAGGCATCCTGCTGTGGTGGATCGACAAACAAATTTGATGGCATCCTTTGGTTCTCGTTATCGATTTTTCTGATCTCTTGTGGCTCGGATTTGTTTCGCGCCCACCTTCCCACTTGGTGGCAGATTTTTTCTTCTACCTGCCTCGAGCTTGCGGCACAGTCGTGGTGGGCGATTCTGTTTGGGATCGGGGTCATGGCGGTTCTAGCCCACACCCCCAAAGAGCTGATCGCCGCATTGCTGGGCAAGCCCGGCAGCCTGCGTGGGGTTTTGCGCGCCACCGCTGCGGGTGTGATGCTGGATCTTTGCAATCATGGCATTCTCATGGTGGGCATGGGGCTTTACAAACGAGGAGCCTCGCTGGGGCAAACGATCGCATTTTTGATTGCCAGTCCGTGGAACTCTTTTTCGCTCACGCTTTTGCTGGTGTCATTGATCGGATTGAAATGGGCCCTGGCTTTTCTGTTGATCTCCGCGCTGATCGGCATCAGCACGGGATATCTCGTGGAAATTTTGACGAAAATCGGTTGGCTCCCTGCCAATCCTCACAGTGTGACCCTGCCCCACGACTTCTCCTACCGCGCTTCCCTGCGCAGCATGAAACCCGCGTTGCGACCCACTTTGCCCAACATGCGTGCTCTGCTTTTTGTTGGTATCAGGGATTCGCGGATGGTGCTACGCTGGGTGATGTTAGGCTTTGTGATGACAGCTGCCGTGAGAGCATTCGTGCCGCCTGAGTGGATGCATCATCGATTCGGGCCGAATTTGTGGGGGTTGGGACTAACCTTGATCACAACGACCTTACTCGAGGTATGCAGCGAGGGCTCTGCACCCTTGGCCGCCGAACTGATGCGTGCGGCAAAGGCCCCGGGAAATGCCTTTGCCTTCCTGATGGCCGGAGCCGCGACCGACTACACGGAAATGATGTCGCTCAAAAGCACCACGGGGCGCTGGCTTTGCGCGCTCATCTTGCCGCTTTTGTCCGTTCCCCAGGTAATCCTCGTTTCTTACTTGCTCAACCCACCTTTATCGCTTCTCGGACCACCGTAATTTTTCGCTTTTCATTGATCAGGAAATGCTTTTCAATCGCCGCACGCACATGGCCATCACCCGTGAACTCACCATTCAGAACAAACTTGGCATTCATGCCCGTCCCGCGGCGCAGTTTGTAAAAATCGCAAATCGTTTTGCTTGCGACGTCCGCGTCGAGAAGGACGGCGAGGAAGTCGAGGGTAAAAGCATTATGGGACTGATGATGCTGGCCGCTGGCCACGGTTCGATCATCACGGTGACCACCGATGGCACCGATGAAGAAGCGGCCATGAATGCTCTCTCTGAGCTGATTGACCGCAAGTTCGAGGAGGATTGATCCCTAGATCTTGTGACTGCGGACTTTTTGATCATCGGCTCTGGCATCGCCGGGCTCTCAATGGCGATACGTGCTGCTCAGCACGGACATGTGATCTGTCTCAGCAAAGGCCATCTTCTTGATTCAAACACCGCATGGGCGCAGGGCGGCATCGCGGCCGTTCTTCCCGATTCTCTGCGCGATCCCGGTGATTCTTGCGAACTGCACATTGCCGACACCCTCGATGCCGGGGCGGGGCTTTGCCATGAATCCGTGGTGCGAACGATCATTGAAGAAGGATCTCTCACCATCGATGATCTCGTGCACTACGGCGTGGACTTCGATGCCGAGAATGGAAAGTATTCGCTTGGCAAGGAAGGCGGCCATTCGAAGCGCCGCATCCTTCACGCGCGTGATACAACGGGGAGAGAAATCGCCGAGGCTCTTGTTGCCACCGCAGACCGGACACCCAATCTCACATTGTTAGAAAACCACTTCGCCATTGATCTGATCACCACCGGAAAACTCGGTATGGTCACGGATGATCGCGTCTTGGGAGCGTATGTTCTTAACCGGGAAACAGGTGAAGTGAAAATCTTCCGCTCGGACCGTGTGATTCTCGCCACAGGTGGTTGCGGCAAAGTCTACCTCTACACGACCAATCCTGACTCTGCAACGGGAGATGGAGTGGCGATGGCATGGCGGGCCGGTGCGACAATCGCCAACATGGAGTTCATCCAGTTTCACCCCACTTGTTTTTACAATCCGGCTGCAAACGGCGCGGAAGCAAGATCTTTTCTGGTAACGGAAGCCCTGCGCGGTGAGGGAGCGATTCTCATCAATCAAAAGGGTGAAGACTTCGTTCTCAAGCATGATACAAGAGGATCTCTGGCACCGCGTGATATCGTGGCGCGCGCGATCGACCATGAAATCAAGCGGACTGGCGCTCCCTGCGTCTATTTGGATGTCAGACACAAATCTCCGGGCTTCATGAAAGATCGTTTTCCTTTCATTTACGAAACACTGCTGCGATATGGTGTCGATTGCGAAAAGGAGCCCATCCCCGTGGTTCCTGCTGCTCATTACCAATGCGGAGGAGTGGTGACCGACATCAATGGCAAGACTACCCTGCGCGGACTTTATGCGATTGGCGAAGTGGCATGCACCGGATTGCATGGAGCAAATCGCCTGGCATCGAACTCGCTGCTGGAAGGAAATGTCACGGCACGCCGTGCCTTGGACGAAATGTTGGCTCACCTCCACCCGCAGCGCGAGTCCGAAGAATTTTCCATTCCTGTATGGGAACATGGTGACACGGCGGCACCGGACGAGTTGGTGGTGATCTATCACAATTGGGATGAAATCCGCCGTTTGATGTGGGACTACGTATCCATCGTGCGCACCGATAATCGGTTGCGTCGAGCCGCCACACGTTTGCGTAATTTGAAAAAAGAAGTGCGTGAATTTTACTGGGGCCACCGAGTCAATGCTGACATTCTCGAGTTGCGCAATCTCGTCTCCGTAGCCTCGATGATTGTGGACTGCGCTGTCAAACGCAAGGAGTCAAGGGGACTTCATTATACCACGGATCATCCTCAAACCAAGACCAGCCACGCACAGGATACACGCATACGGAAATTCTAAATCCTTGATCCCATGAAATCCAACATTCTGGTCGGCATCGGTTTACTGATCCTTTTCGGAGTCATCGCCACAGCTGTGGCAATTTGGCACTTGAGCGCATCATCGGAATTTTCCCGCAAAGATTCTACCGTGCCCGCAAATGCAGCCAATCCAGACTAGCATCGATCTTGCACAACAGCATGCGGCTCGCCTAAACTTCGGCACGTTTTCTGCTATTTGATCATCACTCACACCTCACTGCCCGTGCCTCACGATCCCATTGCCCGTCAACGTCTCCGCTTGGAAGGATTCGAACTCATCGATGAAACCCTGAGTTTTCTCATCAGTTGTCTCGGAGAAGCCCTTGAACAACTCGGGGAAAAGGAACTTTTGCCCTATCTACCATGGTCGGGCCATCCCACGCCGCAGTCCGCTGCACCGGAAGGAATCCAGCAACTCTACTCCATCGGTTTCCAATTGCTCAACATGGTCGAGGAACGGGTGGCCGCCGCTATCCGTCGTGAACGCGAAAAAGAACTGGGAGCGACCTCGATCCGTGGACTCTGGCCACAGGCACTGCGTGACATGCAGTCACTCGGCCTTCAACCCGAGGAAATTCTCCAGGTTCTCAAAGACGTGGATGTACAACCCGTTCTCACCGCGCACCCGACCGAAGCAAAGCGCGCATCCGTTCGTGAACGACATCGCGCGCTCTACGATGAACTCGTGCGCTACGAATTCCCCAAATTTACTAATCGTGAAAAACGACGCATTCGAGACCGGATCGTAACAGCTCTACAAACATTGTGGCGCACAGGGGAAATCCATCTGACACGTCCCGACATCTTCCGCGAACTCCGCGATGCCATTCACTACCTTCGCGATCTTTTTCCTGCTGCTCTCGACAGGCTCGACCTGCATTTTACCGAAGCTTGGCGTGATGCGGGATACCCACTGGAAATGCTGAGGGCTGCTGGCAACGTGCCACAACTCAGCTTCGGCACATGGATCGGCGGGGACCGTGATGGGCATCCCTTGGTCACACCCGAGGTTACAGAAAAAACATTGGAAATGCTGCGACGCGCCGCTTTCCAATTCCTCCAACACGAACTCGCGGATCTCTGCAATAATCTGACATTATCTGAGCACTTGAATGATATTCCCGCGGCCCTCACCACGCGCATTGAGGAATTAAAATCGCAAATTCCCGAGGAATTCACCGATGAAATTTTCGAACGCTACAGCGAGGAACCGTGGCGACAACTCACCGCGCTGATGATGACAGCCATCCGGGAGTCGATCGAACTCGATGGTTGCCTGGCTCTCTATCAACAGCCTTCGCAAGTGGACGCGGATCTGCAACTGCTGGCCGATACCATCCATGAGTGCGGTTGTCACTTGATCGTAGAGCAGCACATTCGCCCGCTTCGCCACAAACTACAAATCTTCGGATTTCATCTTGCCACACTCGATGTGCGCCAGAACTCGGAATTCCACGATCAAGCGATCGCGCAGTTGCTTCATGCAGCAGGCATCACTGATGGCGAAAACTACGCCCGATGGAATGAACACAAGCGCCTTGAATTTCTTAACGCCGAGTTGGCATCGGCAAGACCATTTTTGCACGACAGTGCCAGCGTTGGAGAACAGGCAGACCTCGTATTGCGAGCTTATCGGGTCCTGGCGCACCATCGCAAACAGCACGGTCCCGCAGGGATCGGCGCATTGATCGTTTCGATGACGCGACAAGTCAGCGATCTGTTAGGCGTGTTTGTGCTGGCCCGTGAGGCAGGATTGATGAACCTCGGAGAAGAGGGAATGTGGTGTCCGCTGGAAGTCGTTCCTTTGTTTGAGACGATGGACGACCTTGACCATGCGCCAGCCATCATGGAGCAATATCTGACCATTCCCATCGTAAAACGATCCATTCATCTACGCCATCGCAGCCAGTTGGTCGACGATATTAGAAACCCCGCCACCCAGCAGATCATGCTTGGTTATTCGGATTCAAACAAAGACTGCGGCATCCTGGCCGCGCAGTGGGCCTTGCATCGTGCGGAAACGCGACTCACTGCAACGGCGCACGATCAAGGCTTGCATTTCACTTATTTCCATGGTCGCGGTGGCACGATTTCCCGCGGTGCAGGCCCCACCCACTGGTTCATGGCATCCCTGCCCCACGGTTCGATGACCGGCGGTTTTCGCATGACCGAGCAGGGTGAAACAATTGCACAAAAATATGCAAATCTCGCCAATGCCACCTACAATCTGGAACTACTGCTAGCTGGTGCAGCGGTCACTACGGCAAGGCACAGACACGGTCCCGCGCCCCAGCAGGACGAAGAACTCAGTAATATCCTCAGTCATTTGGCGCAAACCAGCACAAACGCCTATCAAGAATTTTTACGCAGTCCGGGCTTCATTGATTTCTATCGTCAGGTCACACCAATCGATGCCCTGGAAAACGCCCGCATCGGCTCACGCCCTGCAAGGCGCACGGGGAAAAAAGGACACAGTATCGCCGACCTCCGCGCCATCCCCTGGGTTTTCTCCTGGACCCAAGCTCGTTTCTATCTGCCGGGATGGTTCGGAGTTGGTTCCGCGTTGGAAGAACTCGCCACCCATCAACCCGAGCAATTTGCCACACTGAAAACCGCTCTGGATCATACTCCTTTCGTGGCCTATCTTTTTACCAATGTGGAGACAAATTTGCACTCGGCAAACCGAAGCATCATGGCATCGTATGCCTCGTTGGTGACCGATCCCGCTCTGCGCCAGAACTTCATGGACCTGATTGCCGCAGAGTTCGATCGCACGGAACAACAACTCGCAGCGCTGTTCGATGGTGGCATGCAAATACGTCGCCCCCGCATGATCAAAACCCTGACAATTCGCGATGAGCCGCTCGCAGTGTTGCATCAACAACAAGTGGCTCTTCTACGTGAATGGCGCTCTCATCTGGCGACCGAAAACGTTCATGCAGCCGATCAACTCCTGCCAAAGTTATTGCTTTCCATCAACGCCATCGCATCGGGGCTTCGGACAACAGGGTGAAAAGATTCTCACCATCGATAACAACGAGTGAAGGAAATCGACTCGGCAGCTTATGCCAGAATCCAAGCCAGAAATTCATGATTGCCATCAGTGCCGGTTATGGGTGAAGGCATGAGACCTTGCCATGTTTTGCCAGATTGTTCTGTGACAAATGAGCGGATTTTTTCCACCGCTTTCTCGTGCAGGGACGCATCACGCACGATCCCTCCTTTGCCAATTTCATGACGCTCCAGCTCAAACTGTGGCTTGATCAGACTCACCACCGCACCACCCGGCTTGAGCACAGAGAAAACAGCGGGTAAAACTTTCGTGAGAGAGATAAAAGACAAATCCATCACCGCCAGATCCACCGACTCGCCCAGGTCATCGATGGTCATGTTACGGGCGTTGAACTTTTCCTTCACAATCACACGCGGGTCATTGCGGATTTTCCATGCGAGCTGATTGGTGCCCACATCCACGGCATGCACGCGCGCGGCACCACGTTGCAGCAAACAGTCGGTAAATCCACCAGTGGAGGCACCCACATCCACGCAAACGAGATTCGTGACATCGATGCCGAAACCCGCCAGCGCGCCTTCCATTTTCAATCCCCCTCGCCCCACATATTTGAGTTTATCTTTGATCTCCAGCGGCGCATCCACTTCGATCGCAGTGCTGGGTTTTTCAATCAAACGATCGCCACTGCGCACCTCTCCCGCCAATACCAGACGCTTCGCCTGCTCGCGTGATTCACACAACCCTCGAGCCACCAGCAAAGCATCCACACGATCTTTCATCGGCGTGAGAAAAGCAAATGCAGTGGCAGTTGGCGAGCGTGAAAGATCCTCGTTAATCCCGATGATACGGTTCGCCTTTGCGCAAGGTGGCCACTCGATAGATTTGCTCAAGCAGAACCACCAATGCCAGCTCGTGCTGCATGGTCATCGATGACAAGGATAGCAACCAATCAGCGCTATTACGGAGTTCTTGTGTGTGACCATCGGACGCGCCGATGAGAAATGACACGCATTTTACATCACCGCGCATTTCCAATGCAGCGATACGCTCGCTGAACTGACGGGTCGTAGGGCGGTCGCCACGCTCGTCGAGCACAATGCGATAGGCTCCCTGCGATTTTTCCAACAAACGCTGTGAAACCTCTCCTGAAGTCCCAGCTTTGACCATCAGCAATTCAGCATCCAGGTAACGACGCAGTCGCAGCAGGTATTCGTCAACACCCGCTTTGGCATAAGCGAGTGCCGGTTTCCCTGCGACAATGATTTGCCAGCGCATGGCCGCGATTACCGAACGCGTTCGAGCAACCAAGGAAGCAAAGCATCGATGCTGATGCGCTCCTGCTCCATGGAATCGCGATGACGCAACGTGACTGTATTTTTCCATTCCTCGCCACCTTCTCCCAAAGTCTCGAAATCGATGGTGATACCATACGGCGTGCCGACTTCATCCTGACGACGGTAACGACGGCCGACAGCACCACTGTCATCGTAGAACACATTCATCCAAGGTTGCAGCTTCTTCTGGATTTCCTTGGCAATGCGGACTTGCTCCTCGTTCTTTTTCAACAATGGGAAAATACCCACTTTGATTGGAGCCATGCGAGGAGTGAAGCGCATGACAGTGCGGATGTCCTCCTTGCCTTTGTCGTCGGTGAGCACTTCTTCATCAAAAGCTTCACAAATCAACGCCAGCACCGTGCGATCACAACCGGCCGAAGGCTCGACCACGTGAGGCAGGAATTTTTCCTTGGTCTCTTCATCGAAATATTCCAGCGGACGCCCCGAGCCTTTTTGGTGAACCCCGAGGTCATAATCCGTGCGATAGGCAACGCCCTCCAACTCCTGAATGCCGAAGGGGAATTCGTATTCAATGTCGTAGGTCTTCTGCGAATAGAACGCACGCTCGCCATCGGGCACATCGAGGATGTGCAACTTGGTGCGCGGAATGCCAATGGCTTCATAAAACTTGAGACGGGTTTCCAACCACTCGTCGGTCAGGCGCATGCCGTCCTTGGGATGACAGAAATACTCGATCTCCATTTGTTCAAACTCGCGTGAGCGGAAAGTGTAATTGCGAGGATTGATCTCGTTGCGGAAGGATTTGCCCACCTGTGCGATGCCGAAGGGAAGCTTCACGCGGGAAGAATCCAGAACGTTTTTGTATTGAACGAAGATCGACTGCGCGGTCTCAGGGCGGAGGTAGGCGATGGCGTTGGGATCACTCTCATCTGCCGAGGCACCCACCTTGGTTTTGAACATCAGGTTAAACTCGCGGGCCTCCGTCAGCTCGCACTTCGGCGATCCTCCGACGCAGCAGCTCGGCTTTTCCGGGCACTGCATGCTGGCCACGTTGTCAGCGCGAAAGCGGCCTTTGCAGGTCTTGCAATCGACCATAGGATCCGAAAATCCGCCGACGTGGCCCGATGCCACGAGCACCTGTTGCATCGTCAAAATCGCACCATCCATGCCGACCACGTCGTCACGCTCCTGCACGGTCGTGCGCCACCAATAATCTTTCAGATTGCGTTTCAGCTCGGCGCCGAGTGGGCCGTAGTCCCAACAACCATTGAGCCCCCCGTACAATTCACCAGCTTGGAAAATAAAGCCACGGCGCTTGCAAAGCGAAACGATTTTTTCCATGCGCTGCGGGTCGGTATTGGTCTTGTCTGCCATAAATATCAGTAGGTTGCGGGGGCGGCATCAAAGCAGATTCAACGATACCGCGCAAGAGGCGAATTCGGCATAGAAACCTTGCTGTTAGGGCGACAATTCACAAGCTCATGCCTGTCTCTAAAACGAGGAATTCATTTCCTTCATGACCTGTTCACTTTGGACATGAGTCCAACGCAAAGATGTCTTTCCCGTTTTTTCGATTTTCAACCACGATCCCTGCGACGTCTGAGTCGATTTCCCTGGAACAAGATCATCAGGCACGTCAGCGATAGCTGAACCAAGAGCGCAAAAGGCCTCCAAAGCCTGATCCGTCGCCGCTTCATCACGCATTTCGATCGACCACACCACATGATGCGTGCGATCGTCAGTGGCAAACAGACGCCAGCAATCGTGAACCCAGGCTTCGGCGAGATCACGAGCCGCCTGGACATCTCCCAAAGGCTCCAACCACAAGCGCAGCCCAAGAGCGCCGCCAGAATCTTCAGCTACCATTTCTCCCGGGGTTTTGGGCAACGATGCCCGTCGTTCGATTGCTTCGCGCTCAAACAAAAACATGACATCACTGGTGCGATGCGGTGGTTGGCGGAGAGCGGAGATCAAGGCTTCGCGACTCTTGAGCAGTAACTGATCCGCGTACGTTTTGCCTTCGATGCCCAAAAATGAGGAAATTCCCTGAATAAACGGCGGCAAACTCAGCAACAACTGGCTCGCTTCCGATTCTTCTTTCATCGACATGAAGCCAATCGCGCGCGCATTGTCCTGAAAAAATTTCGCTTCGACTCCTGCGGCCACTCCCGCATGCAAAGCGTCACGCGCACGCACCGCTTCGTCTCGCAGATCACCCTTCTGCATCGGGAAATGCTGCTCTAACAAAATACGAGCCAATACCCGCAGCAGGGCAGCTTGATCCGGCACATTCGAAATGTGAAAACGATCGGTCACCCAGCCCTCTCCGCTAACCTCATCGAACCAAGCCCGCGCTCCTACCGAGCGCAGCGCGGCGAGTTGCCCCGCAAGATGATCCTCAGGCCCCAACCAACCGATCAATTGATAGGCGATTTGTCGATCATCGAGGGCACCCTCTCCATATCTTGCTTCAAGTGAAGCCTTCACCCGATCCCGCAACTCTTCGCCCGCCAAACGGTGCAAAATGGGAGTGGAAATAAAACTCATTCCCAACTGCGATTCCACACGGGCGACCAGTTCAGGAGGCACGGAAAAATCTCCGCCCCCTTGTGCGAGAGAGCGCAATGTCTGATTTTCCCGGACGAGTTGGTCAAC
>JBMLRP010000043.1:99360-108095 GCA_049240965.1 Akkermansiaceae bacterium
CGCCTCACGGGCATTTCAAACTGACCTGTGGGATCGAGGCGTTTTACCCGTGAATCAAAAAGCTGCTCCTCGACCAACCGACCAGTGTCTTTGTCGTAACCATAGCGTGCTTTGAATAATTCCTGCTTGAGGCCATCATAAATTTTACAACTCAACGGATTACCCCGCTTGTCGATCCGATACACCGTAAGCATCGTCAACACGGAATCAGCGGTAAACGTCCGCTTCTCCAAAACTTCATTGTCAGGAGTGCGCCGGAAAATCGCGGTGGAACCATCTTGATTGCGCATCACACGAACAAACTGCGCATCCTTGGCTTTAGTGGGATCGATGTCATTCATGACCTGCGCATTGATCGTCACACTCAACAATCCAAATGTGAGAAGGAGCAAGGTTTTCATGGCGAAATGATGGATGCATCGCCATCCGATGCAAGCACGAATTGCGTGAAGACCAGCACGGATCGGTGATGCGCATTGACAAACCATGCCCTTCCGATCGATGCTTTTGCGTCCACGACAAACGCTCTTTTTTTCTCCATGCGCATCAAGACCGCCACCTTTGAAACCAGTGCTCCCACCTTGGAAGAATGCCCCGAGGTGACCATGCCCGAATGCGCCTTGATCGGGAGATCCAATGTCGGAAAGTCATCCCTGCTCAACATGCTCACGGGGAAAAAAGACCTCGCCAAAGTTTCAGCAACGCCTGGTCATACGAAGATGATCAATTTTTTCATCATCAATCAACAATGGCGATTAGTCGACTTACCAGGGTATGGCTTTGCCAAAGTAAAAAAAGATCAGCGTGATTTTTTTCATGATGTCATTGCCGAATACATCAGCGGACGTCAAGGGCTGGCGTGCACTTATGTGATTCTGGATGCGACCCTGCCGCCGCAGCGGATCGATCTGGAATTCGTTCAGTGGCTGATTCAACTTCGGCTCCCTTTCGCGCTGGTCTTTAATAAGATCGATCGCGCCAAACCAAATGCCGTAAAAAAGAACATCGACTTGTTTCAAAATGAGATGTCTTTATGGTCCAAGGCCACGCCACAGATTTTTCCGGTTTCCGCCAAAACTGGAAGCGGTGCGGGGCTTCTTGTTGGGAGCATGCAACGACTGTAAATCAAAAATCCGCAGAAGTTGCCGGGACTCCTTGCTCACCTCAGAAGCACCTGCAGTGTAATGGCGAAATAGTCTTCATAGTTTCTCGGCCATTCATGACCCTTTCCCGGAAATGCATATTCATGCACGATGGCTTGTTTTTGCTCCAGCGCTGGGCGCCATGCCTGCACACGTTCGCTTGGGCCGGACCCTTCACCCTGGATCCATGTAAAAAAATATCTCTGTCCCACGAGCGATGTCTGGCTCCTCAAGCGCTCAATCAGGCCGCTGGCATAACGTGACCCCGGACTCATGGAGAGACATCCGCGGTATTGTTGCGGTTGAAAAGCCGCCAGTTCCACGGCGAGTTGACCACCTTGCGAAAAACCGATGACTAGCATGCGCTTGGAGGCGATCTTCAAATGTTGATGACTCCGCATGATCGCGTTTTCGACATGTTCCCTGTCTTTTTCAAAACTCTCGGTCCACATGAAGGCATGACGCCCCAGCGGCCGACGACCACTCACCCCCAGAAATGCGATATTCTGTTCATTGCAGATTTTTTGGAAATCCGCCCCGGTAAAATCCTCGGGCACAGAGCCATATCCATGAAGGCCGATGACCAAGGGAATCTCAGATTTTCCATCGTATCTCTCCGGCAAAGTCAGAACATCCCGATAAAACGAAGTTTCCAGCCATCGTGCCTCACAAGCGCGGAGAAATTCAAGCAATGGCGTCCATCGCTTGTCTTTTTTCAAATCGATAAACCGCTCATCCACAGACAAATCCGCTACATCACAAACATCCTCGCGTGCCGCGCGCTGCAGCCAATAGATCGCAGCATCGCGTTGGCTAGCCTTGGCACAACGAGCCGCGAGATCGAACAAAAAATCGGAACGCTCGGCCCGCTGAGCCCACCACGTCATTACTTCAATCTTCTCTTGATCACTATTTTTCGCCGCAAGAAATTGTCTCACCTTCTGGGCCGCTTGCTCTTGCGACCACCCCGTCTCCTTCACCACGGGTGCTACGATATCAAAAGTCACAGGGGGCAGTGACTGCGGCAACTCCGCCTCGTTCACGATGGTTTTACCCCATCCACTGACTGTAAGGAGAATTGCGAAATTCAGTAGCAGTTTCATGGCAACTTTTTGCGGGAAAATCGCAAGGAAAGCAAGTGACATCCGTCAAACGGATGTCAACGATGATCCAGCACCTCATCCCTCACTCCCGCTCTGGCGACGCAGGGATTTTTTCTCCGATAACTTGCGTTTGTCCGCGACCATGCGCTGCTTCTGTCTTCTCGACTTCTGGCGTTTCTGTCGGCGGATTTTTTCGATCTCCTGCTGTCGCTTCGATAGAAAACCGTTTTGAATTTCATCCAGGCGATCGCAGAGTTCCTTGCGCGCGATGTAACGGTTCAACTCCCGCGATCGCTCACGCTGACACTTGACTTCCTGACCAGTGGGCTCGTGTTTGATGTAGACACAAGAAGAAGTTTTGTTGATTTTCTGACCGCCTGAGCCTGAACCTTGGATGAATTTTTCCGTCAAATCCTCCTCACGTATACCTAGGGCAAGCATGCGTTTTTCCAGAGTGAGGATTTTTTCAGGAGAGATCATGATACCTACCGGGTGCCCACCACCTCAAAGGTAAAACCCTTCAAGTATTCCGTCTCGGGCAAATGCAGCATGACCGGATGATCGGCACGTTGGGTGTGCGTAGCGATGAGACGCAGCGATTTTTTCGCATCGTTGGCAGCTTCCGCAATGTTTTCCAAAAACAATCCGCGAGATGCATGGTGTGAGCAACAGTAGGAGGAAAGAATGCCTCCTTTTTCTAACAACTTCAGGGCGCGCAGATGGATTTCCTTGTATCCGCGCATGGCATCACTGAGGGTTTTTTTGTTGCGCGTGAAAGACGGTGGATCGAGCACGATAAGATCGTATTGCGGCTGTGCTTCCTTGAGAAAATCGAAAACGTTTGCCTCGATGACCTCGATATTCACCTCGTTGCGTTTTGCATTGATGCGTGCTGACTCGCATGCACTGGCGGAAATGTCCACCGCGGTAACGGAATTTGCACCAGCTTTGGCGCAGGCAAGAGCAAAGCCGCCCTGGTTGGTAAAACAATCGAGCACACGTCTGCCTGAGGCAAAACGAGCCAGTTCTTGATGCGCCTGAAGCTGATCAAGGTAGAGACCGGTTTTTTGACCATCGAGCAAATCGACTTCATATTCCAAACCATCCACGCATACGGCAAAAGCGCCGGCGTTCTCGCCATGAAATAGCGTGACTTCCAACTCCAACCCCTCGGCGCGGCGTATGGGCGAGTCGTTGCGCAGGATGATGGACCGGGGCGCGAGCACGTCGATAAGCGCCTGCTTGATGAGATCCTTGCGCTGATCCATCGCCAGTGTCAGAGTTTGCATCACGAGGTGATCACCGTAGCGGTCGACGATCAACCCCGGGATTCCATCGGATTCCGACCACACCACGCGACAGAGCCTGGCATCGATGGGAAGTCTTTCACGATAGGCCAGAGCCTGGCGGATGCGACGGGTAAAAAACTCCAGATCCAAATCCTGGCGACGGCGTGAAAAACGGCGGGCGATGATTTGTGACTGTGGGTTGAAGATTGCGGTGCCGAGCGGGCGGTCGCGAAAATCTTTCAGCGTGATCACATCGCCGGGCTGAGGATCACCAAAGGTTTTTTTGACTTCCGTGGCGTAAACCCAGTCATGTCCATGAAAAATGCGTGCCCGCGGGGCGATAATGAGACCTGCCATAATGTTGTTTGTAGAAAAAAGCGAAAGATTGTTCTTGATGCGGGGGGGAAGGAACTGTAGCAAAGCGCTCAGCTATGGGCCAACAAATTAAAAAAGTAATCAAACGTCGTCGCCGCAAAGACTATCTGCGCCGCAAAAATGAGCAAGCCAAGCTCGGTGGATCGGTCAAAAAAGCCAGTATCGTGAAGAAAGCTCCCGCTGACGCCTCGGACAAAACGGCGAAAAAAGCTCCAGCGAAAAAAGCCGCGAAAAAAGCTCCAGCGAAAAAAGCTGCCAAGCCCGCTGCCGATGCCGCTCCAGAAGCCCCCGCCGCTGACAGCGCCGAGGCGTAATCCACTCAACGCTTATCCTTTACAAATCAGCGATCTTCCCTTGATGTGGAGGTCGCTTTTTTGTTGGTTTGAATGTGATGAACTCACTCGTTCTCGATTTCTCCTCTGCCTGGTGGTACCTGCCCGTCGTGGCGCTGGGTGCCTGCGTGGGTTCGTTTTTGAACGTGGTCATCTACCGCTTGCCTTTGGGACTCTCGGTCAATGAGCCGAAGCGGTCATTTTGTCCCAAATGTCGCGCGCCCATTTCCTGGTGGCACAATCTTCCTTTGATCTCATGGCTTCTCTTGCGCGGACGATGCGCGTCCTGCCGGGCCAGCATTTCCTTCCGCTACTGGTTGGTGGAAATGCTCACAGCCCTGCTATTTGCCGCGACATGGAATCAACAAAGTGCCATCACCGCACCCTTGTTATTTCTCTGTCTCGCACTGATGATCGCCATCACCTTCATCGATGCCGAACACCAGATCATTCCTCTTGCACTGACAACGATCGGTTCCGTTGCCGCCTTGGGATTCTCGTGCATCCATCCAGATCTGCTGCATCTCATGACTCCTGTCGATGCACCTGCGCCATGGTGGCATGGTCTGCGCGATTCGTTGCTAGGATGGATTCTCGGATTTTTTGGATTATGGTCCGTCGTTCTGCTGGGAAAACTCTTTCTCGGCAAAAAAGTGATCGCCTTTGAAAAATCGATGCCTTGGGAGGTAATCGATGCCACCAGCGATCAAGACCCCTTGATATTCCGCTGTGATGGCGATGACATTCCTTGGTATGATCTTTTCTATCGCAAAAGCGACCAACTCATTCTCGAATGCACCGAAATCCGCATCGACCAAAAGTCGCGCGGCACAGGAACTTTGATCATCCGCGCTGAGGAACTCACACTGCCTGATGGAAACGTGATTGCATTGGAAAACATCAAAAGCCTCTCAGGATCCACCACACGCGCTACGATTCCGCGTGAAGCCATGGGTATGGGTGACCCTCATTTACTGGGCATGATTGGCGCCATCTTCGGCGGTCCCTCGGTGTTATTCACGGTGGGAACATCTGCCATTTATGCGCTCTTGGCAGCCACACTTGGCCGTATCGGTTTTGGCAAGCCGCTGCCCTATGGTCCATTTTTAGTACTTGGCTCCCTGACATGGATGTTCGGCGGCTGGCGCCTCTGGCAAATGTATCTTCATTGGACCATGGGATACTAACTGACTCAGATGCGACGCCGAGGCCACCAACTCGGCGTTTTTCTGCGGTATTCCAACCATCGATTGCCAAACCGCTGCGTAAGATCAATGTTTTCCGACCACCGGGCGATACCAATCGAATACATCCATGTGCTGATGGCCGCGATGGCAAGACCATGATGAGAAAGAAACCAGGCTACCCATAACATGGATAACAGGATCGAAGTCTGCATGGGATTGGCAATCCAGCGATAAATGCCTGATGTAACCAGATCGCGCGGCGGATCAAAGGGAATCGGAGTCCCCTTACCCACCGTTCCGAATAAAAACACCGCCCAAACACCGGGCATCAAGACGAAACATAGACCCAATACAAAAACGATCCATCGTTTTTCTGACAGCAAAGGGACTCTTGTGATCGTACTGACTGGTAAAATCCACAGCACCAGAAGCGCAAAAGCGAATGAAATCATCAGCCCCCGGCAGAGAGGATGAGTTTTTGTCAAAACCATCTGATACAAAGCCATACCGGGGACAAGCGCGACCACGCACATGATGGCTTCACCCAGGATCCAGTCGGTCGACAACTGCACGACTGGAGACAATGCAGGCATGAGCCATAGGTCGAGACCGAACGCCACCGTCACTGTCAGGAAGCATGCTCGTGCACGCGGCATCTTGCGCGCGACAAGTTCACACAACAAAGGCATCATTGCCCCCCACCACACTACCCATCCCAGATGCAATGACAGAGGCATGCCTAACATCCGCCAAGAAGTGGCGAGATAGCGCCAACACCCCAGCCATTGGCAAAGAATATCCAATAGCGGAATAAGAGCAGCCTGCCAGGTCAGCGAAATCAATAGCGCGGCAGGATTTCGAGAATCCTCACGGACACATCCCAGTAAAACCGCCGTGAAAATCACTGGCAGGTAGAGCACCACGCACTGCAGCAACCATTCGCGCGACATCACTCCTTGCGGAAAGTTTGTTCGAGAAAATACTCACCCGCCAAACCCACTCCATATCGTTGAACCGGTGCAAAATACCAGGCCGGGTCTAACAAACGACGATACGACATCCGCAGTCTGACCTCGGTTCCACCGTTTGCCTGAGGGATCAGGAACCACTCCGCTTGTTGCCAGTCCATCCAGTGCGAAATATGGCTGCCGTCACTGATTTTTTTCACGACGTAATGCCCCGACTCCGAGCAAATCACCTGCGCCACAAGGGAGCCGGGTTTCCCCTCGCCACCAGCGAAGTCGATCTGCCATCGATCCCCATTCTTTAATCCGTCTCCCTGAATTTTCACCGGATAAGGAAAACCCATCTTGAGATAAGTGGGTAACTGCCACCAATCAAAACGTGGTCCACGCGCGAGAGTGGCCACCGTTTCTTCCATCGATGCATGATGCAAGCAACTCACCTCGATCACCTCATCTCGTTGAAAGGAAAAGCGCTCGTTGATGCCCTCGAGACTGCATAACAAAATGACCGCAACCACCGCGCAGTGCATGCGCGAGATTTCTTTTTGCGCGCGCGCTTTGTCGGCAAAAATTCCGACGATGAAGCCAATCGAATAAAAAAACGGTGCCGCCATCAGGATGCAAATGAAACCCTCGATCAATAAAATGGCGAGCATCAAGAGGAACAACGAAATTCCTTTCATGATCGATCCCGTGACGGTCTTGGTAGGAGGTGCCGCACAAAGCAGCAATGCCAAGACCGTAGGCAACCCAATGAACATGAGTGCGGTCTGTTCTTTTTGCGTCATCACTAAAGCGCGATACAGCAGCGAACTTACCGCCAAAAATGAAACAAACGCCATCGAACGATTCCAACGCCAAAACGATGGGACATTTTTTTTCGTGACGGGAATATTTGCATTTTCGGGTTGATCCGGCTCACTCATGACGAATTCATTATTTTCAGGAATTAGTGAAAATTACAAGTGAAATCAATCACTTTTCGCAAATTCGTGCAGATCTTCTCTGCATGTGTATGGCTCTAGCTCTGCAACAAGTCCTGCATCCGGTTGATCAATGCGTTCATCAGCGAATTCTCTTCTCCAGATGAACGCCGGGCGGATACTTCAATCGACTTTCCCACGGTGAGAATTGCCTTCATGGGACGGTGCATCGTTGGCTTCCTGCCAAGCACTTCTTCATAACGCTCGATCGTTTCGATCATCCGCTCAATCGTGGGATCTTGTGCGATGTAATCAGGTGGAAAATGGTATGCTTTTTGCGCAAGCTCCAAGTCGAATAACATTTTCCATCTGCGCTCCTGCTCGGATTGAGTCAATTCACCGCTTACCAATGCTGGCAACAACGCCTTGCGCAAATTTTTCACGCGCATAACCACACTGTCATGGTGATTCTCATCCAGAAATTCGCGCTCCATCGGCATCAACACACGGTCCATAAAACGTTTCAGTCTCTCCTCTGGACTCCCCTGTTGAACCGATCCAAAGTATTCGATTTCTTTCAAACCTAACAACTCATACCCCAAACGTACCAGACGCTGCTGCAAAGAATCCTTGAGAGGAATCCAACCAACAATTTTCTCCAGGTTCTCCACTGAGGCATGAATGCTCCTCAAATCACGCCCGACGAATCGATAGCGGATTGCCAGCGGATGGATCACTACCTTGCCTCCCTGCTTTTCCATGATCTTCGCTGCCTGCCTCGCAAGAAAAGACACTCCTTCCTGCAGGTGGATCACACGGTCGTTGGTGCGGGTGATGACGCCCTCAGGAAAAACGACCAAAGGACGCTTGGCCTCAGCGAGCAAGTTCGTGGCGCATTTGAGAGAATCACGATCCAATCCCTCGCGATTCACACTAAAAGCTCCGACACGAGGGAGAATCCATCGCATCAGGGGACTGCGAAAAAGATGGCAGCTTGCCATGATATACGGCGGCACACCGACGACAGACGCCAAGGCCGTCAGCATCATCGGATCACAGGGCCGGCAATGATTCGGAGTGATGAGAACCCCATGTTCTGCATCGATGGATCGTTGCAAAAATTCCGCGCCTCGGATTTCGATGGATTCAATTCCCCATGCATAGGGCATCACATGTCGAATGACCGTCCCCATCAGCCATGGCCAAAACCGACTCTCTCGAGGTGCATTGAATTGATAGGCTTCATCGCTAACGAGCGCAGGCATAGCAAAAAACAGCAAACGCCAGATCTGCGGTCGAGAGAAAATGACGAGAAAACTGAGTTTTTCTTGTCAACGATCCAAAATCCCTCTACCAAGCTCGCAGACCAATTGCATCAAGGAGAGGTGGCAGAGTGGTCGATCGCGTCGGTCTTGAAAA
>JBMLRP010000044.1:0-1815 GCA_049240965.1 Akkermansiaceae bacterium
GGGAAATCCTGACAGTCGTATCGTTGCTACGCGATTGTAAGAGTAACCGAGGGGATTGCTTACGTAGACCCAATAGCTTGTGGGGCGTTTCAGAGCAGGTGTTGTAAAGTTTGGTTGGTTATCGCCTACCGGTATGGAATTCACAAAATCACCCGAAACACCCTGATACCATTGATAGGACAGTGGCGCGGAGCCAATAGCTGACACGCTTATGGTGGTCGAGGTCCCGGCATCAATGGCCAGTGATGACGGTTCTGATAGGATGACCGGTCGCGCCGAAACGTTGGCAAGCGCGGAGTCCGCTGTTCCTGCGGAGTTTGTGACTCGTACCCAGTAATTGGCTGATTCGCTCAGTGTTGGTGTGGTAAATGTCGTGGTATTGTCTCCAACGGGCTTTGTTGTGATTCCCAGTTCACCCTCAAACCATTGGTAATCCAAGGGAGTGGATCCACTCGCCTCCACGTTCAGGGTCGCCGCAGTTCCCGCAACAATCGTGACCGATAATGGATTCACTGTGACGAAAGGGCGCACCGAAATCGTTGCTGTCACCGAGTCCACGATTCCTGCAGAACTCAGGACTCGCACCCAATATCTGGCAGTCTGGGTGAGTTGCGGAGTCGTGAATGATGATGAATTCGTGCCGACAGGTTTGCTGGTATCACCGGTGCTGCCCTCATACCATTGATAATCAGGATTTCCCGGGTCATTCGATGCCACTTCCAGAGTGGCTGAGTCATTGTAGTTGATGCTCGAAGATTGCAACTGAGTGGTGATCGTGAGTGGAATACCATTCGTGATCGTGATTTCATTGACCGAGCTCGATGTCATCCATGTGTCTCCAACGCGCGGTTGAAGGCGAACCATATATTTCGCACCATTGATCAGTCTCTCTCCAGCAGAAGAACCATCCAATGTAACGTTGCTGCGATCGACCGGATAATGAGTCAACTGCGTTTTGCTGAGCCAGTCGACGCCGTTGAATGAAATGTCATCGATGAATGCTCCCGATATATACTCTGTGTTCGTGATAAATTCCGGCGTCGACAGTGCTTTGATCAGATTGAAGCGAATCCTCGTTGGTCGATTGACTGTCTCGGCGGGCAGTTGAAAGCTGAGTTGGTCGGTCCAAAAGTTGTCTGATTCAATCGGATCCTCAAAAGTGGTCTTCCCCTTTTGGGCTGTGCCGGGGATGTTGCGCCATTTCCCATCGTTGTTGATGCAATATTGTGCCACAAATGTTGCGCCACTTGTCATGTAACTGAGCCACCGACGATATCGGATACTGGAACCGGCTTTGGGGAAAAGTGTGCGGTCGATCTCTACCCACTGCTCGGTTTGACTGTTGTCGGTGAAAGCGATGTTCAAGGATTTGACACCACCGTAATAACGATTGTTCGAGTGCACATTGTATCCCGGGCCGGTGACGGGACCGGGGATGATCAAAGAGGCTGTCTCGTCCTCACCCCCTTCGATCGTGGTGCTGGGCAGCGCTGATTTTTTCCCCACCTCTAGACGGTATTCTTGTGCGATACCTACATGACCAATGCTGAAATTTTTTCCTCCGCCGGGAACTTCGGTGGTCAATTCAGTCAGAGTGGGGGGAATCGGCAAGTGCTCGGAATTGAAGAAGTGGATGTTGTAGGTATAGGATGTTGGTCCGCCTCCAGAAATATTTGACACTGTGACATTGTAGGTAACTTGTTCGTTTTCATCGTTGTCGGTGCGTATGGTGGGAACTCTCCAAACAATCGCGTTGTTTCCGAAACCTTGTTCGAGATTGATCCGATCGATAAATTGAATTACACCACCCTTGGT
>JBMLRP010000044.1:1915-3531 GCA_049240965.1 Akkermansiaceae bacterium
ACTCCCGCCAGCGCCCGATAATAATTAATGCGCCTGCGCATCAGGTTGACGAAATCTGGATTCAGAGCACCTTCGTTGCACTGGTTGACATTTCCGGACCAATTGAGCACGGAAGTGAAGTTCTCAGAAGCTTTGTAAACGTTCTGATAAAAGGAAATGACGTCTTCGCGGTTATTTATGTCCACCGTAAGGTTCGTCAAGGCCGTAGGATCTGATACGCCCGGAGACCACGCGAGGGAGGGGAATGTGAACAGCGTCGTCAAGATTAACAACGCATTAGCTTTTTTCATACGCTCTCATCATGCATGATTGGCCCATAAAAACAAGCCCTTTTCGTTAAAAGGGCAAAAAATTCTCTCATGAAATGATCTTACATCGTAACTGGGACAAGGAAAAGGCCGAAAAAGCCCATTTTTCATCCCAGTAATTTGTTCATTTTTTCTTGAACAAAAACCTGCCATTCTCTAGTTTTGGCGTGGGAAGAGTTTCCCTCCATGAATCGTCATGGATTGCACCCCTGATTTGCCGAATTCCCCCGCTGGTTTTGTTGCGCGCTGCAACTTGCGACCAAGGGCGGTAGCGTGCTGAAAAGCTGAAATCCGCTGGGAGTCATGAGCGAATCTTTTGATGTTGATTTTTTTATCGTAGGGGCCGGTTTTTCCGGACTCGTCACGGCGGAGCGACTCACGCAAGCAGGTTTTTCTTGCGTGGTGGTGGACAAGCGCGAGCATATTGGAGGCAATGCTTATGATTGCTACGATGAAGCCGGCGTGCTGATCCACCCTTATGGTCCGCATTATTTTCGCAGCAACTCTGCCCGCATCGTCGAGTATCTCTCCCAGTTCACCGAGTGGCATCAGGTTTCTTATCAAATCAAAAGCTTCACCCAAGACCGCTACTGGAGTTTTCCGATCAATCTCAATACTTTTGAGGAGTGGCTGGGGCGTCCAGCAACGGAACTCGAGTGGCGCGATTACTTGGAAACCCATCGCGAACCGATCGAGCATCCGCAAAATTCCGAGGAGGTCATCCTGAGCCAGGTAGGCTGGGATTTTTACCGGATGTTCTTTGAGCCATACACGCTCAAGCAGTGGAAACGCCATCCAAGGGAATTGCAGGCTTCGGTTTGCGGTCGGATTCCGATTCGCTTGAACCGCGATGACCGCTACCTGACTGAATCCTTCCAAGCGATGCCGGCCGACGGCTATTCCGCGATGTTTGATAATATGATCGCTCACTCTCCGGGCTTGACGCTACGTCTGGGCAGAGACTTCCATCAGGAAAAAGAACTTTGGAATTTCCGACATCTCATTTTCACCGGGCCTATCGATGAATATTACGGTCACTGTTATGGTTCGCTACCCTACCGTTCTTTGCGTTTTGAAAGAGAAACCTACACGGGAGACCAACTTCGCGATCGCGAGGCTATTTCAGGCAAAACGGGATTTTGGCAACCAGCCTTGCAGGTGAATTATCCCGACCTCGAGGTGCCATATACGAGGACTGTGGAAATCAAGCATGCCACGGGTCAAAAAATCGAAGCGACCACAGTCATACGCGAATTTCCCGAAGATTGGACGCCAGACAAAGAGCCATTTTATCCTGTTCCCACGGAT
>JBMLRP010000044.1:3631-8386 GCA_049240965.1 Akkermansiaceae bacterium
ATTTCCCGAAGATTGGACGCCAGACAAAGAGCCATTTTATCCTGTTCCCACGGATATCACCGCTCAACTCTATGCGCGCTACCGACAGCTTGCCGAGCAGGAGACGAATGTTTCATTCATCGGTCGTCTCGGAACCTACCGCTACTACAACATGGATCAAGTGACGGGAATGGCGCTGACCGAAGCCGAAAAACTCACTCGAAAATACCAAACGCAGCTTACCCCATCATCATGAGTCAAATGACTGCAGTTGTCACTGGTGGCGCGGGTTTTGTTTCCTCTCATCTGATTGATCTCCTTATTGCCAGTGGCCTGCGGGTCGTGGCACTGGATAATTTTGTGACCGGACACGCCCGCAATCTTGCCCACCTGCAAGGTCATTCCGGTTTTTCTTTCATCGAGCACGATGTCTCTTTACCGTTCGATGTGAATGGTTCCGTCGACTATGTCTTCCACATGGCCTCACCGGCGAGTCCCATCGATTACGTCCAGATTCCCATCGAAACTCTGAAAGCAGGGTCTTATGCAACTCACAATGCGCTTGATCTTGCGTGGCGAAAAAAAGCGGTATTTTTATTGGCTTCCACTTCTGAGGTTTATGGTGATCCTGAAATTCACCCCCAACCGGAAAGTTACTGGGGCAATGTCAACCCGATCGGCATCCGTAGCTGTTACGATGAGGCGAAACGCTACGCCGAAGCCGCGACCATGGCGTACCATCGCGCCCACGGTCTCGATACGAAAATCGCAAGAATTTTCAACACTTATGGTCCGCGCATGCGCCTCGATGACGGGCGGGTCGTTCCCGCATTCATCAGTCAGGCCATGCGCGGACAACCTATGACAGTGTTTGGCGATGGTTCGCAGACCCGTTCTTTTTGTTATGTTTCCGATCTCGTTGCTGGCATTTGGAAACTTGCGCAGAGCGAATGCCACCTTCCCGTCAATTGCGGCAATCCGCATGAAATGACCATCATGCAGTTCGCCGAGGCCGTTTCCCACCATTTTGGCATTCCTCTCACACTCGATCAAAAACCCTTGCCTCCGGATGATCCGAAGCTGCGCAAGCCTGACATCACCCGTGCCAAAGAACTTCTCGGCTGGAAACCCGTAGTCAAGTTCGATGATGGCATCCGCGAGACGATTGCGTATTTCCGGGGATTCGTTTGACTTTGCCTGCAAATCATCACTCATGCCATCACGCGAGCCAAAAATCGTGGCGAGTCAATCAACGCGTTGCGATCCCCACCGTCTGCTCAGCGCGGAAGAAAAGCTGACGATTTCCCAGGCTCTTTATCAAACGGCTTTGGCTGTTAAAATTGGAGTTCTCCGCCTCAGGCATGCCGATTGGTCGGAAGTAGAACTGGAAAAAGCTGCACGGCGCCTGTTGTTCTTTATGCATGACTGATCTCATTGATACATTCATTGCGCCACTTGAAAAAAGTGGACTCCGATACGTAGTCACGGGATCCGTCGCCGCGATGGCATACGGAGAACCGAGGCTGACGAACGATATCGATTTGGTTCTCGAGATATCGCGATCCGATGTCGATCGCTTGATTGGCGCATTTCCCGAAGATTGTTTTTACCTGCCGCCCAGGGATGTGATCGAAACCGAGTGTCTTCGTGCGAACCGGGGGCACATCAACATCATATCCTTGGAAAGCATGTTGAAGGCAGACGTTTATTTCAGTGGCAAAGATTCTTTACACGTCTGGGCTATGGAAAATCTGTTCAAAATCCCTATCGGCAAGATTCCCGTATCATTTGCACCAGTGGAATACGTGATCATTCGGAAAATGGAATTTTTTCAAGAAGGATCGTCGGAAAAACACCTGCGCGACATTGCCAATTTGCTCGAGCATGATACGGACATAGCTCAATCTTCTTTTCTTTCCCAACAAATCGCATCGAGAAATCTCTCCGCGATTTGGCAAAAAATCCTCCGACTCAAGTAATTTTTCATCCCCATGCAAATCAAACACATCTGCTGCATTGGCGCCGGTTACGTCGGTGGTCCGACCATGGCGATGATTGCAGCGAAATGTCCGGAAATTTTTGTCACTGTAGTTGACCATAACGAGTCTCGTATCGTCGCATGGAACTCCCAGGATCTCCCGGTTTATGAGCCTGGCTTGCTGGAATTGGTGAATGGCTGCCGCGATCGCAATCTCTTTTTTCGCACGGATGTTCGTGCCGCGATCCGTGAGGCGGATATGGTGTTCGTCGCCGTAGGCACCCCTACGAAAACGTACGGCGCAGGTGCCGGTCGTGCGGCTGATTTGTGTTATGTGGAGTCCGCGGCGCGAATGATTGCGGAGGAAGCAAAGGGCAACACCATTGTCGTGGAAAAATCCACCATTCCCGTGCGCACGGCTGAGGCGATGAGAACCATTCTCGAGTCGAATTCCAGCACGGGGCAGTTCCAGGTTCTGTCCAATCCGGAATTCTTGGCAGAAGGCACCGCCGTATCGGACATGGAAAATCCTGACCGCATTCTCATCGGCGGTGAACAGACTCCCGAAGGTCTGGCTGCGATCGAGAGTCTGGTTCAGGTATACGCTCACTGGATTCCGCGTGAACGCATCATCACGACAAACACCTGGTCATCGGAACTCTCCAAGCTGGTCGCCAATGCATTTCTCGCTCAGCGCATTTCCTCGATCAACTCGATCTCCGCACTTTGTGAAAAAACCGGCGCGAACGTCGATGAGGTCAGTCGCGCCATCGGTTACGATTCCCGCATCGGTCCGAAATTTCTCAAATCTTCGGTCGGATTCGGTGGTTCGTGTTTTCAGAAGGATATTCTCAATCTCGTCTATCTCTGCGAGCATTTTGGCCTGCCGGAAGTCGCCCGCTATTGGAATGAGGTGATCCGCATGAATGATTGGCAGAAGTCCCGCTTTTCGCAAAAAATCGTTCACACGCTGTTCAACACGGTTTCTGGCAAAAAAATCGGTGTACTCGGTTTTGCGTTCAAAAAAGACACCAACGATACACGAGAGTCGGCCGCGATCTATGTGGTTCACGATCTGCTGATGGAAAATGCGCATGTTGCGATCTACGATCCCAAGGTGCCTGCGAAAACCATTCGAGCGGATCTCGCGTATGTTGGCGTACCCGAGCATCTCCTGGAGAGTCACTTGCACATTGCTCCTGATGTCATGTCCGCGCTGGATCAAGCCCACGCCATGGTGGTTCTCACGGAATGGGATGAATTCCGTAACCTCGATTTTGCCGCCATTCATCAACGCATGTTCAAACCCGCGTTTGCCTTCGATGGTCGCAGCATTCTGCCGGCAGCTCGTATGCGCGAACTCGGTTTCGAGATGTATTGCATCGGACAGGGGTAATCGAATTCAGTAATGGGCATCAGTTATGCGAAAAATTTCCATCGTATTGATTGCACAAACATTTCCACCGATCCATGGTCAAGCCATCATGGCTGCGCAGCTGGCCCAGCTCATGCAAGCATGGCCAAAAACGGAAGTTCATCTGATCAATGCTTCTTACACGAATGATCGCAGTCAACTTGGTTTCTTTTCTTTGCGTAAAGTTTTTCTGTGGCTTTCATTTTTGAGTCGCGTTCTATGGCTCTGTGTTACCAAGCGCATTGATGCAATTCTGATGACTCATTCGTTTTTTCCGGGGCCATTTGTCAAGGATTCGGCCTTTCTGTGGTTAGGTAAGCTGCTAGGAAAAAAAATAATTGTATGGGTTCACATGGATCCCAATCGATTGTCCATCCTTGACTCACAAAACATTCTTGCCGGTTATGCTCGCCGAGTGATTCAATTGCCTGATCTTTGGGTTGCCTGTGCACCTTCGTTGCTGAAACAATGGCCTGATGCTTTTAACCGAAGCAAACTCACCGCAATTTGTAATGGTATCGTCGATCCTCAGCCTCCTTCAACAACACGGATGCGTGATTTTTTGCGGATTGTTTACATTTCCTCTATGACCGAGGAGAAAGGCTGGCAGGAATTGCTCTCTGCTGCTGAGGTTCTCTGCGCGGAAATTCCGAACATCGTTTTCGACTTCTATGGAGGTGTTGGCGCCGGGGAAAGCGAATCTCATTTGAAAGAAGTTTTTTCCACCTGCGCCTACCCAGAACAGATCCAGTGGCACGGAGAAGTTTGGGGTGATCAAAAAGCGCAAGTAATGGCAGATGCCGATCTCTTCTGTTTGCCCTCATGGACTGAAGCCTTCCCCCTTGCTATTATCGATGCGATGGCTTGTGCACTGCCTGTCGTGGCCACTCGTGTAGGTGGTATTCCAGATGCGATTGTAGATACCGAAAATGGTTGGCTATGTATGGCAAAAGACCGCGATGCTTTACTATTCACGCTTCGCACGGCTCTCGCGAATCACGATCAATTCACCGCGATCGGTCAGCGCAATCGTCAACGGTTTCTCAATGAGTTTTCTTCCACTGCCTTTGGTCAGAAATGGCAGCTGCTACTGGATCAGTCGATCCCTCATTGCGTTTCATGAACAACGATGAATTGCCACTAAAAAAGGATTCCTATCAAAATACTCGAAATCTGATTTACATCATAAAACGTAATGGTCTGCATCAATAATTTTCCCTTAATTCAGAGTAGAAAATCAAAATCTAATTCGCCAAAAATTTTCTATTTGCAAGCATCAACAAAAAATCGAGCACACATCCCATTTTCACACAACCAATCCAAATAATATATGAGCAAAAAAATACTAGTCGCCGGTGGCGGCGGATTCATCGGAGGAGAACTC
>JBMLRP010000045.1:0-2669 GCA_049240965.1 Akkermansiaceae bacterium
TGGTTTTTTCTGAAATTCACCCCTCGGAAGGCGACGGAATCGCAAAATTTTATTCCTCTGTTAGAGGGATTACTCTCGTGTCGATTTTTCCACCTTCGTAGGCAATTTCGTTAGATTATTTCATCCTGTTTTACCTCGGTGCCCCTCGATCTTCGCCGAAGGCTTTGGACTGCTGTGAGCATCACCGCTTTGCGATGGCTGTGAGTCGTTCTGTGAAGATCACGGATTTTTTTCCCCAAGTCCTTCCGCAAACCAAAGCTGCGATTCTCGCAGCAGTCCAAAGCGGCATGCGCCGCGCTGTGATTTCCCGCCGAAGGCTTTGGACTGCGGTGAGCATCACCGCTTTGCGATCGTTCTGAGTCGTTCCGCAAAGATCACGGATTTTTTTCCCCAAGTCCTCCCCGCAAACCAAAGTTGCCATTCTCGCAGCAGTCCAAATCGGCATACGCCGCGCTGTTAGAGTAGTGACTCGATCGGTTGATCCAGACCCAGAAGCCACGGTGTGAATTCCGGGGGAATCGCAGCCGTAAAATGCAAACGTTCACCGGTTCGCGGGTGATCGATACCAAGCTTCCACGCATGAAGCATCAAGCGGCCGGTTTGTGCGGTTTGGCGCTGGGTTTGCGCATAAATGGGATCACCAATGAGAGGAGTGCCTTTGTGCTTCATGTGCACGCGGATCTGATGCGTGCGTCCGGTGTGGAGATGGCACAAGACCAAGGCTGTGCGCGTGGCGGCATCGCCCCAAAGAACTTGGTAATCCGTGATCGACGCTCGCCCTGCAGGAGGCGTCACGACGGCCATTTTTTGACGATTGCGGGGATCGCGCCCGATATGGGTAAAAACAGTCTCTGCTGCGGGACTAGGAATATTTTGCGTAACACAGAGGTAAATCTTTTCGTTCGTGCGTCCGGAAAACTGACTTACCAGGTGTTGGTGCGCGTGATCGTTTTTCGCTACGATCAAACAGCCAGATGTATCTTTATCCAATCGATGAACAATCCCGGGTCGCTCTACTCCGCCGATGCCGGAAAGTTGGCCATGGCAGTGATGCAAGAGTGCATTGACCAATGTCCCATCAGGGTTTCCTGCGGCAGGATGAACAACCATGCCCGACTCTTTATCGATCACAATGATATCCTCGTCTTCATAAAGAACCTGCAAGGGAATCTTCTGTGCGGCGGCCTCGGCGGGAACCGCCTCAGGAATGGCAATGCTGATACGGTCGCCGATTTTCACTGCATCACGTGGTTTCGCGGCCTTGTCGTTGCAGAGGATGTATTGCTCGCGAATCAATTCCTGAATGCGTGAGCGTGAAAGATCCGGCAATCGACTGGCGAGCCAGGCGTCCAAGCGATCGTGATCGGCGGCATCGACAGTGAGGAACATTTTTGAAAAGTGGAAAGTGATCAGGGAGCCGTGATCAGAGAGAGCCATCCGTCTCGGCTGCTGCGTAGGAGGCGATTCCGAGGTCTTTTGTCTTCAAGGGAGGCGTTTTTTTCTGTGCCGAATTTACGAAAGACGATTGTTGATGATTGCTGTTTGGTTTTTTGACAAAGACAGGCACGGAGGCGAGACGCCTCCGCCACGATACTTTTCCGCTCAGCACCTTTTTTAAATTTCTTGCACGGGCAGGGCCGCGCATTCCTCACGGAGTTTTTCGGCGAGCATGGTGCTCAGGTAGCGCTCAGAGCTGGAGCAGCCGACGGTGACGATGCGTTTGCCAGCGAACTCGGGGCGCTTGGCCACCTGTATTGCGGCCCACACATTGGCGCCAGTGGAGATGCCAGCAGGGATCCCTTCGTCCTGCGCCAATGCGCGCGCCGTGGCGAAGGCATCTTCGTTAGAGACCTGGATTACCTCATCGATGATATCAACGTTGAGATTTTTCGGAATGAATCCAGCGCCAATGCCCTGAATCATATGGGGACCGGGGGCGCCTCCGGAAATCACAGGACTGGCGGTGGGTTCTACGGCGAAAGTTTTCATCGCGCAACGGGATTTCAGCACCTCGGAAACTCCGGTGATGGTTCCACCTGTGCCGACGCCGGCGACAAAGGCATCAATCTGACCGTCGGTGGCAGCCCAGATTTCCTCAGCGGTGGTTTCGCGATGTACCTGGGGATTGGCCGGGTTATCAAACTGGCCGGGTCCAAAAGCTCCGGGAGTTTCCTCGAGCATTTTTTTCGCCATGGCGATCGCTCCTCCCATGCCGCGTGCGCGGGGAGTGAGCACGATTTCCGCACCGAGCAAACGCAGCAGCACGCGGCGCTCGACGGACATGCTTTCTGGCATGGTCAAAATGCAGCGGTAACCTTTGGAGCGCGCCACGAAAGCCAAGGCAATTCCTGTATTCCCCGAGGTAGGTTCAATGATCAATCCGCCGGGTTTGAGCAGACCATCGCGTTCCGCGGCCTCGATCATGGCCTTGCCGATCCGGTCCTTCACGCTGAAGAGAGGATTGAAAAATTCTGCTTTCACGCAGATCTCGGCATGCAGACCTTGAGTGATATGATTGAGGCGGATGAGTGGGGTGTTGCCGACGGTGTCGACCATGCTGTTCGCGATGTTCATAAGCGTAATATTGCAGTTGTCGTTTGCTTCGCGAGAAAAGTAGCTCAACGGGAGAAAAAATCCCACATTTTTTTTCGCGTTCTACTCTCTCAACC
>JBMLRP010000046.1:0-9979 GCA_049240965.1 Akkermansiaceae bacterium
GAAAACGTCTTGGAGGTCATCCTGTTTCCTCAGAACTCAAAGTGAGGGAGCCCTGACAACGATACATCTCTCTGAATTTTGCCTTGGACATGATGGCGAACTGAATTATGGTGAACCCGTGATCCGCACATGCCAAGTCTTGATGCTTTTTCTCACTCTGGTGGGATTGGGCATCCGTGCCGCAGACCTGCCCGTGCGAATTCATGACACTCACCAAGAATTTTGCGATCACGATCATGATCACGAGCATGATCATCCCGATGACGCACCTTGCCATGAGCATGATGATCATCACCATTGCCACTGCCCGAGCTTATTGCCGCTCTTTTGCTTGCCTGAATTTCCAGTCTCAGCAGGCCGGACGATCTTGCTAGTGAGCTCTGCCACAGTGGAACAGATTCAATGGGGCCTACCTGACGATCCGGTCTATACACCGGAAATTCCGCCCATCATTGGATGAGGAATCATACGCATTCTTGCGTACTCAAATCTCGAATGCCGTGCCATAACACGGTTGGTTGATTTAATGATTTCTTACGGAATTTGACATGCTACGTTACTTTTTTTTCTTTTCATTTTTTGTTTCATCGCTGCGCGCGGAACCATCCTTGATTCTTACCGAATCTTCCATCGCGGACCGCATCCATTCCCAGAATCCTGATCTCAAGGCGGCGCGCTGGAAGATTCAGGAGGCTTTGGGTCAGTGGCAGCAATCGGGACGGAAAGCGCGTCCCAGCCTCGATGTGCAATGGTCGCATGATTCCCGAATACGAGAGGGTGAGATAAAAGTCGGTGTCTCACGCTCCTTTCCTGTCACGGATCGATTGAAATGGGAAAAACAAATCGGCAAAGCACAGCTGGAGGCTGCGGAAATGGAGGTCCTCAGCGTGGAGCAACAACTGGTTACGGAAGCGAAGTTGCTTCTCATTGAGGCGAGTGCTGTGAAAAACCGCAGGCACTGGATATCCATCGAGCAGAAGGAAGCTCAGGAATTTGCGGCTCTTTTAGAAAAAAACCAACAGCGTGCCGAGGCTTCGGCCTTGGATGCCACACAAGCGAAGATCGACGCCGCGAGTCTGGTGATCGAACAAAAACAACTCGACGCCCGTGAAGTTATATTGTTATCGAATTTAAAAAATCTGTTAGGTATGCCGATCAGCGCTGGAATCACGATTAGCCCAGAGCTACCCAGGCTGCTGCCGGTTTCCGAAGGAAGCATTACACAGCGTCCAGATTACCAGCAAGCTCTCAAGCAAATCGACTCCGCGAAGCACCGTGTGCAGCGCGAATTAGCGAATCGTTACGATGACTTGGATGCCGGGGTTTTTCTCAACGCCATGCGTCAGCAAGATGCGCCGTTGGGTTACAATAACGATTGGATGTTGGGCTTTCAATTGAGTATTCCACTGCCTCTGGGAGATGATAATTCCGGGAATATCAGGACGGCGATGGCCAACGTCGAACGACGGAATGCGGAAGCCAGTGCTATTCTCGCGAAGGCTGAGCATGAAGTCAAGGGTGCCACGAGCGAAATGCAGGAGTGGAAAAAGCTCGATTCACAAATCACCGAAGAGCTTCTGCCTCTTGCCGAAGAACAATCGAGACTGGCGCAGCAAGCCTATGTCCAAGGTCAAGGTGATCTCGCAACGCTATTTCGTGCTCGGGCACAAAAACGGCAACTCTTGCTCTCACGGGTGGATGCCCGCAGCGCTTATCATCTGGCTCGCATCCGCCAAGAAGCAGCACTCGGAAAACCCTAATCATTGATGTCTCTCGCCATGAAAAACATTTTACTCTTCGTCATCTCGGCGCTACTTCCTGCTCAAAACGCGCGCGCCTTGTTGCCCGTGCCGCCCGTGATTCTAACGGAACAAGGTGTCAGGAATCTTGACCTCGAAACCGTTGCCGTCGAGGAGGCGGATTTCGAGATCTCGGCTTTCGCATTGGGACGCACCGAGCCGATTCCGGAAAGGCGTTCGGTTCTTAGCAGTCGCATCTCGGGACGTGTGATCGAAAGCAACCTGAAGATCGGAAAGTATGTAGAAAAAAACGAGCCACTCGTTTTATTAGAGAGTCGACAGCCGGGTGATCCGCCACCGAGTATTTGGTTGAAAGCGCCTGCATCGGGGACCATTATTTCTGTCAATGCACGTCTTGGCGCTCCAGTGGAACCTACGGATCGGCTTGCGGAAATCGCGGATCTGCAAACAATTTACTTGATTGTCACGATGCCGCAGGCCGTGGCCGGAAAAATCAAACAAGGCACACAGGCGAAGGTTCGTTTTCCACTTCGTCCCGAACGCGAGTTTACAGCCACATTACTGAAGTTTGGTAATTCGGTTTGTCCTGATGCCGTCTGCGCCATGGGGCAGGATACGTCCACGCGCGCGCAATCTGCCGAAACTGCGGATATCAACAGCACATCCGTTATTTTCACGATAGAAAACTCCGACAATCAACTGCGTCCCGAGATGAATGCCGAGTGCTCTGTGATTTTGGAAAAGCGTCAGGGCGTGCTCAGTGTGCCGCGCGAGGCGCTGCAAGGTAGCGCAGCCAATCGTCATGTTTATGTCAAGCACTTGACCATACCAAATGCCTTTGACCGCGTGAATGTTCAAACCGGGCTGAGTGGTAATGGACGAGTCGAAATTCTCGATGGTCTCGTTCCCGGCGACGAAGTTGTCTCCCGCGGTTCTTATTCCCTGGGTTTTGCGGGCAGCAGCGGCGGTCCTTCGCTCAAGGAAGCACTGGATGCGGCCCATGGTCATGAACACAACGAGGATGGTTCGGAAAAATCAAAGGATCAGCCCGCTGATGCATCCGAGAATCATGAAGAGCATTCCCACGAATCGCACGGCACTAGTGTCCGTGAAATGTTTTTTATGGTATCCACCTTCATTCTCGCCCTGCTGCTTATCGTCATATCACTGCGCCGCCGCTCACCTGAATCCGCAAGCACCGAACTTTCCTGATCATGCTCAATTCCCTCATTCGTTGGTCGTTGCGCAATCGCGCGATCATCCTGTGTCTCTCTTTTTTGATCCTGGCGGCTGGCTTGAAGGTCGGTAGCGCGCTGCCGGTGGAAGTATTGCCCGATCTCACCAAACCCACGGTCACGATACTCACGGAATCTCCGGGGCTTTCGCCCGAGGAAGTCGAGGCACTGGTCACGCAGCCGATCGAGAACTCATTGATGGGTGTCGCCGGGCTCACGCGCATGCGCTCCACATCCGACATCGCGCTCTCGCTTGTTTTTGCTGAATTCGAGTGGGGCACGGACATTTACCGCGCGCGTCAATTGGTGCAGGAGCGGCTTCAAGTGGCGAGAGAACAATTGCCTGACAGTACCCAGCCGTATCTGACTCCTGTTGCTTCGCTGATGGGCGAAATTCTGCTCATCGGTGTCAATAGCAACGATGGCAAAACACTGCCGATGGATGTGAGAACGGTGGCCGACTGGACCATCCGCATGCGTCTCCAGGCGATTCCGGGCGTGGCCGAAGTGCTGAACATGGGCGGCGGTGTGAAACAAGCGCAGGTGCAGCCCGACCCATGGAAAATGCAGGCGAATGGCGTTACCATGGAAGAACTTGAACAAGCGGTGAGAAAAGCGGCATCGAACACGACCGGTGGTTTTATCGACAACGGACCGCAGGAAATCATGGTGCGCAATCTCGCGATGACGGTGGAGCTATCAGACATCGGGCGCACCATCATCAAAAAACCCGGCGGCCGTCCGATTGCCATCGCGGATGTCGCAACTGTCGCCTGGGGCACCGAACCCAAACGCGGTGAAGCAGCCGTAAACGGCAGCTCGGGCGTGATCATGAGTGTGATCAAAGCCCCCGGCTTCGATACGATTGCACTGTCCGAAAAAATCGAGGCCGCAATCCATGGATTGCAATCTTCTTTGCCAGCAGGTGTGGAGGCCACCATCTTGTTCCGACAGCGGGATTTCATCGATAGCGCCATTGGCAATTTGAAAAAAGCGATTGTGGAAGGCGCGGTGATGGTGACAATTGTTTTGCTGCTTTTTCTCCTCAGTTTCCGCACCACATTCATTACTTTGATGGCGATGCCATTGAGTTTTTGTATCACGCTTCTCACCTTCGAGTGGATGGGTTTGAGCGTCAATAGCATGACTCTTGGTGGCCTGGCTGTTGCCATTGGCATGGTGGTGGACGATGCCATCGTCGATGTGGAAAATGTGTTCCGTCGCTTGCGCGAAAATTCTCGTTTGAAGGAGCCGTTGCCGAAGCTGGAATTGATTGCCCTGGCATCCAGCGAGGTGAGGAACTCGATTCTCTATGCCACCATTCTGATCGTCTTGGTGTTCATTCCTCTGCTCGGACTGTCGGGTGTGGAGGGCAAACTTTTCGCTCCTATTGCGATCGCTACCATCATCAGCATGATCGCATCCTTTGTGGTATCGCTCACCGCGATTCCCGTGCTTTGTTCGTTTTTGCTAAAAGTCAAAGAGGTTGATCCCGCGCATACGCATCAAGATGGTCGGCTGGTTCGTTTCCTTAAGTTTTTGATGAAGCAAACGATTCTCCGCCTGAGTTTGCGTCACCCCCTGATTATCGTGGCAGTGGGTTCCCTTTTGTTGGTGATGGCGTTGATGCTCTATCCGCAAATGAGTCGTGACTTTCTACCGGCGTTTCATGAAGAGACGGCTGTTGTAACCACGGGTGCAGCGCCGGGAACATCGCTCGCGGAAATGGAAATCATTTCGCGGGCCGTGGAAGACCAACTTCGCCAAATCCCGGAGGTTCTTCACATCGGACGCCGCATCGGACGCGCCGAACGCAGCGATCACGTGGTGCCTGTCAATAATGTCGAGTTCGACATCGATTTCCGGAAAGATTCATCGGGTCGACCGCTCAAGGACGTCCTCGCTGACATGCGCGCACGCATCAAGACCGTGCCCGGAACTTTCAGCATCATTTCCGGTCCTCTCTCCCATCGCATCAGCCATCTTCTCAGCGGTGTCACTTCTCCCGTGGCGGTGAAGATTTTCGGTCCCGATCTCAGCACCATCACAAACCTTGGTGAACAGGTGCAAAAAGTGGCCAAGACGATCCCGGGATTGACGGATGCCAAGCTCGACATGCAAGCACAGATTCCGCAGTTGCGTATCGAATTGGATCGCGAACGCGCGCTGGCTCACGGGGTTTCTCCGGGTGAACTGAATGCGGAGCTATCGATGTTGTTGGGTGGGGCGCAGGTGGCGCAACTCCGCGAAAATCAGCGTGTCATCGACCTCGCCATCCGACTGCCGGAGAGCGCGCGCGGTGATGCCGCGAGCATTCGCAATCTTCCCATTCACACCGTGACGGGTGCTCATATCCCCCTCCACCTGGTGGCCGATGTGCGTGAGGCGGCAGGTCCCAGCGCGGTCTTCCGGGAAAACACCCAGCGGCGTTACGTGATTGCCATCAAACCCAGTGAACGCGATGCCGGCGCTTTGGTAAAGCAGCTTGAGGAAAAGGTGCGCGCTCAGGTGAAATTCCCCGAAGGCTACTTCATCAGTTATGAGGGCGACTTCCGTGCGGAACAGGATGCCGCGCAACGCATTTCCATTCTTTTTGTCGCGATTCTTTTCATCATCGTGATGTTACTTTGGTCCTATTTCCGCAGTTTGGTTCTTGCGTTCCAGGTATTGCTCAATCTACCCCTTGCATTGATGGGCAGCCTGGCTTTGACATGGGTCCTTGTCGGCAATATCAGCGTGGCCACGTTGGTCGGTTTCATTGCCGTTGGGGGAGTAGCCGCGCGCAATGGTATCATGATGATTTCCCACTACCTCCATCTCATGAAGCATGAGGGTGAAGGCTTTACCTATGCCATGATCGAGCGTGGCACTTTGGAGCGCTTTGTCCCTGTGACAATGACCGCGCTCTCCGCGGGCATTGCGTTGATTCCCTTTGTCATTGCCATGGGCGAGCCGGGCAAGGAAATCATCAGTCCTGTCGCCATTTGCATCGTTGGCGGTCTCGTGAGTTCCACCTTGCTTGATTTTGCTGTGACTCCCGCGGTCTTCCGTTTGTTCGGCAAAAAAGCCGCGGCCCAAGCAATCGCCCGCAACGCTCCCGCCACGCATTAATTCCATCGAATCCACCACTTTTCCCAAACATACTATCATGAAAATACCAACACTACTGACCACCGCCCTGTTCGCTCTGTTCACAAGTCTTCAGGCCTACTCCGCTGAAGACCATGACCATGCAAACGAGGAAAAACACGTGCATGAAGAAAACGTCACCAAAGGCCCGAATGGCGGACACGTGATTGAATCCAAAGCGGGTTTCTCGTTTGAAGTGACGGTGGACAAGGATCGTAAGGCGCGCATCGTTTTTCTCAGCAAGGAAAACAAAGTCGTGGCTCTGGCCGCGCAGAGTATTACAGGCATCGCAGGTGAACGAAGTGCACCCACGAAGCTCACTTTCGCCAAAGGTGCTGACAAAGATGCTGATGTGTTGATCTCAGATTTGGCTTTGCCCGCAGGAGCCCACGTCCCGTTGATTCTCAGCATCAAAACCACTCCCGATACCAAGACGGTTGTCGAGCGTTTTGAGCTTCATCTTCACTGAATGGGCGAATGGCGGCTTTCCAGTCGTCATCATGCATGTGCTGAAGTCCGGCAACGATTACGAAGGGATTTGTCATGGCTTGATCGCCAATGCGATCGTCGTGCAAATCTTTTTCCGATTGGTAAGTTCACTTTTTCCTTTATGCTTCAGAGTCATCAACTTAGGTTGAAGCCCCTAACTCCAACAGTTGCCAAACATTGACTTGCCGAAAAGCGTTTGAGTCAAACGTTTGTCAGCTTTGAAGGATGATGAATCGTCATGAAATTTTTTTTTATCACCGCGCTTTTTGTCATTTCCGTTTTCGTCGCTCATACCCAAGAGACTTATCTCTATCCATTGGATTTCGTACCGCACGATGATACGCTGGCTGACGTAGTGAAACGAGAAGCCGTTCTACTCAAGCGTTGGCAGGATTATTTCGCCATGTTGGATGGCTGGAAGAAAGATCCGAAAGGCAAAGAACTCGCCGATTTTGTTAAGAAAACTTCTTCGCGCGACCTCTACACACTCGCTACGGATTATGGCTATATGAATTTGCGCGAGGCGGCGTTGAACAAAGCACGCGCAGAGTTTTCACATCAGATCGTAATTGCCAAAAAAGTATTGGAGAAAAATGGAATTAGCGACATCGGTGATGTTGCGAATCTCAACAATGCGATGCGTGAGGCTCTCGTGTTACATGAGGCCAGATGCTTCACGCCTGATTTATCGTCCTCTCTGGAGAAGTTGTTGACTGAACATGTTGAGAAGAAATCGATCTTTTGGGGTTTTACGAAAAAATTCCCATATTACCTCTCGGGTTACAACAAGGAATGCATCACCATGGAGGTGGGATCGAACACCAAGTTGCTTTTCCAAGGAACGGGGAAATTTCCTCACACCATCGATGCTTTTGATGCAGTTTGGAGCCAACTCACACAACACGGTTATGAGCTCGACAACTCCCCGCATTATGATTCATCCGTCAATCTTTTCATCATCCTACGCTGGGGCATGCTTCATGGGAAGATCGATGAAATCAAAAACGCCACACACTTTCGGATGTTTTTTGACCGCATGGCTTGCATGGCTATGGCCAATGGCGAACATGCGAACTTCGGGAAATCGATGGCGGTTTTTCGCAAAGTCACGATCGACGGGAAATCTTATGATGATCTTTTTGTGAATGGAGGAGGACTCGGCACGATGATGCGCTGGGCTTATCGGTTTTACGGTGACCCCACCTATCTCTATATCGCTCGCAAGTATGAAATGACCAACAGTCGCGGCAAAGGATCGCTGACATTGATGCCAAAATCCTACGATTTGAATTTTTTCCACATCAAGAATGCCATGCCGGGTAAGGAGACGCCTCTTTGCCAGACCACCATTCGCCTGAAAGGTCCTGGCTACAGTCTCGATCGAGGTGTGAGACGCGAACAAATCCAGCCTGTGCAAGACAAGCTGATACTGATGACCGGAACCCATCCGCAAGCCGCCTCGCTACTGATGGACCTGAGTTTTACCCAGTCCAAGGCCATGGCGAATCGGCGCATGGGCATTGATAACCATCTTTTCAATGGCACGCATTCTGTGAGCATTGTCGGACGTCCTGATGCAGCCGATCGAACCAACCGAGTGATTGTCACACCGTGCAAGGCTGATGCCACGCAGAAATCCGCATATGTGCTGCGTGATTATTTCGCGACGAGGGTCAATCAGGATCTGGCCTATGGAGAGGTCGAGTATTCGGTATTTCAAGTCGAAGGAGTTCAATGCAAACGCCGAATGGCATTGCTGCATAACGGCGTATTGGTCGTGGAAGATCGCATTTGGGCTGATTCCACTCTTACGGATGACGTGAAAATCAAAACGATCTACAACATCTGGTCTGATACGGTAGCGCGTGGCGGGAACTGGGCGCTATCGACGCCGCACACCGGACACTTGCCTGATGGGTCGACACCTTCACCGAGTCAGACTTTTGTCTATGTAGCCCCACAAACCGGGCAAAAGTCGGAAATCATCGAAGGGACGGTGCATGATACCTTGCAAAACTCTGCCAGGCTGAGCAAAGGACAAGCACTTCGCATGATTTCAGTGGTAATCCCGTTGCCAGAAAAATCAGCAGCGAAGTCAGCGCAAGTGTTAGGGAATGAAATTGCCACTGCTATCAATCAAGAAGGCGCGACCGTGATGATTCCCTATGATGCGCAAACGCAACTTCAGGTGCGCTTTCCGCAAGCTGCGGATACGAATGCAGTTTTTGCATTACAAGGTAAACAACAGCATGTGGCGAAAAAAATCGAGCAACACCCGGCGCAGGTCAACCCGCCATACGCGATCGCAATGGGCAATCGAGATGAATGGTATGTGCCTCAGTGTAAAATGGACTTCGATCTGTGGGGCGCGCGCATTACGAATGTTTCCTGCCAGGGAAAAATCCTGCAGCGCGATCGTGATTACACATTGATCGGACCGATTCTCACTCTCACGGAAAATTTTTCCGAACGGCTCCAAAACGAAAAATATCGCGGCAACATGGTCGTTAGGTTCGATCAAGGACCGCCCATCACCATTCCACTGAACGCCGACACTACACCCTGTGTGAAATTGCATAATGGCCGGCGCGAGAAAGCCTACATCAATGACGAAATGATGTTGCCCTATGGCTATCGTGATAACACCAGTGCCACAGCGGTGGGTGGCGATTATGAACTAACGGTGTATGATGATTGGCTTTACCGCGGCAAGGAAACGAAGATTGTCATCAAAAGTGGCCAAAAGCTAAAGCTTCCCAAGCCTTACTTTCGATCGTTCCGTTTCAGGAAATTGTAAGCGTCATAAGCCTCAACAAGAGTGCTTCACCTTTGTGAAGATTTCCAGGTGAATGGAGGTGGCCGCCGTTCATTTTTTGGTCCAGACAAAGTGAAAGGAACGGGCGTATGATTCGATCATCGTGAGGGCTTTGGCAAGCTGCATTTTGAAAAGCTGCAATGGCTGGATTCGGTTTTCTTTGGCGCAAAATTCACTCAGCTAACTGACGAGCGCCCGGCGAGAATGGGCCCCGCCCAGGCTCGTCGGAGCCGGGCGCGGTTGTATGGGTCTTGCCTCCTGCTTATCTCTTGATCTCAGGCCGCCGTCGAAACCGGCTTGTCGCGATGTGGATTCATTGCTGCGAACTCGGCAGGCGTCTTCATGCCAAGACTGCGGTGCGGTCTAACAGTATTGTATTTCTTCCGCCAGTCACCGATGACCACGCGGGCTTCGCTGAGAGTGTAAAACAATTCCCGCGCAAGACATTCACGTCTGAACTTGTCGTGAAAGCTTTCCACGTAACCATTCTGCCAAGGGCTTCCCGGCTCGATGTAAAGGGTCTTGATTTGGTTTTCCGCCAACCAGTTCTG
>JBMLRP010000047.1:0-79148 GCA_049240965.1 Akkermansiaceae bacterium
CATGAGACCAACCAACCACCAACCTAATTTTAACGATTCAGGGGACGCTTCCAAAAATTCTGCCTTTTCAGACTGCGTAAATAGAAACCTGCCTCCATCATTCGGCATACTACCAAATTGAATTTCTGGTACATCACAAATTGGTCTTGATCGATTTGCTAGCGTGACATCTCCGCCTTGAATTAAAAATGGTGAGATATTTGAAGCTTCAATAATTATTGGATTGTCAGGGGCGTTATCGTAGTCATAAATTTTTTTGGTTTGCTCCGCGTGTGCGCCAAATCCTACTATAACAACATGTACTGAAGCCTTGCCGCGAGCTTTGCTTTCCCATAGAAAGGTACGATGTGCAAAATGAATTTTCATTCCGTGACGGTTTGATAGGGGTTCCCACAGCATGCTTACTTGTTCTCCTTGAGAAATAGAATTCGTCGAAACGAATGCTGCTTTAACCCTTGATTTGTCAATATATTGGGCTGCCAAACGAAACCAGCATGTGACGAAATCCAGAACTCCCGTTCCTTTAATATCGCCCCATATTTTATCCATGTCTTTTTGCTGCGCTACATTGCGTGCTTTTTTCCTACAAACGGCGGGTTGCCGAGGATGTAGCTGCATTTTTCTGGTGGTAGGACCGTTTTCCAATCGGTCTGCAAGGCGTTGGCGCAGACGATGTGGGGGGATTTTTTGAGGGGGATGCGGCGGTAGAGTTGGCCGAAGGCTTCGGAGAGGGCGATGTTGGCTTGGTGGTCGGCGAGCCATAGGGCGACCTCGGCGATGCGGGCGGGGAATTCTTCGAGCTCGATGCCGTACATTTGATCGACATCGACTTTGGAGAGTTTGGTGACATCGAAGGGGAATTCGTGCTGGGTCTCACTGAGCTCGTTGCGATGGATTTCTAATAGAATTTCGAGTTCGAGCTGGCGCAGCTCGCGGTAGGTGATGACGAGGAAGTTGCCGCAGCCGCAGGCGGGGTCGAAGAAGGTGAGCTTGCTGAGTTTGTCGTGGAGGGCCTCGAGGCGGGCGAGGCGGCGGGTGGATTTATCGGCACGGGCGGCATCGAACTCGGCGCGGAGTTCATCGAGGAAGAGCGGGCGGATGAGTTTGAGGATGTTTTTTTCGGAGGTGTAGTGAGCACCGATCTGGCGGCGCTCGGTGGCATCCATGACGCCCTGGAAGAGGGAGCCGAAGACGGCGGGGGAGATGCGCGCCCACTCGAAGGGCAGGCTTTGAGGAGCTTGCCGCGCATGAGGGTATTGAAATCGGCGAAGGAGATGCGCTCAGCGAAGAGGGCGCCGTTGATGTAGGGGAATGCGTCGAGGTCTTCATCGAGGTTGGCCTGGCGCTGGTCTTCGGGGGTGTTGAGGACATCGAAGAGGCGGGCGAGCTTGGGGCCTGTATCGGAGCCATCAAGGGCGGTGTGGTTTTCGAGGAAGAGTTTGAAGTCTTGTTGGTTGAAGATGCCGGTGTCATCGGCGAAGAGGCAGAAGAGCAGGCGGACGAGGAGGACGCGGAGATCGTGCCCGGAGAAGCCGCCGGCGTGGAGGGCATCGTGGAGGCTGGCCATGATCTCGGTAGCCTCGATGTTGGCGGGGTCCTCGGGGTTGAGTTTTTGTTGTTTGTAGCCGGGGATGAAGGCGAAGCGGCGGATGTGTTTGTGGAGATCGCTGAGGGGGAAGATGAGGGTGGGCGGCTGGCGCTTGAGCAGGGGGAGAGCCGGGTCTTGTTCTGGCTCCAGATCGTGGAGTGCGATGCGTTGGAAATCGGAGACGATGAGCCAGCGGGGGACTTCTTTTTCGCGTCCGGAATCGACGAGGCCGCGGATGTATTCCATGCCTTGGGCGTGGGCTTTGTCGAGGTCTTGGCCGGCGGATTTTTGTTCGACGAGGACGCGGCCAGGCCAGAAGAGGTCGATCTTGCCCCAGGTGCCGGAGAGTTTTTTCACCGGTTCCTCGAAGGAGGCGACGGTGCGGCGTTTGATGCCGAAGATTTCGAAAAATTCGTTCCAGAACGATTGGCTGCCGCCACTCTCGGACCAGGTGTCTTTGTGCTCGCGGGAGAAGGCGATGGCGCGGCTTTTGATTTCGTTCTAGGAAAGCATGTTGTTAGCATTGCAAAAAAACGAGGGATTGGCAAGGCAATGAGCGAATCAGCGAATGGGCTGTTCCCACAAGTGGCGCGCTGCTTGGATCACCGCATCGGGGCGCAGTTCGTTTTGGCAGCGTCGGTCCAGCGGGCATTTGCGCATCAGGCATGGGGAGCATTCGACTTTTTCCCTAAGGGTGACATGCTGTTTGCCGAGGGGACGACGCCAGTCTGGATCGTTCGGGCCGAAAAGGGAAATCGTGGTGGTGCCGACGTGGGCACTGAGGTGGCAAATGCTCGAATCCGCGCAAATGGAAAATCTTGCGCGTGCCAGCATGGGCAGAGCTGTTGCCAAATTTCCGATGCGTTCGCTGCGGCAATCGGGAAAGCGCCGTGCGAGTTGCTGGGACAGAGGATTTTTTTCAGTAGAAATCTGCAGCACGGTCACGTCGCTGAAACCCTGAGCAAAAAGTTCCCGCATGGTCTGTTCCCAAGCCGAAAAATTCCATTCGTGGGATGGACCGAAGTCGGAATCAGGGGAAATCACGATGTGTCGAGCGTCGCGCTCCGCGCCCCATGCCGTTGGGGTGAAAATTTCCGCGATTTTTGTCGGGATTTTCAACGACTCCATCAGGTTCAAGTAGTGCTGAACACGGTGCATGACGGGACCGGGAGTATCGTCCATGGGCACGGCATCGGTGAGAAATTTTGCGAGAGGTTTCACTGCATAACCGATGCGCTGCTTCACCCCCAAGCTTTTACAAAACTCCGCGGCAAGATCCTTTTCCCACAAGATGGCGGCATCCCACGCGTGGGTGCTTTCTGAGTGTACTCGCAGCATGTCGCGAAGTTTGGTGCGATTGCCGTAAGTGATGATGGCATTGATGCCGGATACCGATGACCAGTAGTCGGCGAGTTCCTCATGGCAAATCACACCGAGGGTGCAGCTTGGGCGTGCGGCACGGATGGCGCGCAGCGCTGGAGCGGCGAAACATGTTTCATCCCAGCGTCGCGGTGAGGCAAATAAAATCTCGCCGCCGTATAGCCCGATGGGTGGTTTGTCCGGTAAAGGATTGGGTGCGGGATGTGACATGCAGTCTGTGGTTTTTCAGAGACAAATGGGTAGGCTGGATGTTATTGCGCCGAAGCCTCTTCCAGCGGGTGATAGTGAAATGAAGAAAAATGCGCCGGCTGATGGAAGTCCGGTTCCTCGCCTGGTAGGCGGGTGGTCGTGAGGAATTGCTGCTTGGGAGAGTTAACGATGAACGTGACATTGATCAGGGATGAATCCGCCCACCCGAGCCGGGCTCTCAGCAAATCAAGTGGAATTGCGATGGCGCTCATCCAGCCGCCGTCCGGCGATAATTCGGCGAATGTGGCGACTTCAGGAAACGCAATGTCGATGCTTTCGGCTCGCCGGCGCGGTGCTACAAATTCCGCATTCCACCACGCACCGTTTGCTGCGAGATTGAATTCAAAATAGCGGCCACTGGCGGGATCGGCGAGAAACAATTCGGCACAGTCGTAACGCCACAATTCCGCCACGAAGGCCCCGGGTCTCGCCTGCGGGTGAATGTGGGAGGGTGATTTGCCTGCCGCCACAAACCATAACCGTTGTCCATCCTCGGCAAGTGAAAACATCATCGGTGATTTCAAGGCACTGCCAAACCAATCGCGCTGCACCCCCCAGACAGGAAGGGAAAGGTCACCCCATTGCAACGGTTGGGCTGTTTGAAGAATCAACATGGGTTCAATGTAAAGAGATCCTGATTTTCAGTCGAGGGCGAAATTTGTTAAGAAAACTAAAGGAAAATCAACGAAATCGCGTGAAATTTTCTGCAATTAATCTCGCCATGGGCACGTAGTCTGCTTACCGTCTCTTCGACTTTATGCGACGACGCAATCCCTATGACAGTCTGTCGACGATCGAATACATCGGTCCTCGTCCACAGAAACCGAAAAAGAATTTTTTCGGTGGGTGGGTGATTTTGTTGATTGCGTTGAGCATGGCGCTTTTCTTCGGCAGACCATTGTTGGCTTCTCTTCGTTCCGAGCAGGTGGTGGGCACGGATGCTGCCGCTGATCGCATGATTCAGGAACTTCAAGAATCCAAAGCGCCCGGCGACAAGCTTGCGGTAGCGGCTCTGGCATTGACCAAAAATGATCCTCCATTGTCGTCGGTGAATGGAACTGCCGAATTGCTGACCAATGCTTACCAGAGAGCACTGGGTCTGGACATCAAGGAGCTACTTCATCAAGACATGAGCAGTGCTTTCGCGCAGTATCCGCAATTGTGGTATGAGCGTGGACCGAACAAAGAAATCGATGTGACCCGCGTGCCGAATTTGCAGCGCTTCTTTCATCGTTCCGGCGAAGACTTTTCCGCTTCCGAGGTGTTGGTCGGTGATGTGATTTTCTGGACGCTTCCCGATGGTAATGCCCACGCTGCCATTGTTGTGCCCGGACCTGGTCTACATGCAAACGAAAAATGGATCGTTCATTTCTCGCAGCAACGCGTATCATGGGAAAACAAACTCAAGGACTTCAGCATGGTCCTCGGACGATATCGTTTCGGTCACTGATCGGCTCGCTTTCTGTTCTACTGGCAGTCTTATCAAGCAAGGATGCCTTTGACCACTTTGGCGGGTTTTACGCCGATCAATTTCTGGTTTAATCCTTGGAATGGGAAGGTGTGCTTGTGTGGGTCCATGCCTAACAAGTGCAATAGAGTAGCGTGGAAATCGCGCATGTGCACAGGATTGCTTGCGACATGATAGCCGAGCGGATCGGTCTCGCCGTAGGAAATGCCCGGCTTCACACCGGCTCCCGCCATCCATAGCGTGAAGGAGTTCGGGTTGTGGTCTCGGCCTGTGAATTTCCCGTCGGCACCACCACGGTTTTCCTGCATCGGCGTGCGTCCGAATTCTCCTGACCAGATGACCAAGGTGTCATCGAGCAAACCGCGCTGTTTGAGATCGGTGAGCAAGGCGGAAATGGGCTGATCGATGTCGCGGCATTTCTTTGTGAATCCGATGTTGAGCGCTTCTTCCTGACTCGAGCCGTGCGAGTCCCAGCCCCAATCGAAAAGTTGTACAAAGCGAGTGCCGTTTTCGACGAGACGCCGCGCGAGCAAGCAGTTGTTAGCGAAGGATTCTTTACCGGGAGTGGCTCCGTAGAGCTTGCGGATTTCCTCGGGTTCACGGTTGATATCCATCACCTCGGGAGCGGTCATTTGCATGCGGAATGCCATTTCGTATTGCGCGATGCGGGTGGCGGTTTCGGCATCGCCGAATTCCACTTCGGTCTTGCGATTGAGTTGCGCCAGAGCATCGAGCGCGGAGCGTCTGACATCGCGATTGACTCCCGCGGGATTGCGGAGATTCAGCACGGGATCGCCGGAGGAGCGGCACTGCACACCTTGATAAACCGATGGTAGATAGCCTGATCCCCAGACGCTCTTGCCCGCACGAGGTGTTTGGCCACCGGAAAGCAGTACGATGAACCCGGGAAGATCCTGATTTTCCGTTCCCAATCCCCAGGTGACCCATGAGCCGATGGAGGGGTGGCCCAGGTTGGCTTGACCCGTGTGGGCCACCAACTCCGCCGGTCCGTGATTGAACTGATCCGTGACCATGGTGTGAATGAAGCACAGGTCATCGACATGTTTTGAGACGTGGGGCAGTTGATCGGAAACCCATGCTCCGGAGTTACCGTATTGCTTGAAGCTGAACTGCGGGCCTAACAGTTTCGGGACACCCTGAATGAAAGCGAAGCGTTGCCCCTCGAGAAATTCCTTCGGGCATTCCTTGCCATTGTACTTTGCAAGTTCCGGTTTGTAGTGGAAGAGATCGAGCGTGCTCGGTGCGCCCAGCATGTGGAGATAAATCACGCGCTTGACCTTGGGTGCCATTGGCGGCAGCAAGGGGCGCAGAGGTGCGGCGGGATCGGGCGAAACGGCCGGAGCTGACAGCGCGTGGCTTTTTCCCAATGATGCGAGATACAGGGATCCAAGCCCGGTCGCGCAATCGCGCATGAAATGCCGACGTGTGCGCTGTTCCAGAGTGGATCGGTGGAGTTCGCGAAGCAAGGTTTCGGGATTCATAACGGGAAGTGAGATTTATTTGACGACGGATTCGTCAAGGTTGAGCAGGATGGATGCCAGCACGGTGAAAGCAGCGCCGTCAGGTGTGCCTGCCATGCCTTGCATCGATACAGGGTTGCCGCGGTAATCGGCTTCAAGTTTTTGATAGACATTCTCCAACTCCTGTAAGCGGTCGGCCGATGGGCGCCGCGAGGTAGTCGCTCGGTAACCGGTGGCGATCTTTGCCTTCAGATCACCAGTGAATTCGTTTTTCATGCGACGCGCCAACGCTTGGGCGAATTCGGCATGTGCGGGGGAGTTTAATGCCTCCAAGGCTTGCAACGGAGTATTAGATAGCACACGACGTTTGGTGCAGACATCGCGAGGTGGAGCATCATAGGTGGCAAAGCCAGGGTAGGGGTTCGCGCGCTTGGTGTAGGTGTAGATCGCGCGTCGATACCGATTCGCTTGTCCAATCTCTGGTGTATTCCATTTTTCGCCGCTTTTGAAAGGTGTCCAACCACCGGGAGGCATGGGTGGATAGACGGGCGGCCCGAAGAGTGTCGGCGCCAAAAGTCCCGATGCCACCAAGCCATGATCGCGCACTGCTTCCGCGCTGAGTCGAACCCTCGGGCCGCGGGCGAGACGTGCGTTGCGAGGGTCTTCCTCGCGTTGCTCAGACGTGGTCGCCGCCGATTGACGGTAGGTGGCGCTGGAAACGATTTCGCGCAGCATGGCTTTCTGATTCCAGTGCAGGTCGTCGCGGAAACGAAGTGCCAGGTAATCTAACAATTCAGGATGTGACGGTTTGGTTCCGGAGGAGCCGAAGTCTTCCAAGGTCTCGACAAGCCCCAGTCCGAACAGCTGTTCCCACAATCGATTGACCACCACACGCGCGGTGAGGGGATTCTCCCGGGAAACCAACCACTTGGCGAAACCAAGTCGATCGGCGGCAGAATTTGCCGGAAGCTTTCCAAAGAGTGCGGGAATGTCTGGAGATTCTATGCGTTTGTCTTTGCTGAGCCAATTTCCGCGCACGAACAGGTGTGTGGAACGCTTCATTTCCAAGCTCTGCTGTTGCAAGGTGGGAATCTCGGTGAGTTTTTGTTGTGCAAGTGCTCTGTCAATTTCCGCAATACGCTGCCGTGAATGCATCATCGCGTCATCGGTGAGGAGTGTGGTCCATGCTGCATGATCCGTGAAAAAAACGCGGCCACGCTTGGCGACGAGTGGCACGCTGCCAGCGGCATTCATGGCTTGCGTTAGAGTTAAGGTTAGAGTGGTTGATGCATCCGTTGCGAGTGGTTCCTGGAGGATCACCACACAAGAGCGTGAACGATCAATCTTCGTGTAAGCGCCCCAGCCGCTGCCATCGGCACGCAAACTGTCATTGGGGTCAAAAAATGGATCCGGTTCATCACTGATCACGCGCGCCAATGGTATCGTTGTGGTTCCGTTGGCGTTGGCGGAAGAGGCTTCCAATTGAATGTGCGAAAGCACCGCGCCCCACTCCGGAGTTTGGCTGGCAGTGGCGGGATCAACAGGCAAAATTTCGATCTTGAGAGCTGTGACTTTCGAGAGCGATGCGCCGACCTGCAGATCGAGTTTGATTTTGGTGTTGTTGGGTACGTTGGAAGTTGTCGCAAATTCCTGATTTCCATCCGTGGGAGGCCTGACTTCCATTTTGACCTGTGCTGAGCTAGCTACCATTTTGGCTACGGCTTTCCATGGTGTCTGGTTGCGGATCTGTTGATGCTTGGCATGTTGTTGATCTAACAGATCACGGCGCTCCGATAGCCAGCGGGCGAAATCGGCAGCGCGCGCGGCGTCCTTGGGTATGGGGGTGAGAGGAAAATTTTGATCAAGATCGGCATCCCTGGTTCCATTAAAAAACGCCATGCTCTTGTAGTATTCCTCATGTTGGATGGGATCATAGGGATGTGAGTGACATTGCACGCAACCCATCGTCACGCCCTGCCATGTTTCCCATGTGGTCGCCACACGGTCCATTACGGCAGTCGTGCGGAACTCTTCATCATCCGTGCCACCCTCGGCGTTGGCTTGCGTGTGACGATGAAAATTCGTGGCAATCCGGTCGTCCAATGTCGGGTTCGGTAACAAATCGCCTGCGAGTTGTTTGATGGTGAATTGATCAAAGGGCATGCCCGCATTGTAGGCACGGATCACCCAGTCGCGATAGGGCCAGGCGGTGCGCGGACGGTCAAGACCCAGACCTTCGGTATCGGCGTAGCGGGCGAGATCGAGCCAGTTGGATGCCCATTTTTCTCCGTAATGCGGCGACGCGAGCAAACGATCAATCTGCATTTGCCAGGCTTTTTCAGAATCGGCTTTCCAAGCTGCCTCAAATGCATCCAGTTCTGCCAGTGTCGGCGGTAGTCCGATCAGGTCCTGCGATAAACGGCGCAGCAGCAGCGAGGGTTCGGCCTCGGGATTGGGAGAAAGACCGCTTGCTTCGAGCTTGCTCAGCACAAAGCGATCCAGATCGTTTTTTACCCATGAATTGTTTTTTACGTGGGGTATTGATGGTTTGCGGGGTTTTTCAAATGCCCAATGTTCTTCCCACTTCGCACCCTCCAAAATCCACTGTCGCAATAACGCGATGCTCGCCGCTGATAGTGGCGGGCCGTGATCGGGTTGCGGCATGATCTCATCAGGGTCCGATGAAGTCACGCGTTTGATCAGTTCGCTTTCCTCAGGTTTTCCCGGAATGATCGTGGCATTTCCAGATTCACCGATGGCCAAGGCTTTTTCCCTGAAGACGAACGAGATGCCGCCCGCTTCCTTGACCCCACCGTGGCAAGCCGTGCAATGGCTGGTGAGAATCGGGCGGATATCGCGATTGAAGGAAACCTGCTCCGCCATCAGCAGAGAGGTGAAATACAGTAGCGTGAGGAAAATGCGCTGCATGAATGGGCGGTGAACGTCTGAGTCTTAGGATAGCATATTCTGGAAAAAATGCCGAAAAAACAATGGCATCATCATTATTTCAACATCATCGAGTGATGCCCCGGCGGCAGCGTCACTGTCCTCGTTTTCCCATCCTTGTTTCCAGAATTCCAGGGCGACGAGGTGGGGAGCGTGAGTTGAGCCGTGGTGTTGGGCGGAATGGTTGCCTCGTAGGCGAGGGAATCGTCTTCGAGTCGTTTCCACGATACGGAGATGCGACCATGCGGACTGTCGTGATGGGCTTTGACCCAGGAAATGGTTTCGCTGTCTTTACTGGCGTTTTTCGAGGGGAAATGAGGACGCAAACGAATCACCCGATAACCCGGTTCCAATGGAGCAATTCCCGCCAGGTCTGTCATCATCCACTCCGTGACAGCGCCAAAGGCATAATGGGAAAAGGAATTCATTGCGGCATTCATTTTGCCATCCGCTCCGCCGAAGCCATGTTCCTCGGTATAGGAGTTCCAACGTTCCCAAATGGTTGTGGCTCCGTTTTTTACTTCATAGCCCCAGGACGGATATTGCCGCGATTGTAGCATGGAGACAGCGAGATCGAGTTGACCCGTCTGAGTCAACATGGGCAGCAACGGTTTTGTGCCGAGAAATCCGGTGGTCATGCCAGTGTTTTTGTCGCTGGCTTTTGCCCGGATCATCGTGGCAAGATAATCGCCCGCTTTTGCGCGCTCGTTGACATCTGTGAGCAGTTGGCAATCGAGCGCCAATACGTAGGCGGATTGGGAACTTGGTTTGATGGATCCATCTGCCTGCAAGTGTTGGGATCGGAAGTTCGCGCGCGCTTTTGTGATCCATGCCTGGTAATGTTTTGCCTCATCGGATTTCCCTGCGGCGCGAGCCATTTCCTCCATCATGATGGCACATTTGGTGAAGTAAGCCAACTCCACGTAAGGGTGCGGTGTGGGGTCGTCGAGGTTGAGCCAATCACCCCAGGGCGCTCCAAAAGCCTTGCCCTGCAATTCCGGATCGAGGGCATGACGGGCTTTCATGAATTGCGTCATGTTTTTCCAGTGGTCTGTAAAAAACGAAGAATCTCCCGTGGCCTTCCACAAGGAATAAGGAACAATGATTCCGGCATCCGACCACGCAGTGCCGTGTATGCCACCTCCGTGACCGAAGCAATAAGGCGCATAGGAGGGGTAAAATCCTTCGGGCGTGACGGCTTCGTTCAATTCGCGCAGCCACTTGCGGAAAAATGCGGCGACATCGGCGTGGATGGCAGCGGATGCCGCGTAGATTTGGGCATCGCCGGTCCAGCCCAGTCTTTCATCGCGTTGCGGGCAATCCGTGGGGAGTTCGATCCAGTTCGCCCGCTGGGTCCATACGGCGTTACGAAAAACCTGGTTGACGACAGCGTCATTGCATTCGAAGGATGAAGCAAGCGGAGTGTCTGAGTGCATCACCAGCCCCGTGATCGTTTCCAGCGGAGGTTGTTCGGTGAAGCCGGTGATTTCCACGTAGCGGAAACCGTGGAAGGTGAAGCGCGGTGACCAAGTTTCACCATCTGGATCACCTTTGGCCATATAGGTGTCGGTGGCGCGCGCTTGCCGCAGGTTTTCGGTCATGATACGGCCATCGGGATGAAGCATTTCCGCATAGCGCAGGGTGAAGGTCTGCCCCGGTTTGGCGCGCACTTTGAGACGTATGTTTCCGGCGAAGTTTTGACCCAGGTCGAAGACCCAAGTGCCGGGTTTGAGTGGTTTCGCCGACTTGGCTGGCAGTTCGGCGGTGATGCGCACGGGTTGGGAGGGATAAGCCTGCATCACGGGTGGTCGAATGAAGCCGAACTCACGTTTTTCGTTTTTGATGAAAGCATCCGAAAACGGTTCGATGTGTGAGCCGTTCTCCTGCGCCAGAACCGCGGGCTGCCATGAGGAGTCATCGAAGGAGGAGGTGGACCAACCGGGCATCTCTTTGCGAGCCTCGTAGGATTCTCCCATCAGGAAGTCGGCCTCGAGTTCCGGCCCGGTGGATGTCTTCCATGACTTGTCCGTACCAATGACTTCTCTCGTGCCATCTTCATAGGTGATATGGATCTCCACCATCAGCGCGGGAGTTTTCCCGTAGATGTTGCGTCCTGTTTTGTATGGTCCATAACCCACCAGCTTGCCATAGCCCACGTAGCCTGCATACCAACCATCGGCGACGATGGCTCCAATCACGTTCTGTTTCTCCGTGAAATGGGAACTTACGTCGTAGGTATTGTAATAAATTCGCTTGCGGTAGTCGGTCCATCCCGGAGCAAAGCTTGCGTCTCCGACACGTTTGCCATTGATCTGGAGTTCGTAAATGCCCAGCGCCGTTGCATGGGCTACAGCACTCTCAATTTTTTTGTTAGGTTGGAAAGACGTGCGGTAGTAACGTGCGGGTGGTAAATGAAGTTTGTTCCGTTCTTGATGAAAGAGCGTGTCGTCTTTGAAGGAGATGAATGATTGAGTCGGTTGTTTTCCGATCAGTGCGGTAAGGAATTTTTGGGGAGCGGACCAAGCGGAGGGCTTGTCTCCCGCTGTGGTACGGACTTTCCAGTGAATCCAACTCGAAGAGGGCAGAGGCTTGCCCGCATAACGGATATTGGTGATCGACGATTGGATCCCACCGCTGTCCCATAAGTCGGCCCTCCCTTCCTCCAAGAGGTCGGCACGGGTGGCGACGAGGATGTGACACTCAGATTGGGCGAGGGCTTTCTCTTCGCCCTCCATGCGCCATGAAAGTGCGGGTTGTGATTCATCGATCCCGATGGGATTTCTCTGATGTTCGACTTTTAGATCCAGTGTGCTGTGCGCCTTGGCAAAAAGGCAGGTTAATAGGACTGTGAGGATGGGTTTCATGGCGTGATAAGAGTTGGCAGAGGAGTTTAGGCTTTAAAAGTTGTGATGTTGATCGAGTTTGGCTTTTGAGTGATTGATGGGGGGAATGTGGTGTCAGCCTTGAAGGGAATCATGGCATTTTCAAAATGATGCACCATAACGTTTTTGCGCGATGGTGCCCGACAAGACGGGTATTCCTGGTGTATCGTACAAAATGAGTTCATGGAATATCGAGAACCTGACCTTGTTTGATGAGTTGCTCGCGGAGTTTACCATAGGGTAATTCCTGAACCGTGAGATTCTGTTGAGCCGTAAGAGCTGCGGCGACACCAGCGCCTTGGCCGATCGCCATCCAGGCTGCCTCGATGCGAAGTGATGACATGCCTACATGGCTGCACGATAAGGCCACGGGAACCAAGAGATTGCTGCACTGATCGGACTTTGGAAGAATCGCGCGATAGGGGACGTGGTAGGCATAACCGACCTTGGGGCTGGTCTTACGTACGGGAAAAATCGTGCCCTCATTCATCACGCCGACCCCGGCGATTGCGATGCGCTGGCAATCATGCGAATCGATGGGAAATGATGAGATCGCAATCGGGTCATCCTTGGTGTTTGAGCCGAGGATGTCTTTTTGTGTGATGACATACATCCCGATCATTCGACGGGATTCACGCACATAAAGAGCCGGCGGGAAATGACCTGTCTCCGCAAACTCGTCTTTACAGAACCCCAGACCCTCGAATTTTTTCTTTACGTGTGGCGGTACCGCTGGGTCATGCAAGAGAAAATGCAAAAACTCGAGTGTGTATTCCTTGTGCTCGTCCCAGATTTTTTGCCGACCCACCTCATCGGCGAGATGCCATTCATTGCAGCGACCGATCAAACCTAACGAGATCTGTCCGCCAATGGAATTATTGCCGTCAAACTTTTTACCCGGCAGGGGATACATGTCAAAGCCGACTTTTTCTTTTGCTTTGAAAGCACGACGAGCCAGCTCGAAGCGAGCGGGGTCATAGTGTTTCGGTTTTGTCAGCGGAACGAAGTTTTCGGGATTACGCGTCAGGCACAAGCGAAAGCTGTATGTCATCATCAGGGAATCCCCCTCCTCCTCATTGCCTTTTTCCACCGCCGAGATCAGCGGCAGCGGTTTGCCGTTTGCATCGAAACCATCGATTTTCATGGTTTTTTTCGGATACTGCTTTCCCGCATATGATTCATCATATTCCTTGCGGCCCTCGCGTCCCGTGGTCCAATCGACTTGGGCCGCAGCCATCAGATCACCTTCATAGCTGCCATCGATAAAGACCTCGGCTTCATAGGTGTCCTTTGCGGTAATCAACTTCGTAATCCGGGCACCCGTCTTTTCTACCTTCGGCAAACCTTGCTGTGGTACTACCTTTACGCCAGCTTCTTGTAGCATCTGGTTCGTCACACGCAGTGCGACGTGAGGTTCAAAAGTCCATAGCGCGTGATCCTTGACCCAGGGCTGGTAAGGGGCGGGAAGCCCCCGCTGGGTGTAGTCTTTAACAATCCGTGTGTGCCACTCATCGAACAAGCCCATGAGAGTCGAGCGCACCATTTGATTCGAGTCACAATGACTCAGACCGCCCGTGCTCAGTCCTCCTATGTGGGAAGTTGGTTCCAATAAAATGACGGATGCTCCTGCGCGCGCTGCGGAAATTGCGGCACTGAAACCTCCCGGTGTGCTGCCATACACGATCACATCGGAACTTTGTTTTGCCAAAACGGGAACTGCCCAGACGACTGAAAAGAGGGCGATGATGGCTGACGATAGTTTCATAAAATGAAATTTCATGATATCATTTTGCGCAGCGCCATCAAGTCGCGTTTGTAGTGCTCCACACGCTCTTTGTCTTTACCCAGCGGATATTCATGATGCTGGCAGTATTCCCCATGGAACCGGCTCTTGCGCAGCGATTCAAAATAAGCTTTGCGTACAATGCCTGTTCCGAAAGCACATGCATCACGATGCCATTCGCCATCGGCTTCGCGCCAGCGATAGTCCTTGATATAAGCAACGCCGATTCGCGGGCGTGCCAAACGATATTGGATTGGCCAGTTTTGTCCGCCTTCGACGGTGGCATGCGCGATATCGAAACAAAGACCGAGATGGTCAGGATTGGTTTCTTCCATCGCCATAATGACATCCCAGATCGGTCCGCCGAAATATTGGGGTCCCGAGTGATTTTGATATCCTGCCCAGATGCCAAGTTCTTTGTTGAGTTGCGCGATGTCACCCAAGCGTGCCGACATTTCACGAGCGACTTTCATCGGGTTGTCGTTGTTTTGATATCGATGAAAGCCGAGACGGTATTTTTTGATACCGCATTGGGCCAGGATGCGAATGAATTTTTCGTTTTCGGCTGATGCATCAATCACGTCCGTGGTCACCATGCAGTGGTTTTTCCCACGTTTGTTGAGCATCTCGATGAATGCCGGCAGATCATCTGCAGCACGACTGATGTTGATGTGAGTGCTCTCTTTGCGGATGGGGACATCCACTCCGTCCCAGCCCACTGCTTCCACCAAGGCAGCGGTGTCGGCGAGTGAAAGCTCCGAGAAGGACTTCGTGAATCCGAGGATCGTCGTCACGCCTTGTTCCGACGATGATTCGGCGGCGGGGGATGCATGGATGGCTCCGAGCGCGGCGCTGGTCGCCGTCGCGATAAAATGTCTGCGCTGCATGGTGGTGAATGTAGTGAGTTGGCTGAATCGCGCAAGTAAGAAGCATCTCTTGCAAAAGAGCGATATCCTTGTAATTTTATCCGTGTTGTCGCGTATGCGCAGACTGGTGATTCTCATGAATGTTCGCTGCTTCTTGTTCTGGTTTGGTCTGATGCTGCCATCTCTCGGCGATTCGTTTTCCCAACAGGTCGTGCCTCTTCTGCAAGAGCATTGCTACTCATGCCATGGTGAGAAAAAACAAAAAGGCGGCATTGAATTGCATCAGCTCAAAACGGCGGAGGATGCCTACCGTTCCCATCGGTTTCTGAAAAATGTTGCCGATCAGATCAAAAGCGGGGAAATGCCACCCGAAGACGATGTGGATGAATTGCCGACTTCCGCAGAACGTGCATTGATGGTCGCGGAAATTGAAAAGTTGATGGCACAACTGAAAAAGGGAGACTTCTCCCGGAAGGCCGGACGTCCTACGGTGCGCCGCCTCAATCGCAATGAATACAATAACACGGTGCGCGATTTGTTCGGCATATCGTTTCTTGCGGGACAGGAATTTCCGGCAGATGGTGCGGGTGGTGAGGGGTTCGACAACGTGGGCGACTCGTTGTTCATCCCTCCGGTGTTGATGGAAAAATACGTGCAGGCATCACGCAAGGTCGTGGATGCCATCTATCATCAACCAGCCTTGCTCAATCGCGTCATTTTCCGCAAGCCCCAGGAAAAGGAAGACCCGCTCGCAGCAGCCCGCGTGGTTCTGGTATCGCACGCATCACTTGCGTTTCGTCGGCGCTTGAATGATCAAGACGTTTCTTCTTTATTGGGGCTTTTTGAGGAAGCGTTGAAAAGGGGAGAATCCTACGAAAACTCGTTTCGTGCTCCATTGCGGGCCTTATTGATCCATCCATCATTTTTGTTTCGCTGGGAGGCAGATCACGCCGGTCAAACCGAGTGGCGGGTGGATTCGTTCGAGCTCGCCACCCGTTTGTCTTATTTTCTCTGGGCTTCCATGCCCGACCGCACACTATTTCAGCTTGCCGACCAAGGGAAGCTTTCAGACCCTTTTGTCTTGCAGCAGCAAGTTGCGCGTATGCTCGATGATCCGCGCGCCGATACACTGGCTCGCTATTTTGCGGGGCAGTGGCTGGGCTTTGATGAATTGCGTGAATCGGTGAATCCGGACGCCAAACGTTTTCCCATGTTCACGGAAAGTCTGCGCGTGGCGATGTATCGCGAATCGGTGGAATTTTTCCATCATATCCAACGACAAAATCGTCCAGTCACGGATCTCCTCGACAGCAATTACACATTTGTGAATGAGGAGCTCGCTCGCCACTACGGAATGTCCGGAGTCGTCGGGCCTCAGATGCGTTTGGTTCCGATCAACGATCCGCAGCGCGGCGGCGTGATTGGTCAGGCGTCCATTCTCACCGCCACTTCTCTTCCACTGCGCACCAGCCCGGTGAAGCGTGGCAAGTGGATTCTCGATACGATTCTTGGCACTCCACCGCCGCCACCGCCACCGGATGCGGGTGAGTTGCCTGCTGATGATAAGTCGACGCAGGGAATGTCATTTCGCCAGCAGTTGGAACTGCATCGGAAAAAACCCAATTGTGCGGGATGTCATGAGAAAATCGATCCTTTGGGGTTCGGTCTCGAAAATTTCGATGCGATCGGCCGCTGGCGCACCCATGACGCCAATGGCAAGAAAGTCGACTCCCTTTCCGCGTTGCCAGGCGATATTGTTTTTTCTTCTCCCGCGGAGTTGAAAAAGTTGTTGGTAGAGTCAAACGAACTGTTCTGCAAAAATTTCTGTCGCAAGCTTCTCGGATATGCGATGGGACGTCCTCTGGAGTATTATGATGAGCCTGTGATCGAGGATCTTTATCAAACGTTGGTCAAAAACCAATATCGCATGCGTCCCGTGATTATGGCTATTGTTGGCAGTAAGCCGTTCCAATTCCGGGGAGCCGAGCGCTGAGACGGAAAAAAATCGAATCGCAAACGCATTCCGCTTGCGTTGCGGCGGGGGAATCGGCAAAACGGTCTTCCGCACCGCAGGCGACGCGCGTTCTCACAGTATCGTGGCCCGTCAACGGGCGTTAACTCGAATCCGCGCAAGCTATGGAAAGCATCTCATCCCGAATCAACAAAGTTTCTCCGTCCCTCACTCTCGCAGTCACCAATCAAGCCAAGGCCATGAAAGCCCGTGGCGAAGAAGTTTATGGATTGGCCGGCGGTGAACCAGACATGGATACCCCGGAACACGTCAAACAAGCCGGTGCTGCCGCGCTCATGGCTGGTTTCACCAAATACACCGCAGCATCCGGCATTCCTGAACTGCGTGAGGCACTTTCCGCCAAACTCAAGGCCGACAACAATCTCACCTATGATTCCAAGGACATTTGTGTGACCGGGGGTGCCAAGATGGCTTGCTACATGGCGATATTGTCCGTGGTCGAAGAAGGTGACGAGGTCATCATTCCCGCACCTTATTGGGTAAGCTACCCGGACATGGTGTTGATGGCGGGTGGTGTTCCTGTGGTCGTCGAAACGACGGAGGCAAACGGCTGGAAAATGACTCCCGAGCAATTTGAGGAAGCCATGACTCCGCGCACGAAAATGGTGATCATCAACAGCCCCGGTAATCCCACAGGTGCCGTTTACACCGCAGAAGAACTCGAGGCTCTGGGTGAAATCGCTCTCTCCGAGGACATTGTGATTTTGTCCGACGAAATTTACGAAAAGCTCGTTTATGGCGAAACCAAACACACTTCCATCGCCTCGTTGAGCAAGGAACTTTACGACATTACCATCACGGTGAATGGCTTTTCCAAGGGTTACTCGATGACGGGATGGCGTTTGGGCTACACCGCTGCTCCCCGTCCGCTGGCGGAGGCGATCGAAAAAATCCAGAATCACACGGTGTCGAATGCTTGCTCTTTCGCCCAATACGGCGCTCTGGCAGCTCTGACCGGCGATCAATCGTTTGTGAGCGATATGGTGGAGGAATACGACGTGCGTCGCCAGTTCATGCTGGGGCGTCTGCGTCAGATTCCCAATATCCGCGTCGTCGAGCCCCAAGGCGCGTTTTATTTCTTTGTTTACACCGGTAAACTGGGTCTGAAGTCGATGAACCTCTGTGATAAGCTGCTATCACGTTATAAAGTCGCTGCCATTCCCGGTATCGCCTTCGGATACGATGATGGCATTCGCTTGAGCTACTGCACGACGCTCGATGTCCTCGCCGAGGGACTCGATCGCTTTGAAGCGTTCTGCCGCGAGCATTGATGCGACCGCATCTTGCGATTCCCTGTCGGTCATACCGGCAGGGATTTTTTGTAGAAAAATCATCGATCAATGGTTGGTAGAGTGAACCGGATATTCGTGATCGTAGAACACAGTAGATTTTTTAAGATCATCCATAACGATGAGCGGGCTGACATGGGTTTTGATTCTCGGTGGGATGATGAGCGGTTTTGCCGCGACCTATCCTGCACCTCGGGTGGTAGGGATTCCTCCTGCCGATGCCGGGCGCGGGCTTGTTCGCGTCAGTGAAAAAGAGATCCGGCATTACGACGGAAGCCGAAAGCAACCGGGTTATCTAGTGACTCGTGATGATGCAGAAACCTGGGTTTATGAAAAAACCCCGGCAACCTATCCGCCGAATTTTGGAGGGATGGCGAAGGAGGCACCAGCATTTGCCAAAAATCCTCTCACCGGTGAATTCATTCGTGTCCAGCCGATCAAGGATTTTGTGTTTCATTCCCGCGGCGGACTCGACGGAGATTGGCTGGCGGTCACAAAAGACGGCCACTTAACCGCCGACTGGCGAGGAAAAAAGGATCATTTGTTGACCATCCCGGGCATCATGCGCACGCCGATTTTTATCAATGGCGGCAAAAGAGTGATTCTCCCGTCGCATGGGAATGGAACCACAATGTGGATTTCCGATGATGGTGGATTGCAATGGCGCGCTTCCCCCACAGTCGTCAGATCACCAGCCCATGAGGTCGGTGGCATTCATCAGGGGCTGCGTTGGCAGAATATCGCCGTGGAGTCATCGATCGTGGAATTAAAAAACGGCACCTTGTGGGCATTGTTCCGTACATCACAGGATTATCATTACGAATCTTTTTCAAAGGATTATGGAGAGACATGGAGTGTGGGAAGACCCTCACGATTTGCAGCGACCTTGACCATGCCGACCGTGGGGCGGCTTGCAGACGGCAGGCTACTGGTCTTGTGGACCAATCAAGTGGCCATGCCTGAGTTGGTTACGGCAACTGGCAGGGGCGAGGATGCGTTTACCAATCGAGATACCCTTCATGCCGCTGTCTCTGATGATGAGGGGAAAACCTGGCGTGGTTTCCGTGAAGTTGCGCTCGATGAGCATCGCGGTCGTCGTGATTACGCGACATGGGGAGGCCCACAGGATCGGGGGAATCATCAGGCTGAATTTCTACCGCTGGATCAGAACCGTGTATTGGTTTCCTACGGCCAACATGCGAACCACCGTCGATTGGTGATCATGGATCTGCGCTGGCTGTTGGAGCAGGGGAGGTCTGGAGATTTTTCTAATGGTGCGGATGATTGGCTGCATCATACCTTTGTTCCCCAACCGCGCGGCCACTGTTCCTACGATCGCAAACCCGCGGCGTTGGTCATTCCGGATCCCCGGAAAAAGGATAAAAATGTGTTAGAAATTCGCTTTTGGGATGATCCTGAATTGGTGAACGAGTCATCCTATGCCGATTATCGCGCGGGCGGTGCATCATGGAATTTTCCTGCAACCAAGAGTGGAAAATTACAACTGCGTTTCCGCTTGCCCAAAGGTTCAGCTGGCGCGCATCTCAGTCTGACGGATCGTTTGTTCAATGCTTGCGATCGCACCACACCTCAACTCGCCTGCGGCAGTTGGTTGTTGGCACCCGGACAACCGTTCGGCAATTTACGATTGTTGGATGAGCACGATTACACGTTGCTTTTGGAATGGAAAGGTACATCGTCGAAGGATCTGTGCCGCGTTTCTCTCGATGGAAAATTCATCGGCGCATCGCCTTGGAAAAATGCCTCGTTTCACGGTTTGTCTTACATTCATCTGATTGCAGCAGGGGACAAACCCGGATCCTCTATTCTGATCGAAAACGTCAGCTCACAGGCGAACTGACAGGCTGCAAAACTCACGCCTGCTTTAGTCACATTGCTGGAGCATGAACTTGAGAGTATCTCAAATGCGTCGCATCACCAAAGAACGTTCTTCACCTTCTCTGCCGGAAAATGTGCGATGGGATGTGGTCACATCGCTGATGACAAAGTAAGGGGAAAAGCGATCTTCGATTTCTTCTCTCGGTGTATTCCACGGTGGCCCGGAGTCGCGATCCATGATATTGGTGAAAAATGCTCCGACCAAACCGGCACCGGATGGCAGCAAACGCGCCACGGTTCGAACGTAATCATCTCGCAAGTCCGGAGGAATCGCACAGAAACAAGTGTGCTCCCAAACCAAGCCTACAGTCTCTCCGTCATACCATTGGGTTAAATCAAAAAAATCCGCATGGATCACTGTAACGTTGGGGAGACCGGAGCAATGTTTCCTTGCGGATGCCACTGCTGCGGGAGCGAGATCGATGCCGATCACGGAATGCTGGGGAAAAGCTTTTGCCCACGCAAGAAGATCCCAGCCGCGTCCGCATCCCGGCACAACAATGGCGCCATCGACGGGCAGAGTTTTCGCCCAATGAGCGATCATCGGGTGTTCAACACCTTTGTCCCATGGCGTGTCCGCTGCTTCGTATCGTGCTTGCCAGTCTACCTCTTTCATCGCCGCGATTTTTTCGATGAAGTTTTTGTTCGGGCTTTATCGAACTTGGTCGGTTGGCTTGACTCATGGCGGGAGCGTAGGTTCCATCCGACAAAGCCTGAAATCAGGCAACAGAATGCGAGATAGGGGAGTAGCTTGATGATAAACCAGAGGTTGCCTTCCATAAAAAATGATCTATCAGGGTGGTGGTTGCGATGTTCCTGTTTCAGGACGGATGCGGAAATCATTCAGCGCCAGTGTGATCTCGCGGACACCGACGCCCGCGGTGGATAGTGCTGCCGCAATCTCCAGGTCGCTGGCTTCGGGTTGAAACGTTTGCCACTGGCCGTTGCCGGTGGTCACGGCGATGAGCGCCCGTGCCCGACCTTTTTTCTCCTGAAGCAGGGCGGAAAAGTCCGGCAGACTCGCCAGCGTTTTTTCCCAGTCCTCTGCCGGCCATGCCTTCTCATCCACGATGATTTGATTCGCACGCTCACGATTCGTAGGATCGGGGCTGGGCCAAAATCGTTCCATTTTTTCTAACAAGGCATGCCTTTGCGCGGGTGATTTCAGGACTCCCTCGATGCGCTTTTGCGGTCCATACATTGCTGCCAATATCCAGCTGGCATGACGCTTGGGTGCGGCTGCGGGATCCACAAGAACGCGATTGTGAACCACCGTAACTGGATTGCACCACGGTTGTTCATCGCGCAGACGCACATCTTCGCGCATGATTTTTTCTAGCAGAATTTTTTCTTCTGCGCGCGCCACCGCGCCTGTCATTGTCACTTCTTGCCCGGAGAAAGCAATCGACACATGTTGAAACACTCCATCGTATTTCGCATCGTCAAGCATCGTTCTGGCTGAGTTTGCCAAGTCGCGCTGGATGCTGGGCAAATGCAGCGCCACTCCGACAAACCACATCAGAAGAAACAAGATCAGGCAGCTGAGGTAGGAGCGGTTCACCTTGGAAAACCATGCAATTGCTCGATCAGAGCGTCAATGGAATTCTCTGAATGGCTGGCTTTGTCTTCAGGGCCAGAGGATTGTGGCACTCACAGGGTAATGATCCGAGGCCGGTCTTTCATTTGATGCGGGATAGGCAATTTCGGCCTTTAGCACTTTCGCCGGACGTGAAACCATGATGTGATCAACCTTGGCCCAACCATCTTTGTTGTTTTCCCAAAAGTGCAGTGTCCGGCGGGATTTGACCTGCGGATGCAGCATTTGGTAGGGATCCAGCAGCGCTCCCGACCATGAGCCCTGGCTTCCGGTCAGGAAATCGACGGCAGGATTGCCTTCCGTGGCATTGAAATCACCTAACAGAACAACCGGTTCATCGCGGGCTGCGCGGTTGTCGATGCGCTTCGCAATCAGAGCCGCCGACTCGACTCTCGATCCTTGATGGCGGTGGTCCCAGTGGGTGTTGAACACGGTGAATCCGCGCTGGTTTTGTTGATCGATGAGATGAATCCATGTGGCGATTCGGGGGATTTCATTGCCCCATGTTTTGGAACCAGGGACTTCTGGCGTGGAAGAGAGCCATAACATTCCGGCATCCGATGAGTTTCCCAATAAACGTGCGCGACGATAAAAAATACCGGAGTATTCACCACGGGTTTTTCCATCATCGCGACCGAAGCCGTAAAAGTCATAATCTGGCAGCGACAGTCGCATGTCCGCTACTTGAGTGTGAAGTGCTTCCTGCACGCCCATGACATCGGGATTCATGCGCCGGATCGTGGTCACGAGGCGATGCAATCGTTCCGGCCATGAGCGCCATCCACGATCTTCATGATTTTCGTAGCGGATGTTGTAACTGACAAAAGTCAATGGCTTCCCGGCTGCTTTTGCCATGGCCAGCATGGCTGTGGCGAGCACGATGAAACGAAGAAGCCGGGTCATGCAATCAGTCTTTTTTCTTGAGCTGTGGGAAAAACACGACGTCGCGAATCGTCGGCGCACCGGTAAGCATCATGATGAGTCGATCAATGCCGATGCCGATGCCGCCCGCGGGAGGCATGCCGTGTTCCAGTGTTTCGATGAAGTCGTAGTCTACCTTTTGCTCCTCGCCGCCCGACTGGTGTTCCAACCGATCGCGTTGCACATCGGGATCGTTGAGTTCGGAGTAGCCGGGGGAGATTTCTTGACCGTTGATAATCAATTCATACACCTCTACCGTCTTGCCTCCGGGGCTCACCTTTGCGAGTGGCACGAGTTCTGAAGCTACTCGCGTAACGAAGCAGGGATCGAAGGTTTTTTCCTCGACCAATTTTTCAAATACCTGTTGCACTACCTCGTAGTCCTCCATGTTTGCGGAAATCTCCACGCCCAGTTTTGCGCAGCGTTCGCGGCGTTGTTCCGGGGTGATGGCAAAGAAATCATCACCAGCAGCTCCCTTGATCAGATCATGATAGCCCGCGCGTCTCCAGGGGCGTTGCAAGTTGATGGTGCGGATCACATTGCCTTCTTCATCCTTGTGTTCAATTTGCAAGCCGCCGCAGAATTTTTCCGCAAGAGAACAAGTCATTTCCTCGACTAGGTTCGCCATTTCCTCGAAGTCGGAAAACGCCCAGTAGGCTTCGAGCATGGTGAACTCGGGATTATGACGACGCGAAATTCCCTCGTTGCGGAAATTGCGATTGAGTTCGAAAATTTTCGTAAATCCTCCCACCAAAAGTCGTTTCAGAAACAGCTCCGGTGCGATGCGCAGGGTGAGCGGCATACCAAGAGCATTGTGGTAGGTTTCGAATGGGCGTGCCGCCGCTCCGCCAGCGACGTCCTGAAGCATGGGCGTTTCCACTTCCAAGAAGCCTCGTTCTTGGAAGAACCGGCGGATTTCGGCAATCATCAAAATGCGTTTCACAAAGACATCCGCGCTCTGGGCGTTGCCCATGAGATCGAGGTGGCGCTTGCGATATTTGATCTCACGGTCGGCCACACCGTGCCATTTGTCAGGCATGGGACGCAGTGACTTGGAAAGCACGGTGAAGTTCTCCACCTTGATGGTAGGCTCCCCCGTTCGGGTAAGGAATGTTTCGCCTTCCACGCCGATCCAGTCGCCGCGATCCAGGCATTGCCAGATGGCGGCTTGTTGTTCTGAGAGAGTTTTGAGACCGACGTAGCCTTGGATGGCGCCGAGAACATCGCCGAGGTGGAAAAACACCGATTTACCCATGTCGCGCAGGCCCGTGATCCGTCCTGCGACCTTGACCTTGACACCCTCGGTGAATTTTTCCTGGAGATCGGCGGGACTTGTAGTGGTTTCGTAGCGCGCGCCATAGGGATCCACACCCAACTCACGCAGTTTGGCCAGCTTGGTGCGGCGCACGGCGATGAGTTCTGCTTCGGTGGAATGAGGCGTTGGTTCTTCGGACATAGCGGGAGATGACTTACGCCAGGATGGGACTTTGGGAAATAGCAAAATGATCAAAGAAGCATTTTTTGTTTGATGGTCCTGGCGATCCACGGCATGGAAATTTGTCAGACCGCGCCATGAAAGGACGTATCACAAGCCGAAGTGACAAACAAAAAAACGTTGTTTTTTCATTTCATAATCCAATCCCATGAAACATTGCATGATTCAAATAACCGCACTTTTTTTTCTCATCACGTTGAGTGTCTCAGTCGCAGCTCCCACCGCGGGTTCCTTCCTGCCCGGAGGCTCGGCGAAATGGAAACTACGTTGGGCGGATGAATTTGATTACCCTGATGCCCAGCTTGATCAACAATGGGTTTCGCAAAATTCAGCCAGCACCCATATTCTCAGCAGTCGTTGGCGCGAAAATGCGAAGGTCGAGGGCGGGACTCTCAAGCTCGTGAATCGCAAAGAATCGCGCGGTGGCAATGACTGGACTTCGGGCAATGTTTGGACCAAACAACATTTTCAGTATGGCTACTTCGAATGCCGCTACCGCTATGCTGCGGCGGAGGGCACCAATAACTCTTTTTGGTTGATGACGAACACCAAGGTGCCCGAGGGGAAAAAAGCTTTTGAAATCGACATCAACGAGGGCCATTATCCCAACGAAGTGAATACGAATATCCACAACTGGTCGGATATCAAGATCGTCAATGGCAAAAAAACGCATCCCAGCTCCTCGAAAGGCTTTTCTTATGGGGTTCAGCCTGAGGTGAATCTTGCGCTGGAAATCCCGATTAAGACACGTCGCATTCGAATGACTTCGCGGCATCGCGAGCATTTTCATTTGGGGGAATTTCGGATTTACGGGGTGAATGCCACGGGCTATCCCAAACCCGGCTCACGCACGGCGGATCGCGATGTACCCGGTTTGGTCAATTATGTGCGTGATGTGAATACGCAAGTGAGCGTCAGTGGATGTTTGTTGCCATCCAGTAATCCCGCGGCAATGATCTCGGATGGAGATCCCACCAAACGCTGGGTTTCCCAGAAGCAGGGGAGCAAGTGGGTGGAATTTCGCTTCTCGGATGAGCGCCTGGTCGGATGCATTCAGTTGGTTCAAGGTTGGCAGAGCAAAGGTCGTTGGCACGGTGTGATGGACGATTATCGGATCGAGTATCATGACGGCAAGGGCTGGGTTGAAATCTCGAGTTTCGATATTAAAAAAGGTGCTGCGAATTTTGCGCGCGATTTTCACACATACGGCCTGGAGTGGACGGAAAAAGAGTTGATCTTTTATCTCGATGGAAAAGAGATCCGGCGGGAAAAAAATTCCTTCTGCCATAGCCCGTCGCCGATCTGGCTGAGTCTTGCCATCATTCCTTGGGCGGGAAAAGTCACTGATTCTATTGATGGCACCTTCATGGAGGTCGATTACGTTCGCGTCTATGACAAGAAGCCCTAGGTTGCGCTGCGGTAGTGTTGAAGCTCAGGGGATGCGCTGGCCCAACTCATCCATTTCCCGTTCCGCCCGGGTGCTCACACGCTGCTAGTTTCGATCGTCTCATGGAATCTTGTTGGGTGCCATATAAAGTTTCGCACCTGCTACCGAAGTTTGAATCCCTACTTCAGCAGTTACGTGACCTGTGCCATGGGTCTGCATCCTCGATTTCAGGAATCAAAGGCGACCAAGCTATTGCCACCACTGGCCTGTTCGGCGCGTTGGAATTCTGAATTACCAAGTAATTTTGTATGGGATCCCGCCACACACCCCGATTCCGCAGTCGGTAGGAGACTCTGTGCCGCAATGCTTACAAGCGAGGTAAATACGAGAATCCTTTGTCAAATAGTTGCCTGCTGGTTGATAGCAGGCCGGGCATGAAATTTCAGCAATGATTCGATGCTGCCGAATCAGTCGGGGGGCTACGACGAAAGCAATGGTGGCGAAGATGCCCAAGGCCGCTAGCCACTCCATCTTAAATCCGTGGCCGGCACTCGCGCAAACTAGGTTAAGGAGAATCACTTTCGCTGTGGTTCTAATCCAGTTGCGCAGGAGTTCTGCCCTGACTTGATCTGCGCATTTGATGATGGTTTTCATTGATATTCCTTGCAGAGCGTTAGAGGTAAGGTGGTGGAGCGCAAAAATTGGATTCAATTTGACGGCTTATCGCCGTTGCCTCGACTGGCTTGTTCGGTGGGCATTTGTCGATCATAAGGTCACTGCGTGCAAGGAGTGGTCCCAATAATACCCCGGAGCTCTCGACCTCGGATTGGATGAAGTCGAAAACGTGGCGGGATTGAAGGTGCCTCGACAATAGTGCCGCGGTCGGTCAAGAGTTGAACGGAGGGGTGGCTGTATTGAACTTGTTGCCAGAGTGGATAGTATGCCCATCCAATGAAATCACAGCGTGGCGAAACTCTTCCTGTGGGCCAGTGGTAATCGGGCTGGAAGTGCCCGATCAGCGGTTGCCATTCGGCAACATCGGGTGCCGCAATTCCTGTCTGAATTCCCAGAAACTGTCGAACTCTGCCACTCTCGGTGAGGATGTAGCCACCCCCGAGCCATAGTGGGACAAACGCAATGATGTAGATGCCAAGAGTGATAGTCACCCACTTGGGGATTCGCTTCCAATTCATCTTCATTTCTTTAACCGTATAGGCCATCTACGGTGGGGAAGGAAGCCTGAATTCAAACAGGATCGTTACCCGCCGTTGGATGCAGCGTCTTCTTGGGGCATGTCTTTGTTTTCGACTCGTGCTGCATGACACATATTGGATCACGGGTCCATTTTCTTAAATATTCATCAACAGTGCTAATAATCGCTTCTGTAATTCCGTATGCAATCGGGATAGTGACGATAGTCAGGGGTATCAACCAATAGCCGAATAACGACTTCAGCAATCCAATACACAAACCTACGATCAGGCCGGTAATGCAGCCTGCGCCGATTATTCTGAGTGGTTAATGTATGCGCATGGTTTTAGACCAAACTTCGAGTAATCCGACGCCTGACCGGGGGCGAGGATGGAATGCGGAGTTGAGGTTGTAGCGGTCATGACGACTGGAACTGGAGGCGGGTCAGGCGTTAGGAGTGGCGTCTTGTGTGTACCCAGGATAGGCACGCTGTAAATGGTGTTCAAGTCCCCACTAGGAATACCAAACATGAAAATGAACCTACTACCGTCAGAGGCAGCACGGAAACGTTGACCGATGCGGGAAAGGAACGCTATGAGAAAATTGCAAAATTTTGGGTGATGCGCTGAAGTCCGACTCATCGGGCTTGGTTGGAGAAACCAATCTTCGCTAAAGCTACGACGGACATGCATGGAGTTCCCGACATGAGATCCATCTGGATCGCTCTTTACTACCCTGCGCAAGCCTAGGGGAACTGATTGGAACCGCCCTCTACGGAGCCGTATGCAGGGTGGTGTCGGACCCGGGAGCTAATCACTCCCAGGGACCCGATTGGCATCAGGTTGTTTCAATAAGCTCGCCAAGTCGAGAGGCAATCCAGTTGTTCAAACTCTCACCTTCGTCCGCGCTTAACTCGACCAGCTTTCGGTGAAGGGCGGGATCTATTCGCAGCAAAAAACGTCCTGAATATGGCTTATCAGGTGCCTCATTTCGGCTGGCACAAAAATTGAGGTAGTCATCAATCGATTCCCGAAATGCCGACTTTACTTCGTCGACGGTTCTTCCTTGAAAGGTTACAACGTCGCGAAGTCCTGTGACTTCACCGTGAAAAATATCGGCTTCGTCATCGAATCGAACCGTGCACCCATATCCTTTATAATTCATCATAGCTTTGCTCCTGCTTCGGTTAAAAATCTCCGCATCGACTTGACCGCTCCCTTGTCGGTCGTCGGTTGTGGATGTGATCTGTGAAAAACCGCCCTTAGGCCATTCAACGCAATGCGAACTCTGGAGCCGCTGCCTTCGGAAACTTGCGCTCCAAGCGCGATCAATAAGGCTTCTATGTCAGCCCATTTGATCGACGCCGAAACCGGATTTTTGAAGATCGCGACCGCTGAAAATGATCGAGTGACCAAACCTCTCCTCATGCCCGGGGAGCCGCGTTACCTCCAGCGACTTGTTCGGCCTGGTTCGGTAGGGTGAAATAGGTGACTCGTGATTCACGGTAATATCATCCAAAGGATAGCAACACAATTGTTTACCATATGCGCGACAATAGGTGTTAAAATTGAGCCAGAACGATGATACATCCATGCGAGGCAAAAACCAAAGAGACAAATGCCTGGAACATTGTAATTGTCCAAGAAGTGAACGACACCAAACAAGATTGAAGAAAAAAACAAACCGAAATAGATATGACCCGCCCTCTGAAATTTTCTAAACAGATAACCACGAAAGAAAATCTCCTCGGCGATTGGTGCTCCTATCACACCGAACAATAAAAAAATCAATTTGGTCTGGGGTGACATAGCCTCTGATGAGTCCCAGGGACTTGGTGGAGCATGCCCAAGCACAGCGGTAAGGACATAATTATTAAGAACACCCAACAAAAGGAGCCCCAACCCACCCAGTGCACCGAACGCAACTGCTCTTCCAGAGCTCCCCTTAAACAACAAGACCTTCTCGCCTCTCAGGGTTGCCTTACGAATCCGGTCAATACCAATGAGCCCAAAGGCAACCTGGATGGCCGCAAGCATCGCTGCTAGGGTAAGGGGGCTGGTGATGACTTCTACAATACCATTCGCCATCCCAGTCGAGCCACCATGCATACCTCGAAATTCATAGCCAAGTCGCCGCATCTCAGTTAGGAGCTCGTCTTGCTTTGGATTCTGGCTCAGAGAACCACGATATACTGAACGGACACGTAAATCGTCTCTCTGTCTTTCAGCAACAAATGACACAACGCCCGGCTTCGCCATCGCCCAAGCCCTCAATTGAGCGTCGTCTACTGGACGGGCACCAAGGATGTAATTAGTCTCATAAAAATAGTGCACTTGAGAGTTAAGAACTGGAGCGCACGCAAGCACGCCAAGCACTACAGAACAAATCAACGCACTGTAGCCCTGAAAAGCGAGCTGCCACACTGATGGTGTCTGTTTGACGGAGAGGCTAGAATTATTACCGAAGATCATACTATTATAAACTGGAAGTTACAATTTGCGAAAGCTCGAAAAGGACTTGGCCGGCTATAAAGCTGAGGAGTTGAAAAACGATTGATCAACTGCGACTTGCTCAAACGCGTTGGCCGAACGTCAAAGTCCACACATCCGCTACCGGGAGCGCGGCTTCGATACAGGGTTAAGGTTGAAGTAATCCGGGAAAATTGAACTCGGAGCGGGTAGCGGATTCTGGTGCGACGCCTTGTTGTGCTTCTTCATTTTTCGGGTGGGGCTTGGTTATCAAGGAAGGCTAGCAACCTACGGCGGGTCTCCTCGGCTCTTAACGTCGGCTCGCCAGCAATCCAGCGGCAAATCTCGCCGGACGACTTAGCAAGACTCTGTATCCGAGCTAACGCAGAAAGCCACTCGTCTATCGTCGCTTCGGCAACGAATCCATGTGGGCCGAGTCGAGCCCGAATCTCAGCCGTAACCTCGTCGCGGTGTTCAAGGAGGTGGTCGTTGATCTCGGTGGCCGATGCGATACACCATTCAGCGTCGCCATCCTTCCACACCTCTTTGCAATGTGGGAGTCGCCATATCCAATCGCCTGTGCGCTCGGTGAATTCGCGGTCAATCAGGATTGAAATGCCACTGACGCTCTGAGGCAATAACTCACCCTCGAAACGAATGGAAGGCCAATCTTCGGTATCGAGCTGCTGATTCATTTTTTGCACAACAGTAATTATTCGTATCCCATCTCGCTGTTATCTCAGTGAGACATTACGGTAGATTTATGACCAGGTTTTCTTTGCAGCTACAAGGAAATTCTCAGAAAAACGCTCGTATATCAGAGCACTTTGTTGGGTAGCGAGGCGGGAAAGTTTGTTAGCTGATAGAACACGGAGTGATGACTGGATGTGATCAGTCGGCCGCGGTGTTTGCTGTGGCTTTTTGGTTTTCGCTTTCGACTTCGTCCATGCGGTATGCATCTGCCGACTCCTCCTCCGGAGGTGGATTTCCTGCTGGGCGCGAGCATAGCGCACGCGTGGCGTTCAACCCCATGGCCCTTGTGGCAGGATTCTTTTACCCCCTAAAACGCTCTCACCCCAACCCAGATGAGCTGGATTGGGGTGAGAGCGGAGCGAGAGGGATTCGAACCCTCGGTGAGGTCACCCCCACGCTCCCTTAGCAAGGGAGTACTTTCGACCACTCAGCCATCGCTCCTGATACTCGACGTTTGGGTCGGCGGTGTGATACACTCATTTGAGCGCTCACGTCAATCCTTAGAGAGATTTTTTTTGATTTATTTTTCCTGAGCCAAAATCATTGACGCTCATTGGGCATCCAAACTTGAAATTTCGTGAAACTGTGGTTCAATCGTGGCGTGCATATCGGCATTCAAATCGTATTGTTGAGTTCACTCTTGGTCAGCTGTGCCTCAAAAAACAAGGATGCGGAAGACCAGAAACCAGGTGAGCGGGAGACGACGCAATTGGTGGCACGGGTCCAATCTCGGCCGGGAACAAAAGATTTCGTCCTGTTGGAAGCGTATGGCAAGTGGACGCTGGATGAGGGAGTGATCCTCTACTCCTACGGAAATGACGGCAGATCCGCCACATTGGTTACGAGCGGCGAAAAGCTGGGGCAATTTGTGGCTGCCGATGTAAAAAGCGGGGACGTCGCGGTGGGTGATGCGGTGTATCATCGCACGAAAGGTGCCAGCGAAGCTCCTCCTGCGCCTGTGTCCCAGTCCACGGACACCACATCGGAAAAAATTTCCGCTCCGCCCTTGAATCCAATGCCAATACCTGCGCCGGAAAAAATCGAACCTGTTCCTTTGCCATCGTATTGAGGCAGCGGATTTTTACGGCAACAAACAAGATCGCAATTTCTCATCCGTCACGGAACAATGATTCGCTTGACCAAACCAACGAGTGCGGTTGCTTGCCACGGTTCGATAGAGTGCATCTCTCCAGCAATGTGGGAGAATCCTGAATAAGAGGATCAAGCGCCAGAACCCACCCAAGGCACGAGCCACCTCCATCACCGCGTCCGAACGCAGATACGTGGTATCATCCACCTCTCTCCACACCACCATGCTGCCGTCCTGAGAATCAGCATGGGCACCTAAGTGCTTATCGGAGGCTGTTTTTCCCTGCAATGGAGCAAAGCGCAAATGATCCCGATCATCAGCATGGGCGAGAAATTGCACGATTCCAAGACACAGACCGCATTTGCCATCAAAAAAAACGAACCATTTCATTTTTGCTATGAATCAACTTGTTTGTGGCTGGAAAAAACTTTGCATGCGGCGGTGCAGGTCATCGTAAAAACTTTTCTTCATCGCTTCCATTACGGCGATTTGCTCGGGCGTGGAGTGTTCACGCAGGGCTTCCTGCTGACGCATTTTTTCTGCGAACGCTTGTTCCATTTCGATCAGGCTGTCGATAAACTCCCGCGCTGCGCGTGAATGTTCGACGCCATCGACCAAAGCCGCCTCGAGGCGTTTGTTGCGGGTCACACTGAGCAAACTGCTGCCAGATGATTGATTCATGTATTCCTTATGATGTTTGACGAAATTTTTGTGATCACCCTCGATATTCCGTTCTTCGCGATCCAGCAGTGCATCGTAGGGGCCGGATTTGGTGAAAAATTTGACGATCAATGGAATGGTATCGACCAGCATGAATAGAGCCGTGAGAATGATGTAAGTGAAATAGGCGAATTGACCACCTTTGTTGCCGTTTTCAAACAAATGATGCAGCGCCAAGGTTTGTGTCAGCACGTCCTTACGCGGCTCAGCCCGCAGGGCATCGATCGTGGCGCGCTCATCAGCGGCAACGCGGGAGAGTTCCTCCTGCACCCGTGCGAGCTCTGTTAGCCGGGTGTCGATCTGCTGTTTGATCGTTTCACGCAAGGCGTTTTGCTGTTCGGTAAACGCAGCGGCCTGGTCGTTCTCGACTTTGCGCTTGAGCTCGGCGACCCGTTCTTGCTCTGCGGTATTGGCGATTTCAATTTCTTTCAGTTTTGCTTCAAATGCGGCGATGGCCGATGCTTCTGCAGCGCGGATTTGCGATTCCAGAGCTTTCTTTTCGGTGGTGAGGTGTTCAAGCATTCCGCCGAGACGTCGCGCATCTTCTCGTCGAGGATCGAGCTGATCGGAACGGATCGAGCGTGCCCGTGGGCCTTCGCCGGAGAGACCCGAGCGCTGCCCATTGAGTTCGCGCTCAAATTCCGCTTGCCAGTAGCCTAATTCGGTCTGCACTTTGTTGTATTCAGGAGTTAATTCCGCCGATTGTGCTTCGACTGCGGACAGTCGTTCCGTAAATGGTTTTGTCGCTTCATCCGTGGCTTTTTTCAATTCTGCCTGCTGGGCGGCGGTCAGTCCGGGCACCGCTTCCGTGGCGTCTTCATTTTCCTGAACAATGAATTTTGCCTGGAATGATTCGTTCCATTTCTGTCTTTGTTCCGCGATGTTCGCCTCAAGTGCCGTGATATTTTTCCGCACCAAGCCTTTTTCGTTTTCAAAGTGCTTGCGCGTGGACTCGATCGCCATATTACGGTCTGCTTCGATCACAGTGGAAATGGTGTCGCGAAAGAGCAACAACACCATGGGGTGGGCAATCGTAATTCCCATGAGCATGGCGACAATAAAACGCAGGGAAAATTGGCCGATTTTCCGGAAAAACGACATGAAGGGGCGGTAGGAAGCCAGCAAAGCGCGGTCGATGCTCAGAATGATGAATGCCCATACCGTGGCAACGCCGTAGATAACGACCGGTCGGTCGGTTAGTGTTGAAATGGCATAGGCGGAAGCGATAAAGGCGAATGCGCAAGGCACCAAGACCGTACATCCGAATGCCACATACTTGCGTTGCTCCCAATTGGGACACTGTTCCAGGGTCTCGCTGCCAGCTCCCGAGAGCCAGAAGAAAAAGCGTTTTACGGGTGAAGATTGCATCAACCTATCACTACGCCCCGGCATGGCGCAGTTATCATTTTTTCTTAGAATTTCTTTTCTTTTTTGCTAAGATTTTTGAAATTTGACGGTATTGCCTTGCATGGTGAAATCAAGTTTACGCAGGTTCGTCATTCCAAGGAGAATGGTGAGGGCAGTGGTTTTTGTTGCGGCGGCCGCAATTTCTTCACTGTATGCCGCGAGCCAGCCGAATATCATTCTGGTAATGCCTGACGATGTCGGCTCCGGCGATTACGCCTGCATGGGCAATCCCGTGATCAAGACGCCTTCAGTCGATGGTTTTCGTCAGCAAAGTGTATTGTTTAATCGGTTTCACGTGAGTCCCACTTGTGCACCCACGCGATCGGCATTGATGAGTGGTAGGCACGAGTTCAAAAACGGCGTGACACATACGATTTTTGAACGTGAACGCATGAGCTTGAAGACCTTCACCCTGCCGCATCTCTTGAAATCGGTGGGTTATACAAATGGGATTTTCGGCAAGTGGCATTTGGGTGATGAGGCGGAGTATCGACCCGAAAGCCGCGGTTTTGACGAAGTCTACATTCACGGCGGTGGTGGCATCGGCCAAACCTACGTCGGCTCCTGCGGCGACGCACCGGGCAATACCAACATCAATCCCGCCCTCTGGCACAATGGCAAATTCGTCAAGACCAACGGCTACTGCACCGATTTGTTTTTTGATCAGGCGTTGCGGTGGATCGATGCCAAACGTTCCGAGAAAAAGCCCTTTTTTGCTTACATTACTCTCAATGCGGCGCACAGTCCGTTGGTTCTGCCTGAATCCTATTACCAGCAGTATCTCGGCAAGCCCGGTGTGACTGCGGATATGGCAAAATTTTTCGGCATGATTGAAAACATCGACCAGAATTTCGGTAAGTTGTTAGGCAAGGTGCGTGAATGGGGGCTGGAGCAGGACACGCTCGTGATTTATATCGGTGGGGATAATGGGGGCACGGTGGGAACCCCATTGTTCAATGCGGGGCTGCGCGGCACCAAGGGCACTTCCTATCAAGGTGGCACGCGCACCATTTGCATGATGCGCTGGCCCGCAGGGGGAGTGGCTTCCAAGATCACCTCTCATCCTGCAGCGGGAATCGGATCGAGTGCGCTTTGTTCAGCGCTCACCGCGCACATCGATCTTTATCCCACTCTGGCGGAAATCACGGGTGCGACGCTTCCGGATTCAGCCAAATCTCAAGTCGAGGGGCGCAGTATGTGGCCACTGATGCAAAATCCAGGGGCCGACTGGGCAGATCGCACTCTGGTGCATCATGTCGGGCGTTGGGAGCGCAGTGAATCGGAAAAGGGTAAGTTCCGCAATATGGCGATTCAAAATACCCGCTATACGTTGGTGAACAATCGCGAACTGTATGATCTCCAAACGGATCCAGGGGAAAAGAACAATGTGATCGATGAGCACCCCGAAGTGGTTTCTCAATTGCGTTCCACCTACGAGACTTGGTGGCAGGAAGTGCAACCTCTGCTCGTGAATGAAAATCTCGATGGCCCCGCCCAGAATCCTTTGAAGGTGTTGTACTGGAAGCAGTTCGGTGGTGGCCCCGGTCCTGGCGAAAAAGATCCAAGTCAGAAAAACAAGGGACCGAAGCGCAAAAAAACCATGCAGTGAATCAGCTTTCTCGTGTCTGATGAGTTTCCGGGGTTCGCTTGGAATTTTCTTTACCATCATCTTGAATCAGTCGTGAAAATCAATTCACTTCGGTGGGCAGAACCCTTTTTTCTAGTGGTAAGTGCTCGGTTCTCTGCTAGTCTTTTGCTACCTGATGTTTGAAGTTCGAGAACGCCCTGAAATGGTCGAGCGCGCTATGCTCGTGAGCATTTATTTTGACCCGCGTGATGAGGATGAAGCGGCATCGCTGCTGGAGGAGTTGCACGAACTTGTGGAAACCCTCGGCATCGGCATCGTGCACACCGTGCTCTATCGCAGTCGAGACATGCATAAGCAGTATCTCTGCGGCACAGGCAAGGCGCAGGAAATCGTCGATCTCGCCCGCGCTTACGAGTGTGATGTGATCATTTTCGATAACGGTCTCGCACCCGCGCAGCAGCGTTCCTGGGAAAAACTCGCCAATATCGCTGTGATCGATCGTGAGGAGGTCATTCTGGATATTTTCAACAAGCGCGCGCACACGCGAGAAGCTCGTATCCAGGTGGACCTTGCGCGCATGCAATACGCCCTGCCACGTATGGCGCGGATGTGGGGTCACCTCGACCGCGAAGGCGGCGGCGGTAGCAGTGGCGGCGGCGCTGCGAACCGAGGCATGGGAGAGAAGCAGATCGAGGTCGATCGGCGCCTCGCGCATACGCGCATCGATCGCCTCAAGCGGGAACTCGAGGACGTCCGTAGTCAGCGCAAAACTCAACGCAAGGAGCGCGAAAAACTAGGCACGGCACACGCGGCAATCGTCGGTTACACCAACTCAGGCAAGTCGACTCTGCTCAACAAGTTATCCGGCGCCGAAGTATTGGCCAAGGACATGCTTTTTGCCACGCTCGATACCACCACCCGCCGCATTGACTTGCCCGATGGTCAATCTCTCTTGCTTACGGATACCGTTGGATTCGTACGCAACCTGCCGCACCGTCTGGTCGAGGCATTCAAAGCGACATTGGAAGAAGCCGTGCTTGCCGATTTCCTGATTCATGTGCTCGATTGTTCGTCTCCGGAGATCGACAGGCTGTATGATACGACGCTCGAAGTGCTGGATGAGCTGGGTGCGGGCGATAAAAAAATCATCACCATCCTCAATAAATCCGATCTGCTTGAGGATCCCGTTCAGCGCCTTCTGTTAGAAAACCGCTATCCGGGAGCCATCTTCACATCGGCATCGCTCGGAGATAATCTCGACGGCTTGTTAGATCTCTGTTGTGAGGCGCTGGCGGATCGCATTTGCAAACAATCCTATCGCATTCCACAGGCGCGCGGCGATGTGCTCAACGTATTGCATCGCGATGCAAAAGTGATTTCTACCAGTTACGAAGACAATGATGTTCTCGTCGAAGCCATTGTGCCAGCTTCCATCGCAGGGAAACTGCAAGCCTTCGCCGTCAACGACCCTTCCGTGTCTCTGTCATGAAGCTCCTTCCCCTTTTGTTTCTCGTTTTGACCGCTCCATGGTTGGGGGCACAGGCTCCCTCCGGGCCCGTGCCGCAGCGGGCGATCCTCGTTAAGCCGAACATCATACGTGCCGTGCCGCTGCTTGATCCGGAATCCGTGCCTCTGGCAAAACCGTTGGAAACGGATGTGTCGTTGCAGGGGAAACCCAGTGGACTCGATGCCATACGTTTGCAGATTTTCCTCGATCAACAAAATTTCGGCCCCGGCGTGATTGATGGCAAACCCGGACTGTTCACCGAGCATGCGGTGATGTCGTGGAACGAGGTTCACGGCCACGCGCATCACGACTGGTCCGCCGCGTTGTCCGCCGCGAAAAACAATATACTCACGCCGTTGATCACTGTTACGGTGCCACCCCTGACCGAAAAATGGGTGAACCCCAAACTCTCGAACGATCGTATCGAACAATCGAAAGCCAAACGTTTGAGTTACCGCAGTGTCGCCGAATTAATGGCAGAGCGTTATCACACGGATGTCGAATTTTTGGCGGAAATCAACAGCGCCAGGAAAGTGAACACACTGCAAGCAGGGCAGGAGATTTTGGTGCCGAATGTGCGACCGTTTGAAATCGAAAAAATCGCAGGAGTTCAGCACAAACGAGATGAGACAAAGGCGCAGCGACATGTGGTGGTCGATACCAAGCGCAATCAAATGAGAATTTTTGAAGCCGCGCCTATGGCCTTGATCGTCGCGGAAGACGATGTCCCCGCCGCAGCAAAACCGATGGCGAATCGTTCGCTCATCGCCTCTTTTCCCATCACGCCGGGCAAGCCGCAGTTCATTCACTATGGCATGTGGGAGGTGCGCACAGCGGTGGAATTTCCCGCCTGGCGCTATGATAAATCTTTGCTGGAAACCGGAAAGCGCAGCAAGGATCCTTCGAAAATTTACGACCTCCCCTTGGGACCCAATAGTCCTGTGGGAGTCATCTGGTGCGGGTTGAACAAATCGGGCATCGGGCTTCACGGCACGGCTGACCCCGAAACCATCGGCCGTGCCCAGTCAGCCGGCTGCATTCGCCTTGCCAATTGGGATGCGATCCGCCTTCCCCAGCTCGTCAGCCCCGGAAGTTCGGTGGAGATTCGTTAGAGGATTCGGGCGATCGCTTCCTCAAATTCTTTTTTCTACCTATGTCTGCTGGGAATCATCGTTAGTTTTCGTTATCGTTGCCCATGAAACAAAGATTGCTCCGTTGACGTTAATGCGAAAAACAGGAAACTCGAACGAGTGTCCCGATCATCGCGCGGAATCTGAACGCTTCATGAGTGACGGCACCCGCGTGTTGATCCGCAACGGGCCACTATAGGACAACCGCGTCGAGGATGGCTCCGGTTGGTTTTTTACCCGAGCTGGCGATGCCTACGCCGCCATCCGAATGCCACAGGGCTACACCGCCACCACGCGCACCTACATCTGGCCCGATCGAAAGCTCAAGGAGGTAGAAGAGAAGAATGGGCATTTTCTTGAATTGAAAGATATGTGGGCACCCATTGTCATCCAAATGGGGCGCGCTGTGGAATACGTTAGCTTCGAGAACTTTCAAGCTGCCGTAAAAGCCGCGCGTTTTGAATATCAAGAAGGCAAACTGACTTATGCATCGTTGGCGAAGGAAACCTTCGAGGTCTGGGCCAATAGCCAACAACTGCCGCGCATCAACGGTAGCGCGCTGAATCAGAATCCACCCATGACCTACGCTTCTTCGTACCATCTCGATGGTTCACGGCAGTGCCAGGGCGGTGATCACTTGTCCGGTTCACCAGGAGCTCGTGCTACATTTCCAAGCAGACACCGAGTCCCGTAAGAAATAGAAGATGAGTTGAGACGATTTACCCGCTGTATCATAAATTCCCGCACCATCCTTACAACATTCCTTTTTCCGTTGCCGCCTCGCTGCGCTGCCAGCTGCCGACGGCAGTAAAAAGAAAATCAGCCAATGAGCTCACAGAGCTTGCCAACATGAGAACGATGAAATCGCGTGTCTGACAGCTCCAGAAACCTACCTGACAGAACGATTTTCCTTGCATGTCTGCTTGAGGCAATCATAGGATTTTCTTGCGCGAAATGGCAGTTGCCATGGATGTGAAAGCCAGGGGCTGTAGCTCAGCGGTTAGAGCAGGGGACTCATAATCCCTTGGTCGTGGGTTCGAACCCCACCGGCCCTACTTCACAAGTTTGTCATTTACGGTTACATCAGCCTTGATGTTTCGGGGTTGCTCTAGGGTTCAAATCTCTGCAGCCCTTCTTTTCTGATTTGACGTAATTTTTCTTGGATGATGAGTGTGGTTCTGTCATGTGAAATCAATGGCTTGGGTTTATATGCTGAGACGAACAACCGGACGATTCTACATTGGAGCGACTCAAAATCTTGATGCTCGTATCGCTCGACACAATACGGGCATGGTTCATTCTACCAAGCGAATGGGCTTACCGCTTGAGCTCGTGGCCTCGCGTGAATTCACCAGCATCGCTGAAGCCTATGCGATGGAGAAAAAGCTCAAGGCTTGGAAAAACCCATCCAAGTCATTGGAATACTTTTGCGGTTCGAGCAACCCCGACGTGTCGGGGTTGGTCGTGGGTTCGAACCCCACCGGCCCTACTTTTTCAGACCAATCGTGTTTTCAAATGGTTTTCTGATGGCTTCAAGCCCGTCACCACAGGCCGTATTTGCCGTAGCTCATGATGTAGCAGCCCATGAGGAAATTGGCGGTGGCGTGCATGATGACGCAGGCGCCGAGGTTTTTGCTCCAGACGCTGAGGCCGTAGGCCATGGCTCCATAGATCAGGGCGGCGGCGTAGTCGGTGGGGGAGTGGGCCAGCATGAATGCCAGAGTGCTGCCGGCGAAGCCGAGCCAGGTGTGATGGCCGAAGGGCAGTTTCCAGTAATCGCCATCGCGATCGGCAAGAAAGCGCATGAGGAAACCGCGCCAGAAAATTTCCTCGATTAATGCCACCACCACCGCGGCGCGCAGAAAGCGTGCGACGAGGGAAAAACCGTAGGCGAGCGGATGCTCAAACACGGCAGGATTGAAGCCATCCTTGCGCTCCTGGATGCCTAGCCATTTTTTCCATCCTTCACTCTCGCCCGTGAGTTGCCAGTGATCGTAGAGCGTTGTGGGCAGCAGCCAGATCGCGATGCCAGCGGCCCCCACGAGCAGGCCGATGCCCGCCCAGCGTGCGTTCCAATCAAACTCGTAGTAGCGCCAGTGCTTGATCAGATAGACCAAACAAAAGATCGTCTGGAGTGGGTAGCCCCATTGCTCCGGCCAACGGCGCCACCACGGTGCGGCAGGGTGGTCCCACTCGATCCATTCACCTGCCCATTGGATGAGCAAGAGCAGGCCCATGAACCACACGAAAGGCATGACGTGAGCTCTCACCCATCCCGGGGGATCGCTGCATCGCCATGGCTCCACCACTGATTTCATGATGTCACAAGGTCGCAATGAAGCGCTCGATCTTATCCATCGCGATCTTCAGGTCATCAAATCCCGTGGCATAACAGCAGCGCAGGAATCCTTCTCCACTCTCGCCAAACGCGGTTCCCGGCACGGCGGCGACACTTTCCTGCTCTAACAATCTCATGGCGAACTCCTTGCTGCTCAGACCGAACTTGCGGATGTCCGGGAACACATAAAACGCACCGCCGGGGCAGTGGCATTCGATGCCCATTTCGTTGAGGCGCTTCACCACATAATCGCGGCGCTGGTGATAGCTATCGCGCATTTTTTCCATGGCGGGAGTGCCGTTTTCCAATGCTTCGATGGCGGCATTCTGGCTCATGATGGGAGCACAGAGCATGGCGTATTGGTGGATTTTCATCATCGCCTCGATGATGGGCTGCGGTGCGCAGGCGTAACCGAGACGAAAGCCGGTCATCGCAAAAGCCTTGGAAAAACCATGCAACAGAATCGTGCGTTCGCGCATGCCGGGCAGGGCGGCGATGCTCAGGTGCTCCTCGCCATCGTAGCGCAGCTCGCTGTAAATTTCATCGGTCATCACGATCAGATCATATTCGATGCAGAGCTTCGCGATGCCTTCCAGGTCCTCGCGCGTGGCGCAGGCGCCGGTGGGATTGGTGGGGAAATTCAGCATCAGTAACCGCGTGCGTGGCGTGATCGCGGCGGCCACGGCTTCGGGCTTCAGCGAGAAGCCATCTTCCTTTTTGGTCACCACCGTCACCGGCTTGCCATAGGCCATGACGATACTGGGATTGTAGGAAACATAACAGGGTTCGTGATAGATCACCTCATCTCCCGGATTCAACAGAGCGCGCAGAGCCAGATCAATCGCCTCACTGACGCCGACAGTGACGAGAATTTCCTTTTCCGCAGCGTAGTCCACGTGAAAAAAGCGGCTTACATACTTCGCGATCGATTTGCGCAGCGACAGCAGTCCAAGGTTTGAAGTGTAGCTCGTCTGGCCTTTTTCCAGCGAGTAAATCGCCGCCTCGCGGATGTGCCATGGCGTGGCGAAATCCGGCTCGCCGACACCGAGGGAAATGACGTCGTCACGGCCCTGCACCAGTTCAAAAAAGTCACGAATGCCCGAGCGCGGGATCGAAGCGATGTGCTTCGCGATGATTGAGGAATAATCCATACAAAAAGTTTTCTAACAAAAATAGGTTATGGGGCGACGGCGAGACGTTCGGTTGAGCCTTCGTCCTCAAACAGAAAGCCATTCTGCTTGTAGGTTTTGAGAAGGAAGTGGGTGGCGGTGGAAAGAACGCCATCCAGGGTGCTGAGGCGCTCGGAAACGAAACGCGCTACTTCTCGTAGGTCGGTCCCCTCCACGATGACCATCAAATCATAACCGCCGCTGGCGAGGTAACAGGAAACGACCTGATCGAAGCGGGAAATGCGCATGGCGAGGTGATCGAATCCACCACCGCGTTCGGGGGTGACCTTGACCTCGATGAACGCTTGCACGTCGAGATCGCCGGCGCGTTCACTATTCACCACCGCTTGGTAGCCGAGAATGGTTCCGTCTTTCTCCCATGCCGCGATCTTTGCACGCACTTCCTCCTCGCTTAATGCGAGCAACTCGGCAAGTTCTTCGTGAGTGTGTCGGGCCTTGGAGCGCAAGAGCTCCAGCAAGGGATCGGTAGACATGGCGGCGAATTCAATCAGAGATCTGCGTTCATGAAAACACCGAATTCTGCATAATCAGGGAAATCGCGGCATTGTTGGCTCTGGATCCGCGTGGTGAAGGAGGATGAGGCGTCATGCCCATGGATATCAATCGAATGCCACGAGGCTGATGTTCTTTTCACGGCACAGTGTGGAGATTTTTTCTTTTTCCAACAGCAGTGTTCTGCCTGCTTCCACAGCGATCACGCCCACACCGGCCTCGGCGCAGGTCACGATCGTTTGCGCGCCGATGACAGGAATATCAAAACGGAAATCCTGGTTGGGTTTGGAAACTTTCACCATGGTCACGGCTTTGCCGCGCCCCAGCTCGCCACCGCGCTTGATGCAGGAATTGGTGCCCTCAAAGGCTTCCACTGCCAATACCGTGCCGTGGCGAACGATGACGGTTTGGCCGATGTCGAGTCGTGAGCTTTCCTTGGCGATGCGCTGGCCGAAGTTCACATCATCCCATGCGCGCGATTTGAGGGTGGGACCGCAGATGTGACCGACGGGTGCGAGCAGATCTTCCATGAAGGTTGTGGCGGGAAGTAACGTGATACCGTCTTTTTGCAGCTCATTGGCGATGGCTCCGAACAGGCTTTCGGCATTCCGTTCTTTGACTTTTGCCAACATGAACAGCAAACGCAGATCGGGGCGGAGGTCAAAGAGATTTTTCGGGGCGATTTGTCCCACCATGATGGCTTCGGTCACTCCTTGCGATTTGAAATATTTGATCAATTTCCCCAGTTGTCCCACGCGTAGCCATTCCATGGAGTCGACAAATGGAGAGAGCAATGCAGCATCGGTTTCACCTTCAAATGCGGCCACGCTGAGGCGAACGGAAACGTTTTGCGCCCGTGCCGCGCGGGCGAATGTAGATGGATAAACGCCGTTGCCCGCAATGATGCCGATGTTGCGCGAGGTGCTCATGTGAGATGCATCTTTCCTTTGATTCCGTGCGCTGGTCAAGCCCTCAGTCCATGGCTAGCGCGCGATGATGAGCCGCAGGGCTGTGCCCAGTCGTTGGTAGCCTTCTGCATTTGGGTGCAATCCATCGCTGAACAATTTGCCATTGAGTTTGCCCTCCTCATCAAGAAACACGGAGGACAAATCGTGAAAATGGATGCGTTGTGCTCCTGCAAGATGTTGGTGAAGTTCGCTATTCACCTCGGTGGGTTTGGTAATCAACTTGGCGGGCAGGGTGCGCGGAAGGATGCCTAGAACATGGATCGTGGCTTCGGGCAATTGTTTGTGAACCGCACTGCAAAGGGATTGGATACCCATGCGGATTTCTGCCGCGCGGTTGAGTTCAAGATTATTAGTCCCGATTAACATGATTACGGTAGCTGGCTTGAGATCCTTGAGTTCGTGGTTTTGCACGCGCCAGAGGACATTTTCCACACGGTCCCAGCCGAAGCCCAGATTGGCGACTTTTTTCCCCTGAAACAGCTCATTCCATGATTTCTCTCCGCGAACAATCGGTGCCATGGGTGCTCCGGCCCAGTAGTGAGTGATCGAATCCCCGAGAAATACAACATCGACGGGTCCTTGTTTGCCGAGATCAAGCACTTCTTGGTGGCGTTTGGCCCAGTCGTAGACCGCTTTGTCACGATTCTGGGTCACTGCCGTCAAGGTGCTGGGTTTGTTCGAGGTCGCTGGCACCGTTTGTGCCCATCCGGGCAGGATCGCCAACACGGTCAAGAAAAGGATGCGAGTCATGGGTTGCAGAAACTGCATATGAGTTTTGGGACGCATTGACCACGATATTTCTTCAAAAAGAATTGCATGAAGGATGTGCATGAGTCCGTGAAATGGCGTGTTTCAAGCGGGCGTTTGAGGGTTTTTCACGAGTTATTCACAATCGCGATGAATCCCATACATGGCATGGACTGTCATTCTCTGCTTGTGTGGTGAAATGAGTGGCGCGAACACGATCGTTTTTTGAGCATTTGCTCATTTTCCTGAATCAAATGCAAAAAAACCAAGTAAAACAAAGAAAAATCACCGAAGTTTCGGATTGCTAAACCATCCACTGATGTAAAAAACATCCGCAAAAATCCTTGATGTTACAATTTTTTCATCGGGGATGCGTGACATTGGGAATTGGTAAGGTCAGCAGGATAGAGAACTTCTTCTGACTTTTTTCCCAAGTTATTCACAATGTTTTCCGAGCTTGGAAAAAATCAGAAAATAAGAACAAAAGAATGCAGTTTTGCTCTCGTTCCTGCTTGCTTTCTTAACGCAAAGTTGCTCCATTACGCGCGCGATACCACTACTTACGATCATGGCTTACCAACACATCACACCACCCGCCGGCGAAAAAATCACCATTGCGAATGGCGTCCTTTCGGTTCCCAATCATCCGGTCATTCCTTTCATTGAGGGCGATGGCACTGGACGAGACATCTGGCGCGCCTCGGTTCGCGTGTTGGATGCCGCCGTGGAAAAAGCATACAATGGAACCCGCAAAATTTCCTGGTTCGAGGTTTTTGCCGGAGAAAAATCCTTCAACATGTATAAAGATCAAGTCAGCGATCTTGGCCAGGCATGGTTGCCAGAGGATACCCTCACTGCGTTCCGCGAGTTCCTCGTGGGCATCAAAGGCCCGCTCACCACTCCTGTAGGCGGCGGCATCCGTTCGCTGAACGTCGCCTTGCGTCAAATTCTCGATCTTTATGTATGCTTGCGTCCCGTCATGTATTTCGACGGCGTTCCAAGTCCCGTGAAGCATCCAGAGCTCGTGGACATGGTGATTTTCCGTGAAAATACCGAGGACATCTATGCCGGTATTGACTTCGAAGCCGGTGGCGAAAAGGCCATGAAATCATTAGAGTTTTTGAAAGAAAATTTCCCTGCCGATTTCAAAAAAATCCGTTTCGGTGCCGAGGCTCCCGAAACGGTGGGCGTGGGTTTCAAACCTGTTTCCAAACTCGGCACGCAGCGTCTGGTTCGCGCTGCGATCCAATACGCGATCGATCAAAATCGCAAGTCCGTGACCATTGTTCACAAGGGCAACATCATGAAATACACCGAGGGCGCTTTCCGCGACTGGGGCTATGAGTGTGCGAAAAACGAATTCGGTGCCGTTGAACTCGACGGTGGCCCATGGTGCGTGATTCCTGAAGGCAAGCCAGGTGCTGGTATCGTGATCAAAGATGCGATCGCCGACATCACGTTGCAACAAGTTCTTACGCGTCCGACCGACTTTGATGTCATTGCCACGCTCAACCTCAATGGCGACTACCTTTCTGATGCTCTTGCAGCGCAAGTGGGTGGCATCGGTATCGCGCCGGGAGGAAATGCCAACTACATCAGCGGCCATGCGATTTTTGAAGCCACTCACGGCACCGCGCCGAAATACGCTGACAAAGACCAGGTGAACCCCGGTTCCGTCGTGCTATCAGGCGAAATGATGTTCCGTTATATGGGATGGAATGAAGCCGCTGATCTTATCATCAAAGGCCTCAACGGCGCCATCGGCTCGAAGAAAGTCACTTACGATTTCGCTCGCCTGATGGAGGGTGCCACGCAGGTCAAGTGCTCCGAATTCGGAGATAACATCATCGCGCACATGTAATTCGTGGCGGCGCGATTCAAGCGCCAAGTCACGATGGAATATGATTTCACAGGTCTGGTGGATTTCTTTCCCCAGGCCTGTATTTCACTCAGAACTGCCATGCATGATTTCCCCATGATCGACTTGCAAAGCGACGAGTATTTCATGCGCCAGGCCCTGCGCGAGGCGCACAAAGCTCAAGCTGCCAGGGAGGTTCCGATTGGAGCTGTTATGGTCCATGAGGGGAAAATCATCTCACGTGCGTGGAATCAGGTGGAGACTCTCAAAGACGCCACTGCTCATGCGGAAATGCTTTGTCTCACGGCAGCGCAGAGCGCTCTGGGTGATTGGCGCTTGGAAGGCTGCACTCTCTATGTCACGAAAGAACCCTGTCCGATGTGCGCCGGCGCGATTGTGCATTGCCGTCCATCGCGCGTCGTTTTCGGCTGCCCGGATGCCAAGGCCGGCGCCTGCGGCGGTTGGATCAATTTACTGGAATCGAATCCGCCTCTCAATCACGCCTGCGAAATTTCCGCCGGTGTGCTCGGAGATGAATGCCTTCATCTGATCCAGGAATTTTTCCGCGATGCCCGCGAGAAAAAGAAAGAGCAGAAAGCCCGCCGCGAATACCGATTTGACGAAGGAAACTAAGAAAAGGGGGCGATCTTTGTGATCTGTGATTCAGGAATTACGCGCTTTCCTCTATCGGAAAAAATCAGAAAATTCCACCTCTCGGTATCGCTTGATTTGGCAGAGATGAACCAGAAAGTCATGATTGTCTGTTGCCTATTCTTCGCAATGGTCGCCTCGTCATTTGCGGTGGATGTGACGATCACCGTGAAGGGGGTGCGCAATGCCAAGGGGCGCATTGCAGCGCTGGCATTTGTGGACGGCAAGGGATTCCCTGATCGTGTGGCCGATGCCAGGACGCAAGCCATCGCGCCTGCGCGTGTGGGCGATGTGACATTGGTTTTGAAAGATGTTCCGGAGGGTAAAGTTGCTCTAACAGTTCTTCACGATGAGGATGCCGATGGCAAGTTGCGACGAAATATCATCGGCATCCCCACGGAAGGAGTGGGAATGACCGGGAAACCTCTTGGCAACCGCTCCCCGCGGTTCGAGGAAGCAATCGTGGAAATCCGGGGTGATCAAAAGCGCGAGATCACGTTGAAGTATTGGTGAGCAATTTTTTGTTGATGCTTCACCGCAAAGATACGAGTCTGATCCCAAAAACAATCATCAAATCAATTCTGCCTGGCGCCTGCCGTAGGATTTCGATTGATGAATCGAGTCAGTCGCTAGTTGCCAATTGAGAAAATCTGCGCTAGGGCTTGGGCGTGCCAGATGCTGTTTATGTAAAAGATGCGTTCGCCCGCATTGCCGATCGATATGTGATGGCGAATCATGTCATGAGTTGTGGCATGGACATCTGGTGGCGCAAGCGTGTGGCTTGGAAAATCCGATCATGGAACGCGCGTCAGATGCTCGACGTGGCCAGTGGCACCGGAGATCTGGCGCTGGAAATTCAGGATACCTGTCCTGATTTATCCATCCTCGCCACGGATTTCTGCGCGGAAATGCTCGCTCATGCTTCCGCACGCGGTCTCCCTCGCACGATGGTGGCCGATGCACTGAATCTGCCCTTCGCTGATGACGATTTCGATGTCGTGACAGTAGCTTTCGGTCTGCGCAATATGGCGGACTATCCCGGTGCGTTGCGCGAAATGGCTCGCGTCCTCGAACCCGGTGGACGACTCGTGGTGCTCGACTTTTCGCTGCCTCAGGGGATCTTGCGCGCGCCCTACCGCTGGTATCTGCATCATGTGTTGCCAAAAATTGCCGGTTATTTGACACAGCAAAAAGACGCTTACGAATACCTTGGCGCCTCGATCGAACAATTTCCGCAAGGAGAAGCAATGTGCTCACTCATGTGTGAAAACGGTTTCTCCCATGCGGAAGTCGAGCAGTTGACCTTTGGCGTGGTAAGCCTGTATGTGGCGACGAAGTGATGCAAATCTCGTATTACGATTGCGAAAAAATTTGCATAAAATATCGACTCTCCCTTGCAAAGCAGATCATCCGTGGCATCGCATGATATGAAACAAGTGGATCTTAACGACATCGAAAAACTCAGTCGCGGTCAGGCGACGAAGGCGAAGATTGGTAATCGGCGTATCGGTCATCGCCTTACGCAAAAGGAGCGCATCTTGTTTGAAGCGGCGAAGCGTCAGGGATATTTGAAAATCCCCCATAGCGGCGTGCGACAAAATCTGCTGCGTATCTATCGCCTATGGTGCGAGGTAGAGAGCCGAGATTGCGTCATTGTGGAAGCGGGTCGATGACCGCCCAGTCGGGCCGCTCGTCTTCAAAGATCAGGCGCTCGCCGCTGTGCGGATGATCGCAGGAAATGCGCCAGGCATGAAGCTTCAGCGGCTCGTCCGAACAATCAAGCGTCTGCGTGGCCGCAGTCTTACCCGCCGTGAGATAAGTGGCATCGCCACAGACCGGATAGCCCAGGTGCCAGAGGTGGACTCGGATTTGATTGGTGCGTCCGGTAAACAAAGCGGCTTCTAACAAAGCGGTGCCGTCATCGAAGCGATGCAAGACGGTGAAGTCGGTTCGCGAGGGCAGGCCTTCTGTTTCATCGATCACACGCGAACCCGCGATGTCTGGCTCGGCACTGATGGGCGCTTCACAACGATGCTGTTGCCAGACAGGATGTCCCTGCACACGAACAAGATATGTTTTTTCAATCGTCTGCCGTTGGAACTGTCGCTGCATCTTCGCGCAGATCGGACTGGTGCGCGCATAGAGCACGAGGCCGGCGGTGTTGGCATCGAGTCGATGCACCGGACGCGGCGCGGGATGGATGACCTGGTTGATGATCGACTGCAGGGTGTTGCGGTGAAAACGTCCGCATGGATGCATGGGCAGCGGTGCGGGTTTGCGAATCACGATCAGAGCGCTGTCTTCATAGAGGAAGCGGATATCGGCATTGACGTCGGGCTCCGCCGCAAGAGTCATGCGTTGCTCGTAACGTTCACCGGCGCGCACGATGTGATCGCCATTCACTACTGCGCCGTGTTGATGGCGGAATCGGCCCTCGGCCAGGCGCTGCCGCCACTCGTCCTCGCCGATGTGAGGAAAGACGCGAAGCAATAAGTCCAATAATTTCCAGCCATCGAAATCTTGTTTGATGAACAAAGGGCGTAGATTTTCATAGGGCACGCTGCCGGGCAACGGGTTCACGACTTTTGCCAGGGCGGCACGGCGTTTGTCCAAAGTCTGCGCCATTTTTTGCTCCTCGCTGACGTAGCAATATGGGCAAGACACGCCCTCGATGTAGCGCGGGTCGTGCTGTTCTTCCTCTTCGAGCGGAGCTTGGCAGTGAAAGCAAATCGCCGAGGGTGTTTCGCGGAGGCTAGGGTCGAGGCCGACGCGATGATCGAAGACGAAACATTCGCCATCATAATGATCGCCGCCGACCTCTTCGAAGTATTTCAGGATACCGCCATCGAGCTGGAAGATATTTTCAAAGCCTTGCAATTCCATGTAGGGCGCGGCCTTTTCACAACGAATGCCGCCAGTGCAGAACGTCACGATGGGATGTTTTTTCAACTCCTCGGGTAACTTGGCCACGGCATCGGGAAATTGTCGGAAGGTATCAACACCAATCGGAATCGCATTGCGGAAGGTGCCGAGCTTGACCTCGTAGTCGTTTCGTGTGTCGAGCAAAGTGACGGGACGACCTTCATCGAGCCATTGCTTGAGGGTCTGCGCGGGCAAATGGCGTGACGTGTAGCGCGCCGGGTCAACCTCCGGCACGCCGAAGGAGATGATCTCTTTCTTGATGCGCACCAGCATGCGGTTGAATGGTTGGTGATCGCTTTCACTGAACTTGGCTTGGAATTTTTCCAATCCCGGGATTCCTCGTACCACGCTGATGAGGTGATCAATGTCCTCCCGTTTGCCAGCGAGAAACAAATTGATGCCTTCGGTGCTGAGCAAAATCGTGCCTTTGAGTTGGTGCATCTTGCACTCCTCGATTAGTGTTGTGCGCCACTCTTTCAGGTTGTCGAGACTCGCAAAAAGGTAGCCGGAGATGTTGCTGTAAACGGGTGTGGCGGGATTCATGGAGCGCATGAGGCTAGCCGACTCCGCATGTGTTGACAAGGCGGATGAACATCGGAATCGCGCTGGAGAGCATCACGCGTATTCCCAGCCACTGCGGTTTTTGCGGGTGGTGAGAATGTTGGCGGCATCATCGTTGGTGAATCGCTCGCTCACAGGATCCCATGTGAGTTTGCGGCGGAGCTTGTATCCAATGTTGGCGAGGTGGCAGACCGACGCGGACCGATGTCCGGTCTCCGCCGTGCAGATCGGTGCTTTCCGCGTTTTGATGCAATCGATCCAATCGCGCAAATGATCCTTGGGCGAGGTGAAGCGTCGGGCTCCCGCATCTAACGGAAGTAGGATTTCTTTTTTGTTGCTTTCGAGAATACTGCGATCAACGTAAATGGTTCCTTCGCTGCCCTCGAAGGTACATCCACCACGGCCTCCGTGAAACATTTCCACACCGCTGGCGTAGGTAAACTTGAGTCCGGAATCACCATCGGCAGGGGGCTCGATAGTCACAGGGCCGCTGGAGTCCATGCCCATGGCCCATTGCGCGATGTCAAAGTGGTGCGCACCCATATCAGCGAGCATACCGCCGGCAAATTCTTCGTATTTGCGGAACGCCGGAAAATGGTTGTGCATTCCCTTAGGGCACAAGTCCTCGTGATATTCACGCAGAGGCGCTGGTCCTAACCACAGATCCCAATCCACGTCATCGGGCTTGGGCTGGGCGGGGAGATTGCAGGGAACAGGCGATGCCCCCACACCGACGCGGATGGTTTTGAGCTGGCCGATACGACCTGCGAGAATCATTTCCACCGCGGTGCGGAAACGTCCGCCGAACTCGCTGCGTTGCTGACTTCCTGTTTGGAAAATGACTTGGTGCTGTGCCACGGTGGAAACCAACAGACGCCCTTCGGCAATGTGGTGGGTGAGCGGCTTCTCGCAGTAGATGTCGATTTTTTTCTTTGCAGCGATCAGTGCCGGATGGATGTGAAGATGATCAGGCGTCATGATCACCACACCATCGAGGTCTTCCTTTTCGAACATCTCGCGGTAATCAACATACGCTTGGCATCCTTTGTAAGAGCCGGATTTCATTTCCTCCGCGTAGCGTTTTTCCACGACTTCCCTGGCTCTCGTGCGACGTGTGCCCTCGACTTCGCAGATCGCGACAATGCGCACATCCTTTTGTCCCAGAGCGTGATTCAGGACACCATGGGCGCGTTTGCCATAGCCGATGAACGCGATGTGCAGGCGGTCACGCCGGGGTGCCGCTCGCAGGATGGTGGGAGCCATCACGGCAGCAGCTGCGAGATTGGTGAGGAAGCGACGGCGTGAGAGAATCGTATGCGGAATCATGACAACCAATGCCTACGCACGGCAGAGGGCAAAACTATCGTGAGAGGACGCTGGGAATTATTTTGTGCGATTCTCCCTCGAGAGTGATACTCCGCTTGCCATGGCTGGAACCGAGTTTTGCTCAGCGGGATTTCAGGTGCAATCGTGCATCGCTCAGATCGAGGCGATAGAGCAATTGATTATAATCGTACCGTGGTGTCGCCTGGGATTGCCCGGAAAACTCTTTGGTGTATGTGCCCTCAAAGTATATGAAGCGACTACCATCGCGATCAAAAAACGGATGATGAATGGGATTGTAGAAACTGTATGCGGGATGTGAAGCGACTTTTACCGCCGAGTTCCACGGTCCATCGATGGCTTCGCTTTCCGCGTACCAAACTTCTCCCAAAGGCGATGGATCATCTCTCTCTCCTGCCTGGACACCAATCATCACAAAACGCTTACGGTAAGCATTCCACTGAATGCTGGCACCGTGAATGCGAATGACGTGACCCGTTTCGCGCTCACGCAATTGATAGCGGGCCATCCCTGTCGGCATAAGATTTTTTTCTAACAAAATTTTTTCTTCTGCGGCAGTCGTGGGTGCGTGCTCGCGCTGCCACAGCCATTGCGAAATTCGTGTGTCGAAACGCAGCATTTCATAAGCATCGGCGCGGAGAAGATCCGTCACATCGGCGCGCACTCGAACATGGGCAAACGGGGCGCCGAAATACCAGTGATCGCCTGCCGACGTCACAACTCTTACGGCATGGCCCATCGGCATGCGCCATGCCTCTGTTTTTTCCCGTGCGGAGACGACTTCAAATCTTCCCTTCTCCGGCAGGTATTCCGCGATGCCTTTTTCGTCAGCGGGAACCAAGCCTTTTTGCCTTGAGTATCCGGCAAACACTCGTTCGCGTCCCCCGGCGTCTCGCTGAGCCAGCAAGCCGAACATCCATACCGCTCCGGGTTCCGTGAGCGGCAACATAGGTCGCAACACATGCGGAGAGTCGGGTTGTGTGAAATATTCATAATGCAGACCTTTCTCTGGATCCGCATCACGAGCGGTCCAAGCGCAGGTCGTGTGAAAGTTTCCCAGCGGATAGCGTGCGATCGAAGTATCACCCCACAACCAGAAAATCTTGTCCTGGTATTCCACCGCTTGCACGGAGTCTTGACCCAACAAACCGACGGAATTTCCGTTCGGCACGGGAGCACGTTTCCCTAACAACTCGCTATCACGATAGAGTCCCTGTCCGGTCAGCCTGCCGATTCTGGTAGCGATATTGGTCTGCTTTATGCGCAAAGTCGTCTCCTGTCCCGGTGTGCTACGGGTGCGAAAACAGGAGTAGCCAAAGCCATCCTTGGGAAATGCAATGCCAGGGCCACTGACCAAAAACGCCAGTTCACGGTCCATCAATCCTGGTTCGTGAAAATCGATCCATCCATGATTGTCACTGATCCATGATATGCCGTGAATCATGCGCAGCTCGACCAGAGGAACCCCTGCTCCCGTGGTCTCATCCACTACATGGATCCCGAACGAATGGCGCGATCTCTCACTGGCAATGATTTCTCCGGCAAGGCAAACTGAACACAGACCGATCAGCCATGATTTCATGCGTCGATGATAGGATGTAATCTGCTGATGCCAAGAAACATCCACCCGTTCCTTTATGGATTTTCATTCGCGTCATTCATCAAGAGCGAATGACATCAGTGAAAAATCGGCAAAGTTATGGGGTCTTGCTCAGAGATTCGAGCAACCAGTCGAGGTAGGCAGGGGAAATCTCGTTGATAGGTAGCCCAATGATTTCGGGCACCTGATACGGGTGATGTGCCAGAATGTAAGCCTGCAATGCGGGGAAGTGTAAGGCAGTCGTTTTGATTCGCGCAATGGTTTCGGTTGCGGATTCGATCGCGCCTTGCCAGCGATAGAGCGAGGATGTGGTGGAAAAACCCACACATGCCGCGAGTTGTTTTTCGAGTAGTCCAGTGCTGATGCGTCTCGCCGATTCTTCATCAGGAAAACTGCACAGAACCAAAAGCGGTGCATGGGAGAGGTTCATGATGAGTGATTCGATGGTTGCCATCATTGGAGCTGTCCAATGATCTTGGTCAGGGTGAAGGCACGATGGTCATGCTTTTGTTGATGACTCGATTTGTTTTTGTAGGAATGGAGAGTGCAATTCGCGCAAAGCTCGCGGGTAGAGTCGGTGTTCGGCTTGTTGGATGCGTTGATGAAGTGAGTGGGCGTCATCGTCCGGCAGGACAGGAACTTTTTCCTGAAGTATGATGGGGCCGGTGTCCATTCCTTCGTCCACATAGTGAACAGTGCAACCTGTTTCTGCGACTCCGGCATCGAGCGCTTGCCTCCATGCTTCGAGGCCGGGGAAGGCGGGAAGCAGGGAAGGGTGGATGTTGATGACCCGCTGGGGGAATGCCTCGAGCAGAGGGCGCTTGATCAGGCGCATGAAGCCGGCAAGACAGATCACATCCGCACCGGCATCGATCATGGTTTGAGCTACAGATCGCTGGGAGGCCTCGGGAAATTTGCTGGCAAATCCACCACAGTCAATCACAGCGTGGCGTGCGCCATGGGATGCCGCGCGTTCAAGGATGCGCGCCTGCGGGATATCGCTCATGACCATCACGATTTCTGCATCGAGTTCGCCGTGGGAAATCGCATCTTGCAAAGCCTGATAGTTTGAACCGGAGCCGGAGCCTAACACACCAAGACGAAGTTTTCGCATGCGCGACACTAGAAAAGGAAAAAAAAAGAATCAACAGCATTTGCTGCTGGAGGCGGAGATGGGAGTCGAACCCATTCATGTCGGTTTTGCAGACCAATGCCTTCCCACTTGGCTACTCCGCCGTTACCGGCAATCGGGAAAAATTTTTAGCTGCGATTGATCACAGCGGCAAGAGAAAACCACGATTCTGCCATACTTGTCAAACTCAAAGAGAAAAAATCGTTTGCACAGATCATCCATGATGATGTGCTGGAATGACAATACCGCGGCTCCGGATTTCCTCCTTCCTGCTTTCTTTCAATTTGGCCCATCCACAGGCAAGACGCTGCCATGAATTATTGTCGCACATATACGTGGTAGCCGCAGTGATAGTCCTTGGGGATGATGAGATCATCATCGGTAGCGGGTGGTTTGCTGAAACCTCCACGCTCCACGATGAGGAAATCGTGCCCGCCCACGGTACGGATTTCCATTTTCACGGCCTCATCCTGGTTCATTCCGATCAACATGTTGTCGCTCCAGAAGTAGCCCTTGTAAAATCCAGACTTCGCAATTTTCCCACCGTCTAGAATTTGGATGGTGTCTTTCGGTTTATCCACCACATTCACGGGTTTCCCTTTACGACCGTTGACGTAATTGTTGATGCATTTGTCGATTTCTTCCGGTTTGTTTGGTGCGGGCCAGACGCACCATGCCCAGTTGCCGACAAATGGTTGATTGGGGGTGAAGGTGCCGTTATAAACATAGCGATCCACGTCCTTGCCGCTCACATGGGAGGCCAAGGTGGCGCGCGGTATGCGTTTGACGAAATCTTCGCCACCGGGAAGAACTTGCAGAATGTTGCCGATGCGTGACCGCGTGACCTGACCTCCACCGCCAAGCACGGCACCAGTCTTGGGCTCTGCAAGAACCACGGGCATGGAGGTGTAGGTTTGTTTCAACAGAGGATCGGCAAATTTTTTCACTTCGGCACTGGCACTTTTCAACGCTTCATTGATGGCATTGGTTCCACGAGTGGAAGAAGAATCCACACGGAACTTCGCGGTGACTTCCAAGATGGCGGGCAGCACGGTTTTGTAATGCTCCGGCTCGGCGGAAATTTTCGCCAGCGTGCAGACGGCGGAGGTTTGTAACCAGGTGCAGTTGTATTTTAAGAACGCCATCAAACGGTCGCGATTCGCGGCAATCACTTTGTTGTCCGCGCGTCCCAAGGCATCGATGGCATGCAGGGCGGTCCACCAGGCTTCGTTCGGGTCATGAAGGATCTTTATGACTTGCTCTTGCATTTCGGGTGTCACTTTATCCTTGGGCAGTGGCGCGCCTTTGAACATTCCGGTCAGCGCGAGCAGACCGGCTTGGCGCAAGCGGGTGTCGGACGATTTCAACAGGGGTAGAACGAGATCGGCGCGACCACGTTTCACGATTTGATCCATGGCAATACTGCGCAAGTCATATTCGGGATGATGAAGGTATTTTTGTAACGTTTCATCCGTGAGCGCTGGGTCGGTGAGTTTTTTGATAACGCCTACCGAGCAATCCTTGCCAACGGTTTCGTTCAGCAATTCTTCCATCGAGAGCGGTCCACCGGGTATCGGCTCAATGGAATGGAAAACGTCATCGCTATCATTACCCCAGGGGCGTTCCAGTGGCATGTTCTTTGCCCACTTGCTGCGCGGAGCGCCGAATAGTTGCAGGGTTTTGCGCGGGTAGGTGTAAGTGAGGGCAAAAAAAGTGCCCCAGTCGATGTTGTGTTCCGTGACGGAGCGGTCGTAACCGTCGTCCATGCCCGCAATACCGATGCTGCCATTGAATCGGCGCGAAAGGTCCATCACCCAGCGGCGGGTATCGAGATAGGAACGATAGGACACAGGACGTTTTTCCCGTATCTGGCTGATCGCGGCATGGTGCCAGATCTCGCCCATGCCGCCACCGGTATGCGCGGCGTGAAACCAATTGGTGGCATAAAAAGCCTTCATCGCCGAGTTATCTCGCGCTTTGGCGAAAACGGATTTTTCTCCCTCCGGAGTGACCATGGCAGCGGCACCAAGCCCGAATGCGAGTCCGCTGGTCTTGCCGTTATCGCGAAAACCTCCTTCGGGAAGTGTGTTGCCATAGGCGACATTGCCGTGACCGGCAAAGCGATAGAATTGTGAGAATGCCTCACGAAACATGTATTCGTCCACTTCCACACCGCAAAGTTTAGCCATGTGCAGAAAGGACATGCAATGAACGCCGGAAGCATGAACCTGTCCGGTGCCCACGGAATAAGTGAAAGCGGCTGGCGCACCTCTTCCGCTCCATCCACCGCTATACATGTGGACACGGAGTTCTTCCGTCATTTTTTTGATGACGGGCAGCACGCTCTGGTCGCCAGTGCGCAGATAGTATTCACAGAGGCCGGGGCCTTTGTAGCCTTTTTCCCAGTTCATCGCCCCAATACTTTCGATGCCCTTCATCCACTTGCGCACGATGTCGAGGTCTTTTTCCTCCCCGGTGGAGAGTAGGAAAATCACCGAACCCCAGGTGGCTTTTTCTTGTTTGGCCAGAAGATCGGCGAAGTTGCGCACGATCTTGTCGGATTTAGCACAATTCAGTGGCCAACTATCACTGTATCGGCCCATCACAGGGATTTGCACGGTGACGGCACCGAGGTCTTTGATGTTGAGCGTGACTTTGCCATCGGTGGCTTCAGCTTCCGTTACGATATCACCCAAGGTGATGCGTGGATCGATGTCTTGGAGAATTTTGCCATTGATGCTCTCGATGATTTGCCCTTTTTGAAGTTTGCCCGTGGCTTCGGCAGGCGAACCGGGTTCCACATTGTTGATCTGCATCGTCATGCCGGGACGAGTAAGTAAAATGCCGATTCCCACGGGACCAAGGTTTTTCACCAACCATGGTCCGCGATCCTTGAGATTGGGAAATGGATTGAACAACGGCTCTTGGCCCGGAGGATAAAAAGAATCAGTGCCCGTGCTTGATGGAGGCTTGGCGGCAGGTGGGGGTGTCGGTGGAGCAGCTGTGGTTGCTGCTTTGGCGGTGGAGGTTTTTGTTTTGTTTGCCAAGGACCATTGGATCACATATTGCTGATCCTGATCACTAAGATCATCGATCGGAAGCAAAATTTCTTTGCCCGCGCGCATCACGACTGCGCCTTCTTTTTCCACTCGTATGATTTCCGCCTCAAGGCGGCGGCCCTTGTTGTCGGTCCAGAGCCGCGCCTCTGCCGTAAGTGCAATGAGCAAGACAATCGGTGATACAAAAAGCAAGAGCGGCCACCACAGGCTCACACGCGATATGAATCGATGTATCATGAGGCTGACTTAGCACCATGATGAAAGATTGTCGATGAAGAATTCGCTAGGTAAAACTAACGGATGAGAAGAAAAAGTAGAGAGATTTTTCTGCCGGAATAAAAAAATCAGGCATTCAAGGCAAATTTGCCAGACAAAGGGTCGACAGTGAAACATGTTTTGATTGGACCACGCAGATCATGCAGGAACGACTCAGTGTCCGACCGGACACTGGTTGATGCTCTGGAAAAAGTCGTTGCCCTTGTTGTCGACAAGGATGAAAGCGGGGAAATTTTCCACGGTAATTTTCCACACCGCTTCCATCCCTAGCTCGGGATAAGCGACGACTTCTTGCGAGCGGATGTGATCCTGTGCCAACAGCGCGGCGGGACCTCCTGCGGAACCAAGGTAAAAGCCACCATGTTTTTTGCAGGCATCGGTCACTTGTTGGGAGCGGTTGCCTTTGGCCAGCATGACCATGGATCCACCGTGGGACTGAAAAAGATCGACATAGGAGTCCATGCGACCTGCTGTGGTCGGGCCAAATGAACCACTGGCCATACCAGCGGGGGTTTTTGCTGGGCCGGCGTAGTAGATGGGAAAGTTTTTGAAATAGTCGGGGAGTTCTCCATGCTCTTCGAGGTATTCCTTCATCTTCGCATGAGCGGCATCACGCGCCACGATGATGGTGCCGCTCAGTGACAAAGGTGTGGTGACCGGATACTTACTGAGCGTGGCTAAAGTTTGCTCCATGCCGAGATCGAGGTCGATTGCCACACCCTTGAATTTCCAATCGCGATAAGCCGCAGGAATGAACCTGCCCGGGTTTCTTTCAAGCTTTTCAAGGAATATACCATCCCTTGTGATCTTGGCTTTCGCTTGCCGGTCCGCGGAACAGGATACGCCGATTCCCACAGGGCAGGAAGCGCCATGGCGGGGGAGTCTTACGACTCTCACATCGAGCGCAAAATATTTTCCACCGAACTGTGCGCCAATGCCGATATTGCGCGCGCACTCTAACAGTTCTTTTTCCAGATCCACATCACGGAATGCCTGACCGTGGGCATTGCCTGTGGTGGGCAGTGCATCGAGATACTTGGTAGAAGCAAGTTTCACGGTTTTCAAACAAGCTTCGGCTGATGTGCCACCGATTACGAACACCAGGTGATAGGGGGGGCAGGCAGCAGTTCCAAGAGAACGCATTTTTTCGATACAAAACTCGACGAGTCGTTTTGGATTCAGAAGAGCCTTGGTTTCCTGATAGAGAAAAGTTTTATTGGCTGAGCCCCCGCCTTTGCTCACAAAAAGAAATTTGTAAGCATCTCCCTCGGTGGCATAAAGATCGATTTGCGCCGGTAGGTTGGTCTTGGTGTTTACCTCGTCGTACATGTTCAGAGCCGAGGTCTGTGAGTAGCGCAGATTCTCCTGGGTATAGGTCGCATATACCCCTTGAGAGAGTTTTTCCGCATCGTCGCAACCGGTCCAGACCTGTTGACCTTTTTTACCGAGGATCGTTGCCGTACCGGTGTCTTGGCAGAAGGGAAGAATGCCGTGGGAAGCGATTTCAGCGTTGCGAAGCATCATCAAAGCGACCATGCGGTCATTTTCCGTGGCGGTGGGATCATCGAGAATGGCGGCGACTTGTGCGAGGTGGGCCGGGCGGAGCATGAAATTGATGGCTTTGAAAGCCTCTCGTGCCAGTAACGTAAGTGCCTCGGGTTTCACCATCAATACTTCGTGGCCTTGGAATGTTTCCACTGAAACATGCTCGCTCGTCAGTAGTTCGTATTCGGTAGTATCCGGACCAGTGGCATAGATGTCTTGGTATTGGAAAGGCAGATCAGGCATGCCCACGCATAGCACGGATTGGCTGCTTAGCCAAGGGGAGAAAATTGCGGACTGTAGACGGAAAATCGTTGTCGCATCAAAACTTATCCCATAGGTTCAGTCCATGCATACAAAACGTCCATTTCTCCTGCGGCTCGGAGCAATGCTGTCAGCGATCGTGGTCACATTGCACAGCTGTTCGCCATCAGGAGATCTGAGTGGGGGAGAACTCTCTTTGTTGCCGTCTTCTCCAGAAAAAGGGAGTCTTTTCACCTATTACGAGCCCAAGGGGAAATCGAAGTGGAAACGCAACTGGACTCATGTTTTGGATATGACAGGGGTGTCTTGGAATGATAGTCGAACTGCTACCCTGATCGACGATCAATACGTCGTGATGGCCGCCCATTACACTCGGCCGATGGACGTTCCGGTGATGTTTCATGATCGAAACGGTAATCCCGTAGAGCGCTACATCACGGCTGTGCAATCATTGGCACCCATGGCGGATGTTGCTGTAGGAAAATTGAATCTGCCGGTGCCAGGTGAAATCAAACGTTATCAGTTTGCACCCATGGACGAGGTCAAGCCCGGTCGTGCTGTCTTGGTGACAGACCAGACAAAAACCATTTCAGTCCATCAAGTGCAGGCGCTCAACGGCAACATGGTGAGCTTGGCATTCATTCCAAAAATTGATCCGATCTATCGCCGCAATCTGATCACGGGCGATAGCGGCAACCCCACTTTCATCATCAGTGGTAATGATGTGAAACTGTTAGAGACGCATTACTACGGTGGTCCTGGCTCGGGGCCTTGTTATGCAAGCGGTCAAATTCAAAAGGCGATCCGTGCCGCGATTTCAGAACTGCGGTAGGATCGAGCGGAACATGTTCAGCTCCGCTTGCCATCGACCATACGTGGGATACCCAAAGGATTCTGCTCTTTCAGTTCATCGGGTAATAAATGATCGGGTGTGTTTTGCCAGGCAACGGCTCTCGTGAAACGGCTTGCGGCCATGGTGCCCACGCTTGTGCTACGACCATCAGAAGTCGACGGATACGGTCCGCCGTGCACCATGCTGTGGCAAACTTCGACTCCCGTGGGGAATCCATTGAAAATCAAGCGCCCGGCTTTACGTTCGAGAATTTCCAAAAGCGTGGAGGCATTGGTGAAGTCCCCCTCCGTGCCATGGATGGATGCTGTCAACTGGCCTTCCAGCGATTCCGCTACAGCGAGCAATTCTTCCGCATTGCCGGTGATCAGCAAACTGGCAGGGCCGAACATTTCCTCGGTAAGTTCATCATGCTGCAGAAAAGTAGCGGCATCGCAGACAAATATCTGAGGCAGACCACACCCCTCGGCTACGTCTTGTTCGCTGATGATGCGCGTGACTCCGGGTTGGGAAGCGGTTGAGGCTGTGCTATGTTCGTAGGCCTTGCAGATTCCGGAATTGAGCATCACTCCGGCAGGCGCTTGGGCGATTTTTTCTTTGAGTGTTTTGAGGAAAGTGGATTCGCTGCCTCGCGGAAGCAAGACCATTCCGGGGTTGGTGCAGAATTGCCCCACGCCCAGTGTGAGGGACTGGAAAAAACCTTCGGCCAAAGTTTCGGCTTTTTGATGCAAAATCTCTGGTAAAAATACCACGGGGTTGATCGAACTCATTTCCGCATAAACGGGAATTGGCTCTGGACGAGCGGCTGCAATGTCCATCAGGGCTCGACCACCTTTGTGCGAACCGGTGAAACCTACGGCTTTGATAGAAGGGTGTTTTACCAGAGTCGCACCAACGGTTACTCCCGATCCATACAACACGGAGAAAACGCCTTCGGGCATATCACATGCTTTTGCGGCGCGAATCACAGCGCCTGCCACGATTTCTGCCGTTCCCGGGTGAGAGGAGTGGGCTTTGACAATGACCGGGCATCCGACAGCGAGTGCTGATGCCGAGTCGCCTCCGGCCACGGAATAGGCAAGCGGAAAATTCGAGGCGCAAAAGACGGCTACGGGACCCAGCGGACGCATCATCGAGCGGATGTCAGGCTTGGGAATTGGCGCGCGATCGGGAATTGCGTGTTCGACCCGTGCATCCAGCCAGGAACCTTCATCGAGCATGCCGGCAAACAAACGCAATTGGCCGATGGTGCGGCCGGTCTCACCACGAAGACGAGCTTCAGGCAATCCAGTTTCGGCGCACCCGCGGGCTGCAATTTCATCGGCCGCGGTCTCGATCTCCGTGGCGATCTTGCGCAAGAAATTCGCACGAGCAGCGGCAGATTTCATCCGGTATACAGGAAACGCGTGATGCGCCAGTCGAATGGCGGTTTCCACTTCATCAGAGCTGGGGGCGGCATATCCGGGCTCCAGAGTTTCGCGAGTTGCAGGGTTGATGGCGGAGGTGATTTGGCCTGTGTGCGCGCCGCGGGAATAGCCGATGAATGATGTTCCGATCATATTTTCCATATTTCGAAGGAACTTCTAATGCCCTAGGAGGTAAATGGCAAGAATTTGCACGGTTCAAGTTGCTCGGGAGTATTGCCTGCCATCAGCAAAACCATGAAACATGAACAGATGCGAGATTGACAGAAAGCGGTGGTTTTGACGTATTGGCGTTGACATGAAATTACCATTGATAGGATTACTGGCCACGAGTCTGCTTGCATACGCTCATCCCGATCACGCTACCGCACCAGGCAAAGATGTGCCTCATGCAGTGACAGTGGGCAACGGAACCTGGACTTTTGAGACGGTGCCTGGCTGGGGCAAACTGCCTGATGGCAAAAATCTCGGCCCCACTCATGGCAGTGTTTTGAGCGGAAGTGATGGCAAAATTTATTTCAGCACCGATGCGGCCATGTCGATCATCGTGTATGAGGCTGATGGTAAATTTTTGAAAACCATTGCTCCGGAATGCGTCGGTTTTCATGCCATGGCGATGCGCTCAGAAAATGGCAAAGACGTGATTTATGGTGCCCAATTGAAAAAGGGTCGGGTTTGTAAAATCGATACGGATGGAAAGCTTCTGCTCGAAATCCCCAATTCGAATACCGCAGATGTACAAGGTGGGTGGAACGGCCTAACGGCAGTCACAGTTGCTCCCGATGGATCGGTTTTTGCCGCTACGGGTTATGGCGCTCAAATGATCCATAAATTTGATGCCACGGGAAAATTACTCAAATCCTTTGGTGGTAAGGGCTCGGGAGATGGCCAATTCAACACATGCCACGGTCTGGCGATCGATAATCGATTCGGTAATCCAAGACTTCTGGTGGCCGATCGCGGTAACCGACGTCTGGTCCACACGGATCTCGAAGGCAATTTCATCGAAGTTCATGCCAAAGGGCTGAGATTGCCCTGCATGGTTGATATCATGGGCGATCACTGTGCCGTGGCGGAACTTGAGTCGCGGGTGACCATTCTCGACAAGCAAGGTGTGCCGGTTGCTTTTCTTGGCGACAATCCCGACAAAAAACAATGGGCCAACTTCAAAGTCCCAGTCGCCGAGTGGAAAGAGGGCGTATTCACAGCACCTCACGGTTTGTGCTTTGATAAGGCAGGTAATCTTTATGTGCAGGATTGGAACGTTACGGGTCGCGTGACCAAATTGTTGAAAAAATAATACGATTCACTCGATTTTCGAGCCACGGAGCTTTTTTGCTCCGTGGTTTTTTTTGGCAAAGTTCTTTTCGTTGTTTCTGAATCTGCTAAAATCGCGAACATGATACAAATCCTTCGTCATCATCTGGCGCGAACAATAGCAACAGCAGCACTAACGTTATTCGTCGGCAGTGTTTCAGTAGCCCAGGTGAAACCAGCGGAATTCGGCCCTCTGGTGTTGGATGAAAATTTGTGGAGCACCACCCTCGAACAGGTGGAAAAAAGTCATGTGGCACAGCGCACGCCCGAGCAGTTACGGCAGATGGCTCTTCGTCGTGAGATGATGAAAAAGCAGGGCTTTGATCCCGGGGAGTCGCGTGATCACGCCTTCGTCTGGCTTTCCGCTCAACACGATGGCTTGCGGGCCGAGGCTGGCACACTCAGCCTCTGGGGCGAGGCACTGGGCGAGGTATTGATTCGTGGTCAGGAGGGCAAAGTCGCAGGAATTAATATTTCACTTTTCAATCGTGGTGATGATGGCGAGCTATCAGCGCGAGAATTGCAGACCCGCTGGGAACAGTGGCGGGGTCGGATTGAGGAAAAAATCGGCGTGCGAGGTGAGGTTCGTAAATCCACCTCCGCAGTGCAAGTGATGGCTTATCAGTGGCGCAAGGGAGATACAGCCATGCTCTTGGAAGGTAGTGTCAATACCACGGATGGCATGGCGCGTGCAGAGTTCTTGCGGATTCGTCTGGCTTCGGTTTCTGGCGCGGATGGCAAAATCACCAATCGCTCGAGCCTGAAGGGGAATGTGGAGCGCCATGATAATGGTGATGTGTTCATTAAAAATATGCCGATGGTGGATCAGGGTCAGAAAGGCTATTGTGCAGTCGCATCGATTGCCCGTGTCACATCCTATTACGGCCTCGATGTGGATCAACACGAGATCGCGCAGCTAGCCAACACCACGCGACAAGGGACCAGCCCGGAGGAACTCGAACTGGCTTTCAAATCGATCATTAGTAAATTGCATATCCGCACCACGCAACATTTTGAGTTTTCGCAGAGACAGTTTGATGCCGATGTAAGAGCTTACAATCAGTTGGCGAAAAAAGAGGGAGAAGAGCAATTCAAAGCCCCCAAAGGATATATATTGATACCTGACGGGGTTTGGACGAAGATGAATCCCAAGATTTTCGCTCAGGTCAAAGGTGAACAGTCGGGTTGTAAGCGCTTCATGACCAAAGCCGCCGAGTACATTGAGCAGGGCATTCCCTTAAGCTGGTGTCTGCGCCTGGGGATGTTTCCTGAAAAAGACATTCCACAAGCGCAAGGAGGACATATGCGATTGATTATCGGATACAACAACAAAACCGAGGAAATCATCTACACGGATTCATGGGGTAAAGGACATGAGTTCAAAAGAATGCCTCTTGCGCAGGCGTATGCGTGCAGTTTGTCGGTTTACACCATGTCTCCAACTCGTTGATTTTTTGGATGGATCATTTTTATGAACGTATTCGGCATAGGTATCGATGTGGTAGAAGTGGGGCGCATCTCTTCATCGATCGATGAATTCGGCGATCGTTTTGTGAATCGGATATTCACGATCAGGGAGCGTGAATACTGTCGGCTAAAAGCGCGACCCGAACTTCACTTTGCCGCCCGTTTTGCCGCAAAAGAAGCTGTTGCCAAAGCCCTGGGAACGGGAATTGGAAAGGATGTCTCATGGTTGGATCTGGAGGTGGAGCGTGGGGGGAATGGTGAACCGAGAATTGTGATCAGCGGGAAAGCCGCAGAGTTTTGCCGGTTGCATCATGTCGAGGAAATCAAGATCAGCCTGACTCATGCTCGTGACTATGCCGCGGCGAATGCCATCGTCTTATGCCGGCCTCAAGGTCTCTAAGTAAGCATCCGCCGAGCGCAACCATCCAGTCAGCGCGCCAGGCCCCATGACGCCGCTTTGAATTGATGCGCCCACGGCGATGCTGATGATAAAATGCGCTTCGTCACTGACGACAATCGCGGCATGAACCAACTTCATCCTCTGTCCGCGTAGTAGTGCTTCACTCACGACACGATGCCACGTCTGTTGGATTTCGATCGATGCCTCGTGCAGTTCCTTGTTTGATTCATCAATCGAAGTCATCAATTTTGCCATGCTATGCATTCCCGTATTTGCCGTATGGGCTCTCGTGAAAGTTTCAGAGGATTCGCGGAAAATCTGCTTGAGTGCATCGATGGGATTGGTCGTTTGTTCCAGAGGAATTACCCAATGTCTCTGGAGTATAGGCGGCAGGGTCTCGAGCAACCATTGCAGAGCGAGGTCATCTTTGCCGGAAAAATGATGAAACAATGACCCCTTGGTAATGCCAGCGTTTTCGACAATGGCATTCAATCTGGCTGCCTGAAAGCCCATGCGGCAGTATTCTTCCCCGGCACTTTTTAAAATTCGCGCCCGGGTGGCGATCGGGTTTTTCTTGCGTTGCTCCATGCATATTTCTATGATACCGACCAGTTGGAGTCAAGCGTTCATGGATCAAAATTGTAAGATTTTTTCCTCATGGACGGATAGGGAATGTGTGATTTGTGGATCGTAACTCGATGATTCATCGTCACACCTTTGCCTTGATTGAGAAGCGCGCGAATGTATTTGAATCACTCATTGCTACGAGACGGCGATTTTCCAATCGCCATGCCAGGGAGTCATTTTTGATAGGCATGGCGTATTGAAGTTTGCCGCCACATTCCAACGGCCATCGCTCATACAACAAATTTTCATGCGTTTGCCATGATTGAGACGTGACATGGCAAAGCGTTTGCTCTATTGATTCGCTGACCCGTTGTTTCAATCATCTCATGAAACCATCCATTTTTTTCGCATTTTTTGCCATTCTCTCTCTCTCCATGGGGAGTTGTTCTCCTGAAAAATCTCCACCCGAACGAGGTGCGATGAAAACTTCGGCGAATTCAGGCTATCGCACACCTTTTCCCGGAGGACCAGTCCCCCGTAATCCGGAAATGGGGCTATCCGGAGATTTTGGAAAATCGTCGACGGTGACATACAGTCGTGTGAGCGTTCCCGGTCCTTATGTGGCTTTGACGTTCGACGATGGTCCTCATGCTACCAACACGCCTCGCCTGCTCGATATTTTGCGCACCCGCAACGTGAAAGCGACATTTTACGTGATCGGCAAGAATGTTGACCTCTACCCGGGCATCGTCCGCAGAACGGTGGTTGAGGGGCACGAGATCGGAAATCACACTTACACCCATCCGAAATTGTCGAGCCTCGGCAATGATCGAGTGATGGCAGAAATCCGAAAAACCGATGAAGCCATTGTGCGGGCCTGCGGGATTCGCCCCAGAACCATGCGTCCGCCTTACGGTGCATTGTTGCAAAGTCAGAGACAAATGATTTACTCAACCTTCGGTTATCCCACCATCATGTGGTCCGTGGATCCGTTGGATTGGAAACGCCCCGGTGCATCTGTAGTGACTTCCCGCATCGTGAATGGCACGAACAACGGAGCTATCATTCTCGCGCACGATCTTCATGGATCGTCCGTTGATGCGATGCCGGCGACTCTCGATTCATTGTTGCGAAGAGGTTATCGTTTCGTCACGGTTTCTCAGTTGTTGGCCATGGGTGAGCGTGGTCAGGTTGCTTTGCCACAAAGCGCGCGCTCATTGGCAGAAGTCGCACGTTGAGAAGACGTCTCAGGAGCATCGTCCGGGTATGCTGGGAAAAAATTTCGTTTCTACTCGCGGTCGTTTGCTTGAGATCTATTCCGACATTCAGCGACTGGCGGAACAGACATCGATTTCTCGCGATGAATGGGGAGACGCGAACGCGAGTCTTGAAATTCTCCTGCGGCCTTTTTTGCTCACGGTATGTGGGGAAGTCAACGCAGGGAAGTCATCTCTGATCAATGTCCTGCATGGAAAATCCATTTGCAAGGTCAATGATTTACCGGAAACGGCGATACCTCACAGATACGTGAGTGGAAGCGTTCGCAGAGAGATAAACCATGGCGACAAGTGGCGTGAATGTCAGATTCCCGATGAGGGGCTGAATCACGTGAATTGGATTGACACCCCGGGGCTTGACTCATGGGGTAAATCCGCTTTTACAGACTGGAGAGAATGGCTGGAGGCTTCCGATCGGATCATTGTGGTCTTGCCTTATCGCAATCCATGGAGTTCATGCACATGGGATTTTCTCGCTAAAATGCGTGATGACCTCCAGCGGCGCGTCGTTGTGGTGGTGCAGTGTTGCGATTTGGCTGAACCTCTCGATCTTCCAGTGCTGCGCAATCATATCGAGGACCTGGCGCAAAAACGAATGAATCACCAGCCACCAGTGTTTTTGGTGTCAGCTCGCAAAGAGTGGGAGGCAAGGCAATTACCGCGTGCATTCAACGATCATTCCACATCAGGTATCAAGTTGCTTGAGTCGTATCTTCAGCAAAAAATCGAACTTTGTCCTGAACGTGGGTATGCGATGGAAAGCTTGCGCCGAACCGCGCTTTTGATACTGCAGCGTATTGACGAAAAAGTGGACGGATTGAATCGCGCCGTCCTGCGGGATGTGAATTTTCTGGAGGAACTTGAGAATGAAATTGAACAATTTCTGCAACGAACGGTGCGTCAGCAGGGCATGGGGCTGGGAGCAATTGCCGACGAGTATGAAAAGCAGGCGATCATGGTTTCCCGGGTTCTGCGCGCTCGATTGGCAGTGATTCGGAGTCTGGCACGCATGATGACGCGCGAGCAAACCTCGCAAAAGCTCGAGATTCTGATGCAAAATCGATTGACTGAAGCCGTGAAGACGGCGACGGATCGTAACGTGGAATCGCTGATACGCGCGTGCGAATTCCACTGGGCACAGATTCTTGAGCGTGTGAGTGATCTTGGCGGAGTGATGGCCACACCATGGCCTGCGGTCGAAGCAAGATTGCAACAGGCAAGAGAGCAATGGGTCGAGCACATGGAGCAAGCGGCGTTGCGCAGCATGGGACAACTGCGGATTCGCGGTGTTTTGGTCCATGCGCTGAGTAAACGCAATGCCGCGCTGTCGGTGTGGGTGGCCTTGATGTTGGTCTCGCTCATCGTTGCGGGGATATCGGGTGGCTTGTATGTGCCTTGGGTCCCTCTCATCGCCAGTTCGGCGGCTGGAGTTTTTGCCATTTGTCTCGTTGTGTTGGCCATGCGTACGGCGCGAGATATCGTGCAGGATTACCGCGAAAAATTGATTCGCAGTGCCGAGGTTTTCCTGTATTCGATACGCGATGATTATGAAGATGGCCTCAGAAGTTTTTTTCGCAACTATGCGCAAGGATTGCATGGCATACGAAGGTCTTTATCGGAACGAGAGACAGCGTTGCTTCCTTATGCTCAGCGCTGGAATGAATTGTTTTTAAAAATCAAGGCGATCGAGCAGGAAATGTCATTCTGATGGACATTGTTGCTTGACATTCTCTACCGCTCCACTACCAATAAATTCACCTAAAAATGAGTGCAGATCGTAAATTCGGAGGTCGGACGGTTTCGCGTTTTGAAGGAAGCCAGAGGCATTATCACCAGCCCTTCCGCGAGGAGACTGATGAAAAATGGGACGAATGGACAGGTGATAAGACCAGTGGTCCGTTTAAGATCTTTATGGGAGGATTTCTGCAGATGGTAGGCACTGTCGTTTTAGGTGCCATTGGGCTGGCTGTTCTTTTTTTCGGCATCTCGTTCTTCTGGAAACTGGTTCTTCCGATGATCAGCAAGTAGCAAGAGGCGAAACTTCTGTTTGGGCGAATCAATCACTTTGAAAGCTCGATGAATAGAGCTTGCGCAGTTGTTTAAGAAAGCCGTATCATCCTCTCGATGACAACCGATAACGAGCAACCGGCATCCTTGGGGTCGATGTATTCCGACTACTTCCTCGATTACGCCAGTTACGTGATTCTGGAGCGGGCAGTTCCGCATTTGAATGATGGTCTCAAGCCGGTGCAGAGAAGGATTCTGCACTCGACCAAAGAGCTTGATGATGGACGTTACAACAAGGTTGCCAACATCGTGGGTAACACGATGAAGTATCACCCGCACGGCGACGCATCGATCGGTGACGCGATGGTGCAACTCGGCCAAAAGGATCTGATGATCGATACCCAGGGAAACTGGGGAAACATTCTCACCGGCGATAGCGCGGCGGCATCACGATACATCGAGGCGAGACTTACGAAATTCGCCCTGGAAGTGGTGTTCAATCCCAAAACCACGGACTGGACGCCCAGTTATGATGGTCGCAACAAAGAGCCCATCACTCTTCCCGTGAAATTTCCATTGCTGCTCGCCCAGGGAGTGGAGGGCATTGCCGTGGGGCTTGCTTGCAAGGTCTTACCTCATAATTTTATTGAGTTGATTGATGCCAGCATAGCGGTCTTGAGAAACGAGCACTTTACCTTGGTTCCTGATTTTCCCACGGGTGGTATTATGGATGCCAGCGAGTATCGCGATGGCTTGCGCGGTGGCCGGCTTCGTGTTCGTGCGAGGATCTCCTCGGAGAAAAAAGGCCTTCTTCGTATCACGGAAATCCCTTTCGGCACGACAACCGGAAACCTCATGGAGAGCATCGTTGCTGCCGCCGATAAAGGGAAAATCAAGATCCAAAAAATCGAGGACAATACGGCGGAACACGTCGACATTCTTGTCCATCTTCCCGCTGGCGCGGATGCCGAGACGACACGTGATGCACTCTACGCTTTCACGGACTGTGAGTTATCGATCTCCCCGAATGCCTGTGTCATCGCCGATGGTAAACCCCAGTTTCTGGGGGTTTCGGAAATCCTGCGCCGCAACACCCAGCAGACCAAGGATCTACTCGGCATGGAGTTGCAGATCAAATTGGCTGAGCTGGCTGAGAAATGGCATTTTAGTTCACTGGAAAAAATCTTTATTGAAAACCGCATCTATCGCGATATCGAGGAATGTGAAACGTGGGAAGCGGTGATCGCCGCGATTGATCAAGGACTTGAACCGTTCAAGAAACTACTCAAACGCGAAGTGACGCAGGATGACATCGTTCGTCTCACGGAAATCAAAATCAAACGCATTTCCAAGTTTGACTCCTTCAAGGCTGATGAAGAAATCCGCGGGTTGGAAAAGGAAATCGATCTCACGGAAAAAAATCTCAAACAGCTCAACAAGTATACCATCAAGTGGTTCGAGGAGCTGAAGAAAAAGTATGCCGCAGGGCGTGATCGGCGCACGGAGATTGCCACCTTTGATCGCGTTGACCGCACACAGGTGGTGGCGGCTACCGAGACTTTGTATGTCGACTGGAAAAATGGTTTCGCGGGCTACGGCTTGAAAAAAGATGAGGCGGTCGAGAAATGTTCGACGATCGATGACATCATTGCTTTCACGCAGGACGGTAAAATGAGGGTGATGAAAATCGCGGAAAAAGGATTTATTGGTCAAAAACCCATTCACGTCACGGTGTTTCGCAAGGACGATCCTTTGTTCTACTCCGTGATCTATCGGGATGGAAAGGATGGGGCTGTTTACGCCAAGCGATTCCAAGTGGGCGGTGTGACACGCGACAAGGAATATGATTTGACCAAGGGTAAGGCAGGTACACGCATCTTGTATTTTGCCGTGCATAAAACCGAAGCAGAAAGCGCGGCGCAAATGCTGATCGTCCATCTCAAGCCGCAGTTGCGTCTGCGCAACGTCAGTCGCCCGTTTCACTTTGCCGAAGTCGCGGTCAAGGGCCGCGCCAGTGGCGGCAATGTGGTGACGAAGCACTCCGTCGAGCGCATCGTAAGAGCGCCCAAGGATTTTGATCCTGAAGTGGGAGCTTGACCGCGAATGTTAGAATGGGATGTCGTCGTCGTCGAAGTTCGACTCATTACGCAGCTCCTCCGCACTGGGTTCCGGGGAGTTCGTACGGTTGATGGGCCTTGAGTTTGCACTTGGAGCTCGCCGTTCGTTCTTCATACCTGCTTCATCTCCGCCATCGCCTTGCAGCTTCCAGCAGGAGAGATTCACGTAATATTTGCCATTATATTCATTGCCGCGAATATCGAATGACACGGTGACTGCTGATCCCACATCGTAAGTGTCGAGCAGAGAGCATTTGTCTTTGACGACTTCAAACTTCAGATCCTGGGGATATTTGTCATGCTGAGTGGTGACCACGAACTCACGCTTGCTGAATCCGCTGGGAAAAGACTGTGTTTCACCGATCCACTTGATATTACCTTTTGTTTCGTACATGCGCTGATTTTAGCCATCATCGCGACAATGTCAAACCTTGCTGAAACAGCCTCGATCAGCCGCCGTTGGGCTGGTAGGCGGCTTCTTTATCGATCGTGAAGTTCCATCGAACGGGTGTGCCTGTGTTTTTTTCGTTCGGCTTTTTCCAACTCACGGAGACTTGGCATACACTGTCACGCAGCCTGCGGTTCACCTGCCAGCGGAATTGTTTGGATTCCGGATCGAGAACGGCAGGTACGTCGCCAAAGCCCCCGACTCGCATCACCAGGGTCTGCGGATCCAGATCGGTAGCGGAACTGAGGTCGATGGCAATAACGGGAAGTCGCGAGTTGATAATGGCTCCTGCTTCAGGATTGACAGGATAGGGCGTTGTGACTTTGGGTGCTGTTCCAAGAGTCACGGGCGAGGCATCCCGGAATTCTGTGGCGAGTTCAAAGATTCTGTCGTAGGTGCCGAGGACGACATAGCGGGGCAGTGCCCGGTCATCGCTGCTGCGTTTGATCTTGCCCGGAAGAACTGTGAACATGTGGTCATACTGATATTTTTGGCCAATTGCGAACATCTCTTCTGTATGAAAGCCCCCGGGGTAACAATAAGTGCCGACATGTTGCCGGAACGTTTTTTCGAGGTATGTTTTCGATTCTCCCATTTCTCGCTCCAAGTAGGCGGTGAAGGATTTGGGTCCTTTTTGTAGCTGGCTTTTGACCGTGGCAGGATACGGATGACTCATACTATGGTTGCCGATGGTTGCGCCATTCTTTTGCATTTCCTTGATCATCGCAAGAGACATGGAGCGGCCTTGCACATCGATGTATTTGGTATAAAGAAATACCGTGAACGGGTAGCGGAATTCTTTCAAAATTGGATAGGCATCCGTGTAGACGGAACTCCAACCGTCATCGATGGTGATCACGACGGAGCGCGGCGGAATCGCCTTTTTTCCCTGCTTCCATGCTGTGAAATCGGCCATGCTGATCACACTCAATCCTTGATCCTTGAGATATTGCATCTGTGCGCGAAACTTCTCAGTGTTGATGCGCATTTCCGTTTCCTTCAGTGTGGTCGAGAAATCATGGTATCCCAAAACCGACACCCGGACGCCGTCATCGGGTAGGCTCGGCGTCTGAGGAGGAGGTGCGGGTAATGGCGCTGGAACTGCGGCGGGTTTCGGCGCGGTTATGTCTTGAGCTCCAACACGCAACAAGGTGAGAAGCAAGAAAATCATCCATGCCAATCGTTTCAGCATGGCTTGAGCATATCATTGATGCGGGCGCTGGCAATCGGCAAAAAACGAAATGATTTGTATGGACTTCACTCCGACCAATCGAGAACAACTTTTCCGGACTGTCCCGACATCATTGTTTGAAATGCTTGTTCGTATTCCGTGTAATGAAATCGATGTGTGATCACGGGCGAGATATCAAGACCCGCGCGGATCATGCTACTCATTTTATACCATGTCTCAAACATTTCGCGTCCGTATATACCCTTGAGAATCAGGCCTTTGAAAATCACTTGATCCCAATTGATCGCGACCCGATCCGGGAAAATTCCAAGCAGTGAAACTTTGGCTCCGTTTGATGTATGATCGAGAATATCATGCAGCCCCGAGGGGTGGCCGGACATTTCCAGAGCAACGTCAAAACCTTCTCTCATGCCCAGTTCTTTTTTTACATCTTCCATCCGCTCCAGAGCCACATTCACCGTTCGGGTGGCACCGAGTTTTTTTGCTAGCTCCAAGCGCCAAGGGTTGACATCTGTCACTACCACGTGTCGGGCACCAGCGAAGCGACAGATGGCTGCCGCCATGCAACCGATAGGACCGGCACCGGTGATCAACACATCCTCTGCGACCAGATTCCATGACAGTGCGGTGTGAACCGCATTACCCAAGGGGTCAAAGGTGGAAATCACATCTTCAGGAATGCTTGGGTCGACTTTGTAGACATTCCGTGCGGGGATGGAGAGATATTGCGCAAATGCGCCTTGGCGGTTGACGCCCACACCGAGAGTGTTCGGGCATAAGTGTTGTCTTCCTCCCAGACAGTTGCGGCAGCGACCGCAAACAATATGACCCTCGCCAGATACGAGGTCGCCTGGTTGCAGGTCACTCACTCCGGAACCCACGGACTCCACGACTCCGCAAAACTCATGTCCCACAGGCATGGGGACGGGAATGGTACGTTGTGCCCACGCATCCCATTTGTAGATGTGCACATCAGTCCCGCAGATCGATGTTTTTTTGATACGAATGAGGGCATCCATGGGCCCGATTTCCGGTTCGGGAACATCTTGCAACCAGATGCCTGGTTCCGCTTTGGCTTTGACGAGCGCTTTCATAGATCAAGAAAAAGAGCCCTGAGAAGGGCAGAGCGAGTGTCGTCAAAGCGCGTGCGGAATCAAGTGCGTAATCTCGGGACGTCAATTCTTTTTGCTGTCATGTAATCGGGAAAAAAGACGCAATGCTGGTGACTCCACGAACCTGCGGCAAAACCATGCCAGCCCTGCAGTCATTGCGGCGAAAAAAGGCAGTCTCATTAGTGTGGCAAGATCGGGATCAAGAGTAGGATTCCAGAGGAACCAGAACATTTTACCAACGAAAAAAGGTGCCAAGTTGTGGAAAAGATAGATCCCGTAGGACCACTTTCCGAGAGATACGAGCCAACGAAGCTCCAGCAGTTGTGAAAAAGGACCGCATCTCCCCTCGCTGGCACGAGCAATCAGAGAGGTGAATGCGATGGCGAGAAATGTTTGTTGCAAGTGGCACCAAAACGGTACGGCTCGATCGAGTTCCCAAGAAATGTAGAGATAAGCATAGCAAGCGAGAGCCAGCACTCCCATGGTATCCATCATGCGACGGGAGCGTAAAAAACTCCGGTGTTTGCCCAAGGCAAGCAGCGAACCGAGCGCAAAATCATCGACCAACGCTACAGGATTGAGATCCATCGACAGCCAGCCTTTGTCTGCAGAGATGGATCGGGTCAGCGGAGATACCAGTGTCAGCAATAGCAGCAAAGGAGCCAGTGATTTACGCGGACAAAGCAAAATCAGGAGCGGCCAAACAAGGTAATATTGTTGCTCTACCGCAAGGGTCCAAAAATGCGACACTCCCGGCGGCCAATACCCGAGCTCGAGAATGAAAAGGTTTTGCAGGTTCAGTATCCACCATTGCGGCGCTTGCCAAATTTCCTTGATGCCGAAGGCCATGGCAATCAGCAATGCCAGATAATAAGCGGGATAAATCCTGACGAATCGTTTTTCATGAAATCGTCTGAGAATGGTCATCGTGCCATGGCTCTCGCGCTCACGCAAAAGTCCTTGGGTCATCAGAAAACCACTGAGCACAAAAAAGAAGAACAATCCCGCTTCTGTGGGAAAATGAAACCGCCAGCCCGGTGGCAGCCAGTGGTGGTAAATCACGCCGAGCATGGCGATGGCCCTCAGGCTGTCGAGCTGGGGCATGTGCGTTTTTGACTCGCTCACAGACCTAGTGTGCAGGATTTTTCGTCGCTGACAATCTTGATCCGCCCGATACCACGATTTCCGATGGCAATGAAATGCCGCTTGATTTTCCGCCGCTGTCCTCGTAGCTAACTTCCGTGCAAAAAAATCCACATGCATGGTTGATCGAAAGAGCTCTTGCCGAGGACATTGGAGCAGGGGATTTGACAGCGCGGTATTTTGTCCCCGAGCAGCGGCAGGCCACAGCTCTGCTGGTGGCGCGACAAGAGGGAGTGATTGCCGGTGCGGAATTGGCACGTGAGGTTTTTCTGTCTGTTGATTCCTCTCTGGAAGTCACCGTAATGATCGGAGACGGTGCGCGAGTCACATCAGGAGCGATCGTAATGAAAATCACAGGTGCTGCCCGTTCCATTCTCACCGCTGAACGAACCTCTCTGAATTTTATGCAGCATCTTGGCGGCATCGCGACGCAGACCTATGAATATGTGAAAGCGGTCGATGGCACCAAGGCCAAGATCCTCGACACCAGAAAAACAACTCCCGGATGGCGTCTGTTGGAAAAAGCGGCAGTGGCGAGCGGCGGAGGCACGAATCACCGCATGGGGCTTTATGATCGGGTGATGGTGAAAGATAACCACCTCGTCAGCGAAGGTGGCATGGAAGCATTACAAGATGCCATGAGACAATTGTTGGACGAGCATCCCGATGTCGAGATTGAGGTCGAAGCGGACCGTCTGGATCAAGTCGAGGCATTTCTGTGCATGGAGGAAATCGATTACATTCTTCTGGATAACATGTCTCTTGCCGAGCTCAGAAAGGCGGTAGAAATGCGAGGGGTTCGCACAAGGCCCATGCTAGAAGCCAGTGGTGGTGTGACTTTGGCAACGGTGCGCGCGATCGCGGAAACGGGGATTGATTTCATCTCGGTTGGTGCCTTGACTCACTCGGTCAAGGCCATGGATCTGGCCTTGGATTTTGTAGACGCATGAGGACCTTGGTCACCACATGCGGAATGGAAGTTCGTTGGTATGAGAGTGTCGGCTCTACGAACGATGAAGCGAGGATGTGGGCGGAACGCGGCGCTGCATCAGGTAGTGTGGTTTGTAGTGATGGTCAGACGGCGGGACGCGGGCGGCGCGGTGCTGTCTGGATTTGCCCCGAAGGCGAAGCACTGGCTTTTTCACAGATTCTGCGACCCAGCATGCCCCGTGCTCTGTGGCCGCGCTTAGCCTTAGTTGCCGGACTGGCTGTCGCGAAAACACTGGAGTATCATGGCATCGCAGCGGAAGTCAAATGGCCGAATGACGTATGGGTTCATGGAAAAAAAATCGCGGGGATCTTGGTCGAATCCATCGGTGATGCGGTCATTATGGGTGTCGGATTGAATGTGAATTCCCTTGAGCTCCCCGATGATATTTCCCGTATCGCTACCTCCATGCGCCTTGAGACAGCGCGTGAGTTTGATCGTGAACCATTGTTGTTCCTGCTGGCGCGCAGTATCCTCAGTCATGCGGGAAGGGTGGAAAGGGATTTTGCGGAAATTCTTTTAGATATTCGCGAACGTTGCGCTCTCACCGGAAAACGTGTTTCACTGACGATGGGGCAAGAGATCCACAGAGCCATGGTGAAAGGAATCAGCGACCATGGGGAGTTGCTGGTGGAGCGTAATGGTCGGGTTGAGGCCCTCTGGCAGGCCGATCAGATTCGCGTTGTGGAGTAAGCAGTCAGCGCTGGCTTGCCTTGTGTTTTTGGAAAATCTCCAGGGTTTTGAGGCGCTCCCGATTGTGATCAACGATGGGCATGGGATAGTCAGGCGCGATCGGCTTGCCGTTGCTGGGCGTGGCTTGGAAAAGCTTGGCCGGTACGTTTGCCAGTTCCGGCACCCAACGTTTGATATAGATTCCCTCTGGATCAAAGCGTAACGTTTGCGACCAGGGATTTTGAATGCGGAAGTAAGGCGCCGCATCCGCTCCCGTTCCTGCCGACCATTGCCACCCCCCGTTATTTGATGCGATTTCCCCATCGATCAAATGCCTCATGAACCAGCTTTCTCCCAATCGCCAGTCGTAATGCAGGTCCTTGGTCAGGAACATAGCCACGATCATGCGCACACGGTTGTGCATGTGACCTGTGGCTAACAGTTCACGCATCCCAGCGTCGACAATCGGGAAACCAGTGCGTCCTTGTTGCCAGGCGATCAACTTTTCGTCCGGTTCATCCCAGGCCAATCCTCGCCATGAAGGCGAAAATTCGAGTTCTAACACTTCGGGAAAGAAATGGAGAATGGCAAAGTAAAATTCCCGCCATGCCAGTTCTTTGAGATATGTGTGGTATTGCGTTCGGGCTGGGGCTGGAGCTTCCATCATGGCCTGATGTGTTGCATCATAGATACTGCGCAGGGAGAGTAATCCAAAGCGCAGGTCTTGGCTGATGCGCGTGGTTCCATGAATCGACGGTAAGTCACGCCGATCGGCGTAATGTCCGATCCTTTCTTGTAACGCCTCGCGAAAACGCTGTCTTGCGGCTTTCTCACCTGCGGGTAGCAGTTGAGCCGTGCTGGCGGAAAGTCCCCACGTCGCTAACGTCGGCAGGGGGGCGGAACCCGGATTCGGCGGAGTGGTAAGCTTCTCCAGTTTCGGCACAGGCTTTTCCTTGGGTTGCGCGAGCCAATTTTTGGAATATGGCGTGTAAACCCGATACGGAAGTTGCCCTCCCGTGAGAATTTCATCCGGACTGTGCAGGCTGACATCGTGCATGGCATGCACTTTCACCCCCAGTTCTTCGCACAGCTTGGTCACTGCCAGCTCAGTTCCCTTGCCAAATGGATCAGGGTCACGTTGGAAATAAAGTGCATCCGCCCCGGATTCGATGATCAATTGACGCAAGGCATTCACAGCGTCACCCTCGCGAATTACCAAACGACTGCCCAGAGTCTGCAAATTCGCATCGAGGGATTTGAGGCAGTCACAGAGAAATTGCTGACGATTTGCCCCTGTCCAAGAATGATCTTTTTTCCAGGTGGACAATACGTAACAAGGCAAAACCGCTTCGCATTGCTGGGAAGCGGTTTGTAAAATTTTGTGATCGGAGATGCGAAGATCTCGTCGATACCAATAAAGTCCTAGTCGGTGGGTTCGTGTCATCTAGCTCAAACAAAGCGGCGAATCGCCGGCGTGCAAGAAAAACTTCCCGGTGACTGATTACTTTTTACCTTTCGCGGTTTTTCCAGATTTAGCGGATTTGGGGGGCTTTTCCGCTTTTGCTGTTTTTTTCGGCGCGATGATTTTGAGTCCTTTGTTGACTGTGGATTCACTAAAGGTGCCGTCGACCAATTTGGCTTTGCCGAGAACGTCTCTCAGTTCGTTGAGAGCGGCTTCTGCGGCGGCCAATGACTCTTTCGCGCTACCATACTGACGATCGGAAAAGTATTTTACGAATGATTTGCCTTTGCGGGTGATGTAGAGTCGCCAACCTAAAAATGCCGAATTTTCATAGGTGAAGCGGGTCAGGTTTTTTCTCGATGTATAATTACTCATGGGATTGGATTTTTGTTCCGAGCAGATTTCTATCACAAGCGAATAACGACGCAATCAGGAAATCGACCATACCTGTGATTCTGTGTCATGCAAGATGGCAGAATTGAAATTGGGTGAAAATTTTGTTGTCAAAAGTCCAATTATGGAATTTATTCCTCGCCCCGCGAGCTATCTCACTTGCCGTTGGTCCTCTCCAATCCGCCTTTTCGGTGGTTCATTGCTCGCTCCAGAGAGGGTAACCCGGTCACCCAATACACCTATGTCAACAGATACAGAAGAAGTTAAAAAAGCAACCCAGCTGGGTCGCTTTGAGTTGCCAAACCGCCTTGTGAAAAACGAGGACACCGCGACCGATGTTTACGCTCAGTTCGTCGCTGAACCTTTCGAGCGAGGCTACGGTCACACTCTCGGAAATTCCCTGCGTCGGGTTCTTCTCGGATCGCTCGAGGGAGCATCCATCACCTCCGTCCGCATCGCTGGCGTGCAACACGAATTTTCCAGCCTTCCAGGTGTGGTCGAAGATGTGACTGACATCATTTTAAATCTGAAAAAAGTGAAGTTTTTGCATCACGATAAAGAGCCACGTGTTCTTAAAATCCACGTGGAACGCGATGGATTGGTGACAGCGGGTGACATCGTCGAAGACACGATGTATGAAGTTGTCAACAAAGATCAATTGATCTGCACGCTGGACCGCAAGGTGAAGTTCGATTGCGAATTTGAAGTTCGGGTCGGTCGTGGTTTCGCTACCGGCGAAGAGAACAAACGCAAAGATCAAGCGATTGGTGTCATTGCCATCGACTCCATTTTCTCTCCGGTCACTCGTGTCAAATATGCCGTAGAAAGCGCCCGCGTTGGTGAAAAGACCGACCTCGACAAGTTGCTCTTGGACATCTGGACGGATGGCCGCATTACCCCTCAAGACGCCCTGCTTCAAGCCTCGGCAATCCTGCGCCATCACCTCGATGTGTTTGTGAACTACGATGACAATCTGATCAACTTCGATGCCGCACCTGCGGAATCGACGGAAGAGAATGCAGCACTGAAGAAACTTTTGGGCATGAGTGTCAACGAGATCGAACTCTCGGTTCGCGCTGCCAACTGCCTCAACAATGCCAACATCACCACAGTTGGGCAACTTGCGACCAAGACCGAAGCAGAAATGCTCAAATACCGGAATTTCGGCAAGAAGTCACTCAACGAGATCAAGGACAAATTGGTCGAACTTGGTCTATCCTTGGGAATGTCCATCGATCCATCCCTCTACTCCGGTCCGTCCGTGGCGTTCCGCGCGCCTCGCCTCGGTGGCGAAGAGGAATCCCAAGTGGGTCTGGCCGACTTGATCGCACAAAACCTTGATGATTAATTGATCCTTCACCCCACAATCTAACTAGAAAGAACATTTCCGATGAGACATCGTAGCAGCAAATCCAAACTCAAGCGCACCGCCGCGCATCGCCGTTCCTTGCTCGCCAATCTGGCATGTAGCCTGATCGAGCACGGACGTATCAAAACCACCTTGGGCAAAGCCAAGGCTCTTCGCCCTGTGGCGGAAAAGATGGTCACTCTGGGTAAGAGTGGTGATCTTCACGCGCGCCGTCAGGCAATTGCCTTTTTGCGTCAGAGAGAAGTTGTGCAGAAATTGTTCGCCGAGGTTGCTCCAGCTGCCGCTAACCGCCCGGGTGGTTACTGCCGCATCACCAAGCTCGGTGCCCGTATGACCGATTCGGCTCCCATGGCATACATTGAGTTCTGTGACGCTCCAGTGAAGAAGGAAGAAGCTCCCGCCGCTGCAGCAGAAGCGACAGCCGAGGCCTGATTTTTTTCGATTAGACTGATCACAAGGCCGACTGGAAACAGTCGGCCTTTTTTTGTCGCAGGCTTTGGACTTAGGTGAGGATCAACGCTTTGCGATGGCTCTGGTTCGTTCCGTAAAGATGAAAGATTCTTATTCTCCACATCACCCTGCAAAGAAAAGCTGCGATTCTCGCAGCAGTCCAAAGCGGCGTGCGCCGCGCTGTGATTTCCCGCCGGAGGCTTTGGACTGCGGTGAGCATCACCGCTTTGCGATGGCTCAGGGTCTTTCCGCAAAGATGACGGATTCTATTCCCCGAGTCCTCCCGCAAAAAAAGCTGCGATACTCGCAGCAGTCCAAAGCGGCGTGCGCCGCGCTGTGATTTTCTGCCGGAGGCTTTGGACTGCGGTGAGCATCACCGCTTTGCGATCACGGATTCTTCTCCCCTCGATCTCCTGCGTTTTCCAATCATGA